>NZ_VATK01000016.1 GCF_006546985.1 Bacillus sp. 03113
GGGATAAAACCTTTAAAATTAATTTGGAGATTCAACAAAATTTTCTGGTATTAAAAAAATAACTAAAGGAGGTGAGTACTGGTCATTTTATGTTTTGTTATGAATTGTTATATTTTAATATGACCAGGACGAATATATGGATATTCTTCAACAAATTTTATCAACTTATGCTGCCTTTTTTGATTGGAAAATGTGGATAGAAGTTTTATCTGATCCTGTATCATGGGGATTTATTGGTACTTTGATCATTTTAGAAGGTTTATTATCAGCGGACAATGCGCTTGTATTAGCTGTAATGGTAAAGGACCTTCCTCAAAATCAAAGAAAAAAAGCATTGACATATGGGCTGTTTGGAGCCTTTTTTTTTCGATTCCTATTTATCGGAATTGGAATGTTCCTCATCAAATTTTGGTGGCTTAAAGCTTTAGGTGCTATCTATTTGATTTGGCTTGTCGTGAAGCATTTTTGGCTTGGTGAGGATGAAGATGAAATGAAGGAATTGAAAAAAGACAATTGGTTTATTCGTACCTTTGGTTTATTTTGGGCAACGGTCCTATCAGTAGAATTAATGGATGTCGCTTTCTCAGTTGATAGTATTTTGGCTTCCTTTGCAGTTTCAGAAAAAGTCTGGATTTTACTTATCGGTGGAATGCTTGGAATCATTATGATGAGAACGGTAGCTAGATTTTTCTTAATTTTGATTGATAAAGTTCCAGAGCTTGAAAACACAGCGTTTATATTAATTGCGATTATTGCGATTAAGATGTTCATGAGTGTCTTAGGATTTGAATTAAATCATTTTATATTCTTCGGAATTATATTGGCATCTTTTCTATGTACGTTTGTTGTTCATTACTTTCATTTGCACAAAAAATCACTTAAAGAGATTGCAGCATCTAAGGATCGTTAACTTACCCTTAACCAAATAACAGAATATAAATATAAAAGTGACCTTAAAGGGGCTGCGAGCCTCTTTAGGTCACTTTTTTTCTATACGTATTAAGGAGATCGGATTTATTTGACAATGATAATCATTTTCATTTATTATAAAACACATATAATAACCTCATTTAAAAAGGAACACATGGAAAATACCTTAATTCAAAATCTACAGATAAAAAATATCAATTGGAGGATTCAAATGAATCAAAAGTTTATATTATTAAGCAATTATCAATATCAAATGGAATGCACTTGTACGAATCCAGAGCATATTCTAGTTATTCAGCTAAACAAATGGGATACTTTAACTCTTTCAAAAGGGAAAAAATATATCGATGGCATTGGCTGGTGTTACTCAGTAGTAATTAATCGTGATCGTCAGCTTTATATGTTTAGCCTTGAAGTTGATCAACTTTATTTGGATGGAGTTATTTGTTCCAAGACAGATCTGCTTTTAAAAATCAATTATGCAACGTATAAAGTAAATCAATCTCTAGATCATAAGGATAAAGCTTTATTTAAACTATATGCAGAAGAATTAGAACAATTAAAGGAGATTGAGGAGATATCAAATTGTAAGTATTCTATAATTTCTTACGAATATATGTAAGAGAAATAAAAAGAAGGAGGCTATTTACAGATACAGCCTCCTTCCTTTCATTAATTGAAGCGACGGACTACGTAAAGAAATTTATTTACTACCAAAAAATGCTGCATCCGCATCTTTTTTTACGTGAACGTTGTCTTTGGCACCCGCAGCCTCCTCTACAAGGACTGCTTTCGTTGCGCCATACTTTACGATTATGATCATCTTCAAAACTTTGAATAAAACTTCTACCGCATTGGAAACAACGATTATTGAAGAAAGGATCTCGTCGATCATCTTTTTTATCAAAAAAATCTCTTTCCCCTAGAACATCACTTCGACGCTTCTTACGATTATTACAATCAAAAAAATCAGGATCAAAAAAGTCTCTATCACATCTTGATGACATATTTTCACCTCCGGAAATGAATTCATGATAAGATATTAATTTTTTTCAAAAGTGTACAAGCAGAAGCCTAAATTAAACACAATTTCTTAAAATAAAAAGCTTGCCATTCGAAAACAACATGCTTTTCACTTAGAGTAAGATAAGAATATAGAGTGACATTTTCTGCAGCAGATTAATCCATAAGCTGTAAATATAGAACTTGGATCGATTTAACAAAATACTGTAGGCTTGATACGATGGTTACCGTCGTTGATGCTAACCGATTTTGGTATGATTATGCTTCAGGAGAATCACTCCTTGAAAGAGATCAAACTGCTTGAATGTTTCGGATATTTAGGCTGTCGACGTCGGCAGCCGTATTTTTTATGTTAATTAATCTTCCGCAAAATAATAAAGTGTAAAAGGATCTTAGTTTATTATTTTATCAACAGAAAAATCGAGTTCGATTCTTTGGGAATTTGTAAATATTAAGTTAAGTAAGCGTACATATTTAAAGCTAAATGTTAGATTATTTCCAGATTATTTCATCATTTTTATATTTTTTTTAGTATTAAAAGTTTTTTTTTGTAGGTTTTTGTTCAGTTGTGTAGAGCGGATTGTAAATTGTAAATTATAGATTAACTTCATGTTTTAGATGTAAAGAAACATAATACTTTTCAAAAAGGAGGAAAACAATTGAAAAAATTTGGTTTAGCTGTGCAAATTATCATTGCACTTATTCTAGGAGTCATTGTTGGAACGATTTTTCATGGGAATGAAACGGTGGTAGCGATTATAACACCTATTGGAGACATTTTTATTCATTTAATTAAAATGATTGTCGTTCCAATCGTGATTGCTGCATTAATCGTTTCAATTGCTGGAGTCGGTGATATTAAGAAACTAGGAAGACTTGGTGGGAAATCAATTCTTTATTTTGAAATTGTAACAACGATTGCGATTGTCGTTGGAATTCTTTCGGCTCATATATTTAATCCTGGGGCAGGACTCGAGGATAATCATTTACAAAAATCTGATATATCAAAATATGAAGAGTCTTCTAAACAAGTAGAACATGGCGGTTTGGCAGAGACGATTGTCCATATTGTGCCAACTAATGCGTTTGCTTCAATAGCAGCTGGTGACCTTTTGCCAACTATTTTCTTCTCAGTTTTCTTCGGATTAGCGATTGCCGCAATCGGAGAAAAAGGAAAACCTGTCCTTTCATTTTTTGAAGGAGTATTAGAAGCAATGTTTTGGGTTACAAATCAAGTAATGAAGTTTGCTCCATTTGGTGTATTTGCACTAATTGGTGTAACGGTAACAAAATTTGGAATAGATACACTTATTCCATTAGGGAAGCTAGTTATTGCTGTTTATATTACGATGGTGTTTTTTGTTATTGTTATATTGGGGATCATTGCTAAAATAGTAGGGATTAATATTTTCTCTCTTATCAAAATCTTAAAAGATGAATTAATTTTGGCCTATAGCACAGCTAGCTCTGAATCAGTTCTTCCAAGATTGATGGACAAGATGGAGAAGTTTGGATGCCCAAAATCGATTGCTTCTTTTGTTATTCCGACAGGCTATACCTTTAACCTTGATGGATCAACGATTTATCAAGCACTAGCCTCCCTCTTTATTGCTCAAATGTACGGCATTGATTTGTCTATTATGCAACAAATTACGTTAGTGCTGATCTTAATGCTTACATCAAAAGGAATTGCCGGCATTCCAGGTGCATCATTCGTAGTAATTTTAACAACTCTGACTACTATGAATATCCCAGCAGAAGGTATTGCTGTTATACTAGGAGTGGATCGTATTTTAGATATGGTTCGAACTGCAGTAAATGTCGTTGGAAATGCATTAGCAACTATCGTTGTGTCTAAATGGGAAGGTGAATTTGATAAGGAAAAAGCAAAAAACTATTTATCTTCATTCAATCAGAAAAAAGCTGCATAATAGCATTTGTATGAAGGAGTAAATATGACAAATCCTAATTTTAACGAAAACCAAACAAGAATTGAAAAAGATTTTTTAGGTGAAAAGGAAGTGCCAGTTTTTGCTTATTATGGGATTCAAACTTTGAGAGCTGCTGAAAATTTTCCGATTACCGGTTATCAAGTTCATGAAGAATTAATAAAAGCATTAGCCATTGTAAAGAAAGCAGCTGCTCTTGCCAACATGGATATAAAAAGACTGTATGATGGCATTGGAAAAGTCATCGTGCAAGCGGCTGATGAAGTGATTGCTGGAAGATGGCATGATCACTTTATTGTAGATCCAATTCAAGGCGGCGCAGGAACCTCCATGAATATGAACATGAATGAGATCATTGCAAATCGAGCCCTTGAGTTGCTTGGGAAAGATAAAGGATCTTATTCAGAAATTAGCCCGAATACGCATGTGAATATGTCGCAATCAACAAATGATGCCTTTCCGACAGCTATACACATTGCAGCGTTAAAAATGTTAAATCAGCTTCTCAATACGATGGAAGATATGTTAAATATTTTTCAAAAGAAAGCAAAGGATTTTGAGCCAGTTATCAAAATGGGAAGAACTCATCTGCAGGATGCTGTTCCCATCCGTTTAGGGCAAGAATTTGAAGCTTATGCCAGGATGATTGCAAGAGATATTAAACGAATTAAACAATCAAGACAGCATTTATATGAAGTGAATATGGGAGCAACAGCTGTTGGAACGGGACTAAATGCTGATCCTAAATATATTAAGAATGTTGTAAACTATTTAGCCGACATTAGTCAATTGCCATTATTCGGAACAGACCATCTAGTCGATGCTACACAAAATACAGATGCTTATACAGAAGTGTCATCTGCATTAAAGGTATGCATGATGAATATGTCAAAAATTGCGAATGATCTACGTCTAATGGCTTCAGGACCACGTGCAGGATTTGGTGAAATTTCATTACCTGCAAGACAGCCTGGATCTTCCATTATGCCTGGAAAGGTTAATCCTGTTATGCCAGAATTAATCAATCAAGTAGCCTTTCAAGTCATTGGAAATGACCATACGATTTGTCTTGCTTCAGAAGCTGGTCAGCTGGAATTAAATGTTATGGAGCCCGTACTCGTTTTTAATTTGCTCCAATCTATTAGCATCATGAATAATGGTTTTCGTGCTTTTACAGATTATTGTCTGTCAGGAATCGAAGCAAATGTTGAGCGCTTGAAAGAATATGTTGAGAAAAGTGTTGGTATCATAACAGCTGTGAACCCTCATTTAGGTTATGATGTTGCAGCTCGTATTGCAAGAGAAGCGATCATTAAAGGGAAATCGGTACGAGAGTTATGTCTTCAATATGATGTATTATCTGAAGAGGAGCTAGATTTAATCTTAAATCCTTTTGAAATGACAAAGCCTGGCATCGCAGGAGCTTCTCTTTTAGAAAGAGATTAAAAGAAATGTTGAACCGTTCAGTTCTTTAAAGCTAGACATTCGTCTAGCTCTATTTTCGTTTTAGGCATAATAAAACTGGATTTAAAAACAGCTAGGAAGTGATGGCATGAAGATGATTCAATTACTTAGAAAAGATCAAATGTTAATACTCTTAATGATCATATTGGTTCCTCTTGCAGGTGAGATTAAGTTTTATCCATTTAATGATCAATATAGAGTAGGCTTTGGTTCAGCCATTTTTTTCTTTTTTCTTTTATTAATTAGAAAAAATCGCTCCATTCTTCCCGGTATTCTCACAGCAATCGCTGTTTTATGGTTTCGGATTGGATTTGATTTGATCACCCTTTATTCAATAAATGTGACTGAATCCATCATACACCGAATTCCAGCTTTTCTTTATTACGTGATCTATACCGTTCTTTTTCAAGTTCTGAATGTAAATCGATTTCATAATAAACCCTTAATGATTGGGATCATCGGTGTTCAATTAGAAATAGTTGCGAGCTTTACTGAATTATCGATTCAGCATCTTATGGTAGGAGGGGCTTTCAGCTTTTCATCCTTTTCACAAATTATTATTATTTCTATTTTTCGCAGTTTTTTTGTGATTTCCTTATTTAGTATAATGAAGTTATATGAAGGGCAGCTAAGAGAATTGGATATGCAAAATAAAAATCATCATTTACTAATGTTATTATCTAATCTATACGAAGAAACGGTTCACTTAAAAAAAACATTAAAGAATGCAGAGAATATTACAAAAGAATCGTATGATTTATACAGAAGTTTATTTAGTTTGAAGACAGAGAATCCTGATATTGAAATGCTTGGTCAAAAAGCATTGCGAATTGCAGGAGAAATTCATGATGTGAAGAAAGATAATCAAAGAATATTTGCAGGTCTTTCAAAGTTAATTTCAAGCGAGAATCTTTCAGACTTTTTGGAAGTAAATGAATTAATGAATATGATTATTCGCTTAAATGAAAAATATTCCCAATTATTAGGGAAATCAATATCATTTTCTTATTCCATCTCTGGAGACCATCCAAAATATCATGTTTATCATGTTCTATCCATCATAAATAATTTAGTTTCTAATTCAGTCGAAGCTATTGAAGAAAGTGGAAACATCCATATTTCTGCACAACGAATTGGCAATGATGTGATCTTTCAAGTACAGGATAATGGGCCAGGCATTCCTGAAAAATATGTAGATATGATTTTTAAACCTGGGTTTACCTTAAAATATGATGCTTTGGGAGCACCTTCAACTGGGATTGGTCTTTCATACGTGAAAGAAATCATGAGTGAACTCGATGGGAATATTGACTATAAAGAATATGAAAATGGCAGCGGGGTAATATTTACGATTACCTTATCGATTGATAGCTTGATACAGAAAGGATGATAAGATGCGTTTTTTCCTTGTGGATGATGATGAGGTAATTCGGTCGATATTACGACATATTATTGAGGACGAAGATTTAGGTGAAGTGACAGGGGAAGCTGATGATGGTTCCTTAATTGATGAGAAAATATTGATGTACAAACAAGTAGATATATTGATTATCGATTTATTAATGCCTGAAAGGGATGGAATTGAAACGGTCCGACAGCTAAAAGGAAGCTTTTCTGGGAAAATAATTATGCTCTCTCAGGTTGAAACAAAAGAACTCATAGGAGAAGCATATTCTCTTGGTATTGAGTACTATATTATGAAGCCCATTAATCGTTATGAAGTATTATCTGTCATAAAGAAAATAACAGAGCGTATTCGAATGGAACGTTCCATTCAAGATATTCAAAAATCATTAAATTTAGTATTATCTGGAAACAATAATGAGGTTTCTCCACCTATTGTTAAAGAAAATACCATTTTTTCTTCTGGAGAATTTTTATTATCCGAATTAGGGATCGTAGGTGAAAGCGGCAGTAAGGATTTATTAGAAATATTACAATATTTATTTCGCAATGAAAAACATAATACATATGAGCATCATTTCCCTCCGTTAAAAGATATTTTTGAACAAATAGCCATTAAAAAACTAGGAGATTCTGCCTTTTCTGATGATATGAAAAAAGAGATAAAAGCCTCTGAACAAAGAGTAAGAAGAGCGATTTATCAATCTCTCGTTCATTTAGCGTCCATTGGATTAACAGATTTTTCGAACCCTAAATTTGAGAATTATGCACTTAAATATTTTGATTTTACGAATGTCCGCAAAAAAATGACTGAGCTTCAAAAAGGAACAGACGTACATCATTCACACATACGAATAAATACGAAGAAATTTATTCAAGTGCTGTATTTTGAAGCAAAGCGTTTAATTTTAGAGGAGAATTAAGAAAAGTGCAAGCGCCTTGATCAGTCCTGAAGAAAAATGTTCCATTGGCTCATAAAGCGCTTTTTGCACTAAAAGACAAGGGGTATTTTTCACAAGGGCTAGGTGCTGGTCGATGCCACGTCCTGTGGCAACATCGGCACTAGTACATTCTGTACGTCGGAGCGAGACACCAATTTACCTTCAAAAAATTTATACTTTTCTTCAATAAAATGAGGTGGATAAATGTTTATTTACACTAGTGATCAAATTAAAAAAATCGATCAGGAAGCTGAACAGAGTGGAATGTCTCCTTTTTCATTAATGGAAAATGCAGGCAGTGGATTGTATAGAAAAATCATTACGAATTTAAGCGAAGATGACAGAATTCTTATTCTGGCTGGAAAAGGAAATAATGGGGGGGATGGGATCGTACTATCACGGTATTTAAAGAATCAAGGTTATGTTGTGGACCTAGTTTTTCCTATGGGAATGCCGAAAACAAATGCTGCTAAAAGCCATTTATATTATTATCAAGCATGTGGATATCTTATTAATGAGTTTAACCAAAGTGAAAAATACGATGTTGTTATCGATGCTATTTTAGGGGTCGGTGCAGCATTGCCTCTAATGGATAATCTTTCAACGATCACGAAGTGGGTGAATGAGCAGAAAGCAAAAATCATCTCTATTGATATCCCTACAGGGGTTTCCTCTAATAGTGGAGAGGTAGACGCTTATGCAATCAAATCAGATATTACGTATTGTTTACATGGATATAAGCCCTCTGCTTTTTTATTTCCTAGCTCAGATTATTATGGAGTAATGGATGTTGTAGAGATTGGCTTAAAGCATAATAGCAATTGGAAAGTATGGACAGAGAAGGATGTTATACATTCCTTGCCGAAACGAGAAAAAAATACTCATAAAGGAACTTATGGGACTGGTTTATTGATTGCTGGATCGGATGAAATGCCTGGAAGTGCCGCGCTTGCAGCTATTGGTGCGATTCGTTTTGGTATTGGAAAGCTTTCGATTGCAACGACAAAGCACGCCTCTACCATTATTGCACCTCTTGTACCAGAAGCTACATACTATTTTCGAGAAAAGAATGATGTAATAAATGCAAATTTTTCATGTGTAGCAATTGGTCCTGGATTGACACCAGACGATGAGCTTGAGGATATTATCTCATCTTACATAAACAAAGATGTTCCTTTAATTTTAGATGCTGGGGCATTAACAAAAAGAATCTATGAAGATAGAAATAGTTCTATCATTTTAACTCCTCATCCAGGTGAATTCAGTCGAATGACAGAAGTAGAAAAGTTAAACCTGCAACAAAATCGTATCCAGCTTGCTTCTGAATATGCTGTTCAAAATGGGGTTACTGTTGTATTAAAAGGCCATAATACGGTGATTGCTTATTCGGATGGATCGGGAGTGATTAACTCAACAGGGAATACGGGCTTAGCAAAGGGTGGAACTGGAGATACGCTCACGGGTATGCTGCTAGCTAGCTTAAGTAATGATCAGAATATTAAATCTGCTATAGCAAATGCTGTATTCCTTCATGGCTATTGTGCTGATGAATGGATAAAAACGAATGGAGAAAGAACACTTACTGCACACGATTTCCATACTCTTCTTGCAAAAGTTGTAAAAAGGATAGAGGTTTTATCATCATGATTCGCCAGTTCTGTTATATACAGAGCAGGCTTTTTTTTTATTGAAAAAAATGAATATAAATAAAAGGAAATTTTAGTTCGGAAATTAACATATTTCGATGTATATGTTAAATCTTTATTGACGATTTGTAAATAATTTCTTTTAATTCCCTTTTAATGTATTTTATATTATAAATCTTACAATGTAATAGGATATTTGAAATATAATTGTAATATTCCTATTACTGTTTTGACAAATTTCGATGTTATACTTCTATTTGTGATGAGAAAAGTCTTATTTTGATTCAATACATAAAATATTGTCGCATTAACAAAATATTTAAAATATTATAATAATTTTAATTTTATCAATATGCTTAATAATAACTATACATAAAAAATAAAATCCGAGATTAGAACGTGAATTAGAGGAGATGGAGAGTTGAAAAAGAAGTTAGTAGTATTGAACACAACATTTGTACTTGGGTTAAGCAGTACATTTGCTCTTCCAAGTGTAAATGCAGAATCTATTAGTAACCTTCAAAAGCAAAAATCATCTATTCAAGGTCAACGTGCAGGTTTGCAAGCAAACATTTCAGCAGCTGAAAAGAAAATTCTTGATGTACAAGCTGAGCTTTCAGACTTAAATGAACAAATTGCAAGAGTAGAGCAAGCGATTAATGATAATCAAAATCAAATTAACCAAACAGAAGCAAATATCGAAAAAACAAATGCAGAAATTGCAGCACTAGAAAACGAGATTGCGATTATTAAAGATAGAATTGAAAAACGAAATGAAATCCTAAAAGCACGTGCACTTTCTTTCCAAGAAAGTGGTGGTAACGTTAAATACATAGATGTCCTACTTGGAGCAGAAAGCTTTAGTGATTTTGTAGACCGTGTTGGTGCTGTAACTTCTATTATGGAAGCTGATAAGGATATACTAGAGAAGCATGAAGCGGATAAAAAAGAAGTTGAAGCAAAACAAGCAGAAGTAGAAAAGAAATTAGCTGATTTGAACGGGATGAAAGCTGAGCTTGAAGGCATGCAAGCTCAAATGGTTGAGCAAAAAAATCAAAACGATCAAATGAAAATCGAGTTAAATCAAAAACAAGCAGCAAATGAAGCTTTGATTGCAGATTTAAAAAGTCAAGATAGTTCACTTGCATCGCAAATTGCGTCTATCCAACAAAATATTGCGACTGCACAAGCGCAGGCTCGAGCACAAGCTCTTGCACAAGCGCAAGCACAAGTGTCTCAAGCATCATTCAAAGCATCTTCAGCACCTGCAAGTTCAGGTAATGCTACTCAAAGCAATGCACCAGTTGCGTCCACTCCTGTAAAAGCAAATGGCAATATTGCAGACGTGATTAGTGCAGGCTATAAATATATAGGGAAATCTGTCTATGTATTTGGTGGAGGAAGAACTGCTTATGATATTGCAAATGGTCGATTCGATTGCTCTGGCTTCGTTCATTGGGCATTCAGTCAAGCAGGTATTTCTGTTGGTTCAAGCACCGATTCATTAAAATTTGCAGGAACCCAAGTACCAGCAGGGAGCATGCAGCCTGGAGATCTTGTATTCTTTAATACATATAAAACGGATGGTCACGTTGGAATCTACATTGGCGGCGGGAAATTTATAGGTTCTCAAAGCTCGACTGGAGTTGCGGTTGCAAATATGTCGAGTGGATATTGGAAAGACACTTTCAATGGGCGTGTTGTTCGAGTGAAATAAGAAAAGCGGAAGGCGCCCGTCTATCGGCGAAAAGCATAAGACGAATCACGCAGAAAATCTTAATTTTTGGAGAGATTTGGCTTATGACTCGAGCCGATGGCGTCTGTAGCTTGACACCAATCGTTATATCTATTCAAAAAAAGAGGCTTCTACCTATGTATTCTCATTGGTAGAAGCCTCTTTTTTCGATTTTAATAGAATCTGTTTCAGTCTAAGAAATAAATTTTACTAATACCCTTTAGAATAATCAACAAGGTTGATTGATAATGCTTTACTTTGAATATATTGTTTTAAATTGGGGATGAAAATATTTTCTATGACCCTTTTTGTGTAGTAATCTGTTAAGCCTGAATTATGCGGGGTAATGATAACATTATCCAGCTCCCATAAAGGACTTTCTTGACTTAAAGGTTCAGTTTCAAATACGTCGAGCCCAGCACCGGCAATTTCTCCATTTATTAATGCTTTTATTAAGTCATCCTCTACAACGGTTTGTCCGCGTCCAATATTAATAAAGAAAGAGGAAGGCTTCATAAGCTTAAATTCCTTATCACTAAATAAATGATAAGTATCTTTTGTAAGCGGAAGAGTGACCACTACATAATCACAAAGTGGGAGCATGTTATGTAATTGATTAGAAGAATACATTTTATCTACATATTCTTCATCCTTCCCTGAATGACGAACACCTAGTACAGTCATGCCAAATGCTTTAGCAATTTTGGCTGTTTCTTTTCCAATTTCACCGACACCTATTATTCCTACTGTTTTTTCATGAATTTCTTTCATTGAAATCGAGTCAGACCAAATCTTCTTTGTTTGATTTTTAATATATGTATGTAAGTTTCTTGTAAAAGTGAGCATGAATCCAATAATGGTTTCGGAAATTGGATACGCATGTACTCCTTTTGCACTCGTTAACTTAATTTCTCTTGAGGAAAAATCATCGACTGGAAATGTATTAACACCTGCGCTCCATGATTGAACCCATTTTAGCTTTGTTGGTTGATGAAAAATCTTTGTTCCAATCTCATTAGTCCATCCCACAATCACTTCTGATTCTTGGATGTGATCGGGCCAAATTGATCGATCGCTATCGAGTACCACATCCCAATCTGGTACTATATCTTTAATTTGTTGAATATAGTTTTGATCGATGTCATGAAGGATTAGCATTTTTCTATTAGACAATGTTTCTCTCACTCCTTAAATGTATGAATCTGTTTATGATCTAGATATAGTGCGTTCTTCTTCATTATTATCCATTATTGAAAGAATTTTCACAATCATTAAGCTTTTTTATCGATAAAAACTTGCAGCTAGAAAAAACGTCTCAATATGATTGGAGAGGGTGCCAAATATGTTAAAGGCACCCTCAATAGGCTCGAATGAAATGCACTTATTTCCAAAAAGCCCACCATTTTTTTTCATTTTCCTCGGATTCCTCGGCTGCTGAAGCTTTACGAAAGCTTTGTACTAAGTCTTGAAAGATATCTTCTCGTTGTTTGATCTCCATTTTTAATTGTTCTCGATCTCTTTTTATTGTTTCAATGTAATATCTTCTTTCTTTATTAATGGCTTCCACTAAACTATTGATTTCCTGATTGGTTAATTCAGTTGTGTCAGATACGCGCTGAACAAATTCTTTTAATTCCTCAGATGCTGTTTCTGACGCATCTTTTATCGTATTAGAAAAGGCTTTGAAAACTTCAGAGTTATGTTCTGACGTTTTTTCAATTGATTTTGTTAGTTCTACCATCCCAGTGTTTGTTTTTTCCGTAGATTTATAAATTGAATCGGATAATCTTTTAATGGTTTGAAGAGATCCATTAGATATTTCCTTTTTTACTTCGACTAACAGTTCATTTTGAATCCCGTTGCGAATTTCTTCTTTTACATCTTTTAACAATGTTTCACGGTAATTTTCCATTGCATCAAAAAATTCGATGATATTTTCTTCAAAATTATTTACAGAAACTGATGATTCCTTCGGATGATCTTTTAATTCAGGAAGAAATGGATATGATGTTTCGATTGGTTCGGAATATACTTCCGAATCTTGGGTTAAATGCTTTTCGAATAAATCACGAATCATGTCCATGCCTAAGTTTTTATCGCGCATCTGTTTTATTTTTTCCAAAAGTCCGATTTCATAATCTGTGAAAAACCTTGAGCCTTGTTTCGAACGAGGGATGATGAGTAAGCCGTCTAAATCTTTTTCCCATTGTCTAATTGTCCCTGATGGAATATCAATTTTTTTGGAAACTTCACTAATCGAATAGGCCGTCATAAATTGATTCTCTTCCATTATCATTTCAACCCCTTCATATTTTTAAGTTCTGAAATGTTCGAATGTAGGTTGCGATTACAGATCCAATTATCTTTCTTTAAAGTTAATATTCCTCATCTCCCATCTGTTTTTCCTGCTAGTTGACAAAGGTTGTCAAAAGAAACGGGTATTCTTCAGAACTTCTAAAAAATATACAATCTTATTGATAATCTTTTTCTATCATATTGTTAAAATTGTGTTATTTAGGTAATTTTATAGACAAATTATGATAAAATAGGATTTATTCTCTATGTTTTGAGAGTAGTAGACCATTAAAGAATCATTTAAAGGAGAATGATATGAAAAGAGTCATTTTACCAAGTTTTTGTTTTGCAGTTCTGTCCACAGCAGCATTTGAACACACTGTCCATGCTGCCCAAACTCAGACACCAGCAAAACAAATGTATACTTTAAATCAAACCAGCATCAAATATGTTTCGATTCAAAATAATTCAAACTTAAATGTACGGACAACGCCATCAACAAATGGTCTAATAATCGCAAAGCTCGGAAATGGAAGTGAAGTAACCGTTTATTCGGAAGCAAACGGTTGGACAAAGATTAACGCAAATGGAAAAGAAGGCTATGTAAGCAGTCAATTTCTTTCAGCTGCAAAAAAAACACCAGCACCAGTAAAAGAAACACCAAAACCAGCCCCAGTGTTAGTACCAACTAAGAAATATGTTAACGTACAAGCGGGTTCAAGCTTGAATATGCGTACAGGAGCGACAACGAGCGCTCAAGTCATTGCAAAACTTTCAAGCGGCAGTGAAGTATCCGTCATTTCAGAAGGAAATGGATGGGCAAGGATTAACGCAAATGGAAAAGAAGGCTATGTAAGCAGCCAATTTCTTTCAGGTGCAAAAGAAACACCAGAACCGGTAAAAGAAACACCAAAACCAGCTCCGCCGCCAGTACCTACTAAGAAATATGTCAACGTGCAAGCAGGCTCAAACTTGAATTTAAGAAACAATCCTTCTGTTCACGGATCGATTATCGTGAAGCTTTCAAGAGGATTAGAGGTATCCGTTTTATCTGAATCGGTAGGATGGGCTAAAATACAAGTTTATGGGAGAGAAGGATACGTAAGTTCTAGTTTTCTATCAACTGATAATCCTACCATCCAAAAAGAAGACCCTCCTAAAACCTCAATAACAAAATATGTTCATATTGAGGCTAATTCAAGTTTAAATATGCATTTGACCTCATCGGCAAATGGTCAAATCATTGCAAAGCTATCAAGAGGAGATGCAGTTGCTGTTTACTCCGAACAAAATGGTTGGGCGAAGGTAAAAGTAAATGAGAAGGAAGGATATATTAGTACACAATATTTAAGTAAAGAAATACCAATTAAATCAGAGAGTACTGAAAATCATCTTAAAGAATCTACGAAACTAGTAAATGTTAATCCAGGCTCAAGCTTAAATATGAGAAATAATCCTTCCATAAATGCTTCAATCATTATTAAACTAGCTAGAGGACTTGAAGTAACCGTTTTATCAGAATCAAATGGATGGTCAAAAATCAAAGCTTACGGACAAATAGGATACGTGAATACTGCGTTTTTAGCTGATCTGCAAATTAATAACAGTCAAGAATCGACTCCTGGGAACAATTCAAATGATGGGTCACAAGGGAAACCTACAGAGAATCAAGGGATTATAAAATATGTTGCTGTTAATTCCAGCTCAAGTTTAAATTTACGTTCTGAGCCATCAGCCGCTTCATCTATTCTATTAAAGCTTCAAAGAGGAGTCGCTGTAACAGTACATAATGAATCTAACGGATGGTCTAAAGTTTCTGTTAATGGTCAAATGGGATATGTTAATTCACAGTATATTTCTACTGTAAATCCTGCTGACTCAGCACCATTAAAAGTGACTGTGAATGAAACCAGTGAGTTTATTGATATGACTTTAGATGAAATGACAGCTATTCAAATGAAAGCAAACCCTCAAACAGATAAAAAATATAAGACATATATTAGGGAAGATGCTCTTTTATTTGACCCTGCTACAGCACCAACTAATGCAATCGTTAAAGGCTCAGGCTGGAATGTAAGGGGAGGAGCTGGGACTAATTATTGGGTAGTTGGAAAAATAGATAATGGAGAAGCTGTGAAAATTAATTCGGTAATAAAAGGTGAGGATGGTTATAATTGGTATGAAATAAATTTTAATCGTAATTGGGTAAATGCAAGCCCAAATGATGTAAAATATTATTTA
Organism: Bacillus sp. 03113; assembly: GCF_006546985.1. Taxonomy (GTDB): domain Bacteria; phylum Bacillota; class Bacilli; order Bacillales; family Cytobacillaceae; genus VATK01. Next base: position 15,629 of record NZ_VATK01000016.1, read on the forward strand.
GATGCTAATAATTTCAAACAAAACCCTTTAGATTCCTTCCAATTTTTAAAGCTATCAAAAGCTACGAATCTAAATGCAACAGAGGTAAATGATCGTATACTTACTGGTAAAGGAATATTAGAAGGAAAAGCAGATCCTTTCATAGCAGCTGGTAATTTGTTGGGGATTAATGAGATGTACTTAATTTCACATTCTTTACTTGAAACCGGAAATGGAAGCTCTACTCTTGCTAATGGGGTTCAAATCAATGGGAGAACAGTTTATAATATGTATGGAATAGGCGCTTATGATGGTGACGCTATTGCAACAGGAGCACAGTACGCTTATCAGGCGGGATGGTTTACACCAGAAGCAGCGATAATTGGAGGAGCAAGTTTTATCTCAAAAGGGTACATTCATGCAGGACAAGATACGATCTATAAAATGAGATGGAATCCAAACGGTGCAATTACAACAGGAAAAGCAACCCATCAATATGCAACAGATATTGGTTGGGCTTCAAAACAAGTGAATCAAATCTATAATCTATATAGCTTATTAAATTCATACGACCTTTCATTGGATATACCAAAATATAAATAATCTTTTTTAAAAAAGGCTGTTTTCTAAAAGTTTGTTGTTTTTTACATAAAACATTTGGAAAAGTGTTTCTTAGCAGCCTGCATACACGTAGACTCCTGTGGGAATGCGAGAAAGACGAGACCCCGCAGAAGCGTATGCTACGAGGAGGCTTGACGCTCGCCCACGGAAAGCGAAGTGTATGCAGGCTGCGGGTTTAAAAGCAACAATCTATACGAAAACAGCCTTAAAAAAATAAGGTAATAAAAATCTCCAATGATTTCAACAAGGATTAAGAGACCAGAAAATCGAAATTGATTTTTCTGGTCTTTTTCTATTTAGGTCACTCGTTTTATTAGAGAAACAATTGGATATTACGCTCATTCTCAATATTATTGTTTAAACATGTTAGATAAGTATTTTTCTTTTATAAAAAGGAAAAGAAATGTAAAATATGTATAGAATCATGAGAATAAAGTATAGGTATAATCCGGAGGTCAAACAAATGAAGTCAACTCATAATTTAAAAAATCAAAAACAAATAGAAGAAGTTTTAAAAGAGATGGTAGAAGAGGCATTTGAGCAAATAAAAGATGAACCGATCCTTCTTTGCATGGAATGCTGTGATGTTGATTTATTTGTCGCTGCAAGCTACCATGAAGAATTTCAAGATGCGATAAAAATTAATTTTGAGCTAGATCAATTTGGCGAAATTTTAGATCAAGAAAAATACAATGAACTTATGAAAGAACTTGATCAATATTATGTGGAATTGCATATTTCAAGTGGATTATTTGATTATTTTCCGTCTGGAATCTATGAAATCGATGGAGAAGAGAGAGAATCGGAAACAGATATGCTTGCGCCTAAAGGATTCTTTTTTGCCCCATTTGATGATGCTAGATTTAAAAAATAAAATCCCTCTATTTCCATGGAGGGGGCAATTATTTCTCGGGAAAGCGCAGAATCAGACATTTCCTGCTATGCATTTTATTATTTCATTCGAAAAAGATGAGAATTTTAGATAAAATGTCGAATGATTTAGAAATATCAAAAAACTATTGTCGAATATGTAGAATAATTTTTCACTTATAAAGAGAAATAACTTATTTCTATTTTTATTATGAGGTTATTTTTTCATCATTTCCCTGATTACACAAAAACTAGTGGAAATAATATTGATTCTATTTGGATAGGAGAAACTCAATGCTAAAATCCGTTATTTTTGATTTTGATGGTACTCTTGTTGATTCTCTAGAGGTATTTATTTCAGCTTTTAACAAGCTTGCAGATAAGCATCATTATAATAAAATAAAAGTAGAAGAATTGGACCATTTAAAATCTTTATCAATAAAAGAGCGTTGTGTGTATTTAAATTTCCCATTATATAAAATACCATTCATTTCTCCAGAGCTTCTTAGTCTTTATAAGCAGGCGATTAAAGATATATCATTCATGGATGGAATAAAAGAAATGTTAACACAATTACATGCAGCTGGCTATGAACTCGCGATTATTTCATCTAATGCTGAAAAAAACATACAAGAATTTTTATTGCATAATGACATTCAACACATTTCAACGATCATGTGTTCCAATAAAATTTTTGGGAAACATCGAATGATCACTAAATTTTTGAAAAAGAAAAAATTAGACTCATCTCAAGTAATCTATGTAGGGGATGAAGAAAGAGATGTTGTAGCAAGTAAAAAAAGCGGTATAAAAGTTATTTGGGTAGGTTGGGGATATGACAGCTTAGAAATCGCAAAGAAAGCGAGACCCGATTTTGTAGTAGACCAACCAAACGAAATTATGAGCGTTTTGGAATCTTTAAAATGAAGTATAACAAAAAGGTGCCAGTTATAGCACCTATTAGATGGGGCGGCTATGCTTTAGTCACCCTTTTTATATGGATAAAACGATTGAATATAAGGATGTCACACCAAATACAAATATGATGAGTCCAGATAAACGATTGATCCATAGTAACATTGCGGTATTCAAATGTTTTTGTATCAAGCTAACAACACTGCATAGGAGAATCCACCATAATGCTGATCCAAAAAATACACCTAGAACTAATATAGAAGGAGTAAAATGATTTACTTGTGAGTTTGAAATTCCCAACCCTGCAAAAATGCCAATAAAGGAAAGAATGGTCATTGGGTTTGTCATGGTTAAGAAAAAGATAGAGGTGAAGGCATCGAAAATACTTTTTCTATCGTTTGAAACAGATTGAGCAGATGCTTTTGATCGAAATATTTTGAATCCAAAATAACAGAGGAAAATTCCGCCTCCTAACCGCAACCAAAATTGCTGTTCAATAAGAAAATTCGAAATAAAAGTTAAACCATACCCTGCAATTAACCCATAAAGCGCATCAGCTGCTGCTACACCTATACCTGAAACCACACCATATATTTGCCCTTGTGCCAATGTTCTTCTAATACAAAGTAATCCTATCGGACCAACAGGTGCTGCAATCGAAAATCCCAAAATAAGTCCTTTCAATAAATAAATAAAGTCCATTATTAATTATCTCCTTTGTAAATTAATAAATAGCCATAATAATACAAATAAAATTAATTAATTATAGATTATCACATTATTAAATTATGTATATATGATAATTTACAAAAATAAATAAAATTTTATGGAATTATCTTTTCATTTTCCTGATATTATCATATAATTCAACTGTATTAATAATCGTAGTACACTTAATACAGTTAGGAGGTTGATTATGTTTGATCTTGATTTAAGGAGCAGAAAACCCATTTATGAACAACTGGTTGATAAATTAAAAGAATTAATTGTAAATGGGGTAATAAAAGCGGATCAACAGCTTCCTTCTGTTCGGACATTAGCAAAGGATTTAACGATCAATCCAAATACGATACAAAAAGCATATCGAGAGCTGGAAAATCAAGGATATATTTATTCCATAAAAGGCAAAGGAAGCTTTGTTAATTCTTCCTTTTATATAAGAGATGAGGAAAAAATTGCGGAACTTCTCAAGCAACTGGAGAAATTACTTTCTGAAGCATTATATCTTGGAATAACAGTACAAGAGCTTCACACATTTATTGCTAATTTTGATCAATTGAAGGGAGGAGAATCCGAGTATGATTCAAATGAAAAAAGTAAGTAAAGCTTTTAATGGTGAAAAAGTAGTCGATAATGTCCACTTTTCAATTGAAAAAGGCTCTATCTATGGATTATTAGGGTCGAATGGTGCAGGGAAAACAACCATCTTGAAAATGTTAAGTGGCATCTATCGTCAAGATTCAGGAGAAATATGGATAGATGGACAACGAGTCTATGAAAATAATGACACAAAAAAAAGACTGTTCTTTATTCCTGATACTCCGAGCTTTCTTTCACAGTATACATTGAAGCAAATGGCCAAATTTTATCAATTAATTTATCCAGGCTGGAATCATAATCGATTTGTTGAACTGTCTCGAATATTTGATATCCAATTAAATAAGAAATTACATACTTTCTCAAAAGGTGTTAAAAGGCAAGCTGCGTTTATTTTAGCATTTTCATCTATGCCTGATGTCCTTATTTTAGATGAACCAATGGATGGTTTAGATCCAGTTGTGCGGAAAAAAGTAAAAAACTTACTCATTCATGATGTTGCAGAAAGAGAAATGACCGTTCTGATTTCTTCTCATAATTTAAGAGAAATTGAAGATTTAAGTGACCACGTCGGAATTTTACATAATGGGAAGATTCTTCTTGAAAAGGATTTGGATGATCTGAAATCAGATGTTCACAAGGTTCAAGTTGCGTTTAAAGAGAGTATTCCACATACATTTTTTAAGGAAGTAAACTCCATTCATACTGAGCAAAGAGGGAGTGTGATTCTGTGCGTTGTTAGAGGAAAAGAAGAACAAATTTCTAAAACAATAGAAACGTATAACCCTATACTTTTTGATCTTCTTCCACTCACACTCGAAGAAATTTTTATTTACGAAATGGAGGATGTTGGCTATGCCTTCACAAATCACTTGGTGGAATAAAGAAATCTTCATACACATAGTAAGAAATGTTGGATGGGTTGGATTTCTTTACTTAATAGGATTGGTTTTTGTTATCCCTTTAGAAATAAGTATGAATATTAGTAAAATAAATAAGTCATTAGAGGTTCAAAGTCTCTTTGAGTATAACCGTGAAATTCAATTGGTATTATTTATGATTATTCCTGTTCTTTTAGCTGTTTTCTTGTTCCGTTTTTTACATGTTAAACAACAGGCTGATTTTATTCATAGTCTGCCGATTAATAAAGAAAAGATTTTTCATCATTATGCTCTTTTTGGATTAGGGATCTTATTAACCCCTATTATCTTAACAGGTACTCTCATATTGGTATTACATCGTACGTTACAGCTTGAAATCTATTTTGGAATTCATGATATTTTTTATTGGATGGGTGTTACGATCCTCTTTAATATTCTTTTTTTCCTGGCAGCGGTATTTGTTGGGATGTTTACAGGGATATCTGCTGTTCAAGGAGTATTAACCTATATTTTTTTATTTTTTCCGGCTGGAATGATTGTGCTTTTGTTTTATCATGCTTCATTTCTGTTTACAGGATTCCCAATCGATTATTTCACTCAAAAATATTCCCATTTGCTTTTTCCTATTACTTATACACAGCTGATTAATGGTTCGCATTTAACATGGAAGGTAGCATTTGGATATCTGTTAGCATCGATCGTTCTCTATTATTTTTCACTTTATTTTTATAAAAAAAGAAAAGTGGAAAATGCCTCACAAGCCATAGTATTTTCGAGCTTAAAGGAGGTTTTTAAATATGGGACAACCTTTTGCACGATGTTATTTGGAGCTATGTATTTTCGAGAGGTTCAAGGACAGTTAAGCTGGACTCTTTTTGGCTATATTAGTGGAGCCGTTATCGGTTATTTTATTGCTGAAATGGTGCTATTAAAAACGTGGAGAGTATTTAAGCATGTTAAAGGCTTGATGATTTATTCAATTATCATTGTCGCCTTATCGATTGGAACACAATGGATGTTTTCAAGCTACGAAAAGAAGGTTCCTAAAATTAATACAGTTCAAAGTGTTTTATTTACAGAGTTTCTTCCTGAGCGAAATCAAAAAGAGGCTGCTATATATATGCCAATATCCTTGAAAGAAACAAGAAATATACAGGCAGTACTTGATTTACAACAAAGAATTGTTTCTGAAAAAGCAAAGCAATACCAAGCTACAACTGATCAACAGAGTTATTATTTTGAGTATCAGTTGAAAAATGGAAAAAAACAAATTCGTCAATATTTTGTAAATCCTGATGAATTTTCAACCTTTCTGAAAAAAATCTATGAGTCAGAAGAGCATAAGATAGCGACAAATCCTTTCTTAAGAATCGTTGGGAAAGATGTAGACCGAATCCTTATTAATTCGCCTTACCCAAAAAACAAAAGTGTTTCTATAACGGATATAGAGGATTTAAAAGAAGTATCTCGTCTTTTAAAGATGGACGTTCTTGAAGAAAAATATGACACAAGAAGGGATGAAAGAGGGTTCAATTCTGATATTCAAGTTTTATTAAAGAACAATAAGCCATTATATGTTAATTTAAAACCCACTTACAAACATTTTAATAACTGGCTAAAGCAGAATAATTTATATCAAGAGACTAATATAACAGCCGATGATTTATCTTACGTACTTGTTGCAAAGAGAGAAGATCTTCAATCGAATAATGTGTATTACTTATCCCAGGAGGAGATATTTAGTCAGTTAAAATTGTTGCCACAAGCTGAAAAAGTAACGAATAAAGATGAAATTACTCAATGTATCATAAATTCAAGTTGGAATCTGGAAGAAGAATACATTGCAGCATTTTATTTTGAAAAAGAAGAACTCCCGGATATTAAAGCTTTTAGTCAAAAGGATTTACCGAAATTTTTATCTCAGCAATTTAAGTAATTTGAAAGGTGAGTGACGAATGGTGAAGAAAAACAATCCTAATATAAAATCATTCGTCACTTTATATGCAACGAAGCTTTTTCAAATTGCTTACGGGATAACAAGATGTAAACAAGCCTCTGCTTCAATTGTTCAAGCGTCGTTTATTGAGTTAGCAAAAAGAAAAATCCCGCCTGCAGAAAATGATCTAGAAAAGTGGTTAATAAGAGTTGTAACACAAAAAGCAATTGAAAATCGAAACATCTAAATGGAGAAAAGTATAAATAGGGATATGAAACTGTACATTCCTTTTTCCAATCTTTTCATGAAATTGTTGACAATATTATATTATTCCTGTATATTTTATGTTAACTTAAAATCTTATCGAGAGAGGTGGAGGGAATTGGCCCAATGATGCCTCGGCAACAGACTTTACAGAAGCACTGTGCCAATTCCAACAAGCTCAATGCTTGAAAAGATAAGGCGTGATCAATTTGCCGACAGCAGCCTCATCTTATTGAAATGGAATATTCGGTAAGAAGGGGTTTTTATTTTTACATAAAAACTCATTAAACGTATCGGAATTATTTGATTTGAAAGGAGAATAAAATAGTGTATTTTTTCAAAAATGATAAAAATAAAGAAGATATTATCAATGAGCTGCTGAATTTAGGCATTTATAAAAAAGGAAATTATCATCTATTTGAATTATCAGTCGATGAATTATTGCAGGAATATGAGCAACAATTAAAGAACAATGAACACTATGAATAAGTAGAAGAAGGGGATGTACAAAGAGATGAAAAATGTGATGATTAAGTGGAAAAATGAACAACTAACTGCTTCAATTGATTACCCCTCCTCCTTTAACGAAAATCGAATGTTGAATAAGCTTTATCCATTGGTCATTATTTGCCATGGATTTATTGGTTCGAGGATTGGTGTCGATCGGTTGTTTGTGAAAACAGCTAATGAACTTACCTTGGATGATTGCATTGTCTTTCGCTTTGATTACGCAGGCTGTGGAGAGAGCAGCGGAGAATATGGTTCTACAGGATTGACAGATTTAATTGAACAGACAGAGAAGGTTATCGATTTTGCCTTTACACTTGATTATGTTGATTTTGAAAATGTATTTTTATTGGGACATAGCCTAGGGGGAGCAACTGCCGTATTAACTGCTGCAAAAGATAGCAGAATTCAAAAGCTGATTATCTGGTCAGCTGTCGCTCATCCATATAAAGATATCGTCCATGTCATTGGAGAAGATAAAATAAATGAACTGAAAGACGAACCATATATTGATTTCTCAAGCTTTGCCTTTACAAAACGTTATCTCGACTCTTTAAAGCCTTATTATCCCCTGAAGGAACTCGTGACCTTTTCGGGTGATGTATTGATTTTACATGGTACAAGCGATGATTCTATCCCTGTCAGCTATTGTCATGATTATCATAATGCATTTTCTAGTAGAGGATATGGAACAAGTCGTGTGATTGAAATTGATGGAGCAGATCATACGTTTTCAAATATGGGCCATTTTAAACAATTAATTGCTGAAACAAAAAAATGGACTTTGGATCATATCATTAGACATCATGAAAGAAAAGAAGTAAAACAAGGCAAATATTAATAGATCGATTAACTTATGGAATAAGCCAAATACTGCGTTTGGCTTTTTTTTTTGCATTTTACCCTTATTTTAACTTGTGCTATTTAAGTAAAAAAATTATAATTACTTATATAAAAGAATATCATGTAACAATTAATAAGGAATAAAGGTGAATAAATGTTTCAAGAAGAAAGATTGTGGTCGATATTAGAATATTTAAAGCAAAATAATCGCATATCAGTTGATGAAATTTGCTCTTTTTATGATGTATCAAGAGATACTGCCAGGCGCGATCTTGTAAAATTAGAAGAGCAACATCAGATCATTCGAACGCGAGGGGGAGCTATTTTATCAACAACGCATCATGAAATAAAAGATTATAAAAACAGATTAGAAACAGTATCAAAGGAAAAAAAAAGAATTGGGAAAAGAGCTGCAGCCCTAATAAAACAAGAAGATTCTGTCTTGTTAGATGCATCTACTACCGTTCAAGCATGTGCTGAATTTATAGAGCAGTTCCCATGTACAATTATTACAAATTCAATTAATCTAGCGGATATACTTTCAAACAAAAGTGCTGTGCAAATCCATCTATTAGGCGGAAAATTTCATAAAGACCATCGTTACTTATATGGTCCCTCTATTATTGAAAGGTTAAATGATTTTTTTGTAGATAAAGTTTTTATTGGAGTCGTGGGTATTTCTGAACATGGATTGACCAACGCTTATGAAGAGGATGGTGCTGTAAAACGAAAAATGATGAAACAAGCAAAACAAGTCATTATTCTTGCTGACCATTCAAAAATTGGCGTTACGGGTTTATACCGGTTTGCTGATCTATCAGAAGTAGATCTATTCATAACAGATAAAACTCCGCCAGAGCCTTTTATAAATCTATTAGAAAAAAATCATGTTGAATTATTAATTTGTGATGAGGATTAGGAGGAAATAAAGTGGGGAAATTAATTGCAATTGATATGGATGGTACATTATTAAATCATGAGAATCGAATTAGTGATAAAAACTTAAATGCGATTAAACAAGCAATGGCCTCAGGAATAGAAATAGCAATCGCAACTGGACGTTCCCATTTTGATGTACAAGAAATCTTGAAAGAAACTACAATAAAGCCGTGGATTATTGGAGCGAATGGTGCAACTATACATAAACCGAATGGAGAGCTGTTTCACTCTATCCCAATAGATAAACAAAAGGCGATGCTTGCTTTAAAATGGCTGGAGAAAAATGAGTTTTATTATGAGGTATCGTGTAATGATTCTCTATTTTCACATGAAAAAGCGAGAGAACTAATGTCAATCGAGATCGATCAAGTAAAAACAGCTAATCCTGATTTTGATGAGGCTATTCTCCATCATGCAGCTGCAAGGCAATATAGTCAATCTGGTTTCGCGTTTATTTCCTCTCTTGATGAGCTGCTTCACGATTCAATTGAGATCTATAGTATTTTAGCGTTCTCTTTTCATGAAAATAAAAGGCAAAAAGGCTGGGAGTATTTTTACACCCATTCTGATATTACCCTAGTTACCTCTGGGCCACATAATTTTGAACTAGAGCATCTTGAGGCTTCAAAAGGAAATGCTCTTGAAAAATTAGCGAATGAGCTAAATATTTCAATTGATGAGACGATTGCTATGGGAGATAGTATGAATGACCTATCAATGATTACGAAAGCAGGCAGAGGAATTGCAATGGGAAATGCACGAGAAGAGCTAAAACAAGCGAGCCAGGAAGTAACCTTAACGAATAATGAAGATGGGGTGGCACACGTCATTCATCAATTAGTTCATTCTATAAAAAATTGAATTATTCAGAGATAGAAATCTTTGATTTTTATCATTGATTTCTATCCTTTTTTATTAAGATAGAGAGGAGTGATCATGTATATTTTTTGTTTCATGGATCATTTGTTCAACGTAAATTCTTTCAGATGTAGAAACATACCTTTCATTTTCTTCTGGATTAGTTTGAATTCCTCTTCTTTTATAAACCCAGTCAGTAACGATCCCAAAACCTATAAGTGCAGCAATAATTAGAATTAAAAAGCTAATGAGATTCATTTAATATCCTCCTTTTAAATGAAAAGATGATACTGGATTCTTTTCCATATTTTATATTACATTACTATAAAGGTAAAGTTTCAAATGCCTAATTTTTTATGTTCAAAAATCATTACCAGATCCTAATAACTGATGATATAATGTTGCTAATATGATAAAGGAGGCTTTTTTATGATTTACAGCCTTATAGCTAATTTTGCCAAAGTGATATTTATTATTTTTGGACGTAAGAAAGTGATAGATAAGCACCACATTCCGAACGATACAGGATTTGTCGCCGCATGCACTCATAATTCGTGGCTTGATGTTGTTGCATTAGGTACTTCACTGTTACCAAAGCAAATTAATTTTATGGCAAAAAAAGAATTATTTTCAACTCCAAGATCAGATCAATTTTTTCGGAGTATAAATGCTTTTCCAGTTGATCGTGAAAATCCAGGGCCAAGCAGTATTAAAACACCCGTTAAACTCTTGAAAGAAAAGAAGGTTATAGGGATTTTCCCAAGCGGTAGAAGAACGACAGAGGATGTTCCATTAAAAAAGGGGGCAGCGACTATTGCAAATTTGGCAAAGGTTCCGATTCTTCCAGCTGCTTATACAGGTCCAACGAATATTAAGGAATTATTTTCAGGAAAGAAAATGAAAGTTATTTTTGGTGAACCGATTCAATTAAAAAAGGAAGATGGCACGAAAAAAGACGTAGAAGCTCTAACACAAGAACTATCCGAAAAATTGAACGAGCTTCAATCTTTAATAAAATAATGGAAATTTCTATTGGATAATCAAAAGAGTCTTCACATTTTTATGAGTAAATGTGGGAGGCTTTTTTGATTTTCCTCCTTATTTTTCTCATTATTTGAAACTTTCTCCTAGTTTATTTCGTATTATATAGTATAGAAAGTTTTTTAAGAGGAAGTGATGTAATGCTATCGGAAAAGCTGCAAAGTAAGGTGGATTTGTATAAGATGATCTATTTTCATCTGAAAAATAAGATGAAATGGAAAATAAGTGATTCTCGTATCTTGGTCGCTATTGCCTCTCTGTACGTAATTAACAACCGCTCACTTGATCTTTCCCGTTTTATGCATTTGAGTCACTACATAAAAAATAATGTAGATATCTGTTCGACATTAAGATCACAACATCGCTTTACGGTTGCTTCTATGCTCGATGTACGGTTTAACAACCCAGAAAGCAAATTTCATGAATGTTTAGAAATTTACAAAAAAATGATTCGGAAAGGGTTTGCCAGAGGAGAGTTCACTTATCTTGCTGCCATTATAATGTTGTCAAATACTATCGAAAAGGATATATATGATCACATTATAGATCGGTCATTGGAAATATATAGAGGTATGAGTCAGAAGCATTTCTTTTTAACCTCTAAGAGCGATTATCCACTTGCTGTCTTATTAGCTTCAAGAAATGAATCAAATGAAAATGTTCTACATAATATTGAAGAAATATATGAACGGTTAAACAAAACTGGATTTTCAAAGGGAAATGATCTTCAGTCTTTAAGCCATATTCTTTCCTTAGAAAAATATACAGATACAAATTTGTTAATTGATCGGTCGATTCAGCTCTATCAAGCCTTGGACAAGTTTGATTTTAATCCAAGTCCTATGCATTATTCATCTATTGGAATGCTTGCGTTACTAAAAGATGGAATCAGTGAGCTAAATACCATTCAAATTATGATGAATCAGTTGAGTTTGGAAACGCAATTTAAATGGAACAAGGAAATGAACTTTATGATCGCAGTAAACTTATTAATGAGTACAAAATTAGATAATGCTTATATGATTGAAACAGGTATTTACTCTTTAATGGATGCCATTATTAAAGCTCAGCAAACGGCCATGCTTGCTGTTGTTAGCTCTAGCTCAATTTCTGCAGCTATCCAAGGAAGTGATTCATCTCCAAGCTATTAGATCTATAGTTAATGAATGAAATGGTTATTATTACATTTTTTTCTACCACTCAAATTAATTTTGTTATATAATTTGTTAGAAATAATAGAAGTGAAACCACAAGGGGAGCGTCTTGCTGAGATTGGACATTGATTGTTCTGACCCTTTGAACCTGTTAGTTAATGCTAGCGTAGGGATGTGGATAAGAAAGTATCATGATAACTTATTGCTTTATTCTTTGATGCTTCTCCTTGCGGTTTCCTTTTAGGAAATAGGGGAGATTTTTTGTGAAAAAATTAAGCTTAGTCGTATTAATTGAAGCAGCCTTTTTTGCAGCTTTTGCGCTCGTGCTCGATTTGATTCCGTCCATTAAGCTGACACCGATGATATCCATATCAGCTGCCATGATTCCGATTTTTATTATTGCTTATCGTTGGGGGTTTAGGGCAAGTATACTTTCAGGATTTTTATGGGGTGTTCTTCAATTAGTCGTTGGAGATATTTATTTCCTTAATATCTTTCAATTTTTAATTGAGTATTTTATCGCTTTCGCATTCATTGGATTTGCTGGTCTTTTTTATCAGGTTATTCAAAAGCAATTGCTTAACAATCAAAAAGGGAAAGCTGGTTTGTGGATAGTTGTTGCTACATTGACAGGGAGTATCGCTCGTTATGTTTGGCACTTTATTGCAGGGGTTATATTCTGGGGAAGTTATGCTCCTGAAGGCATGTCGCCGATCATCTATTCATTAATGGTGAACGGTGGAACCATGATAGGATCTGCCATTTTATGCTCTTTTATTCTTATATTACTTACTCTTACTGCGCCAAGATTACTTCTAAAAAAACCAATAGCTTCTACAACAACACAACATAGCTTGCAAAAATAAAGGGAACGCCTCTTCAACATTATTTGAAGAGGCGCTTTTATTTAGTTTAATTATTGTTTCGGAGAATGGAACCCTGCTTCCTGTGCTTCCGTTTCACTGCAAAACCAAGCCTCTGGCTTCGTTTGTGAATACCAACGAGAATTAGGCAAGTGATAGATTTTATCTCCTTTAGAGTTAATATTCCCTTTAATATTGCACATTTTATTTTGATTTTTGGATGAATAATTGATACTTTGTTGATCACTAGGTGAGATCATCTTTGGATGAAATCCATCCTTCTGGGAGTAATTTTCTACCTTCCATATCCCGATCCCTTTTTTTTGACTTTCCTTTTGAATCAAATTGAATTGATCTATGTAACGTGTGTTTGGAGGATATACGTATGCGACTCTAGCCAAGCCTTCCTTAAGAAGCTCTTCTTGTACCATTTTTCCATCAGCGTAAACATAGGCTAATAATCTCGAGTATTTATCATGTTTTGGCCCTATATCAAACTCTAATTCAATCATTTTTGCTTTTTCAACCACAGCTCGAGTGAAATTCTTAGCATCCTCTCCATATGGCTGTTTTCCAAGGCGTGGATGCGAGGTTTCAGGAGTATCAATCAGCAATAATCGGACTTTTTTATTTGAACCTTGATACATTACCTCAACTGTGTCACCATCAATAGGCTTAATTAACTTAACCTTCACACGTTTAAATTCAGTCTGCTGATCTTTGTTTTGATTAAATTCTTCTTGTACTTCATTGCTATTTTTTTGATCGTTGCTGTGATCTGTTGAGTAGATAGAACATCCGCTTATCATGACCATAAAAAGGACTGCAGAGAGCCATTTCATTTATACTTACCTACTTTCATTCATATAAAGATAAGAACTTGTGTTCAAAATCGCCTATACAAGTTTATCAGTTTGAATGGGTATCTGTCACTATTGATGTCTCATCCTTGATATGAGTTAGTTTTTAATGGATAATATATTTAATCATAAGTGTTAGAAAGCAGTAAAGGAGAAGATGGCAGTTGAATTTTCATGAAACAAAGACATTAGCAGAAAGATTAGAGCTAATGAGTAAGATTTCAGATCCGTTTTTGACAAGAGCAGAAAAAATCGATTTAGAAGGAGGGTTTCCTTTTCGGAATATTGAAGATTTAAAAAATTCAGGTTATACTGCACTTACTGTTCCCAAAAAATATGGTGGAATGGAAATTTCAATATTTGAGTTAGTTTGTTTACAAGAAAAAATAGCAGAAAAAGACGGTGCTACGGCTCTATCAATTGGTTGGCATATGGGGTTCATCAAAAATTTAAGTGAGTATCTCACATGGGAGGAAGACTTATTTCAAAAGCTATGCATGGAGGCTAAAAAGGGTGCTTTAGTAAATGCAGCAGCAACTGAACCGAAAACAGGTAGTCCGACTCGAGGGGGAAAGCCTCAAACAACAGCAGAAAAACAAGGGAAGGAATGGGTCATTGAGGGACGAAAAACCTTTACAACGATGTCTCCTATCCTGGACTACTTTATTGTTAGTGCCACAATTAAAGATACAGACCAAGTAGGCAATTTCCTCATTCATCGTTCCTGTCCAGGTGTATCCATTGAGGAAACATGGGATTCCCTTGGTATGAGAGGAACAGGCAGTCATGATCTTGTCTTAAGAAACGTGAAAATTCAAGAGGAATGCTTTGTTGAAGCTTTTAAGCCAGGAAAGAAAAAACCAAATGCGTCTTTACTACATATTCCATCATGTTATTTAGGCATTGCACAGGCTGCTCAAGCATATGCTATTCAATTTGCTAAAGAATATGCTCCTAATAGCATTTCGGGTGCTATTATTGATATTGCAACTGTACAGCAAAGAATCGGAGAGATGGAATTGGAATTGATGAAATCAAGACATTTCCTCTATTCAGTTGCCAAGATGTGGGATAGTGCCAGCAAAGAAGAAAGAATAAAGCTTCAACCCGAATTAAGCGCAGTAAAGCATGCGGTTACAAATAGTGCGATTAAGGTTGTGGATATTGCGATGAGAGTGGTGGGAGCAAAAAGTTTATCAATGCAGAATCCTTTACAAAGATATTATCGAGATGTCCGCGCTGGCCTGCATAATCCTCCAATGGATGATATGACGATTCAAACTTTAGCATCTTCTGCCATTCAAAAACAATGAAATTAGTTTTCAATATAGTGGTAAAACTTTTTGCGTTTTTTCATTAGAACCTGCTTTTATCGATATTTTTTAAAAAGCGTTTGAAAAATAGCGCTAATGCAATTCCAATGACTTTACTCTTTATAATGGTCGCTCTTATTATTTTTATGAGCCTAGAGGATTTTGTAGGGTTGATGCCAATTGGTGGACCATTTACATATCGTTTTAAACTGAACATTATTGCTTCTTCTAATATAAACAAAATGATAACGGGAGAAATAATAAGAATGAACCATATCCACATCTAAATCAGCCTACTCTCATAAAATAAATAGTTATTGAAAATGGTAGATTTATATATTTTTGTCTTACATTGGTTTCAGTAATAGTTATTTACCCGTTGTATGAAGCTCATAAACTGCTAGATAAATATTTTTTAGGATGTGATGATATGGATCAATTAAAATATCCAATTGGACAATACAATTCACCTGTAGAAATTACGAAAGAACATCGAGAAGAATGGATAAAGGTCTTGGCTGAATTACCTGTTTTATTAAAAAAATCTGTAATGAATTTAAATGAAGAGCAGCTAAATACTGAATATAGACCAGGTGGGTGGACCATTAGACAAGTGATCCACCATATCGCTGACAGTCATATGAATTCGTTTATCCGCTTTAAGCTTTCCCTAACCGAGGATTCTCCAATTATTAAGCCCTATGATGAAAAGAAATGGGCTGAACTATATGACACTCGATCGGCTCCGATTGAGATTTCACTTGCATTAATAGAATCGTTACATGAGAGATGGGTATTGTTATTAAATTCTTTAAATGAAAAACAATTTAGCCGTTCATTTATACATCCAGAAGATCAAAAAACCATCCCATTAGATAATGCTTTAGGATTATACGCTTGGCATAGTCGTCATCATTTGTCCCATATAACAGAATTACTTAAAAGAATGAATTGGGATTAATAAAAATATAAACATACAGATTAAAAAAAGATATCACTCCTTATTTTCACAGTGTTAATAAGAGGGGATATCTTTTTTATTGTGGATAATCCATTCAATTGGTTACCCATTTAAATACGGTTTTAATTTTTCAATAACATTTAGAAGCTTTTTAGAATTGCGATTGTACATTTTTTTTGCTTTGTCAGAATCTGTTTCCAAAGCAAACATTTCTAAGTCAGCTTGACATTTCTTTATCATCGTCATTAATAACGGTCTTTGCTGTGGACTTGGTATGGCCAAGCTATCATCAAAAACATCAATGTGCAATTCTCCATATGAATCAATTTGTCCATAGAAAACATTATCTAAAAGAACCCCTTGTTTTTCTAATTCTATATTAAGCCACTCTCTGGTTTTTCCTGCTGCTGTAAGAGAATCGTTAATAATTTGCCCATCCATAATAACGGTTTGAGATTCTTTCTCTTGAGCAACTTTTAAATTGAGAACTTTTGGAGTTAATGGAAGGTTTTCCTTTTTAAGAAGAACACTAAGATCCCCACTAGATTCCAAAACGGCGAATTCTACATCGGCTGTATTGAATACATTTTTCTGCCGTAATAATTTATTTAGTTCATCAATTGAATATTTTTCTTTTTTTAAATTATCCTCTAGGATTTTACCATCTTGAATAAGTGGTGTTGCTTTTCCTTCAACCAAATCCCGAAACTTTTTACTTTTTAAAGCGATTAAATCAACTATTAGAGTAATGAATCCAAAAATAAGGATGGCTACTACTCCATGAGCAATATTTCTTTCAAGTCCCATGATAACTTCAGCAGCAATGCTTCCAATTGTAATACCTGAAACATATTCAAAAAAGGAAATTTCGGAAATTTGCTTTTTTCCTAATATTTTTGTCATTAATATTAAGATTACAATAAAGATGATAGAACGGATGAAAATATCTGTCCACTCAGACATTTTTATGTCACCTCCTGTTAGGAATCTTTGTACTGAGGTTCTTCAACTTCTATT
Source organism: Bacillus sp. 03113 (assembly GCF_006546985.1). Classification (GTDB taxonomy): domain Bacteria; phylum Bacillota; class Bacilli; order Bacillales; family Cytobacillaceae; genus VATK01. The sequence goes on from NZ_VATK01000016.1 coordinate 32,768, forward strand.
TCCGTTACGCGAGCTTCTAGATCTCTTTTGATAGTATGTATTTCAAGCATCATCTCATGAAAGGTTTTTTGTGCCATTTTTTCACGAGAATTTAATGCTAAAGTGGATAATTGTGCTTCAATTCCATTAATGGTTGCTACACATTGCTTAACATTGGAAATAATCGTCATTTTTCTTCTTCCTAACATTATAAAATAATTTTAACGGTTGACCACTAAGTCAACCGTTAAAAGCAATTCAATTACTGGTTATATTGAGGCTCTTCCTGCACGATTTGCTGCAGACGTGGTTCAATACTATCAATAATAGCTTGTGTTTGTTTTGCTGCATCTTGGTATATTTTTTTGGCAGATTGGTTTTCTGTTCCTAATGAAAAAGTTTCAAAACTTGCTTGTGCGCTTTTTAGTCCTGCGATTGTCTGCTTAATTTGGCTTCCAACTGTCATTTGGTATAAACCTACTTTCGTGTGTTATTGTATTACAACTTGTATTTTTTCTATTTTGAAAGGAGTTATGTATTTCAAAAAATGGAAATTATATTTTTCTTTTCCTCTTTGACTCATGAAAAGAAAGGGAATTTTATTTTTTACAGAAACTAAAATCTTTCTTCCTCATGGTTTATAATCATAATATAGAGACATAAAAAATGAAAAAACAGCTAGCTGTTTTTTACTTGTAGGTGAAAAATAATGAAGCATCGAGTTATTATGAAGATAAAACTTGCAAGTCAAACTGTCGAAACTAAAGGAATGAAGCCTGCAAAATGTAGAAATATTAAAGAGACTGATGAATATTTTCTTGGAAAATTAATGTACGAAGGATACAAAAATAGTATAGATGATGAGGGAAAAACATTAAATGGATATATTACCGAAATGAAAGCCACTATAAAGGGGTTTTATGGACCAATGCTAAAAAACTGTTCTTATGTTCTTGAACAAAACGGAGTACTAATTTCAGCTGCTATTGTGACAGTACATAAGAAAATTCCTCTATTAACGTATGTTGTAACTCATCCTTCCTATAGAAATAAGGGATATTCGACTTTATTAATTAATGAAACGATTAATTCATTATATCAATGTAACTATAAAGAATTATATCTTGCTGTAACAACTGGTAATAACCAAGCTCAACATCTTTATAAGAAAATAGGATTTAAAGAAGTTAGGACGAGGAGATTAAATATACTCGATGCAATTAAACGTTTTAGCTTTCCTAAAAAACTTAAAATGAAAACAAAATAGGCAAAATGGAAAAAAGGATCGTCATAATCAACGAATATTAAAATTAATTCGTACTATGATTCTACTTTTGGTATAATTTATATATAAATTTTTTGAAAAATCAAGCTTAGTTGCATTCCTGGAACTTTTGTCTTTAGCTTTTTTTGGTATACTGATACATATTATATAATGAATTTGCGTTTTTGGAATTTTATGCTTTTTTCGTTATTCTACTATGCGAATTTAGATAAATGTTGACGACTGTCATTTACTATGGGGGAAACAATAAAAGTATGAGTATGTATGAGAAAATATTAGAAATTCTGGATAAAAAAGGGCCTTTGTCAATTCCTATTATTTGTGATGAAATTAATCAAAATGCAAAATCATTTGGAGAAGATGAAAAACCTGTAAAAGAAGCGCATATTAAATCTGTTATCTCACGGAAAAAAGAATTATTTACTGTTAAAGATGATATTGTCTCTATTTTACCTGAAAAAGAGTTTTTATGTTTAAAAGTCGTTCAGGAAATGTCTGGTTCATGGCAGAAATTAAATGTAGATTTTATTAAAAGTCGTTTTATTGTTTTTGAATGGCATTCTGAACAATTCCAATCATTTTCAACTCCTTCAGAAACAATTGGTTCTGTTGATGAGTTAAAAAAAGAACTATATCGAATGAAAATATGGGATTGGGAATCAAATGATGAGCAAGCAAAAAATGTGCAAGATGAGCTAAGATGGTCCATTAAGCTTGAAACAAAGGGAAAGACATTTATTAAAAATGGAATTCAAACACACCCTAAAGAATGGAAGAAGCTTTGTCAATCCATTTCTAAACTAATTGGAAAATCATTTTCAAGAATTTAAAAAAGAGGGAAAAGGATCACTCTAATCGAGCTTCCTTTTCCCTTTTTCTATAAGCTGTTACATACAAGTAATAGCTTTAAGATCTTGATAAATAATACATAAAATCGGTGGGCTTGTTTTTATAAATAGATACAAATTCCTATTGTAAAGCGCTTACATAAATCATATACTTTATATAAACCGATTTACTAAACCGATTTATTAAAATGAAAGGTGCGAGCAAAAATGAATACGATTGTTCCTTTAAATGCTTTTGATGTAAAAGAAGTCATTGAAAAGGGTCAGGACAAATTTATTTCGAGTATTTTCAATGCCGGTGCACAAGGAGTTGAAATTCGGAGAGAGCTTTTTGCTACACATTCACCTAATTTAACATTAATTAAAGAAAAACTTACAAAATATTCATTACTAACCGTATATTCTGCACCTATTCCATTATGGAAAAAAGATTTTTCATTCAACATAGAAGAGGTTCAAAAAGTATTTGCTGAAGCAGAAATAATAAATGCTAGTTGGGTAAAGCTATCATTAGGACATTTTGATAGAAAGAACTCAAATTTAACTGAATTGAAATCATTTCTAGAAAAATATGATGCCATTACACTTCTAATAGAAAATGATCAAACAGTTGAAGGAGGAAAGATAGAACATCTCGCATCTTTTTTTGAAAGCGCTTATACTAATGAAATTCCTTTGGGAATGACATTTGACATCGGCAACTGGAAATTTGTATCAGAAGAGATCGAAATCGCGATACAAAAATTAGCTAGATTTGTTCAGTATATTCACTTAAAGCATGTTGAAGAAGGTGAAACAAATTTAATTACTTTACCTATTCCGCTTGAAATGAATGCAAATTGGATGAAAATCGTTAAACAAATCCCAAACTATCAAATGATTGGTCTGGAATTTCAAGTTAAATCAGAAAAAATACTTGAAAATTATATTCAATTCCTTCAATTTAGCCATACGGCAAAGGAGCGATTCAAATGCAAAAGCTTAAAGTAATTACCTTTGGAGAAGCAATGGCCATGTTTATGGCTGCTGAGCCTGGACCACTATCCAAAATAAGCAGCTATATTCGTGAATTAGCAGGTGCTGAAACAAATGTTGCAATAGGCTTGGCTAGACTTGGTATAGAAGTTGGATGGGTCAGTAAAGTAGGAAACGATTCCTTTGGAGAATTTATTATCGACAGACTAAAGAATGAACATGTAAATATAGAAAATGTCATGATCGAAAAGGGTTTTGCGACCGGTTTTCAAATTAAGTCGAAAGCAAAGTACGGAGATCCAGAGGTAGAATACTATCGTAAAGGGTCTGCCGCAAGTCAGCTAAGTATTGATGACTTTGATGAACGTTATTTTTTACAGGCTGATCATTTGCATGTTACAGGAATTCCGTTAGCAATATCACAAAAGACAAAATCTTTCGCCCAGCATGCTGTTCATTTTATGAAAAAACATGGGAAGTCTATTTCATTCGACCCAAACCTGAGATCAAATTTATGGGCTTCCATTGATGAGATGGTGAAAGTAACGAACGATTTAGCGATAGAAGCTGATTATGTGATGCCTGGTTTAAATGAAGGGGAAAGATTGACAGGTTGTAAAAATCCGAGTGATATCGCTTCTTTTTATTTAGATAAAGGAGTAAAGCTTGTCGTCATAAAGCTTGGGGAAGAAGGAGCCTATTATAAAACAAGTGAACAAGAGGGCATTGTAAATGCCTTTAAGGCAAAGCAAGTAATTGATACAGTTGGGGCTGGGGACGGATTTGCAGTCGGTTTTATAAGTGGAATGTTAGAAGATTGCCCTATTCAAGAAGCAGTTGAAAGAGGGAATGTCATTGGATCACTTGCGGTTCAGTCACAAGGAGATCATGAAGGCTATCCAACAAGACTACAATTATCAGAATATATGAAGAAATCCATACAGGGAGTGAAATAGGATGGTTCAAACGAATGCAAAACAAAGATGGATTCGACTTATTCCGATGGTTTTCATTACGTATAGTCTTGCTTACTTAGATCGTGCTAATTATGGTTTTGGTGCAGCTGCAGGACTTGCAGAAGACTTGCATATTACACAGACTACATCTTCTTTACTCGGTTCTTTATTTTTCCTTGGGTATTTCTTTTTTCAAATTCCGGGTGCTCATTATGCTGAAAATAAAAGTGCAAAAAAATTAATCTTTTGGTCTCTTATTCTTTGGGGTTTATTGGCAACAGCTACGGGTCTTGTTTCAAATATCTATTTTCTTTTTCTGATTCGCTTTTTATTGGGAGTTGTTGAAAGCGCTGTTATGCCAGCCATGCTTGTCTTTTTAAGCCATTGGTTTTCGAAATCGGAACGATCTCGTGCTAATACGTTCTTAATTTTAGGAAATCCGGCAACGGTTTTATGGATGTCCATTATATCTGGTTATTTATTGCATGCATTTGGCTGGAGGTGGATGTTTATTATCGAAGGAATTCCTGCGGTCATTTGGGCATTTATTTGGTGGCGACTCGTTAAAGATGAGCCTAAAGAAGCTCGATGGCTATCTCAGGAAGAAAAAGAAGCTTTTTATGAGCAATTAAAAAAAGAGCAGGAAGGGCTAAAACCCGTTAAAAATTATCGAGAAGCATTTAAATCAAAAACAGTGATTTTACTTAGCCTTCAGTATGCTTTATGGAGCATTGGTGTTTACGGTTTTGTTATGTGGTTGCCATCTATTATCTCCGCTGCTCCAAATATGAGTATTGTGACAACAGGATGGCTAGCGTCCATCCCATATATTTTAGCAGTGATCCTCATGCTTACAGCATCCTATTATTCTGATAAAACATTAAAAAGAAAACAATTTGTTTGGCCATTTTTATTAGTAGGAGCTTTATGTTTTTATGGGTCTTACCTAATTGGCACAAGTAATTTTTGGTTATCCTTTGTTATGCTAGCCATCGCAGGTGGAGTAATCTATGCTCCATACGGGCCATTTTTTGCGATCATTCCAGAAATTCTTCCACGTAATGTTGCTGGTGGAGCTATGGCATTGATTAATAGTATGGGAGCATTAGGATCCTTCATTGGCGCATATTTAGTTGGTTATTTCCATGATATTACTGGCGGGTATGGAACTTCTTATCTATTCATGGCTGGATCATTATTAGCTTCAGCTGTAATAACAATGATTGCTACTAGTAAAAGGAAAAAAGTTCAGAAAAAAACTACTGATGTAATAGCAAGCGTATAAATGAAATCGATTGTGTCCTTTTGTTAAAAGCAAAATCCATGATAAGGAGAGAACAAAATGGATATTGAAGAGATTAGACAAAGGTCTGTCATAGCTATTTTACGTGGAGCTTCCCTTCAATCGATTATACCAATTGTGAATGCGCTGCAGGAAGGAGGAGTATCAGCAATCGAAATTACGATGGAGGCACCAAAAGCGCTTGCCGTCTTAGAAAAAATTACAGAATACTTTGCCGATGATGTATTTGTAGGAGCAGGAACAGTATTAGATCCTGAAACAGCTCGTGCAGCTATATTATCCGGTGCGAGGTTTATATGTTCTCCTACCGTTAATCGAAAAACAATTGAAATGACTAAACGATATGGGGTAATTAGTGTGCCTGGTGCTTTTACACCTACTGAAATTTTAACAGCTTACGAGTCTGGTGGAGATATAGTTAAAGTTTTTCCAGCAGCTGCGAACGGCCCAAACTATATTAAGAATATTTCCGGTCCTTTACCACATATTCCATTAATGCCGACAGGAGGTATTGATCTGTACAATGCGAGGGATTTTATGATTGCTGGGGCGTGTGCTATCGGAATTGGAAGTACATTAGTAAATACGAAGAAAGAAGTGAATTCTAGTTTCTTATCACAGTTAACTGAAAATTCTATACAGCTTCTCCAATTAGTTAAAGTAAAAGATGTAAGAAAGTTAATATCGAAAACTAAGCATTAGTCGTTTTAACATACTAGATTCTGTCCTCTTTTATCGTTAAAATAAAAGGAACAATTTGATAAAAGAGGACGATAACATGCAGAAAGTAACTATGGCTGATGTAGCAAAAGAAGCAGGTGTATCTAAAAGTACAGTCTCACAGTATCTTAATAAAAGGTATGAATATATGAGTGCACAGACAAAAGAAAATATAGGAGAAGCTATCGAGAAGCTAGGCTATCGACCGAACATCTTAGCTCGTGGATTAAAACAAAAACGTACTTCGATGATCGGTGTGATTGTTGCCAATATTATGAACCGCTTTTCAACGGAGGTTAGTCGATCCATTGAAGATTACTTCTATCAATATGATTTTCAAGCAATTGTTTGTAATGCGGATGATGATGCTGAAAAAGAAAAGAATTATATTGAAATGCTTAGAGCTAAACAAGTAGACGGTTTAATTATTTTCCCTACTGGTAAAAATCTTGAATTATATAGACAGATGGTAAATGAAAAATACCCAGTTGTATTTATGGATAGAAAAATTGAAAACCTAGATGCCACCTTTGTTTTAACAAATAATGTTGAAGCTTCTTCTGACGCTGTTCATCAATTCATTCGCAAGGGGCATGAAAGAATAGCCATTGTTACACAGCCTTTAACTATCAGTCCAAGAATAGATCGTATCAATGGATATAAAAAAGCATTACATGGATACGGAATTCCATTGAATCCTAATTACATGATTCATACTGATATACACAATATAAAGGATGCACTTTTACACTTGTTTCAGCTGCCTAAACCGCCCACAGTTCTATTAGCAGGAAATGATTTGGTTTTTCTAGAAGTTTTAGAATTCGCTCAACTAAATAAGATCAAAATTCCAGAGCAGCTTTCTTTGGTTGTATTTGATCATGTTCCTTTTGCTCATTTGGTCAATCCGACGATTTCAACTATTGCGCAGCCTTCCTTTGAAATGGGTAAAAAAGCTGCTCAAATTTTACTTGAAAAAATAAATAAAGAAGTGAATGAACAAATAGAATATACCTTTCCATGTCAGTTTATCGATAGAGATTCGACCATTCTATAAGTTTAAACAAATGTATTAAGCTCCTTTGGAATTAAAATAAAACATAATGATATTACATTGAAAAACACTTATTGTCTAATTATAATAATTTATATAAATCGGTTTAGTAGGAAGGGACTATATTAAGAAAGAGGTCTCAAGAAATGAAAATTCAATTAGCATTAGATCGTTTATCCGTATCTGGAGCCATTCAATTAATTAAAATGGTAGAAGATTATATTGATTGGATTGAAGTTGGAACTTCATTAATTAAAGAATATGGAATGAGTAGTGTTCAAAAAATTAAAAAGACGTTTCCGAGCAAAAAAATAGTTGCAGATATAAAGACCATTGATAATGCTGTCTATGAATCTCAAATTTGCTTTCGAGCTGGTGCCGATATTGCAACAGTTATGGGTGTAGCGCCTGATATTACGATTGATGCTTTTATACAAGAAGCTGAAAGTTTGAACAAAATGGTGATGATTGATTTATTAAATACATCTGAGGATAGGAAAAAAGAGCTATTGAAATATCATAAAGCTATTTTTTGTATGCATGTAAGTAAAGATGAACAAGAGTTAGATGGAAGAAATTCAACAAAGCAATCGTTTAAAAGTTCACTACAATCTTTTGATGTAACGATTGCTGTTGCTGGTGGGCTATCAATTGGATCTCTTGATGAGCTAGTAAATCAAAATATAGATATTGCAATTATTGGTACTGCAATTACAAAAGCGAAAGATCCAAGGAAAGTAGCTAAGCAATTTTATGATGAAATTCGTAAAAGGAGGTTAAGCTTAGATGAACAAGAGTGAATTGATTATTGAAGAAATACAGTCCGTATTAAGAAACATAGATGAAAGCCATCTCTTACAGCTCGCTTCAGTCCTTAATCAATCAAAGCGAATATTTGTCATTGGAGAAGGCCGATCGGGTTTAATGGCAAAATCATTTGCTATGCGATTAATGCATTTGGGTGCAACAGTATATGTAATAGGGGAAACGATCACTCCTTCGATGAAAAAGGGAGATACTCTTTTGGCTATTTCAGGATCAGGCCAAACAAAAAGTGTTGTTTGGGTAGCTGAAAAGGCTTCATCAATTGAATGTAAAGTAATAGCTATTTCGACTGCTGAAGAATCACCACTATCAAAACATGCCTTAAATGTAATTATTATTCCAGCAGCAACTAAATTTAGAAAAGAAAATGAGACGAAAACGATCCAGCCTCTTGGCTCGCTGTTTGACCAATGTGCTCATATCCTATTTGATACTGTTTGTCTTTATTATTCAGAGATGAACGAGATAAGTAATCAGCAAGCACTCCAGCTCCACAGTAATATGGAATAATCTATTTTAAGGAAAGCACAAGCGCTTTGATCAACAGCGACAGACATATGACACAATAAGAGAAAATCCTGATTTATGGAGGATTGAGGCTTACGATCCGAGCGGCTAGGAGATGTAGCTAGACATCAGTCTACCTTCCAGAAACTTAAACTTTCTTGCTTTAAAAAAAGCGCAACTGAAAAATTTTCAGCTGCGCTTTTTATAATTGATAAGAAAGCATTAGTTGAAAGTAGACGAGTGTCTACATTAGTGCCTAGCCCTTGTGAAAAATAACCCTTTGACTCTAAAAGTAAAAAACACTTTTTGAGCTAAATGAACATTTTTCTTCAGGGCTGTGCAAGGGAGGTTCCGCTTTTCTTAATTAAAGTACATTAAAGTATCTTGCCTCTGGATGTGCAAATACCATTGCAGAAACAGATGATTCTGGTTCCATCATAAAACCTTCTGTTAATTCAACACCAATATCTTCTGGTCGAATGAGTTTAAACAATTTTTCCTGGTCTTCCAAATTAGGGCAGGCAGGATAGCCGAATGAAAAGCGTTGCCCTTGATATTTAGCCGCAAATCGATCCTTCATTGTAAATTGAACAGGATCTGGGAAGCCCCATCGATCTCGAATTTGACGGTGAACGAACTCAGCAAAGCCTTCTGCTGTTTCTAAAGCTAAAGAGAGAAGGGCATGGCTTTCTAAAAATTGCCCATTTGCTTTCAGATCTTCAGAGACGTGTCTAACTCTTTTTCCTGCAGTTACGGTAAAAAAGCAAACATAATCCATTTCACCACTATTAACTGGCTTTAGATAGTCAGCTAAGCAGAGGAATGGTGCCTTTTCTTGTCTAGGAAAATCAAAGGTTTCGATAATCTCTTTCGTATTATCTGGGTTATAGATAATGACTTTATTATCTTCAGACTGAGCAGGGAAAAATTGATAGACTGCTTTTGGTGTAATCCAGTCTTTCGTTTTAGCTTCTTCTAATAATTCATTGACGACATTATTTATCTTTATTGCTTTTTCATCCCCAGCTTCAATTAACTGTTGAATTTTCCCTTTTAATCCTAGATGATGACCAATGAGCATTTGTCTATTAATATAAGGCTCAATATGGTCGAGAGAATAGGACTTCAGTAAATGTCTCTTCGTATCCCTCGGGATAAATACAGGGACATTCGTATTAATGGTTGGCTTAGGGATAACAGCAGTAGTCGTTGTTGCTTTTTCAAAAGTTAATGACGCTATATGTTCATGCTTTGCTTGTTGTTCTTTCATTTGAACCTTAAGCTTTTCAACTTCTTCAGGATCTTGAAGCTGATTGGCTAAAGAAAGCCCGTTCATCGCATCTTTTGCATATAATACAAGTCCATCGTATTCTTTTGAAATTTTGGTTTCGGTAAACTTTCTCGAAAGTGCTGCACCACCAACTAAAATAGGAATATCAATTCCAGCTTGCTTCATATCCTGAGCAGTAATAACCATTTGTTGAGCTGATTTAACTAGAAGTCCCGACAAACCAACCATATCAGGTTGTTCTTTTTTAATCGCTTGAACAAGCTCAACAGGAGGGACCTTGATTCCTAAATCGACAACCTTATATCCATTGTTGCTTAAAATGATGTCGACTAGGTTTTTCCCAATATCATGGACATCTCCTTTTACGGTGGCCAGGATAATCTTTCCTTTAGATGCTGATGCATCACCTTTTTCCATATGCGGCTCTAAAAAGGATACTGCTGCTTTCATAACTTCAGCACTTTGCAGTACCTCTGCAACAATTAGTTGATTGTCATTAAAGAGGCGTCCAACTTCCTTCATTCCATCCATTAATGGCCCATTAATGATATCAAGTGGAGAAGAATAAACTTCAAGTGCAGCAGCTAAATCAGCAACTAAGCCTTCTTTTGTTCCTTCAACAACGTAATAGGAGAGACGCTCATCGAGAGTCATATCAGGCATCATACTTTTTTGTTCTTTTTTCTTTCCTCGATAGAACTCAGTAAATTCAGCTAAAGATTCATCTGTTGTTTCAAATAACAGCTTTTCTGCAAGAGCAACTTCATCCTTTGAAATGGACGCAAATCGTTCTAGCTTTTCTGTATTTACAATCGCATAATCAAGACCTGCTTGCGTACAATGATAAAGAAACACTGAATTTAGAATTTCTCTTCCCACAGGAGGGAGGCCAAAAGAAACATTACTGATTCCTAATATGGTTAATACTTTAGGACAAGCATCTTTAATCATGCGTATTCCTTCGACTGTTGCTTTTGCAGAGCCGATATATTGCTCATCACCAGTCCCAACTGGAAAGACTAGCGGATCAAAAATAATATCTTCAGGCTTGATTTTATATTTGTTAACAAGCAAGTCATATGATCTCTTAGCAATTTCGACCTTCTTATCAGCCGTAACACCCATTCCTTTTTCATCAATCGTTCCTACGACGATAGCTGCGCCATATTTGTGTATAAGAGGAATGATCGCTTCAAAACGTTCCTCTCCATCCTCCAGATTGATGGAATTAATGATGGCTTTCCCTTGGGAATAGGATAAAGCCTTCTCAATAACAGCTTCATCTGTGGAATCAATAACAAGCGGTGCTTTAATCTTTTTCCCAACTTCTTTCATAAACGATTCCATATCTTGAATTTCGTTTCGGTCAGGGTCTGCTAAGCATATATCAATGACATGAGCACCACCTTTAACTTGTGCTCTTGCAACTTCAGATGCTTCCTCATATTTTCCTTCACTAATTAATCTTTTAAACTTTCTAGAGCCAATAACATTTGTTCTTTCACCGACCATGATCGGTCTTAGTGTAGGATCATCATAAATGAATGGTTCAATTCCAGACACCATATGATGGTTGTTGATCTCTGCTTTTCTTGGTTCATATTTGTCCATTGCATCTTTGATAGCTTTTATATGAGCAGGGGTTGTTCCGCAGCATCCACCAACTATATTTAGCCATCCTTCAGAGGCAAAGCCAGATAATTTCTCTGCTAGTGATTCAGGTGTCTCATGATATTGGCCTTCTTCATCAGGCAAACCCGCGTTCGGATAGCAGCTGACTGCACTTGTTGCTAAATGTGATAAAGATCGTATGTGATCCTGCATAAATTCCGGTCCAGTCGCACAGTTTAATCCAACTGCAATAGGATTCATATGCTGTACCGAGATATAGAAGGCTTCAATCGATTGCCCAGCTAGTGTTGTTCCCATCGGTTCAATCGTACCTGAAATCATGAGTGGAAGTGTTTTCCCTGTTTTTTCAAATGCACGCTGAATACCAATAAAGCCAGCCTTCACATTCAATAAATCTTGACTTGTTTCAAGCAGAAGAAGGTCCGACTGACCATCAATTAATCCACGTGCTTGCTCCTCATAAGTGTCAATTAGTGCTTCGAAGGTCGTTCCTCCTGTGACACTTAACGTTTTTGTTGTTGGACCCATTGCTCCAGCAACATATCGTGGCCACTCATCAGTGGAGAATTGGTCAACCGCTTTTTTTGCAATGGAGGCTGCAACTTTATTTAATTCATATGCATGCTCTGAAAGTTGATATTCATCTAACACTAGGCTTGTTGCACCGAATGTGTTTGTTTCAATGATATCTGCTCCAGCCTTTAAATACTCCACATGGATGTGTTCAAGGACATCAGGTCTTGTAAAAATTAAATTTTCATTACAGCCTTCATATTGCTCCCCGCCAAAATCTTCAGCAGTTAAATTGGCTTGTTGAAGCATGGTACCCATTGCACCATCCATAATAAGAATTCTCTTTTTCAGTTGTTCCGTTATGGAAGCTTTAGGCATGGATATTCCTCCTCTTACGCGCTTCATGTTGATTTGCATACTTTGAAAGTTCGACTGTTAGCTCATACCGCATAAAAGGGGTAATTAAGTAAATACCATTAAATAATTCAGCCGCTGCATCGATTAAGGATTTTGTAATTTCAATTCCTTCGCGAGCTGCTTGGATTGGATCATCCTTTAATGCACTCATTCGACCACGAATTGAATCTGAAATCTTAATTCCAGGGACCTCATGGTGTAGGAAATCAGCATTCTTGCTGCTAGTTAAAGGCATAAGCCCTAAGTAAATAGGAGCGTTTAAATGCTTTGTTGCTTCATGGATTTCAATGATTTTTTCCTCAGAATAAACTGGCTGAGTGATAAAATAGTCAGCACCATGTTCTAGTTTTTTTTCTAATCGTAAAACGGCTTTATCAATATATTTAACATTCGGATTAAAGGCAGCAGCAACTGAAAAATTCGTTTGTTGTCCCAAATCTTTTCCAGATATAGATTGTCCTTTATTAAGCTGTTTTATCATGGATATTAATTCAAATGATGACATATCATAAACAGATGATGCGCCAGGGAAATCACCAACTCTTGCAGGATCACCAGTAATGGCAAGGATATCATGTAATCCAAGCGTATGAAGTCCCATTAAATGAGATTGTAACCCAATGATATTGCGGTCACGACATGTGATATGAACCAAAGGACGCATGCCAACTTGAGTTTTGACTAAATGACCAAGCGCTGTATTGCAAACCCTTGGAGAGGCTAACGAGTTATCAGCCATCGTAATGGCATCGATCCCCGCTTCCTTTAATGCTTTAGCTCCTTTAAAAAAGCTTGTCGTATCTAATTTTCTAGGCGGATCTAATTCAACAATAACAGAAGGACGTTCCTTAACAATTTCTTGTAAAGAGGGAGCTCCTTGTTTTACCTCTATTATTTTGGTAGATATTTCAATTTTTGGTTGTTTAATTGATTTTTCTATTATAGGCTTTAAACCGCGTAATTCTTCTGCAAATGCCCGTATATGCTCAGGGGTTGTCCCGCAACATCCACCTAATAAACGTATACCTTCTTGCCTAAATTCATTAGCAGATTTTCGAAAATATTCAGCATCGCCTTTATAATGAAATTTCCCATCGGTATAAGCAGGGATACTAGCATTTGGATAAGCAGAGAGAAACGCTTTTTTCGGTAATTGGACCTGTTCCAATGCTTTAAGCATATGATGAGGTCCCAGGCGACAATTTAGCCCAACAACATCTGCACCAATATCTTCTAGACGATTAAATGCAACAGAAAGAGGGGTTTGATCTTGTAAAACACCTGTCTCATGTAGAGAAACTTGTGCGATTAAAGGTAAATCCGTTTCTTTTCTAGCGATGGAAAGTACGGTTTCAAGCTCCTCTAAATCATAAAAGGTTTCAAAGAGAATTCCATCAACACCTTCTAATAGAAGGCAATACAATTGTTCGCGAAAACTTCTTTTAATTTCTTCTATTGTAATAGATTTAGGCTTAATACCACGATTTCCGCCAATCGTGCCTACTACATATGCATTTTTTTCCACTGCTTTTTTGGCAATTTTAACGGCAGCGCTATTGATTTCTTTCACTTGATCCTCTAAACCATACCTTTGCAGCTTTAAATAGTTAGCTGCATAAGTGTTGGTTTGAATTAGTTGTGCTCCGGCATCAACATAAGCTCGATGAATACTTTCAATTCGTTCTGAATGAGAAAGGTTTAATTCTTCGAAGCAGCTATCTTTGCCATACGAATAAAGCAATGTTCCCATTGCTCCATCCGCTATTAAAATTTGATTTTCCATTAATTTAAGGAAACTCACAAACATCATCCTCAGTTGTAAATATAGTTAGTCGAAAGCTTATGATTTAATGCAAGATTAAAATCATGAATCAGATCTTCAGGATTTTCTAATCCGACTGATAGACGGAGTAAAGTGTTTGAAATGCCTCGTTGTTCACGTTCTTCTTGCGGCATTGCAGCATGTGACATTTTTGCTGGATAGGAGAGAATGGTTTCAACCGCTCCTAAGCTCACAGCAAAAACAGGTAATTTTACATTCGAAACGAACGTACGGAAAACTTCTTCATTTATTAGTTCAAAGGAGAAAACGGCTCCAGCACCCTTTGCTTGTGCATTTTGTAATTCGTATTGTGGATGATCCTCTAATCCAGGATAATAAACATTTTTCACTAATGGGTGTTTAGCTAAATATTTAGCTATTTTCAAAGCAGCGTTACTTGAATGATCAAGACGAACATTCAGTGTTTTAATTCCACGCATTACTAGCCAAGCATCTTGGACACCAAGTACAGCTCCAAATGAATTTTGTAAAAAGTAGAGCTTATCTGCCAATTCAGGATCTTTCACAACCGCGAGTCCTGCAAGTACATCACTATGACCTGATAAAAATTTAGTAGCACTATGAAGTACAATATCTGCACCTAATAAAAGAGGCTTTTGCAGGGCAGGAGTTAAAAACGTATTATCGACAAAAGTCCAAGCATTATTTTCTTTTGCGAGTTTACTAATCGCTCTAATATCGGTAACCTTCAATAATGGGTTTGAAGGAGTTTCAACATAAAAAACCTTTGTGTTTGGTTTGATCGCATTTTTTACTTCATCTAAATTTGTCATATCAACAAAGGTATGTTCAATTCCTAATCGTGTCAAAACTTGAGTAACCATTCTAAAGGTTCCGCCGTACACATCTTCAGTGATAACGACATGATCGCCTTGAGATAATAGAAGAAAAGCAGTTGAAATGGCTGCCATACCAGAAGCAAAAGCAAAGCCTCTTGTACCTTCTTCAAGGTCTGCAATCACTTCCTCTAATGCTTCACGAGTAGGATTTAAACTTCTACTATAGTCGTATTTCCCAAATTGATCAATATCTTTTTGATGGAAAGTGGATGCATGCTGGATTGGTACACTAACTGCACCAGTTTCTGGATCAAATTTATATTTATTGTGAAGTAGTTTTGTTTCAAAAGAATAATGTTCACTCATAGTAAAACCTCCTCTTTAACTTTTGCTAAAGCTTGCTCAAGATCTGCTATTAAATCATCTGCATCTTCAATTCCAACGGAGAAGCGTAATAGTCGGTTACAAACGCCTGTTTCGATTCTAACTTCTTCTGGAATATCTGCATGTGTTTGTGTGGCAGGGTAGGTAATAAAGCTTTCAACTCCACCTAAGCTCTCTGCAAATGTGATAAGGGATAAGCTTTGTAAAAACGGATTGACCCATTTTTCATCATTTATTCTAAATGAAAGCATGCCCCCGTTACCTGGATAGAGAACATCCAAAATAGCGTCGTGCTCTGCTAAATATTCTGCAATTTGCTTCGCATTTTTTTCGTGTTGCTTCATGCGAAGAGAAAGAGTTTTCATACCTCTCATTAACAACCAAGAATCAAACGGGCTTAAAACGGCACCAGCCCCATTATGATGAAGGAATAGCTCTTCACAAAGTTCTTTTCCTTTTGCAACGATCAAACCAGCTAACACATCATTATGTCCACCTAAATACTTTGTAGCACTATGGATGACAATATCCGCACCCTGATCGATAGGTTTTTGTAATATTGGAGTATAAAAAGTGTTATCTACAATTAATAGTAAATTGTGCGTTTTTGCAATGGAGCTTACTTTAGAAATATCCGTTTGTTCCATAAGAGGATTAGTCGGAGTTTCAATAAAGATGGCTTTTGTTTTTGGGGTAATTGCTTGTTCTATAGCTTCATAATCACTTGTATTTACGTAGCTACATCGAAGTCCCCACTTTTTATAGCCTTGCTCTAGCAGTCGGTATGTGCCGCCATATAAATCTTTTGAAACAATCCACTCGTCTTCACTTTTAAAAAGGGATAGAATGGTCATAATCGCAGCCATCCCTGAGCTGCAGGCAAAGCCCCGATCCCCATTTTCTAGATCAGCAATAGCATTTTCAAGAATTTCTCTTGTAGGGTTACCGGTTCTAGTATAATCATAACCAGTTGATTGACCAATTCCTTCATGACGATAAGCGGTTGAAAAGTAGACAGGAGGATTTACTGATCCTGTTGTTTTTTCACTTCGGTTTCCAATTTGAGCTAACTTTGTGTCTATTTTGTACATTGACTTTCACTCCTTGATCAATAATCTTTTTTTAATGACTGAGTAACATGCTTTTTTATTCCTATGGATATCTTGCGTACATATAGGAACTTGTCCAATTGTACGTTGAATGAATATATGATCAATATACCCATTCAATAAGGAACTATAGAGCAGTTATGTAGTTTTGTATAAATAAAAAAGTCTCCTTTCCTAAGAAGAAGACTTGGTTAAAATTTATCAGTCATTCTTCTTATCTTCCAAGTTTTCGAAAAACTTGCTGGAATTAGCACCTTTTCAATGATAACTATACCATTGTCGGTTGCTGAGGCGTCACAGGGCCATACCCTCGACCTCTCTTGATAAGAATTCAATTTTTAAATAATTTACTACAATATATCTATAATAGCAATCTTTTTTAATAAAATATACATTTTTTTATTTTCGCACACTGATTTTCTGTTTTTTTCGATAAAAAAATTCGAAGGGAGGTCAAACGGGGAGCTTAATAGAACTACAAAAAGCTCATATCGCTTTCAACGGAATTTTATTAAAATAATTTACAAACTCTTCATATAATAATGCCAGTAGCTTCATTAATCCGATATAAACTATATGTAGTCTGTTGGCAGAAATTCTAGTTGAATCCTGCTATGGATCAATCAAATTTATTATCCGATTTGGTTCAAATTTTAGGAGGTTATTTTTTCTATTTAAAGAAAAAATGAATTTACATTTAATTGTGTATTTTCTTTGTCGATCATCTGGAAGAGTGTTAAAATAATAAATGTAAACGGTTAAATTTTTTATTTACCGGATTAAGATATTTGTGTTACATAAGTATAAAGAAGGGGCATATGTAGAAAGGGGAACAAATACAATGGATATGGAATATTTCCATTATGGGGAGGAAATTTCATGGTGAATTCAGCTACGAAAGATTTTTTTGGACCCAATCTAGGCTATGTTGTTGAATTATATGATAAATATTTAGAAAATCCTCAATCTGTAGATGAGGATATGCGTAGTTATTTCCAAAAATGGGGATCCCCAATAAAAAAGAGTGAAGTGAATGCCCATTCAAAAGCCTCGCCTCAGCAATTGGAAAAAGTTGTTTCTGCTATTAAATTAGCGAATAAAATTAGAGCATATGGTCATCAAGCAGCAAATATTTATCCTTTACACGATCATAAACCGGAATTTGAGTTATTTGAACTAGAAAAGTATGATTTATCAAAGGAAGATTTACTGCTTATTCCAGCAGAGATTATTTGCCCTACAACTCCAGAACATGTAACGAATGGGCTTGAAGCAATTGAGTATTTAAAGACAGTATACACAAAGACGATCGCTTTTGAATTTCTTCATGTAAATGATGTGGACGAAAAGAACTGGCTCCAAAACATTGTTGAATCTGGTAGTCTATTAACGTCCTTTTCGACTGAAAAAAAAATTAAACTTTTAAAAAGGCTGACGGAGATAGAAAATTTTGAATTGTTTCTGCACAAAACCTTCGTAGGTCAAAAAAGGTTTTCCATAGAAGGGTTAGAGACCCTTGTTCCACTACTTGATGAAGTGATCTCAGAATCTGTCAAGAATGGGGCAAAAACGATCAATATTGGCATGGCACATAGAGGAAGACTAAATGTCCTTGCTCATGTATTAGAAAAGCCGTATGAAATGATTTTTGCAGAATTTCAACATGCACCTAATAAAGAATTAGTTCCTTCAGAAGGGTCAATTGGAATAAATTTTGGCTGGACAGGTGATGTAAAATATCATCTAGGACTTGATCGACAATTAAATGGAGAAAGTACAAAGAAAGTTAGAATTACGCTTGCAAATAATCCAAGCCATTTGGAGTTTGTTGGATCTGTGGTAGAAGGGTTTACAAGAGCTGCTCAAGACGATCGTTCGCAAGCTGGATATCCAAATGAAGATCAAAAAACTGCTTTGGCTATTTTAATTCACGGTGATGCAGCCTTCCCTGGTCAAGGAGTCGTCGCAGAAACTTTAAACCTTAGCAGGCTAATTGGTTACAGAACTGGAGGAACAATCCACGTTATTGCCAATAACTCAATCGGTTTTACGACTGAATCTTATGATTCTCGATCAACTAGATATGCAAGTGATTTAGCAAAAGGGTTTGAGATCCCAATTCTTCACGTTAATGCAGATGATCCAGAGGCTTGTATTAAGGCAGCAGAGCTAGCATATGAGTACCGAGCTAAATTTAATAAGGACTTTTTAATTGATTTGATCGGGTACCGCCGATTTGGGCATAACGAAATGGATGAACCGATGACCACCAATCCATTAATGTATAGTATTATTCATCAGCATCCAACTGTCAAGACACTTTATAGTGAAAAGCTTCAAGAAGAAGGGATTACAACTGAAGCATTTATAGCAAATGTTGAACATTCTGTTTATCAAAAGCTGCAAGCAGCATACGAAAAAGTTGACCATAAAACGAAGGATGCGTATGTAAATAATCCTCCCTTGATTGTTGAACATGGGATTACTAGTGTGGATACCTCGGTTCCGTTGCCTGAGCTGATAAAATTAAATGATGAGCTGCTTGCGTGGCCAGACCGTTTTAACATTTTTCCTAAGCTAGCAAAAATACTTAACCGCAGAAAAAAAGCATTTGACCAGAATGGAACTATTGATTGGGGATTAGCTGAAACATTGGCATTTGGAACGATCTTAAAGGATGGAACTCCTATTCGTTTATCAGGGCAGGATTCAGAAAGAGGAACCTTTGCACAGAGAAACATTATCTTACACGATATAAAAACAGGAGAGGCTTTCTCTCCTTTACATCAGCTTTCTAATGTAAATGTTTCCTTTGCAGTTCATAATAGCCCGTTATCTGAGTGCTCGGTTCTTGGGTTCGAATACGGCTATAATGTATTTGCACCTGAAACCCTTGTTATTTGGGAAGCACAGTATGGAGATTTTGCAAACGCAGCACAAATCATGTTTGATCAATTTATAGCAGCTGGAAGAGCAAAATGGGGACAAAAATCAGGGTTAGTCATGCTGCTTCCTCATGGCTATGAAGGACAAGGACCTGAACACTCAAGTGGAAGGGTGGAGCGTTTTTTAATATTAGCAGCTGAAAATAATTGGACGGTAGCGAATTTAACAACTGCAGCTCAATACTTTCACATTTTACGGAGACAAGCCGCAATATTAACTAAAGAAGAGGTTCGTCCTCTCGTTATTATGACTCCAAAGAGTCTTTTAAGAAATCCACTTGTTTCATCGACAGGTAAAGAATTAAGTGAAGAAAAATTTAAATTAGTACTTGAACATCAAGGACTAGGTAAAGAATATAATAGAGTAGAAAGAATTATTTTATGTTCCGGGAAAATTGCGATCGATTTGCAAGAAAAGTTAGAACAAATAAATGACTATTCTTGGCTCCATATTTTAAGAATAGAACAAATCTATCCATTTCCGTTAGATAAAATCACTGAAATTTTCAATCGATATCCGAACGTAAAAGAAATTGTTTGGGTTCAGGAAGAGCCGAAAAACATGGGTGTTTGGAATTTTGTTGAACCAAGATTAAAATATTTAGCTCCAAAAGGAGCAGAGGTATCTTATATCGGACGACGACGAAGATCCAGCCCGGCAGAAGGAGATCCACTCGTGCACAAAAAAGATCAATTGAGAATCGTTAGAGAAGCATTAACTCGGAGTAAGTGAGTAAATTCGCTTTAATAGTGAGAAGCGTTAATAAATAAGGTGGAGAGCTTTATCCACCTTATCCTAAGCTTATGATTAAAAAAGAGAAAATGCTCAGACTTTGTCGTGCAATTGGGAGCAATCAGAGTATGACTAGACTAACAAGTCAGTCAAAACGGTCATCTTAATTCATACTTATCCTTGCCTATAATAAAGGGGGAAAATGACGTTGTCAGAAATTAAAGTTCCGGAATTAGCTGAATCGATTACAGAAGGGACAGTGGCACATTGGTTAAAAAAAACCGGAGAGTTTGTTCAAAAGGGAGACTACATTGTTGAGTTAGAAACAGACAAGGTAAATGTAGAAATTATCTCTGAAGAAACAGGCGTACTCAAAGAATTAAAAGCAGCAGAAGGAGATATCGTTAAGGTGGGTGAAACAATCGCGATTGTTGATGAAAAAGTAAATCCTATCGAAAATCGAATAGAGACTCCTGTAATTGAACAAAATATTCAAATTGAAAAACCTCAATTAGAAAATGTAAAGCCCGAAACAGAAAAAGTTCATCGGAAGGTTGCATCTCCAGCTGCTCGAAAGATGGCAAGAGAAAAAGGGATTGATTTAAATCAGATTCCGACTATGGATCCACTAGGGAGAGTTCGTGTTCAAGATGTTACATCATATCAAAATACACAAGAAACGAAATTGAGTCCTGTACCTGTTTCTCAGGAAGTCGCGTTGATTGAAGAGAATGAGAAACCAACTCAAAGAATACGAATGACTAGAAGGCGACAAACGATTGCTAATAGATTATTAGAGGTAAAACAAACCACTGCCATGTTAACTACCTTTAATGAAGTTGACATGACAAACGTTATGAATCTTCGTAAACGGAGAAAAGATCAATTTTTCGAAGAAAATAATGTAAAGCTTGGTTATATGTCTTTCTTCACAAAGGCTGTTGTTGCTGCGTTAAAGAAAGCACCGTTATTAAATGCTGAAATACAAGGTGATGAAATAGTTCTTAAAAAGTATTATGACATCGGAATTGCCGTTTCAACGGATGACGGACTGATTGTACCAGTTGTTCGTGATTGTGAACGGAAAAACTTTGCTGAAATTGAATCAGAAATTATGGATTTGGCTAACAAAGCCCGCTCCAACAAGCTCTCTCTAAAAGATCTACAAGGAGGGACGTTCACCATTACAAATGGAGGGATATTTGGTTCTTTATTATCAACTCCGATTCTTAATGGACCACAGGTTGGTATTTTAGGAATGCATAGTATACAGCTTCGTCCAGTTGCGATCGATAAAGAAAAAATGGAAAACCGTCCCATGATGTATATAGCACTATCCTATGATCATCGAATTGTGGATGGAAAAGAAGCTGTCACTTTCCTTAAACGCGTTAAAGAATTAATTGAAGATCCAGAATCCTTATTATTTGAAGCTTAAAGAAGAAAAGAGGAGGCGCCACCATTCTTATCGTAAATAAAAGACAGATTGAAAGTGATTCAATCTGTCTTTTATTTCATACTCTTCATTCGTTTTCTTTGTGATCGGCAGAAAAATTTAATCTTTAATCGCTTTTAATCCTCGTCTTTTTATTTCCCCTTTTAATATTCGAACCCATTCCTTTTCCTTATCAGACTTCAATGCATCACGATACGAGACAACCAACTGTTCATTACTCATAATTTTCATTTTGCAGTCCTCCTAATAAATTAAATGGATTGAATATTCTTACTTTTCATTATTTTAATGCTTTTTTCGAGCTTTGAAAACCCGAAAGGACAAAAAAGTGTAAAATGAGTCTTTTGAATGGTTATAAGCTTTAGGCATTCCACGATCTTGAAAATATTCAAGACTAAATAACCTATTTATTGAAATCTTATATTCGTTTACTTATAAAATTTAAGAATAAGAAAAATCAGTACGTTTTTTTCTCATTCAAAAGATGTAGATGAAATCCTACATCATGCCAATGTGTTCATCTCTTTTCTTTTCTACAATAAAGAAAAAGGAATGAGAGGAGAAATATCATGTTCGATCAAATGTATGTGCTTGAAAATTTACAACAAGAAAATCTGAAAAAATTACAAAAAATTTATGTGGATGAGGAGATGAAAGAAGGAAATAAAACAAAAATAATATGTACAATTCCATTTGTTAAAAATTTAAACATATGCAAATGTTAATTTATGTTGATAACTTTCATAGCAAAATGAATATATATCCTTAAACCGAATTTAAGTCACTGTTCTAACTTACTGGACTGATTTCATGATAATATCGAAGCATATGGAAGAAGTTTTCGCAGGAGGAAAAAACGATGGCTGATTCAATCCATGTTTTTGTATATGGAACATTGAGAAGAGGAGAAAAAAACCATTATTTAATGAGTGGATGCACCTGCATAGCAGAAGAAGCTTATATTGATGGTAAATTGTATGATTCTAGATTCGGTTACCCATTTTTAACGACTAGTTCTGGAATAAGGGTATATGGAGAGTTGTATAATGTACCGATCGAAAAATTACCTTTTTTGGATGAATTAGAGGATTATACTCCCAATAGGGAAGATAATCTTTATGAAAGGGTGGTACATCCGATTTATATTGGACAAGCAACTGTCCAAGCTTACGTATATATTTCCAATCGTCCTGATTTACACGGTACTTTAATTGAATCAGGCGATTGGAAGCAATACAATGCAAATAAAGAAAAATCAAGTTAATCCCCTTAAAAATAATAAAAGGTTGAGGGTTCCGCTTCCATTCATTATACTAATAGAGAAAAAAGGAGGGAAAGAAATGATACATAAAGTTTGGGACCAGAAAGAAACTGGGAAAAAAGTACAGTGTGTTCATACGAATGCTAAAAAATATATCGTCAATCATGCCTTAACAGAAGGTAAATTTTATGATGTAAAAAATGAAACAGAAGAGTTTTACTTTGTTATTGATAATACTGGTAAAGTTGGCGGATTTTATAAAGATTATTTTAAACTGGTTTAAAGTATCTTTTTTTAGTGAGGGGTATTTATCCCATGTAAAATATAATAAGCATTTGTTTCAAAAAAGGATAACTTTTAATTGAGGCAAATGTTTTTTATTTTTGTTTTTATTAGTGAAAAGCAAGAAGAAAGTATGTAACTTCACGTAAGGATGATTAATATGTCGACATATGTATACATTGGATTAGGCGGCATTGTAGGAAGCTTGCTAAGATTCTTAGTTTCTACACTATGTGTTTTATTATGGGGAAATCAATTTCCAATTGGAACCTTGATTGTAAACTTAATTGGTGCCTTTATTCTAGGATGGTTAACAAAAGGAGTTTTTTCTAGGAAAAGCTTTGATCCTAGGATGAGTGCTGCAATTGGTACAGGAATAATAGGTTCCTTTACAACGCTTTCTACTTTAAGCATGGATATGATAAAACTGGTTGATCAAGGCTTTTTCCAAAAAGCAGTTTTTTACATGTTCATTAGTTTATTTGGAGGGCTGCTTGCTGCAAGTAGTGGCTACTTTTTAGGTGAAAAGCAACTGGAGAGGGCAAATGAACATGATAGGGCTTAATTGGTTATTGGTTGCTGTGGGCGGGTTTTTTGGTGCTATTTGCCGCTATGCCATTATCAATTTCATAAAAAATGTACACCATTCCTCATTTCCGCTTGGTACATTATGTGTAAATCTATCTGGTTCGTTTTTATTAGGTATATTAAATGGAATGATGTTAAATCATTATTTTATGTCTTTTCTTGGAATTGGTTTTATGGGTGCTTTTACAACCTTTTCAACTTTCAAGCTGGAAACAGTCCAATTAATTGTAGATCGCCACTATTTTGCCGTTATAAATTTACTACTGACTTACATAGCTGGAATTGGATTTGCTTATCTAGGAATTATCTTAGGAAAGATAATCATTTAAGTTTCTTTTACTAAATCCTATGTTTATTAAGTCATTTTCTCTATAAACATGAAAAAACTCCAGAAAGTTTGCTCTCTGGAGTTTAACAGGGGTTAAAAACATCTTAAGGTATTCTAATTTAATTCTTTTGAACCTTTACGTTAGATACTTGCACTGGAATTTGATACAATTTTTTACCTAACAAGGATTGGAGGATTAAAAAGATCCCCCCAACTGTCCAATAGAGTGGCAATGCGGCTGGTGCATTTAAAGATACCATAACAATCATAATGGGAGATATAAGCCCCATAAATTTCATTTGTTTTTGCTGTTCATCTGTTAAATTAGATTGTGATACTTTAAATTGAAGGTAATAGACAATCCCAGCAATCGCTGTAATCCAAATATCAGAATGACCTAAGTTAAACCAAAGAAATGAATGGCTTGCAATTTCTGCTGATCCTCGAATGGCATAATAAAAACCCATTAATATAGGCATCTGTATCAACATAGGTAAACATCCCATATTGAGTGGGTTCACACCGTGTTCCTTATACAGTCCCATCATTTCTTGCTGAAGCTTTTGTTTTTCAGCAGTTTCTTTTGCGTTCTTTAATTTCTTTTGGATACGATCCATTTCTGGTTTTATTTTTTCCATTTTTTCTTTCATTTCTTGCTGCTTTTTGTATTGCTTTAGCATAAATGGCATTAATACTAGGCGAATGACCAATGTGATTGCGATAATCGCAAGTCCATAGCTGCCATGGAAGAATACAGCTGTTTCATGAATGATATGTGTAAATGGTAAGACAAAAGTATGATGAAACCATCCTGTATTTTGACCGCTCTGGGAAGAACAGGCCGTTAAGAGAATGGCACTAATGGACAGCATAAGCAAAAGCAAAAAATTTTTTGATTGTTTCATTTTAATTTCCTCCTAATTTCATTGATTCATTTTTTTTAGCAGTAGGAGGAAATAGGGTCTTCCGAATCATCTCTAGACGCTTCTTTTCGGCGTATATATTTTGAAATCCAGTGAAGAATTGGGTTTCTTATTAACTGCCTTTTTACAAGAAGTGTCGTTTCAATAGACTGAATGTTAACATCAGTGGATTCATACAGCGAATGGAAGATCGTATATTCAACCTTCCAAACCCATAAAAACTTAACAACAAGTCCAAGAAATAACGTCATATATACAGTATAGTAATTTGTTATATCATTTGCTTCTAATAAAAATTCTAGCATTTTTTTTACACCTCAGATGATAAAATTATAATCGAATTTGAGTTAATAAGCAATTTACTTCACTTACAGTATCATTCCTATGTAGAAAGCATGAAAAAAAGAATTGTGTACATAGATTGTCAAAAAGTATATGAAATAAGAGTCTGTTCATATAATCGATCTTCATAGTTCATGCTAAAACAAAGGCCCTCAAAAATTTCCTACAAGAGACTTTAAAAAATAGATTGGAAAAATTGGTTGAAAGATGGATTTTCTTCATTTTTTATCTATAATGTAGAATAAAGGTAATCTGTGGATATTCTAAACAAAGATTTGCAAAAGACTTGGGAGGACAAAATGAACTATAGCTCCAACGATGACAGCTTAGCTTTACATACAGATTTATATCAAATAAATATGGCAGAAACATATTGGGAGGACGGTATTCAAGATCGTAAAGCTGTTTTTGAAATATACTTTCGCCATCTTCCATTTAAAAATGGATATGCTGTATTTGCAGGTTTAGAAAGAATTGTTCAATATATTCAAAACTTTTATTTTACTGAAAACGATATTGAGTATTTAAGAAAGGAAGTAGGCTTTCAAGAAGATTTTCTAGCTTACTTAAAAAATATTCGATTCACAGGCACCATTCGATCTGTGAAGGAAGGTGAATTGGTATTTGCTAATGAGCCTCTTATTCAAGTTGAAGCTCCTCTTGTTGAAGCGCAATTAATAGAGACAGCCTTATTAAATATTATTAATTATCAAACGTTAATAGCGACAAAAGCATCAAGGATAAAACAAGTAATTGGTCATGATGTTGGAATGGAATTTGGAAGCAGGAGGGCTCATGAGCTAGATGCAGCAATATGGGGAACTAGAGCTGCTTTTATTGGAGGTTTTTCTGCAACTTCCAATGTTAGAGCTGGAAAAGTATTTAATATTCCAGTCGCTGGAACACATGCACATTCCTTAATACAAGCATATCGTGATGAATATACAGCCTTTTGCAAATATGCTAAAAGACATCGAGACTGTGTTTTTTTAGTAGACACGTATGATACATTGAAATCAGGTGTTCCTAATGCTATTAAAGTAGCAAAAGAGTTAGGAAATAGGATCCATTTTAAGGGAATACGTTTAGATAGTGGCGATTTAGCTTATCTATCTAAGGAAGCTAGAATCATGTTGGATGACGCTGGTTTTCCTGAAACAAAAATAATTGCGTCAAATGATTTAGATGAATACACAATTATGAATTTAAAGTCACAAGGAGCTAAAATTGATGTTTGGGGTATTGGAACAAAATTAATTACAGCTTACGATCAAGCTGCTTTAGGGGCAGTATATAAGCTTGTTTCGATTGAAAATGAACACGGACAAATGATTGATACAATCAAAATTAGTGGAAATCCTGAAAAAGTAACAACACCAGGCTTAAAAAAAGTTTATCGAATCATTAATAGAGATAGCCAAAAAGCGGAAGGCGATTATATCGCATTAAAGGATGAAAAGCCGGCAGAAGAAGAACAATTAAAAATGTTTCATCCAATTCATACTTATTTGAGTAAAAATGTAACAAATTATGAGGCAATAAATCTTCACCATGATATTATTGTAAATGGAAAGATAAAGTATCAATTACCTAGTATTTGGGAAATTCAACATTATGCAAACGAAAGTTTACATGTTTTATGGGATGAATATAAACGTTTATTAAATCCTGCTGAATATCCTGTTGATTTAAGTCCATTATGTTGGGAAAATAAAATAAGAAACATGGAAAACGTAAAGCAACGAATAAAAAAACTTAATCATGATTAATTCATAGTTAGGGAGGGGTATACACATGAGTATACAGAAGAAAATTATGGAAGAGCTACATATTAATCCAAACATTGATCCTAAGGAAGAGATTAAAAAAAGAATCCAATTTTTAAAAGAGTATGTAAAGCTAACAAAAGCGAAAGGACTTGTTCTTGGCATTAGTGGAGGTCAGGATTCTTCATTAGCGGGACGCCTTTCACAGCTTGCTGTAGAAGAATTGAGAAGCGATGGATATGATGCTAAATTTATAGCAATACGCCTTCCGTATGGAGAGCAAAAGGATGAAGAAGATGCACAAAGAGCTTTGAATTTTATAAAAGCAGATACTGAATACACCTTTAATGTAAAAAATGCAGTAGATGCTGTTAAAGATGAATATGATGATATTGCAGATGGAGATCCGCTACGCGATTACCATAAAGGAAATGTAAAAGCAAGAATGCGAATGATTGCACAATATGCAGTTGGCGGGCAAGAAAATTTACTTGTCGTTGGTACGGATCATGCGGCTGAAGCTGTCACAGGATTTTTTACAAAATACGGAGATGGCGGGGCAGATATCTTGCCGCTAACAGGTTTAACAAAAAGACAAGGTAAAGCTTTATTAATAGAGCTTGATGCAGATGAAAGAATTTATTTAAAAGTTCCAACTGCAGATTTATTAGATCATAACCCAGGACAAGCAGATGAAACAGAGCTTGGTATTACATATGACGAACTTGATGACTATCTTGAAGGCAAAACAGTTTCAGACACAATTGCAGCTAAGATTGAAGCAAGATACATACAAACAGAACATAAAAGACAAGTACCAGCAACTATGTTTGATACGTGGTGGAAATAAGAAAAGCGGCGACTAAGAACGCCACGTCCTGTGGCAATGTCGGCACTAGTACGTCCTGTACGTCGGAAGCACCTAGATCAGTTCTGATGAAATGTATGAAAAAACAGGCATCCTTGTTTAGAGGGTGCCTGTAACCATTTTATAAGCTAAATTCACATCTTGTTCAGTAGGGGGATTAATATCCTTTAAGGGATATTCAAGATCTAAAGCTTCCCATTTGTAAATACCAAGTTTATGATAAGGAAGAATCTCAAATTTTTCAACATTATCAAGTGTCCGAATAAATGCCCCAAGTGCAAGCAAATCTTCCTTGTAATCAGTGATGGAGGGTACTAAAACATGCCTTATCCATACAGGCATGTGGTGTTCTGAAAGAAAGTGGGCAAAATCTAAAATGTGGTCATTCGTCATACCAGTTAACGATAAATGTTTTTTTCGATCAATATGCTTAATATCTAACAAAATTAAATCTGTCCATTTTAAAAGCTCTAATAATTGTTCTTGAAAAAGGGGTGAGGAGGAATAGCAGCCACCTGAAGAATCTATTGTAGTATGAACTCCTATTTTTTTACATTCTTTAAATAATTCAATTAAAAAAGGGATTTGTAAAAGTGGTTCTCCTCCACTTACTGTTACACCTCCGCCAGAAGATTCTATAAATGGAAGATAGGTTTGAATATCCTTCACAATGTCAGCAACATTCATTTCTTTCCCAGTCCCTATTTCCCATGTATCAGCATTATGGCAATACTTACAACGTAGTAGGCATCCTTGTGTAAATAATACATATCTTATTCCTGGACCATCAACCGTTCCAAACGTTTCAATTGAATGTACATATCCTTTCAATTTATGAGCCTCCCAATAGTGTAAAAGAACTCACATGAGACGTGTGAGTTCTTTCACAAGCATTTGTATTCAATATTAGTTGGTTTGCTTACATAGATTCATGAAATGTTCTGTTGATTACATCACTTTGTTGTTCTCTCGTTAATTTAATAAAATTTACAGCGTATCCAGATACTCGAATTGTTAATTGAGGATATTTTTCTGGATGCTCCATCGCGTCTAATAAAGTATCTCGATTAAATACATTCACATTTAAATGATGTCCATGTTTATTAGCATAACCGTCTAAAATTGATGAAAGGTTGCGAGTCTGTATATCTTCCTCTTTTCCTAATGCTTTCGGGACAATTGAAAACGTATTTGATATCCCATCAAGTGAGTAATCATAAGGAAGCTTTGCTACAGATGATAGCGAAGCAAGTGTCCCTTTTGTATCTCGTCCATGCATTGGATTTGCACCGGGTGCAAATGGTTCACCGGCACGTCTTCCATCTGGAGTATGCCCAGTCTTTTTCCCGTATACTACATTTGAAGTGATGGTTAAAACAGACATAGTATGAATAGATTGTCGATAAGTTGGATGCTTACGAAGTTTTTTCATAAATCGTTCCACAATATCGACTGCAAGCTGATCGACACGATCATCGTTATTTCCGTATTTAGGAAAGTCTCCCTCGCATTTAAAGTCAATTGCGAGTCCGTTTTCATCTCGAATGACATTAACATTGGCAAATTTGATTGCGCTTAATGAATCAGCAACAACGCTCAACCCAGCTATTCCAGTTGCCATTGTTCTCAATATTTCCGTATCATGAAGAGCCATTTCAATTCTCTCATAGCTATACTTATCATGCATAAAGTGAATGACGTTTAGTGTATTAATATATAGCCCTGCAAGCCATTCCATCATAAGATCAAATTTTTCCATAACCTCATCGTATTGAAGGACATCACTGATTACAGGGGCGTATTTTGGCCCAACTTGTATTTTAAGTTTTTCATCAATTCCACCATTAATAGCGTAAAGAAGTGCTTTTGCTAAATTAGCACGGGCTCCGAAAAATTGCATTTGTTTTCCTATTTCCATGGCTGATACACAGCAGGCAATACCATAATCATCACCAAATTTAGGCCGCATAATGTCATCGTTTTCATATTGGATCGAGCTAGTTTCTATGGACATTTTTGCACAATATTTTTTAAAATGATCTGGCAGGTTAACTGACCATAAAACGGTTAAATTTGGCTCAGGCGCTGGCCCTAAGTTGTCTAGTGTATGAAGAAAACGATAGGAGGTTTTCGTAACAAGAGAACGGCCATCAATCGCCATGCCACCGATCGATTCTGTTACCCAAGTTGGATCACCGCTAAAAAGCTCATTATAATCGGGTGTGCGAGCAAATTTTACTAATCTAAGTTTCATAACAAAATGATCCACTAACTCCTGTACCTGCTGCTCTGTTAGACGTCCGTTTTGCAAATCTCTTTCAATATAAATGTCAAGGAAGGTTGAAACACGCCCAAGACTCATCGCTGCACCATTTTGTTCCTTTATTGCTGCCAGATAAGCAAAATACAACCATTGAAAGGCCTCTTGAGCAGAAATAGCTGGTCTTGAAATATCGTAACCATATCGATTCGCTAACTGCTTTAATTCTTGAAGAGAACGAATTTGTTCTGATAGTTCTTCTCTCAAACGAATATTTTCTTCACTCATAACATTACTAGTTAATGCTTTATCTTTTTTCTTTTCCTGTATGAGAAAATCAACGCCGTATAATGCGACTCGGCGATAATCACCTATGATCCTTCCTCGTCCATATGCGTCAGGTAATCCTGTAATTATGCCAGCTTTTCTAGCCAATTTCATTTCATCAGTATAAGCGTCAAATACACCTTGATTGTGAGTTTTTCGATAATCTGTAAAAATTCTCTCTAATTCTTTACTTGCTTCAAATCCATATGATTCGCAAGCCTGAACGGCCATTCGAATTCCACCAAACGGCTGGAAGGAACGTTTAAAAGGTTCGTCTGTTTGAAGACCAACAATCTTTTCAGTATCTTTATTTAAGTAGCCTGGTCCATGAGAACAAATGGTTGAAACAATCGACGTATCCATGTCTAAAACTCCGCCATTTTCTCTTTCAAGCTTTGATAAGTTTAACACTTGATTCCATAGCTCTTTTGTAGCTTCCGTTGGACCTTGAAGGAAGGAATCATTCCCTTCATAAGGTGAAAAATTAAGCCGAATAAAATCTCTGACATTTACCTCATTATTCCATATTCCTTCTGTAAATCCTTTCCATTCTTCCATGAATAATCACCTCAAATTTGGATTTACTAAGTAATCATGATGTGTAATAACTATCTCAAATTAAGTATAACAGAGGTTTTATATATTATTTTACACAAATATGTTAAACTAGCGAAAATTCTGTGAATATTTTGTGAAATCTTAATTTAATAACAAAGAAAGCGTATAACATTTTTGGGGAGGGAATTAATAAAGGGAAATTTAGATGGAAAAATATTATCTAAATTATCACACTCTATTATATATTGATAAGTGCAAGATTACAGATTGTTTTACATCGTTTAATGAATTACGAAGGTGGAATGGCTCTATCGAATAACAAGCTAATTTAGAATCATTTTGAAATTGGTTAATATTGTTGTATGATAAGGTTTGGGTCCAGATGTATCATCATAAGATTATTACATAATTAAGCAGGTGAGGGAATGTCTTTAATCAGTAAAGAAAAAATATTATTGATTGGAAAAATGTTATTTCCAATTATATTATTAGTGCTTATTTCATTTGAATTAAAACATGTCATCATGAGCATAAATAAACCACTATTGCTTACATATATAAAAAGCTTAAGCCTTTGGAATTTTGTTATCATCATCCTTGGCGGCTTCTTTGCTATAGCTCCAATGTTTTTTTATGATAGAATCTTACTTAAATATTTGCAGCTAAAAATCCCTATGAGAAATCTTTGCCGCTATTCCTTAATATCAAATTCATTTTCTAATTTACTAGGGTTTGGAGGATTAATAGGAATTTCATTACGAAATTATTTTTATCAAACCTATGAGAATGATAAAAAAAGGCTTTTTAAAGGAATTGCAACTGTCTCATTATTTTATTTATCAGGAATTTCGTTTTTAGCTTTATTTATATTATTTGGAAATGTGCATATCCCTTTATTACAAAATCATAAATGGCTCTTTTTTGCGGTATGGATTGTTGGCCTTTATTTTCCAGTCTTACTCCTATATTTGTTTCTTAAAAAACCAAAAGGGAAAGATCTAACAATGTCAAAACAAGTTGGATTCTCTCTTTTTTTCGCCTCGCTATTTGAATGGCTTTTTATTTTTTTCTATCTATTAACTCTTACAAAAATATTATCCATAAACGTATCATTTATTGAATTTTTTCATATTTTTATTATTGCATGCTGTGCAGGAATTATTAGTATGATTCCTGGAGGGCTTGGCTCTTTTGATTTAGTCTTTATATGGGGATTTCATGAGATAGGGTCATCAGACGAAAAAATCCTGATCTTATTAATCTTGTATAGAATCGGTTACCTTATGATTCCATTCATCATCGGCTTTTTTTCATTTCTTCATCAATATTGGAGTAAGTGGAATGATAGCTGGAGCCATATTCCGAATATGGTCATTGAAAAAATAAGTCATTTAATCTTAACCATTCTTGTGTTTTTGTCTGGTCTTGTCCTACTAATATCAGCTGCACTACCTGGAATATTGGAAAGACTCAAATTTACAGAAGAAATTCTATCGATGCATGTGATGAATTTATCTCATCAAGTTTCAGTTGGAACAGGCTTTGTATTATTGGGACTTTCTAGAGGGATTGAGAACAAAGAAAAACGAGCTTACCATTTAACCATCATTATTCTTTTATTTGCAGCAATCTCTACCTTTTTAAAGGGGATGGACTATGAAGAAGCTCTTTTTATATTGATCGTTGCGTTTTTATTAAGATTAGCAAAAAATCGATTTTACAGAAAAAGCTTTGTCATTACATGGGGGAAGGCTTTGTTTGATACTTCGTTAATTTTAATAATTACCTCTGCCTATCTTATTATAGGTTATGTAAGCTTGCCTACTTCGAAGTTAAATGTTCCAACTGTGCTGCTGCCGTATATTATTTTAGATCCAGATGATTTGTTTTTTAGTGCGGCAATTGGACTAATAATTGCTTTTCTGATTTTTTTATTCGGATATATTTTAGGAAAGCCTAAATCCATTCCAACGATCCCTTCTGATGAACAAGAATTAGAAATCAAAGAATTTCTCAAAAAATATCGTGGCTCTTCTTTATCTCACTTGATCTTTTTACATGATAAGTCTATTTTCTGGAATCATCATAAAAATGTCCTGTGTACATACAAAACTTATGCTAATAAAATGGTTATTTTGGGTGATCCAATTGGTGAAGAACAAGAAATCTTCAATTCTATTGAAGAAATCTTAATTAAGGCAGACCAATATGGGTATACACCAATTTATTATCAAGTAAGTAAAGAAATGCTTCCTTTTTTACATGCAAATGGATTTGACTTTTTTAAGCTGGGGGAAGAAGCATACGTTTACTTAGAAGAATTTTCATTGAACGGAAAGAAAAAGAAAAACTCAAGAGCCATGAAAAATAAATTTGAACGCGAAGGCTATACGTTTTCAATATCTTCCCCACCACATTCATCTGAATTATTTTCTCGTTTGAAATTCATATCTACTGAATGGCTGCAGGGGAGAAGTGAAAAAGGTTTTTCTTTAGGCTTTTATAGTAAAGCTTATTTAAATCAAAGCCCGATCGCACTCGTAAAAGATGGAGCGGGTGATATTATTGCGTTTGCAAGTGTAATGCCAATGTATGATCAAGATCAGATGATCTCAGTAGACTTAATGAGGCGTTTGCCAAGTACACCATCAGGGACAATGGACTTTCTGTTTTTAAACTTGTTTGAGGCATCGAAAGAAAAAGGGTATAAATATTTTAATTTAGGAATGGCGCCACTGTCTAATGTAGGTACATCGAAATTCTCTTTTTTAAGTGAAAAAATTGCTGCCCAAATCTATTTACGAGGATATTCTTTTTATCATTTTCAAGGAATAAGACTTTTTAAAGAAAAATACGCTGATCACTGGGAGCCAAAATATTTAGCTTTTAGAAAAAAATCTTCTTTGCCATTTACGATGGCACAGGTTTCAATGATGATTTCGAAACGAAAGTAAATTTATTAATCATATAAAATAGAAACTAAGCTGGAAATTTACTATAGCTGATTAAAAAGTTCCGTTATCTTCCCGAATAGTAGTTAAATACTATTTCTAATTAAATAGATAGAGTGATTTTAGTAGTGATTGTGCAGCAAATAATCACTACTTTTTTATTAGGTCTAATGGCATAATCATCCAAATATTTATCATTTTTGTAACAATTTTTATAAGATTATTTTTATTTAATGATAATTTGATAAAATAAAACATGTATTTTAAATCATTTTGTCGAAAATTGTTTATAAATTAGAAATATATGGAATAAATAATAAAAAATTTGGATGTGTGATAATGAAAAAAATAATTACCACTATCATTATGATTAGTTCTTTTTTACTGTTACAAAAGCACTCATTTGCGGCAGACAGTTTGGATTTGAGTATTGCCAGCCAAGCTGCTATTTTGATGGATTCACAAACAGGAGCAGTTTTGTATGAAAAAAATGCAAACACAAAAATGTACCCTGCAAGCTTAACCAAAATTGCAACGGCCATTTATGCGATCGAACATGGAAATCTTAATGATCGTATAATTGTAAGTAAAAAAGCGACAGAAGTTGAGGGAACAAAGGTATATCTTAATGAAGGTGAAGAGGTTTCACTGGAGCATTTAATACAGGGGATGCTCATTAATTCAGGAAATGATGCTGCTGAAGCTATTGCGGAGCATTTAAATGGAAATGTCGATCAATTTTCTGCAGAATTAAATCGTTATTTAAAAAATGTAGTAAAAGTAAAAAACACCCACTTTACAAATCCTCATGGACTTTTTAATGAAGACCACTATACAACTGCCTATGATATGGCTTTGATTACAAACTATGCCCTCCAAAATGATACTTTCAGT
This sequence comes from Bacillus sp. 03113, assembly GCF_006546985.1. Taxonomy (GTDB): domain Bacteria; phylum Bacillota; class Bacilli; order Bacillales; family Cytobacillaceae; genus VATK01. The sequence goes on from NZ_VATK01000016.1 coordinate 67,670, forward strand.
AAAATATTTGGGACAAAGGAATTACTTTGGGATGGTCAAACATGGGATACCACCTTATATACACACCATCGTATGTTAAAAGGAGAAGTAGTCTATAAAGGAGTAACAGGTGGGAAGACGGGGTATGTTGATGAATCTAAGCAAACCTTAGCTACAACTGCTGAAAATGATCAAATTAAATTAACTTCTATCTTATTAAAGGCTGATACTAAGCAAAGTATTTACACAGATACCATTCAACTATTAGACTACGGTTTCCAGAACTTTAAAACGACTATGATTCCAAAAAATAAAATATATGAATTCAATAATAAGGAATTCATCACAAAAAAAGAGGAATGGGTTACAATTCCGTTGCAAAATGCAATAGAAGAGGTTACAACGGCTGGGTTGATGGAGATTAAAAACCAGGATGGAGAATTAATCCAATCTATCGAGCTTGATGAAAAAGAAAACAAACCGGCCGCTCAAATTGTTCAACATAAAAATGATTTGCCTTTGGATAAGAAAAGCATCGGCCTTCATTATTACATTCCCTTATTTTTCATACTTGCAGCTGTTATCTTCGCGAGAAATAAAAGATTAAGTGTGAAAAGATCCTCTCAAGAAGGGAAGTATACCTCCTGAGAGGAAAGTCGTTACCATTTTTTAAATAATGGAACTTGTTTTTTAGTGGAGTTTATCTTCAACTTTTTGACATACTTCTTCAGCTGAAAGGCCATGGGCTGCAACTACAGATGCAGTTGTATATGTATCTTGCATTCCCATTATATTTGAGTCCATACCTGAAATAACACAACAGGAACAGTCTTTTGCATCTGTGTCTTTTTGTAAATCAACAACTTCGTGACCTCTTTCTCTTAAAGCACTTGAGATGTCTGTAAGTGATTTTTCAACACCGATTTTTGCCAATTAGAACACCTCCTTCTATACCATATGATCTCAAACAAATTAAATTCTATTCCTTAGAATAAAACACGTGATCGGTAAGATAATAAAAAAGAGGTGCTGCAAATGTCAAAGATAAAAAATGACCGATCAAAGTCACAACTTGGTTCTCCAGAAGTAGAAGGGCAAGGTACAACGAATACGGAAACAAAAGGTGAGGAAATATCATCTTCACGCAAAAAACAAAAGAGATCATAGTAAAGAGGGAAGGCTTTTCGCTTTCCCTCCTTCATTAACCTTATTTATACATTTCAGAAATTTGCTTTTGTAGTTGAGTATCTTCTAAATATTCATCATATTTAAGTACCTTATCTACTAATCCAGCCGGTGTAATTTCAATGATTCTATTTGAAATGGTTTGAATAAACTGATGATCATGTGATGAAAAAATCATAGATCCTTTAAAATTTATAAGCCCATTATTTAATGAAGTAATAGATTCTAAATCAAGATGATTAGTTGGTTCATCTAACAGAAGTACATTTGCACCGCTTAACATCATTTTAGAAAGCATACAACGTACTTTTTCTCCTCCTGAAAGTACACTAGCTTTTTTAAGTACTTCCTCACCTGAAAAAAGCATTCTACCAAGAAATCCTCTTAAAAAACTTTCACTCTGGTCTTTTGGCGAAAATTGGCGTAACCAATCAACAAGATTCATATCGCTCTGTTCAAAATACATGGAGTTATCTTTTGGAAAGTAGCTTTGTGAGGTTGTAATTCCCCATTTAAAACTTCCGCTATCCGGCTCAAGTTCACCTGCAAGAATTTTAAATAAGGTAGTTTTTGCTAGTTCATTTGAACCAACAAGAGCAATTTTATCATCTTTATTCATAATAAAACTAATATTATCGAGAATCTTTTCACCATCAATTGTTTTCGAAATCCCTTCAACTCGCAGCAGGTCGTTTCCAATTTCTCGTTCAGGAGTAAAAGAAACATATGGATAGCGGCGAGAAGATGGCTTTATATCATCTAGCGTGATTTTATCCAATAGTTTTTTACGTGAAGTTGCCTGCTTAGATTTAGAAGCATTGGCACTAAATCTCGCAATAAAGTTTTGAAGCTCCTTAATTTTTTCTTCTTTTTTCTTATTCGCATCTTGTGACATCTTTAATGCTAGTTGACTTGATTCATACCAAAAATCATAATTTCCTACATAGATTTGAATTTTTCCAAAGTCAAGATCTGCGATATTTGTACATACCTTATTTAAAAAATGACGGTCATGGGAAACAACAATGACTGTGTTTTCAAATTGGATTAAAAATTCCTCTAACCATTGAATAGCTTTAAGGTCTAAATGGTTTGTTGGCTCATCAAGTAATAAAACATCAGGTTTACCAAATAACGCCTGAGCTAAAAGTACCTTCACCTTTTCTGAGCCTGTTAATTCAGACATCATTTTTGAGTGTAGATTCTCATCTATCCCTAATCCTTTTAAAAGAATGGCTGCCTCAGATTCTGCTTCCCAACCATTTAATTCCGCGAACTCTCCTTCTAATTCTGCTGCTTTCATGCCATCTTCATCCGTAAAATCGGCTTTCATATAAATGGCATCTTTTTCTTGCATAACCTCATACAGTCTTGTATGGCCCATGATAACTACTTTTAGCACTTCAAATTCTTCATACTCAAAATGATTTTGCTTTAATACAGCTAAGCGCTCTCCTGGCCCTAAATGAACACTACCAGTCTGTGATTCTAATTCACCAGATAATATTTTCAAAAAGGTTGATTTACCTGCGCCGTTTGCTCCGATAAGACCATAGCAATTACCAGGTGTAAATTTAATATTAACATCTTCAAATAGTTTTCTTTCACCAAATCGAAGACTTACATTGCTTACTGTTATCATTTATTTATATTCCTCCAATAAAAAGATCAATGAAATTATATCATTTAATGTAAGGAAGGGCGAATGGTTAAATGATTTAATTCAATTTCTTGAAAAAATCATGGGAATTAAAGAGGAAGAAACAGACTTTGAGCGAATATAATATGAAGAGAACGTTTTCAAATTGATTTATATTAGTCAAAAAAGATCATTTTCAAAAAGATTAATAATATTCATATTTTATTCATATTTATCATGTACAATAAAAATATTCAGAAACATAAAAGGGGTTATTAATATGACTAAAAAACACCTTGTTGAATTAGTAAATCGTCTGAAGCAATCAGGGATAAAAGCCAGCTTTACGAAGCCAAGATCAAAATTTATCGTTTCTTTACAGCAAAGCAGCAATCTAACTTCGACTACAAATTAGTTTGAATCTTGATAAAAACAAAAAGTTGACTTAAAGAATGAACATATCCATTAAATACTATGGAGTATGTAATACTGCCTGAAGATGAAGGAAACATCCTTCATCTTCAATAATTCATTTTTTTATTTTAGCTGTTTTCATATAGATTTTTGCTTTTAAACGTGCAGCCTGCATACACTTCGCTTTCCGTGGGCGAGCGTCAAGCCTCCTCGTCGCATACGCTCCTGCGGGGTCTCGCCTTTCTCGCATTCCCACAGGAGTCTACGTGTATGCAGGCTGCTCCAAAATGTTTCTCCCAATGTTTTTTATGTCAAAAGCAACAAACTTTGAGAAAACAGCCTTTATTTTAGTTCTATATACATATTATTATTGTATTGATATATCAAATTTTGAAAACGCTTAATAAATTGTCAAATTTCGTACAAACCTATCCTATTAACAAAATGATAAAACAGGTATATGATTAATTTATCACCAAATGTGAAGTCGTTCACATTGAAATGAAAGGAAAATGCTAAATGGAGATTCAACCTTTGGATCAAGCGGTAAATTATGCATTAAAAAAGAAAGCAATACTAGATGGATCTAAACTTCAATACTTGACAAGAGCGGCTTTATCAGGGGTATACATTGGATTTGGAATCATGATTTCATATCGTATTGCTGAACCTTTTTTTGAAGTACATTCACCAGCTACTTATCTAATGACTGGTTTATTCTTTGGGATTGCATTACTATTGATAATGTATGGCGGAGGAGAGCTATTTACTGGAAACACAATGGCTTTTACAATTAGTACACTAAAAGGTGCAACAACTTGGAAAGATACATTTCGAAATTGGATTGCTTGTTATTCTGGAAATTTTATTGGCGCAATATTCTTTGCTACGATGATCATGCTCACTGGATTATACGGTTCACCTGAGAAAACAAAGTGGTTAATGGAAAGTGCAAGCTTGAAAATGAATGCACCTACTTATCAAGTTTTCTTCAGAGCCATTTTATGTAACTGGTTAGTTTGTTTGGCAATTTGGATTCCTATGAATGTCAAAGGGGATGGATCTAAAATTGCATCTATGATGCTTCTAGTGTTTGGTTTTGTCGTATCAGGATATGAACATAGTATAGCGAATTTAGTGTTATTCTCATTAGCTTTAGTCGTACCACATCCAGAAACGATTTCTGTTACTCAAGCAATTGCAAATATCATTCCAGTAACATTTGGAAATATCATAGGTGGGGCCGTTTTTGTTGGTGTGATCAATGTATTTTTAGCTTCTAAACCAAAAACAAAACAAACTATAGAGGCTGTTGAAGCGGAAGAAGCTAAAGTGAATCAAATTTCAAAAGTTAAAGCATATTAGGCAAATACCTAGTATGCTTTTTTGATATTACTCCTATGATGAAATTACTTTCTATTGTTAAAAGTGGCAAATGACTAGTTTACTTAGTTTAGCTCTCAACCATTTTGTTTATGTTATAATATGTATGAAGCATTAACGGATTGTATAGGGAAATTATCAGTAAAAAAGTCCTTTGGTTTTACCTCAGGAGGTTGTTTTGTGAAGAAAAGCATATTAACAATGCAAGGGTTTTACTTATTTACATTTTTTGGAGTAGGAAGCTTGTATCCTTTATTAAGTGTTTATTTACAAAATAGTATTGGTTTAAATGGGTATCAAATTGGGATCATTATGTCAATCGGACCGATTATTTTTATCTTTTTCCAGCCAATTTGGGGCTTTATATCAGATAGTACAAATCGTCCCATTCTAATTTTACAATTTACAACGCTATTAGCTGGAGTTATTGCATTAGGCTATATTTTTTTTGAAGACTTCTATTTGCTTTTATTAGTAGCAATCTTTCTAGCTATATTCCAAAGTGCTATTATCCCTATTTCTGATAGTATTACTTTGAAATATACAAGCAGATTTCATTTAAACTATGGAAATATTCGATTGTTTGGCTCGCTCGGTTTTGGTATAGCCGTTTTTGTGATGGGGAAACTCTCGGAATTTAAACCTACTTTAATTTTTATCGCTTTTTTTCTATCATTGGCTCTTTCCTCTATTTTATCAAGTAATATGCCTAAAGAAAAATCGGGTAGAAAACTAAATATTCTTAAGGGATTAAAGGAAATCCTCACAATTAAAAGATTAATTCTATTTCTTATCATTTCTTTTTTAATTTTCGGGCCAAATTTAGCAAACAATACATTCTTTGGATTATTTGTTCAAAATAGTGGAGGAACGTATGCAGGTATAGGAATTGCCTTTTTAATAGCAGTATTGTCCGAAATTCCTTTTATGAAAGCCTCGAATAGATGGATACAAAAAATAGGTTTACTAAATATTACGTTATTGGCAGGGGGTGTCTCCCTCATTAGATGGTTATTTTATTATACAGAACCAAGCTTATGGTTAATTTATGGAACTGCCGCATTACAAGGGGTTTCAATCGGTCTATTTGTTCCAGCAGCCCTACAATATATTAGAGAAGTCACACCTGATCATCTAACAGCAACAGCCATAACTTTATATTCTGCTATTGGAAATGGACTTGGGTCATGGTTTAACACTTTTACAGGTGGATACATATATGAAAAAAGCAGTATATATATGGTTTATTTGTTTTTTACATTCTTGTCTTTAGTAGGAATCTTGTTAAATTACTGGCTAGTAAAAGAGGAAAAAGAACATTCCTTATTAGAAAAAGCAACCTTAAAAAGGTAATATTTAGTAGAAAACAGTTATTTTTAGGTAAAGTTGCATCTTTACCTAAATCTCCTTTTTTGTATCCTCCTGAAATAAGTTTTCTATTTTTAACTTATTTCTAAAAACTTCTTAAACTTCAAACTCTTTCTACTCCCAATTTCCCAATTCAAAAATAAATAAAACTTATATGGTGGAGGGTATTCAATGAATATGTTGAAAGCAAAAGCCTATTTGGAAAAATATTTTGGCTATACATCATTCAGAATCGGACAAGAACAAACGATTTCTCATATATGTAATACAGAAAATGTGGCCTGTATTATGCCAACGGGTGGAGGAAAATCAATTTGTTATCAAATCCCAGCTTTATTATTTGAGGGTACTACTGTTGTTATTTCTCCACTTATTTCTTTAATGAAGGATCAGGTGGATACTTTACTAGAAGCTGGAATTTCGGCCACATATATAAATAGTACGTTGTCTAATGCAGAGGTCAATGAAAGATTAACAAATTTAAAAGCTGGCAAATACAAGCTTCTTTATGTTGCCCCAGAAAGATTAGAAACTGCTACATTTATCGCTTTTTTAAAAGAAGTTTCCATTCCATTTATTGCGGTAGATGAAGCTCACTGCATTTCTCAGTGGGGTCATGATTTTCGCCCAAGCTATTTAAAAATTAACGAAATGATCAATCAATTAGAACAGAAGCCTATTGTTGCTGCACTTACAGCAACGGCAACTCCTCAAGTTCAAGAAGATATTTGTACGCTTTTACATATCCCAAGCCAAAATAAAGTTATTACTGGCTTTGAAAGGGAAAATTTATCTTTTTCTGTAGTGAAAGGACAGGGTCGAATAGAATACATCGATCGTTATGTGAATAAAAATATTCAGGAATCAGGAATTATCTATGCAGCGACAAGGAATGATGTCGAACAATTATATAGTAGATTGAAAAAAAATCAGTTTGCTGTTGCAAAATATCACGCAGGAATGAACCCTGAAGATCGTAAGGTAGAACAAGAAAAATTTCTTAAGGATGATGCAACGCTCATGATTGCAACTTCAGCATTTGGGATGGGAATTGATAAATCCAATATACGATATGTTCTTCATTTTCAGATTCCTAAAAACATGGAAAGTTACTATCAAGAAGCAGGAAGGGCAGGAAGAGATGGACTTCCTAGTGAGTGTATTGTTTTATACTCTCCACAGGATCTTCGAGTTCAGAGATTTTTAATCGAGCAAAACAATGTAGATCCTATTAAAAAAAGGCAAGATTTAGAAAAGCTTCAAGTAATGGTCAATTACTGTCATACAGAAGATTGTTTACAATCGTATATTCTACAATATTTTGAAAAATCTCCTTATAAAAGGTGTGAAAGATGTGGAAATTGTACTGATAGACGAGAGTCCATCGATGTGACCATAGACACACAAAAAGTATTATCTTGTATTATCCGCATGGGTGAAAAATTTGGTAAATCAATTGTTGCACAAGTATTGACAGGATCAAAGAGCAAAAAAGTTCTTCAATTTCGATTGAATCAACTCTCTACATATGGAATTATGATAGATAAGACTTCTAAAGATGTAAGTGACTTTATTGAGTTTCTTATATCTGAGCAATTTATTGAAGTATGTATGGGGTCTTATCCAATTTTAAAAGTTTCAAATAAAGGGAAAAACGTCTTAATTGGACTTCAAAATGTGATGAGAAAAGAACAAATTCAGATCAAAGAAATCATACAAGATGATGAGTTATTTCAACATTTACGTAATTTAAGAAAACAATTAGCTGATCATGAAAAAGTTCCTCCATTTGTTATTTTTTCTGATGAAACGCTGAAGGAAATGAGTGCAAAACTACCAGGTTCATTAGATGAATTCTCACATATTAAAGGAATTGGGGAGCATAAGTTAAATAAATACGGTGACTTATTCGTACGAGAAATCGCTAAGTTTTGTGAAATGCATCCTGAAAGAGAAAGAAAAATAGCCGAAGATGAAGTAAAGAAGAATAAAAGAGTGAAGACAAGAGGAAAGGAAATCAATGAAACATCACATTTCCTTACTTATAAACTTATAGAAAATGGATATACAATTGAAAAAGCTGCTCAAGAAAGAGAATTAAGTAACATGACCATTGAAAATCACTTAATTCGTTGTAGTCAGGAAGGTATGCAAATAGATTGGGGTAAATTTTTATCGAAAGAGAATCAAATGTTGATTAACAAAGCAATAGAAAAAGCAGGGACTGACCGTTTAAAGCCGATAAAAGAGTTATTACCAGAAGAAATTTCTTATTTTATGATAAAGGTCGCTTTATTGCAAAAAGAATAGAGATGAATAAAATGCAGCCCAATGTCGCATATTAAAAGAAAAGCGTAAGGAACAAAAGCGCAAGAGCCCTGTTTAGCCCCGACAAGCTTAAGGCGAATCACGCAGGAAATATTGATTTCTGGAGTGATTTGACTTATGACTCGAGGGGCTGGGCGCTGGCCGATTAAGAACGCCACGTCCTGTGGCAACATAGGCACTCGTACATCCTGTACATCGAAGCTGGACGTTGATTGATAACTTTCAAAGTTATCAACCATCAACAATTTTTATAATTTCATAAATGAATATAACGGGGGGCGATGGGTATTTTTTTCAATAAAAGAGCACAGGAAGATCTAGAAGAGCCACGGTTGATGAATATCGAGGTATATTCCTGTAATGATAATAATTGCAATGGCTGGATGCGTAAGGATTTTGCTTCTACTGATTTAAAATGTCCTTTCTGCGGACAAGATATGACCTCTGAATTTCGAGAATTGCCAGTGATATGATCCTACGAATTAGTAAAATGAATGATTCAAAAACAAGCGAAAATAGGAAAAGACAAAAGCGTATTCACCTTGATCAGCTCTGAAGAAAAATGTTCCTTTGGCTTCAAAAACGCTTTTTGCTTTTTGAGCTAAAGGGTTATTTTTCACAAGGGCTAGGTGCCGGCCGATTAAATACGCCACATGCTGTGGCACCATCGGCACTAGTACGTCCTGTACGTCGGAGCTGGTAGTCGATATGTTGCTTTCAAAGTTATCGACAACCAACTATTATAAATTTCCCTATACAACAAGAAAAAAGTGGTGAAAGATTCATCACTTTTTTCTTGTTCAAAATTTATTCTATTTATATGTTTGAGCCATGAAATGATCCTCGGATATTGTTACTCAAAATTTTTAAGGCTATCCTATCATTTATTACTTTCAACTAGCTACAGTTTCCATTACAATCATAGGTGAAACTTAATAAAAGGGGATGATTGAAACGCATGAATACTACTTTAAACATTTCCTTTATAAGCTTAGCAGCGATAATGATGTTATTATTCCTGATTGCTTTACTAAGAATGGGATATAATAGTGGATTTCTTTGGAAAAGGTCGAGTGATAAGAGTTTAAATGATATGAAAAACGCTCTAGATGAGTCGGCCATTGTCGCTTTTACAGATACAAAAGGAACAATCACATATGTGAATAAGAAGTTCATTGAAATATCAAAATACGATCAGAAAGAATTAATTGGACAAAATCATCGTATATTAAATTCTGGTACACATTCAAAAGATTTCTTCAATAATTTATGGGATACGATTAGAAAAGGAGAAACTTGGCGAGGTGAAATATGTAATAAAACGAAAGATGGCCAATATTACTGGGTTGATACAACGATTGTCCCTTTTCTTGATAAAAAAGGTAAACCATATCAATATGTATCGATTAGAACTGATATTTCAGACCGTAAAAAAACAGAATACCAATTAATAAAGGCGCTAAAGGAATTAAAAGATATTCAGTTTGCTCTAGATCAATCGTCCATTATTGCTTTCACAGATAAAAAAGGAATTATCACAAGTGTTAATGAAAAGTTTTGTGAAATTTCTGGATTTTCAAGAGAAGAATTAATTGGTGCAGATCATCGAATTGTTAATTCTGGCTATCATTCAAAGGATTTTTTCCGTGATTTGTGGAAAACAATCGGAAATGGAATAGTGTGGAAGGGTGAAATTTGCAATAAAGCTAAAAGTGGTCATTACTATTGGGTTGATACAACGATTGTTCCTTTTGTTAACAAAGATAAAAAGCCATATCAATACTTAGCTATTAGAAATGATATTACAGAAAAAAAGAAAACAGAGGAAGCTCTTCACAAGCAAGACAAGCTAGCTGTTATAGGACAACTATCAGCTGGTGTAGCACATGAAATCCGTAATCCATTAACATTAATAAAAGGATATGCGGAGTTTCTTCTCCTAGATGAAGAGAATCAAGAGAGGGAAGAATTTTTACATATAATTCTTGAAGAAATTGAACGAGTGAACCTTATTGTTGAGGAGTTTTTGGTATTAGCCAGACCAAAAGCAATCGAGTTGAAAGAAAAAAATATTATTCCAATCATTAAAAATGTACTTAGTTATCTTGAATTTGAAGCAAAAAAGAGAAAGGTTCGGCTAGTCTTTCATCACGAAGAAAGTATTATACAAATTGAGTGTGATGAAAATAGACTTAAGCAAGTTTTTATTAATTTTATTAAAAACGGGATGGAAGCCATGCCTAATGGAGGAGATCTAACAATTCATACCAATATTATTGATAACAATCTTCAAATTTCTATTCAAGATTCAGGTATTGGTATGTCAGCTGAAGTACTTTCTAAATTAGGAGAACCCTTTTATACAACAAAGAAAAATGGAAATGGGCTTGGACTTATGGTTAGCTTTAAGATTATTGAAAGTCACCATGGAAAGGTTTTTATAGAAAGTGAAATGAATAAAGGTACAACTTTTAATATTGTCTTACCAGTGAATATAGCTTAAACACGTTTAATGAAAAAAGTGAGGTGACCCGGAAAATCTGGGTCACCTATTATATTTTTATTGCAATTTTGAATTTTTCTTGTTTTTATCATGTTTCATCATCAATTTCTGAGTAGATAGAGAATGAGAATTCTTATTATTTTTTTGTTCAGCATAGCCGCCAAAAACATTGTAGATAAATGCTTTAAGATTCAATAACTCTCTAATGATTTTATAGGTAATTCCCTCTTGTTTTTCGATCCTTTCTTGAATGGATTTTTTACTTTCTTCATATGATTGTAAAGATTCTGAGAATTCATTATTAATATCATTTTGCTTCATAATTCTCTCAGAAAGATCATGATCAATGTGTTCTAACTCAATCATGTGCTGTAGATTGTTTTCAAGTGAATGCTCATGTTTTGAAAGTTGGTCAAACACGATTTGTTGATCCTGTTCATAGCTTTTAATCATTTGAAGGAGGTTCATGTTTCTTTCAACAAGTTTTTCAATTTGCTCTTTTAATGTGAGGATCTCTTTTTCTGCAGCTGATAGGTTCGATAATAGCAGAAATGTTTCTTTTTCCTTTTCCTTCATTTTGAGAGAAACGAAATCGAATGTTTTTTCATGTACATCCTTTGTTTCTTGTATGGTTTGGTTAAGTTCAATTAGAGATCCTTTTAATTGTTTGTTTTGTTCTGAATGTGATTCGATTATTTTTTTCAAATGATTATGATGGAATATTTGTTGATTTGATGTTGTGCTACTTTCAGAAACTATCTCAGTAATCCGTGGCTGCGAAGCTCCATTTGTTAATGAAACCATTATTTTACTCCTTCCCTAAATCATATTTCATTATTGGTATATCATATGGGGATATTTCAAATATGGTTGCAGCGGTGAGGTGATTTTAATTTCTGTTAAAATCACCTCGATGCTTAGGGCACAGTAGAATATGAAAAAACGCAGTGAAAGATAATCATAATAACCTATTTACTTACTTTCTTTGTTATTTAAATCAGAGTATATTATAAGTAACCAATAAATCCAATATGAAAGGTAGGTTATTTTTATGAGTGCTCAAATAAAATCTATACCCCGTCCCTTAGTACGATTGAATCAGTCGATTATCACTTTAAGTGTGTTGCTTACATGGGTCTTTGATCTCGAATGGATATTAGCCATTCCTATAGTAGCAGGATTGTTAGGACTTTTATTTAAATTTAATCCAATTATTCAAATGGGAAGGCTTTTATTAAAAAAGAAATCTTCTGAATACATTCAAGAAGATTGGGAGCAGCAGCAATTTAATCAAAAGATAGCTGTTTTTTGTTTATCTGCTGGCCTAATTAGCTTTCTATTCAACTGGAAAGTAGCTGGTTTTATTTTTACAGCAATGGTAGGTCTTACTTCGCTAATTGCGATTCTTGGTTTTTGTGTAGGGTGCTTTATTCGTTTTCAAATACAACAATATAAATTCCGTAGATCTCTAAAAAATTAATGAAAAAGAAAATGGATAGCGGGGATAGTTAGTGTCTCGTTCTCTAAAGTAGGCGGTAAATCACGTTGTAATCATGATTTACCGTCTATTTTTACATGTATATATTTCATACTTTAAAAATATAGAATGTGAGAAAGAAGGAAGTCTAAAAAAAATAGAAAATTAGGAGGCGATTTGTTCAATATGATTTCTAAAAAATTAACAATTAAAAATGAGGTGAAGGGAGGAAAATGTTTCTTATTTACATAAATGGGGGCAATCCCTTACTAAATTCAGATACAAGGGAGGTTATAGATTGAATATCCTGATCATCTAAATTAAAAGCGTTTTTTACTTTTTTTTCCAGATCGGATGAAACTTTACGTTTCCCTACTTCAACCAGGGCAATCAATGCAAAACTACAATTGACTAATTTTGCAAAATCTCTTTGGGTCATACTGTAGCTTTGTCTTAGAAATTTTATAATTTCTTTGTTCAAAACCTTCCACCTCCAAATCTTTGTAATATACACTTGAAAAGAAACAAATATAAGTTTAAACAATATATCTACTATAATTGTATTATTTACCTATCTATTTATCTTTCATATTAAAAAAAGAAAACAAAATATTCAACAAAAATTTTCTAAATCAATGATTAACCAATATCTTTCGAAGATAAGGATTGTCTCTATACATAATGGTATATTAATATATAAAAAACCACATTATGTATAATGTATCATTTCTTTCCTATTAGCTTCAGAATTCATATTTATAGAGGTTGTGCTACTATTATTATTCTTTATTTCTTAAGCTCATACTTGATTGGAAGTTTGATGACAGGTTTCATAGTAAGTAAAATGTATCGGAATGAAGATATTCGATATCAAGGAAGCGGCAATGTTGGAGCTAGAAACGCTGGTAGAATTTATGGGAAAATGGCATTTTTCATTACATTTATGGGAGATGCTTGTAAAGGCGCGCTTGTTGTTTGGCTTGCTTCCTATCTTCACTTATCTTCTGAACTGCAATTATTGTGTTTGTTATTTGCGGTAATCGGTCATATGAAACCAATTACTTTAATATTTAAAGGCGGTAAAGGCGTTTCCACTTTCATAGGAGGCGCACTACTATTTGAACCTTTCCTTTTTTTTGTGATTCTTATTGGTTTTCTTTTTACATACTTATTTTCCCGGAGTTTTACCATTGCTGGATTAATTTCGTTAATTATTACACCGATTTATATTTATTTAGATCATGCTCCTCAATTTGATTGGTTCGTATTTTTAGCAATCGTTTTTACAATCTTGCTTGCACACTCTACAAAATTTCGAAAAGAGGAATAAATACATATGAATAAAAATAGTAAGTATTTATATAAAATTGCTACATATGAGCATGAGTTAAAGCAAATCCATCAGCTAAACTATCAAACTTTTGTCGAAGAAATCCCTCAACATGAAGAAAATGACCAAAAAGAGCTGATCGATTCCTTTCATGATGATAATACATATTTAATTTGTTTAGATGAGGATACACTTGTTGGCATGATTGCCATTAGAGACAAAAGACCATTTTCTCTCGATAAAAAAATTGGAAAAGTAGAAGCTTCATTGCCAATTCAAGTAAATAAGTTATGTGAAATTAGATTGCTTTCTGTAAGAAAAGAGTATAGAAATGGGAGAGTATTTCTCGGATTAACACAATTTCTCACGAGATACTGTCTAGAGAAAGGTTACAATGTAACTGTGATATCTGGAACTGTAAGGCAATTAAAACTATATCGGCAGATGGGTTTTATTCCCTTCGCCCACCTTGTTGGAACGAAAGAAGCACAGTATCAACCAATGTATTTAACAAAAGAATCGTTTGAACAATCCGTTGCTGGAAGACAAATGCAGAGGATGATCAAATTTTTACCTGGACCTGTCCATATGAATGATGATATGTATCATGCACTTGCGCAAGAAACCATTTCACACAGGAATGATTTGTATCAACTTAAATGGGATATGGTGAAAAAACGTCTATGTAAAATGGTCAATGCAAAAGAATTACAAATATTGCTAGGATCAGGAACATTAGCAAATGATTGTATTGCTGCTCAGCTCTCGCTATTGCAAGAAAAGGGATTAATCTTATGCAATGGAGAATTTGGCAAGAGGCTGATTGATCATGCGAAACGTTGGAAACTAAGCTTTGAAATCATCGAAAAGAATTATGGTGAACCCTTTACTAATGAGGATTTTAAGAGAATGATCCAACCTGATACAAAATGGATATGGGGTGTCCACTGTGAAACATCTACAGGTATGGTAAACGACATAGAGCTGTTAAAAAGAATATGTGGAGATAAGCAAATAAAGCTTTGTTTAGATGGAATAAGCTCCATTGGTGCAATTCCAGTCAACCTTGAAGGTGTCACATTTGCTTCAGGTGTAAGCGGAAAGGCAATTGGTGGTTTTACAGGTCTTTCATTTGTATTCCATCACCATCCTATTATTCCTTCCGATCAACTCCCAAGGTATATGGATTTAGGCTTTTATATGAAGAAAGGGGGAATTCCTTTCTCACAATCTTCAAACTTGTTGGAAGCCCTTATTTTCGCCTTAGAGGAGGAAGATGAACACAGATATAAGAGAATAAATGAAATCCATCACTATATTAGGAACTTTCTTGAAAATCATGATTATTCAATCGTAACTTCTCTTGCCAATACAGCTCCTACAATTTTAACGATTGCAATTAAAGAACACATTCATTCATCCATGATTGGAGAAGTGGTGTGTTTACAAGGGTATCAATTGCATTATTCAAGTGAATATCTCAAAAAAAATAATTGGATTCAAGTATCATGTCTTGGCAAGCACCAACTAAATGACATTCAACGGATGCTTCATATTTTTCATCAAGTGCATCAATATGAAAGCAAATGGAGCTTGCTAGAAAATAAGCAATAAATTCGTACATATCATATAACTATTAATTAACTATTTGTTTACTTTGTTATATAATCTGACATATATTTCGAGTATCATCTATAAAATGAAAATAAATTCTTAAATATTGAAAAAAATTATTAAATTTAACCAACTAATCTTAAATGCTTTGTTTATAATAAACAATGACAATCATGATAGAACCCATTAATATAATATTTGATGACGTTAATTGTTATTTTTTATCACGAAAGAGATTTTTTATGGCGTACATCCAAGGTAATTTTTGAAGTGTGACATTAACTTCATTAAAGGGGAGATTGCTAGTGAAAATATTAATCAAAAATGCAGAAATAATTACTATGAATGAACATAACGAGATTTTCACTGGCGATATGCTGATCGAACATGATCGAATTACTGCAATTGGTCCGAATCTCGAAGATGCGAATATAGATAAAACGATTGATGCAAAAGGGAAAACGGTTATTCCAGGATTTATTCATACTCATATTCACCTATGTCAAACTTTATTTCGAGGGCAGGCAGATGATTTAGAATTACTTGACTGGCTAGCAAAGAAAATTTGGCCACTTGAAGCAGCACATGATGAAGAATCGATCTATTATTCTGCATTACTTGGAATAGGGGAACTAATTCAAAGTGGGACTACTTCTATTATTGATATGGAAACCGTTCACCATACTGAGTTTGCTTTCCAAGCGATGGCGAAAAGTGGGATAAGAGTCTTTTCAGGGAAAGTAATGATGGATAAAGGTGAAGGAGTACCTAAAAGACTTTTAGAAAATACTAATAATTCTTTACAGCAAAGTGTTGACTTATTAGAAAAATGGCATCAATACGACAATGGGCGTATTCAATATGCATTTTGTCCTCGATTTGTTGTTTCTTGTACAGAGGAACTTCTAACAGAGGTTCGTGATTTATCAAATAAATATCAAACAATGGTACATACCCATGCTTCTGAAAATTTAGGAGAAATTCAGTTGGTTGAACATGAAAGAGGCATGCGTAACATTGTGTACCTAGACCATATAGGTTTAGCTAATTCAAGGTTAATTCTTGCACACTGCGTTTGGTTAAATGAAGAAGAAAAACGCATTATTAAAGAACGTGGTGTAAAAGTTAGTCATTGCCCAGGATCTAATTTAAAACTGGCTTCTGGAGTAGCTGAAATCCCAGATTTATTAAATCGTGATGTTTTTGTAAGTTTAGGGGCTGATGGTGCTCCTTGTAACAACAATTTAGACATGTTTAATGAGATGAGATTAGCAGCTTTGATCCAAAAACCATCTCATGGCCCTACAGCTATGCATGCTCACGCTGTTTTTAAAATGGCAACAATTGGCGGAGCGAAAGCGATGGGGCTAGATCATGAAATTGGTAGTTTAGAGGTGGGGAAAAAAGCCGATATTGTCATTCTTAATTTGAATGATTTCCATGTATATCCTTCTTTTGATGTGGATCCTATATCAAGAATTGTTTACTCTGCAACAAGAGCTGATGTAGAAACGACTATTATTAACGGGAAAGTCGTGATGGAAAATCGTATCATAAAAACAATGGACAAAACTGAAGTTTTATTTGAAACGAATAAATCTATTAAAAGACTTTTAACTCGCATTAGATCCAATCATTCTATTTCATAAAATAAATTTTCGTGGACAACCGTCTGGAATGATGGCTTCATTAGGCGTAGCGTATGTACGTGAAGAAAGATACTAAACGAGGTGTGAATTTGATTGAGTTTGCCGCTCGATTAATTTCGAGCGGCAAAGATAGTTACTATAATATAAAAGATCGAATAAGGAGGGCTATTCGAAGTCTTAACGTTTCATCTGGTTCTTTTAGTGAAACTCCTAATAACTCTTCGCATTTTTCAAGACGATAAATGACTGTATTTCGATGGACATACAGCTGTTTTGCAGTATCCGCAATCTGACAATGATTTTCAAGGTATACTGTTAAAGTTTGGATCAAGCTTAGATTATCCTTATTCGTGGAATAAGCGATCCCTTTTAAAGAGCTCTCATAAAATTCTTTTAAGTTTTGCATTGGAATCATTTTCAGAAGCTCGGTAATATCTTTTGCTCGGTAACGTTGAATAAAATTTGTTTTTCCAGAACGATACCCAGTTTCTAGAGCATCGTATGAATGACGATAAGCAGTAGGTATAGCTGATATATTATCTGCGTAGCTTCCAATGCCAAATGATAAAGAAATATTCAAATAGGAATCCATTTCTTTTTGTACATCAAATAAGAGCTTTTTCAAACGTTGTTCAACCTGTTTTTCATATATATCAACAGAAAAGATAATGATATAAAGATCTCTTTTCGTAAAAATCGTATATTTGAACTTTTTATTTAATAATTTAGCATTTAAATGTTCATAAATAGTTTGCTTGTAGCTTTCAGATTGAGTTGTGTTATTAAATAGTGAGCGTCTTTCGCCTATTGGATTTTGATCAATTTGGCATGTGACAACTATATATTGATGATCTTTTTCAAGTCCGTAATCCTTTCCTCTTTTTAATATTTCTTCTTGAGGGATTTCTCCATCCAAAAATGCATTTAAATAATCACTTTTCATGTGAAGCATATGTTCGGATATGGCCTGCTGCTTTAAAAGCTCAAAAGAGATGACGTTGGCGACTTGTTCAATGTTCAGCAAAGTATAAGCATCGAAAGGAAATTCAAGTCCAAATATAACGAGGTAATTCTTTTTTACATACGTTTCGATTGGTAATAATTGAACAATGCTTTTCCTCAAACTCTCTGGATAATAGACGGAGAAATATACTGGATTAGAAGAATGAATAGGTCTATTTTCCTTTAAGATCTGTAAAATATGTTCAACTGATTCTTTCATATTCTTATTTCGAAAATGATGAGTTTGCACAGTTATATTATGAAGATGATCAATTAATAACACCGGTTTATTTAGTAATGATGAGAGAGATTCGATAATTTTAGAAAGTTGTTCCCCCTTATGGACTAGCTTTGTGAATTTCCGATGAGTATTGAGTGCATATTCTAATTCGTTTGTCTTTTTTTCAAGAATAACATTTAGTGATTCGTTAACAATTTCACCTAATGAATAGTCAAAAGGAAGCTCAATAATGGGGAAATTCTCCTCTTTAGATGCTAGAATCACATTTTCAGGAATTTCTTTTAGAAATCTTCTTGTTTTAATGGCTAAGCCTGAACATTCTTTTTTTGACATTTGTTTTACTAGCCTTACCATCTCGTCTGGGTTATCATGAAAATAATAGGCAGTAGTTAACAATAATTCATGAGGTTTTAAAAAATCTATGATATCGGGAGCATCCATCATGTTGACCGATTGAACCTTACGATCCAAACCTTCCTCACCTGATACTATTTTTGCTTCTTTAAAGATAGGGGTCTCTAATAGCTCTTTCATTTTCATGTATGTTTCCTCCTAAAAGCGCTAATCTATCAAATTATTCATATTTATGAATTTATTTGTTTATTTTAACCAACATTACTTATAATTATTATCTATAATACACAATGAAAATTCAAGTAGAAAACGTTATTATGTTATTAAATATAACATATGATGATGTTATTATTGACAGCAGGAAGGTGATGGAACATGTTATCGATTAAGGATATTAATGAAATGCCAAAAGAAGAGTTTGTTCAAAAAATAGGTTGGGTATTTGAAAATACACCGTGGATTTCTGAAATTGCATGGGATTGCAGGCCATTTCAATCTGTTCATGGACTACATAATGAAATGGTGCAAATTGTGAAGAAATCAAAAAAAAACCTCCAACTTGAGTTAATTAGAGCTCATCCAGATCTAGGTGCACGGATTAAAATGCATCCATCATCTGTCAATGAACAAAAGGGAGCTGGCTTAGATCAGCTTACTGAGGAAGAATATCGTCAGTTTCAGGATTTAAATCAGACATACGTAGATACCTTTGGCTTTCCATTTATTTTGGCGGTTAAAGGTCATAATAAGGAAACCATTTATGCAGCTATGAAAGATCGAATTGATCATTCGCAGGCAGAAGAATTTGAGACGGCATTGCAAGAAATCTATAAAATTTCATTATTTAGATTACAAGATGCAATTAATGAAGTGGAGTAAGATAGGCGCTGGCCGATTAAGTACGCCACGGCTTTATGTCTTCATCGGCACTAGTACGTCCAGTACGTCGGAGCTAGACAGTAATCTAACTTCAGATAAAAATTCTGGTGTTATAAAATTAAGGAAAAAGGAATGAGGTAAGTACATATGACAAAAGGCTTATCGACCCATGTGCTTGATTTAACTCACGGTATTCCAGCTGCAAATTTAAAAATTGAACTTTGGAAATTAAATCAATCCGGAAACGAAAAAGAGCATGTACAAACGGTATTAACAAATGAACAAGGTAGGGTTGAAACGAACTTGCTTTCTAAATTTGAATCTGGGACATATGAGCTATTATTTTATGTTGGTGATTATTTTAAAGAGAAAGGCATTCAGCTAAAAGAACCACTGTTTCTTAATCAAGTACCTTTACGTTTTGGAATATGTAAGGAAAGTGGACATTACCATGTTCCATTACTGATTTCTCCTTGGGGATATCAAACATATCGGGGCAGTTAAGAGAAAGACAAGCATTATTACATTAATAAATAAATAAAAAAGGACTGATTTCAATGAACAATTATGATTTACTCATTAAAAATGGATTAATCGTAAATGAAAATTCAATAACGAAAGCAGATCTTGCCATTGCAAATGGAAAAATCATAGAAGTATCCTTACCTATATCTACAGATAAAAAAGCTAATAAAGTGGTAGATGCTGATGGTCTTTACATTTTCCCAGGTTTAATTGATACACATGTGCATATAAATGAACCAGGACGGACGAACTGGGAAGGCTATGCTACTGGTACGAAAAGCTTAGCAGCAGGAGGAGTCACAACATTTTTCGATATGCCTTTAAATAGCAATCCCCCTACAATTACACCTTTAGACTTTGAAAAGAAAAAGCAACTAGCTGAAGAAAAAGCGATCATTAACTTTAAGTTGTGGGGAGGGTTAGTCCCAACAAACATCAATGAACTGTCTGCTTTAAAAGAATGTGGTGTCATTGGTTTTAAAGCCTTTATGTCAGCAAGTGGAATTGATGAATTTCAGTTTTCAAATGATGTTGCTTTGTTTAATGGCATGAAGGAAATCGCAAAACTAAACTCCCTTTTAGCAGTCCATGCTGAATCCAATGTTGTTACACAACAGTTAACGAAGGAATGTGTTGAAAAGGGGGATACGACAGCAAAGGCTTTTTCGAATGCTAGACCAATAGATTCTGAAATTGAAGCTGTGAATCGTATCCTTTCTTACGCGAAAATAATTGGCTGCAAGGTGCATATCGTCCATGCTAGCAGTAGTAAGGTCGTTCAAGTGATACAAGAATGGAAGAAAAAAGGTGTGGATGTATCAGTAGAAACATGCCCGCATTACTTGAGCTTATCAATTGACGATTTGGAACAAATTGGTGCAGTAGCTAAATGTGCTCCTCCATTAAGAGAAAAGCAAGAAATCGAATCTCTATGGGAATCTGTAGCAAATGGAGAGATAGATGTAATTGGATCAGATCATTCACCTTGCCCAACTGAGATGAAAAAAGGAAATTTATTCGAAGCTTGGGGAGGTATTTCAGGTGCTCAATCAACCTTAAATATACTGCTTGAAGAAGGATATTGGGAGAGAAATGTTCCCCTTACAACGATAGCTAAAATATCATCATCCAATCCTGCTAGAAGATTTGGCTTATTCCCTCAAAAAGGAATTATTTCGGTTGGGAGCGATGCTGATTTAACAATCGTGGATATAAATCAGTCTTTTACATTAAATAAAGAAGATTTATATTACAAACATCCTCATAGTCCATATATAGGGAAGAAGTTCCGTGGTAAAATCATGGAGACCTACGTGAACGGTGAATTGGTATTTCAACAAAAACAAGCTGAAGAGGCGAAATAAATACTACCCCCATAAAAACACACATGACAACGAACACTTTGTTAGCTGAAAGAATCAAAAAATAGATAGTACAGCTAACAAAGGAGGTTCAAAATGAGATTCGTTAAAACTGATATCGATCAATTATTAGAATCTACCATTGACTTAGCACAAGACAAGCATCATTTATCAATCGTTCATATTGAAATTGACCTGATCCTAGATGAAACACAAAATGCAAAATAAGGATCGATTATACGTATAAAAAGGGTTTGAGGAGCTGAATTTATTCGGCTTCTTTTTTATTTTAAAGTATCTTTTTCTACCTCCGTACCCAAATGGGTGATGACAACTCTTTGTTCAATGCTTAAAGGAATTTTCTTTCGTTTGTCGAAATAAGGAACTAAGAAAATGAAAGGAGAATGCACATTGAGTCAAGAACTGCTTCAAAAATTAATAAACAATACAAAAGAAATCCTTCCTCAATCATTGGAACTATTAAAAGATTATTTAACATTTCCTACAGTTTCAGCTCAAAAAAGGGCTATTCCTGAAACTGTCCAATTTTTATCACAAATAATCAAGGAGACTGGAGGGGAAGTAAAAATATTAGATGATTTAGGTGGAAATCCTGTTATATATGCTTATTTTTCAGCTGGATCAAAAGGAAATTCACAAAAAACGCTGCTGTTTTATAATCACTATGATGTACAACCACCTGAACCTTTTGAAGAATGGGAATCCGAACCTTTTCATCCAACCATTAAAGATGGAAAGTTATATGCAAGAGGAGCAGCAGATAATAAAGGTGATTTAATTGTACGGTTAACCGCTATTAAAGTGCTTCAAAATGTGATGGGCGGTCTTCCTTGTAATATAAAATTTATGATTGAAGGAGAGGAGGAAATTGGCAGTCCAAATTTAACTCCATATTTAAGTAAATATAAGGAGTTATTTTCAGCAGATGCGTGTATTTGGGAATTTGGGAATAAAGACGATCAAGAACGAGTTCAGATGGTTGCAGGAATTAAAGGTATGGCCTATATGGAGCTGACATGCGTTGGTGCAGATATCGATATGCATTCTTCTGTTGGAGCATATGTGGATAATGCTGCTTGGAGATTGGTTCATGCATTAGCGACCATGAGAAATGATCAACATGATATTTTAGTAGAAGGGTTTTTTGATGGGATAATTGATCCTACTGAAGCTGAAATAGAAGCTGTTCATATGCTTCCTTTTGATGAAGAGGCTATTCAAAGCCTATATGGTTTAAAAAGACCTCTTATAACCAAAGAAAAAGGGGAGGATCCTCGAGAAGCAATGGTGTTTAAACCAACGATGACCATTTGTGGCTTAGAGAGTGGTTATACTGGTGAAGGAGCGAAAACAGTGTTGCCGAAAAGGGCAAAAGCAAAGCTCGACTGCCGTCTTGTTCCAGGACAAGATCCAGAACATATTTTCAAATGTATTCAAACTCATTTAATAAAAAATGGATTTAATGATATTGATGTTGAGTTAATAAATGGACAAAAGGCCTATCGTTCTGATTACCATCATCCTTTTATTCACCACGTTTATCAATCAGCGAAAACAGCTTATCAAAAAGAGGTGGTTATCGCTCCAAATTCAGCTGGTACCGGACCAATGTTTGATTTTGGAGAATTGCTAGAGCTTCCTATTGTAAGTACAGGTGTTGGTTGGATAGGTTCAAAAGTACATGCACCAAATGAATCCATTAGACTGAAGGATTTCGAAGAAGGGATCTATTATATAGCATACATGTTAACCGGTTTCCCTGATTCATTAAATGATATGGACTAAAGATTCGTAAGAATGGAAAATTAGATGAATAGTTAATGAATTTTATTGAATAAAGGTTTTTTAAAGTTATTTATTCATTTCTGAAAATTTGAGTTATAATACGTTATAGACATATTAACTTCAATGAACAGTTTGAAATCACTTGTGGAAGAGAGGTTGTTCTTCGATTTCAAATGATGTATTCTTTATTTTTGCATAAATCTTTTCACAAGGTGATAGATCCAAACTGCATGGATTAATATTCGTAGAAAACTGTATATACTTTAATAAGGAGACTTTTTTATGGAATCAACTATTAATATTACCTTGAGTACGACAAAAAAAGAAAAACCTGCTTCAGATCAATTAGAGTTTGGGAAAATATTTACTGATCATATGTTTGTGATGGATTATCAAGAAGGAAAAGGTTGGATTAATCCGCAAATTATTCCATATCAACCAATTTCTTTAGATCCTTCATCTGTTGTTTTTCACTATGGACAAACTGTTTTTGAAGGAATGAAAGCTTATTTAACAAAAGAAGGTAAGGTCCTCTTATTTAGACCAGAAAGAAATTTTAGAAGATTAAACTTATCTAATGAGAGAATATGCATACCGCAAATTGATGAGGAGTTTGCATTAGAAGCGCTAAAAAAATTGGTTTCAATTGATAAAGATTGGATTCCAACTGCGCCAGGAACATCTCTATACATACGTCCTTTCGTTATTGCTACACAGCCATATCTTGGTGTTGCTGCATCTACTAGCTATAAATTCATGATCATCTTGTCGCCTGTTGGATCATACTATAAAGAAGGTATTCGCCCAGTTAAGATTTTCGTTGAAAATGAATTCGTACGTGCGGTTAAAGGTGGTACCGGAACAGCTAAAACTGGTGGGAACTATGCTGCAAGCTTAAAGGCGCAAGAAATTTCAGGAGAAAAAGGCTATTCGCAAGTTCTTTGGTTAGATGGAGTTGAAAAAAAATACATTGAAGAAGTTGGTGCTATGAACATCTTCTTTAAAGTAAATGGAGAAGTCATTACGCCGGCATTAAACGGAAGTATTTTAGAAGGAGTAACGAGAGATTCGATTATTCAGCTTCTTAAGCATTGGGGTGTCCCTGTAAGTGAAAGAAAAATTTCTATTGATGAGATATACGATGCTTACTCAAAAGGATTACTAGAAGAGGCATTTGGAGCAGGGACAGCTGCTGTTATTTCTCCAGTAGGTGAATTATTATGGAAAGATCAAAAAATTGTATTAAACAACGGAGAAACAGGTGAGCTTTCTCAAAAGCTATATAATACATTAACTGGTATTCAAACTGGTTTAGAGCAAGATATACTAGGCTGGACAGTAGAAGTAAAATAATTTTTTATCTAATAAAAAGGTGTTCCAAAGAATAAAATCTTCGGAACACTTTTTTATTTGTCTTTGATCATACTGAGGCTGGCTCTAGTACAAATTTTTCAACAACCTTTGCAACTCCATCATTCATGTTTGTGTCTGTGATAAAGTCGGCCTTTTCTTTAATGTCATCAGGTGCATTGCCCATTGCGACACCTAACCCGGCAAATTCTATCATCGCTAGATCATTGTAGCTATCTCCCATAGCGATTACTTCGTCTCTTTTGATCCCTAATCTTTGAATTAATAGATTTAAGCTAGTCCCTTTTGTTACTCCTACTTCCGTAAATTCTAGAAAGTATGGCTTTGAACGCATAACACTTAGCTCACCATCTAATTCTTGCTGCAATTTTTTTTCTACCTCAACTAAACGATCTGCTTCTTTTAGCATCAATACTTTTACAGCCGGCACATTTACAGTATCTTTAAAACTATCAACTTCTTTTATTGGCAGTCCCGTTATCTGCTGTTCAATCTGAGTAAAAGGATTGTTTTCTTCCGTAATAATTTCATCTTCAACATACGTATGAATCCATATTTGTTCTCTTTTACTAATGTCATATAGACGATGAATCGTTTTTGGAGATAAAGTACTGCTAAAAATTTCTTCCTTTGTTTTGAAATTTATTATCTTAGCCCCATTAAAAGATAAAATAAAGCTTCCGAAATCTTCTAAGCGAAGCTCTTTTGCTGCTTCTAGCATAGCATATGTAGGGCGTCCTGAAGCTAATACAACTTTTACT
The DNA here is from genome assembly GCF_006546985.1 of Bacillus sp. 03113. Lineage (GTDB taxonomy): Bacteria > Bacillota > Bacilli > Bacillales > Cytobacillaceae > VATK01. Next base: position 92,839 of record NZ_VATK01000016.1, read on the forward strand.
CCCATTTTTTGAGCATTCATTAAGGCTTGCTTCGTTCTTGTAGAAATCGTATGGTCATCCATTAGTAATGTGTCATCCATATCTAGCACAATCATCTTATAGGTCATAGATTTTTTTCCTCTCTTTGCATCGATCTTATATCTATTTTACTATAAATCAATTTTGATAGAAATAGAGGCTTTATGCAAAAAAAGAGCCCTTCGATCGACCAGAATCGAAAAAAGAAATTGTGGATATTTTATGTCTATTAAATAAATTTATAAAAAAAAATAAAAATATTATTAAAATATAATTGAATAATCAGAAAATTTTTGATATATTGAAAAAAAGAAAGGTGTTGATTATGTTGGAAAAATATTTGCTAAATTCTCCTCAGAAACAAGAAGAAAATATCATTGATTCTTTATTCGCTGAAATAGTGTTAGACGAAGCACTTAAGAATTTTCGCATTACACAAGTTTTAAAACAAATCGACCAATCTTTACAATCAAAAAACAAAGAAGAGTTCCTATCATTAACTGAAGAATTAAATCAACTTTCAAAGTCGTAGGTAGAATGTGGAATACATAATAATGCCACTATTCTAGATCAATCTTGTTTAATATTAGTTATATAAATCGTATAAAGAGGCTGACTTAAAAAAGGGAAGACATCCATTTTTGGAGTTTTACCCATAAATATAGGTTAGCCTTTTATTTTGCCTATATATTGGGTTTTTAATAGGTATTTGTAAAGCTAGAGATACTAATCCTTTTTTTACATTCGTTCATTATTGAATAATAAGTTGTCATCATACGAACCATTCTCTATAATTTCTATTGTTACATCGATACATAGAAAGGATGATAGGATATGCAATCGTTAAAAGGGAAAACAGCTCTCATCACTGGTGCTGGAAGAGGGATCGGTCGTGCAACAGCCATTGCATTCGCCAAGGAAGGCATTAATGTAGGTCTTATCGGATTAACAGAAGCAAACTTAGAAAAGGTGGCCAATGAACTCCAAGAATATGATGTAAAAATCTCAATCTCTAGTGCAGATGTTAAAGACTTAGCTTCAGTTGAGACTGCAATTGAAAAAATTAAAGGTGAGCTAGGGAATATTGATATCTTAATCAATAATGCAGGCATCGGGAAGTTTGGTAAATTCTTAGAATTAAGTCCTGAAGAATGGGAAAATATTATTCAAGTAAATGTAATGGGTGTGTACAATGTTACAAGGAGCATTCTTCCTGAAATGATCGAAAGAAATGCAGGGGACATAATAAATATATCTTCGACTGCAGGACAACGTGGAGCTGCTATCACTAGTGCATACAGTGCATCAAAATTTGCTATACTAGGATTAACTGAATCCTTAATGCAAGAAGTTAGAAAACACAATATTCGCGTTAGTGCTTTAACACCAAGTACCGTAGCAACAGATTTGGCTTTTCAAGAGAATCTTACGGATGGAAATCCGGAAAAAGTAATGCAGCCTGAAGATCTTGCAGAATTTATGGTAGCTCAGCTAAAGCTTAACCCACGAGTTTTTATCAAAACAGCTGGTTTATGGTCTACAAATCCATAGAATGATGTCATATCCAAAAGCTGACAGCTAAAATTTTCTTTTTAGACGTCAGCTTTTCCTTTTTTAAAAAGGCTGTTTTCTCAAAGTTTGTTGCTTTTGACATAAAAAACATTGGGAGAAACGTTTCGGAGCAGCCTGCATACACGTAGACTCCTGTGTGAATGCGAGAAAGGAGAGACCCCGCAGGAGCGTATGCGACGAAGAGGCTTGACGCTCGCCCGCGGAAAGCGAAGTGTATGCAGGCTGCGCGTTTAAAAGCAACAACCTATACGAAAACAGCCTTTAATAAACATGTAAGATTAAATTTTAAATAAAATGAAGAAATTTCTTTTTCTATTTCGTATAGTTCAATATAGAATGAATGTTACTACTGACATTGCTATCCTCTAATGATTTATAACATTCGAAGGGAGTTTCTTACTTGAATAGGTATCGAGATCTTGCAGTAAGTGTTAAAATAAAATATAAAAGAAAACGAGCGATTCTAATCGATGCTTCCGATCAACTCCAATATATTGGAGAAGGAAGAAGTGCTTATGTTTTTCGAATAAAATATACTAAGAAAGCATTAAAGGTTTTTTTTCCTCCTTTCACAAGGCTTGCTAAAATAGAAGCGGGTATTTATCAAATGTTAAAGGGAATAAATTATTTTCCAGCAGTATATGAATCCGGCGGCAATTATATAGTAATGGACGTTATTGAAGGGAAAACTTTATTTGAATGCTTATCCGAAGGAATTCCCATTCCTGAAAATCGAATTGCTGAAATTGATAACGCTTTAAAAATGGCAAAAGATCGTGGATTAAATCCATCAGATATTCATCTTCGAAATATTTTTCTTACTTCAAGTGGAGAGATAAAAGTAGTTGATGTTGCACGCTTTACACAAAAGAAAAAAGATACTCAATGGCAGGATTTAAAAAAAGCTTATTACAAGACTTATGTTAAACCTTATTTTCCGAAAAAAATACCCGTCCCTGTACTCAATACAATTGCGTTTATATATAAAAGAATTAAAGCGTGACAGGCAAATTTCTATTTTTGCCTGTCATGTATCCATTTCCTATTGATATGCTTCTAATGTAGAAAAAAATTCTTTAACAAATTGATAGAAGAGTCTTTCAGACGGAGCAAGCTCTCTATTTTTGGGTGTAATGATTCCTACGCTTCGCTTGATTTGCGGGTTTTCGATTGGGATTTTCACAGTAAAACGCGGGATTGTTTCATGAAAAGTGCTTTCCGGAAGTAGTGTTACCCCCATACCCGCAGATACAAGACCTTTAATCGCATCTAGATCTTCACCTTCAGATGAAACATTCGGTAAGAAGCCTTCTTGTTTACATGCATCAATTACAATTTTTTGAAGTATATATCCCTGCGGAAATAGCACAAACGTATCATTTTGAAGATCCTTTAATCGTATAACTTTCCTTTCGGCTAGTGGGTGTTTTGATGGTAATAAAGCAGAAATATTTTCTGTAAATAATATTTGTCCATTTATATTTATATTATTTAAAGGTACAGGTCCAAGAAACGCTAGATCAATTTCTCTATTTTCTACAGATTCGATTAAAAAATTATATGAGCCTTGCCGTAAATGAAAAGCTACATTAGGCTGCTGAGTTTTAAAAGCAGAAATAACGGTAGGAAGTAAATGATTTGCTAAACTAGTTGGGAATCCAATTTTGATTGTTCCTCTTTCAGGATTTAAATATTCATTGACTTGCTCTTTCGCATAATCAATTGCTTTTAAAGCTGATTTTGTGTGATTTAAAAATATTTTACCAATAGGGGTTAATTTTACATTTCTTCCTTCACGAACAAATAATTCGACGCCGAGCTCTGATTCAAGATTAGCGATTTGTCTACTAATGGCAGACTGAGCAACATGCAAATAATCTGCCGCAGCTGATACATGCTCTCTTTCAGCTACTTCAATAAAATATCTTAACTGCCTTAATTCCACAGTACATACTCCTATCTATATCAAAATGAGATTGTTTCTATCCAAATTATATATTGTTAATATAAATATTTAAAGCTATAATAAGTTCATCTGATCAAAAAATATTGTAAGAAAATCTGACAGGGGGGAATTATTAATGACGTACAATCAAATCCCAAAAGCACAAGGACTTTACCGCCCTGAATTTGAACGAGATGCCTGTGGAATAGGCTTATACGCTCATATTAAAGGACATGCAACACATGAAATCGTAACAAAAGCACTTCAAATGCTATGCCATTTGGATCATAGAGGCGGGCAAGGCAGTGACCCATTTACTGGAGATGGAGCAGGTATAATGGTACAAATACCTGATGCATTTTTCCGTAAAAAATGTACTGAAATGGACTTGCCTAATAAAGGCAGATACGGAGTTGGAATGATATTCTTCTCAAATGATGATAGCGAGAGAGAAGAAATTGAAGCATATTTTAACAAAATGATCGAACAAGAGGATCAATTATTACTTGGCTGGAGAACTGTGCCTGTAAATGTCGGAAAAATCGGAAAAATTGCACAAAAAAGCTGTCCAGTCATTCGTCAGGTCTTTGTCGGTGCTAACCAAAACATTACAGATGATTTAGCTTTTGAACGAAAGCTATTTGTTATACGTAAATTAGTAGAAAACTGGGTTCATGCTAAAAAAGCTCGTATGTATTTTGCAAGTCTTTCAAGCAGAACGATCGTTTATAAAGGATTATTAACTTCGGAGCAAGTGGAGTCCTTCTACGCAGACTTACAAGATCGTGATTTTGTTTCAGCTTTTGCTTTAGTGCATTCCCGCTTTAGCACGAACACGTTCCCGAGCTGGGAAAGAGCTCATCCAAATCGTTATATTATCCATAATGGTGAAATTAACACACTTAGAGGTAACTTAAATTGGATGAAAGCGCGCGAACAACAGTTTGTGACAGAAGCATTCGGTGACGATCTACAAAAACTGTATCCTATTTTAGATGAAAACGGCAGTGATTCTTCTGTATTTGACAATGCGTTTGAATTCTTCGTTTTAGCTGGACGTAAACCAGCTCATGCTGCCATGATGCTAATCCCAGAGCCGTGGTCAGAAAATCCATATTTATCTGAAGAGAAAAGAGCTTTTTACGAGTATCATAGTAGCTTAATGGAGCCATGGGACGGTCCAATGGCGATTTCCTTTACAAATGGAAAGCAAATTGGTGCTATTCTTGATCGTAATGGACTTCGACCAGCACGTTATTATGTAACAAAGGACGATTATATCATCTTCTCATCTGAAGTAGGAGTAATTGATGTTGATCAAGAAAATGTCCTTTACAAAGAGCGCTTAAGTCCTGGTAAAATGCTGCTAATCGATTTAGAAGAAGGACGCATTATTTCAGATGAAGAAATAAAATCAGAAATTTCAAAAGAAAAACCTTACAAACAATGGCTTGAAGAGCAAACGGTTAAAATTAATGTTGATGACTCCATAAAGGATGAAGAAACGATAACCGATTTATTGTCTCGCCAAAAAGCTTTTGGCTATACGTATGAAAATATACAAAAGTATTTAATTCCTGTTATTACAGAGGGGAAGGATCCTCTAGGATCAATGGGGACGGATTCACCACTTGCTGTTTTATCTGATCGCTCTCAATCTTTATTTAGCTATTTTAAACAATTGTTTGCACAAGTAACAAATCCTCCAATTGATGCACTACGTGAGCAAATTGTTACTTCAACCATATCGTGGTTAGGATCAGAAGGGAATTTACTTCAACCAAGTGAGGCCAATTGCCATCGTATCCAGCTTGAAACGCCGCTCTTATCAAATGCCGAATTAGCTCAATTAAAGGCGAATAAATTGGATAAGTTTTCAAGTGTAACGATTGATATGTTGTTTACTGGCGAACTAGAAAAAAGTTTAAGCGAGCTGTTTGCAAAGGCTGAAGAGGCGATCTTAAATGGCACTAATCTTCTCATTTTATCTGATCGTAAAATGAATGAAAAGCTTGCCCCAATTCCTGTGCTACTAGCAGCTAGTGGTTTAAATCAGTATTTAATTCGTAAAGGAATTCGTTCAAAGGCAAGTATTATCGTTGAATCTGGTGAAGCAAGAGAAGTACATCACTTTGCAGCGTTAATTGGATATGGAGTTGATGCTATTAATCCATACCTAGCTTTTGCTTCTTACAAGCAAGTCATTGAAGAAGGGAAATTATCCTATAGCTATGATGAGGTAGTGAATAAATACCTAAAAGCGATGACAAAAGGCGTTGTAAAAATCATGTCGAAAATGGGGATATCCACTGTTCAAAGCTACAGAGGAGCTCAAATTTTTGAAGCTGTTGGTATTAGTCAAAAAGTAATTGATCAATATTTTACAGGAACAGCTACTCAAATTGATGGTATAGATTTAGAAATCATTGCACAAGAAGCTTTAAGCCGTCATAAAGATGGATATGCTTTCTCTATTGATCAAACCTTAGATTCAGGTAGTGAATTCCAATGGAGAAAAGATGGAGAACATCATGCCTTTAATCCAACAACTATCCATACTTTACAATGGGCTTGCCGTAAAAATGATTATCAATTATTTAAAAAATATACAGATTCTGCAAATGAAGAACGAATTAGTTTCTTAAGAAATTTATTCTCATTTAACCAATCACAAAAGTCGATTTCAATTGATGAGGTTGAATCAATTGAATCCATTATTAAACGCTTTAAAACAGGTGCTATGTCCTTTGGATCTATTAGCCAAGAAGCACATGAAGCTTTAGCGATTGCGATGAATCGTCTAGGTGGAAAAAGCAATAGTGGTGAAGGTGGAGAACATCCGAATCGCTTTGCTATAGATGAAAATGGTGATAATCGTCGAAGTGCGATTAAACAAATAGCATCAGCACGTTTTGGAGTAAAAAGCCATTATTTAGTTAATGCAGATGAGCTTCAAATTAAGATTGCGCAAGGTGCGAAACCAGGTGAAGGCGGACAGCTTCCAGGTAAAAAGGTATATCCATGGGTAGCAGAGGTTCGTGGATCTACACCAGGTGTTGGTTTAATTTCTCCACCACCTCACCATGATATTTATTCCATTGAGGATTTAGCACAGCTTATTCATGATTTAAAAAATGCAAATAGAAATGCACGTATTAGTGTAAAGCTCGTTGCAAAAGCGGGTGTTGGAACCATTGCAGCAGGTGTTGCGAAAGGTGTAGCAGACGTAATTGTAATCAGTGGCTATGACGGTGGTACAGGAGCTTCGCCAAAAACAAGTATTACACATACTGGTTTGCCTTGGGAGCTTGGTTTAGCTGAAGCACATCAAACGTTAATGTTAAACGGCTTACGTGATCGAGTAGTTTTAGAAACAGATGGTAAGTTAATGACAGGAAAAGATGTTGTGTTAGCTGCATTACTAGGAGCTGAAGAGTATGGTTTTGCAACGGCGCCGCTTGTTGTACTTGGCTGTGTAATGATGAGAGCGTGTCACTTAGATACTTGCCCAGTCGGTGTTGCGACACAAAATCCTGAATTACGTTATAAATTTACTGGTGATCCAGATCATGTTGTTAATTTCATGACTTTTATTGCACAGGAAGTAAGAGAAATCATGGCTGAGCTTGGATTCAGAACAATGGAGGAAATGGTTGGCCGTACAGATGTATTAACAATTGGCGAACGTGCAAAATCGCATTGGAAGGCTAAGCATTTAGATTTATCAAAAATCCTTCATCAAGTTGAAGGTAACAGAACGTTTAAACAGCCACAAAATCATAAAATAGAAGAATCGCTTGATTACCGTGAAATTCTTCCTCAAGTGAAGGATGCAATTGAAGCGAAAGAAGCAGTTGATTTAAGCTTCTCTGTTAAAAATATTAATCGTGTAATCGGTACAATTGTAAGTAGTGAAATTTCTAAATTATATGGTGAAGAAGGCTTGCCAGCTGATACGATTAATCTTCGTTTTAACGGTTCTGCAGGTCAAAGCTTTGGCGCATTTGCTTCAAAAGGAATGTCTCTATACCTTACAGGAGATGCAAATGACTATGTAGGTAAAGGTTTATCTGGAGGAAAGCTAGTTGTATCTGCTCCTAAAAATGAAACACTAGTACCAAGTGATAATGTTATCATTGGAAATGTTGCCTTCTATGGAGCAACAAGTGGAGAAGCCTATATTAACGGGCGTGCGGGCGAACGATTTGCTGTACGTAACAGTGGAGTGAATGTAGTCGTTGAAGGAATTGGCGACCACGGCTGTGAATATATGACAGGTGGAAAAGTTATCGTTTTAGGTGAAGTTGGTAAAAACTTTGCAGCTGGGATGTCTGGCGGGATTGCTTATGTATACTCTAGTAACCCAGATCACTTTAAATCATTATGCAATAAAGAAATGATTGAATTTGAAGAACTCGAGCAGGAGCAAGAAATTGCTGAGGTAAAAGAAATGATTTTCAGTCATCTTGTGAATACAGATAGTTCAAAAGCATCATTTGTTTTGAATGATTGGGATGAAGCTGTAACCAAATTCGTTAAAGTTATTCCTAAGGATTACAAACGTATGATCAAAAGTATTGAAGAACAAAAAGAAGCTGGTTTACCAGAAGAAGAAGCGATTATGAGTGCATTTTATGCGAATGTAAGTCAAGGAGAGAAAAAATTATCAACTACTGAACAGGAAGTAGTTGCACAGTAAGGAGGGGGACAATAAATGGGAAAAGCAACTGGATTTATTGAATATCAACGTGAAGAAGCAGTGGAAAGAGATCCTAAAACTCGCTTAGATGATTGGAAAAAATATTCTACTCGCTTCTCAGATGAAGTATTGATGAGACAAGGTGCAAGATGTATGGATTGTGGAACTCCTTTCTGTCATATCGGAATGGAAATCAATGGATCAGCAGCGGGCTGTCCGATTAATAATTTAATTCCTGAATGGAATGACCTTGTTTATCGTGGAAGATGGAAAGAGGCATTAGACCGTCTTTTAAAAACAAATAATTTCCCTGAGTTCACAGGAAGTGTTTGTCCTGCACCTTGTGAAGGATCCTGTACTGTCGCTATTTCTGATCCAGCAGTAGCTATTAAAAATATTGAACGTGCGATTATTGATAAAGGATTTGAAAATGGTTGGATTCAGCCAAGAATTCCATCAAAACGCACGGGTAAAAAAATTGCGATTATTGGATCTGGTCCCGCTGGTTTAGCGAGCGCGGACCAGCTTAATCAAGCTGGTCACACAGTTACAGTATATGAACGTTCTGATCGTCCTGGTGGATTACTTACTTATGGAATCCCTAATATGAAGCTAGATAAAGGAGACGTTGAACGCCGCGTTAACTTATTAAAAGCTGAAGGGATCGAATTCATCACCAATACAGAGGTTGGGAAGGATATTACGGATCAAGAACTAAGAGCAGAATTTGACGCAGTTATTTTATGTACGGGATCACAAAAGCAGCGTGATTTACAGATCGAAGGTCGTGAAGCAAAAGGTGTTTACCTTGCGATGGACTATTTAACAACAACAACAAAAAGCTTATTAGATTCAAATTTTGAGGATGGAAAGTTTATAAATGCAGAAGGCAAGGACGTTATTGTTATAGGTGGAGGAGATACCGGAGCTGACTGTGTGGCAACTGCACTTAGACAAAAATGCAATAGTGTCGTTCAATTTGGTAAGCATCCAATTCTTCCAGCTCAGCGTACGGATGATAATATGTGGCCTGCATTTCCACATGTGTTTACGATGGAGTATGCATATGAAGAAGCAGAAGCAAAATTTGGTCAAGATCCACGTCAATATTCTATTAAAACAACTAAGTTTGTAAAAGATGAAAATGGTAACCTTAAAGAACTTCATACCATTCAAATGGAGAAGGTTAGAAATGACCATGGCCAGTTTGTTTTTAACGAACTTCCTGGAACTGAAAAGGTTTGGCCAGCACAATTAGTTTTCATTGCCATTGGTTTTGAAGGTCCTGAACAGCCATTATTACAACAATTTGGTGTTCAAACAGATAGTCGTACGAGAGTAGATGCAAAATACGGCGAGTATAAAACAAACATTGAAGGTGTGTTCGCCGCTGGAGATGTTAGAAGAGGGCAAAGCTTAATCGTTTGGGCAATCAATGAAGGCCGTGAAGTAGCGCGTGAGGTTGACCGTTACTTAATGGGAAGCTCAAATTTGCCATAAACTTTCATATCATGTTAAAAAACAAAACACCGTTATTTACTGAACGGTGTTTTGTTTTGACTAAATAAGCCAAACAATTTCATAACAAAAAACGAAAAAGTGAATATACTATCTATAATTTAAATTGGAAAAAACACTCTCTTAAAATTTTAGCAATGGTCACTTTCTTACTTAATCTATAGACAAAAAATGATTGAAGAATTAAAATATACTATTAAAAATAGTTTTTTTCAAAGGAAGTGTTTTTATCAAATAAGATCATCTTTTTGTTAAAGGAAGTGACCATCTATGAGAGATGTTAAACTAACAGAGCTATTTCAACACCATATTGCACAAAAGTACGTTACTCGATCAGGCCTAGTTCACGCTATAGCTGTTGCCTATCATGCTTTTCATTTTGCCGTTGAACGGAATGTCGATGTAGATGTGGCTGCAAAAGCTGGATTTTTACATGATATTGGGCATTATACTTGGTATAAGGATGGAAAATGGGATTATGAGCTATATCGGCAAAATGATATACATGCGATAAAAGGAGCCGAGCGGGCTCATAAGCTGCTCATTCGATTAGGTGAAAATCCGATTAAAGCAAAAGAAATTGCTTTAGCGATACTATTTCATACGGATTCGTTTCTGCCTGGTGGTGAAGTCATTCGGACACCAATACAAGCGATCATTAAGCTTGCAGATGAAAAGGATGAAGAGCCAGGAGGTCTGCATCATTATCGTACGATCGATCATGAAAGAGCTCTATATAGTTTGAAACAACTTGATGATCAAATTGACTCATACTTACTACAATTAGAAAATAAAATTGAACAATAATTATGGAAACATGCTATAGTAACAATGAAGTATTGAACACATGGAGGAGCTTTAATAATGACTTTAAATGAAATTTTGCAAAAACATATTCCTAATGGTGAAGAGCTAGCTGCTGCTTTAAAAAGTCAAGATGAAAATGGATATGTCACATTAAAAACAAAAGAATCATTCGATACAGTTATGATTGCACTAGAAGAAAATGATTTTTACGTTTATGATGATCAATTCCTAGATGGAGAATATCGCATTTATATTGAATTATAAAAAATTTCTTTTCTTGAAAGGAGAAAGGATAGATGTATGTATTCTATCCTTGCTTTTTTAACTATGAAAATCAAGTAAAGCTTAAAACTGGCTTTATTTTCCTCTTTCATTTTGAGCATTTTCTTCATTTAAAGAATTCGTTTTTAATTAATTCCCATTTAATTTAACATTTCAAAATGGTGTTATTAGTTTACTCTTAAGAATATGACTTGAAGGAAATTTCTAACTATTTATCGAAATATTTTGATAGATTATTATTTGTTGCAAAGGAGTAAAAAATGACGGTAAATTATAATGCGTATATGGATCAAGATTTAACGATTGAGTCTACAAAAAAAGGAAAGTTATCAGATTTAATATTTTCTGTAAAAGATGTATTTAGTATCAAAGGATATACTTGTAGTGCAGGAAACCCTGACTGGTTAAGGACTCATTCTTCAGATCATATGTATGCTTCCTCGATTGTACGATTATTAGAGAATGGTGCAACGTTAAAAGGGACAACAATTACAGATGAAATAATGTATAGTTTGAACGGTGTAAATTTTCATTATGGGACACCTATCAATCCAAAAGATCCAGAACGAATTCCCGGAGGCTCTTCCAGTGGATCTGGTGTAGCTGTTTCTGCAGAAATCGTTGACTTTGCTTTAGGGACAGATACAGGTGGGTCTGTTCGTATTCCTTCTTCTTATTGCGGCATATATGGTATTCGCCCTACACATGGCTTTGTGCCTATTGATGGGGTTGTTCCATTAGCCCAAAGCTTTGATACGGTAGGGTGGATGGCCCGTGACCCAAAGCTATTACTTGAAGTTGGAGAAGTCCTGCTTCCGTTACATAACCTAGTTCAAAAAGATTTTAGTCGTTTAATCATTGCTGAGGATGCGTGGAATTTGGCTGAATCGGAAACTAAGGAAGCTTTACTGCCTTTTATTGAAAAAGTAAAAAATCTTTTTCAAACAACAGAAGAGGTAACGTTATCTACTCATGGACTTCAAGAATGGCAAACGACATTTAGAATGATACAAGGTCTAGAAATTTGGAAAACTCATGGTGAATGGATCAATGAGGTAAATCCTACATTTGGTCAAGATATTGGAGAAAGATTTCAATGGGCAAGTACATTAACAGATGAAGAGGTAGCCCCTTATTTACAAAAAAGAGAACAAATTTGCAATAAAATGTATGATTTAGTACAAGAGGATACTTTAATAATCATTCCTACTGCACCGGGAGCAGCTCCGCTTCTTAACATGTCCGGAGAAGAAAGTGAACGAAAAAGAGCGCAAACGATGCAGCTATCTTGTATTGCTGGACTATCTGGTTTGCCTCAGGTAACTATACCTGTTGCTGAAATTAATGGAGCGCCTATTGGGTTATCATTTATCGCTGCTTCTAAACAAGATCTTCGATTATTAAAATGGGTGAACAACTATAAGGAATTGTGGAAGTAAATATTAAAAAAAATCGATTCGGGCATCTTCGGTTGAATAGAAGATGCCCATCATTTTCTTTTGAGCACTAATTGATTAAACTATTTTCCCCCTCATTTCTTAATTTTTATTTATGGTATTTTATGGATATAGTTATGTAAATATTCATTCAAAAATGGTTGCTTTATTTTGTTGAAGCTCATTTGCACTTATTCTCTTATAAAAATTTGGCAGCATAATTCAGTGCTAACATGCGAAAATTAGTATTGGAAGGGTGAAAAGCTATTCTTCTCAAAAGGAAGTGATGACATTGAATAATTGGGTTGCTAATCTTTTATCGGGAAGAAGACCATCTATATTACAATTATTTGGTAGAAGAAGACGTAATAGAGGAATGTTTTGGTGGTCTTTATTAGGTATAGGTGTAAGTGCAGCTGCATATAGAATGAGAAGAACTCAATCTAGAGCTCAGATCATGAATGCTGTTCAAAGTATGTTAAGAAATAAGAATACTAAGACAAAACCCTTCCGTACACCACATGAAGCAGCAATCACTGAATTTTCAAATGAAATATCACCTAATAAGAAACCATATTCAAATCATTAACACTTGAAAAGTGCCTTATTATTAGGCACTTTTTTTACATTGAAATGAAATCATTTATTAAATATGAACCTTGACACAACAAAACAGTTTGACTAAACTTAACTTACTAGTTTAGTTATAAACTGATGATTATTAGTGAAAATAGGTGAATTATAATGGGAAATAAGACAGATAACTTTTTTTCTAAGCAGCAATTACGTTTAAATTTAATGCTCTGGTTTCGTTTATCAAGATTTTATAATCAAAGTATTCGCGAATCAAATATTCATTTAAAAGAATGGAATTTAACTGGATCACAATTTGATATTTTAGCCCAAATTGGTACAAATGAACGTCTATCCCAACAAGAGCTTGCTGATAAACTCTTTGTAACTAAAGGGAATATTACCCAGTTGATAAGTAAAATGGAGAAAAATGGTCTTGTAAAGCGTGAACAGGAGTGGAAGACCAAATATCTTTCTCTTACAGATAAAGGGTTGACTCTTTATCATCAAGTAGTTCCATTACAAGAGCAGTTTCAAGCAGCACAATTTGAAAGCTTAAATCAACAAGAGAAAAAAGTGCTCCTCGAACTGTTGAGAAAAATTCAAAGGAACTCACCACGTTCTAAAGAATAATGTAACGTTCAAAGGGAAAGCTTCCAAATTATTTCAATCATCCATTTCCTTTTGTTTTCGATAGTGAATGGGAGATACTCCAACTATTTTTTTAAACATCCTTGAGAAAAGTAATTGATCTTTATAGCCGACAGATATTCCAACTTGTCTAATGGAGAGGTCATGTACTTGAAGCAGCTCACATGCTTTCTTCATCCTAATCCTAAGCAAATACTCCTGAGGAGAATAGCCAATCGTTTTTTTTTATATGTGGCCAGGACCATATGGTGAATGGGGCTCCAAAAAAAACTTACTTGCAAGCTTAGACCAAAGCTTAACAAGAATGGGGTTAGAATATGTTGATATTTTTTATTCTCATCGACCAGACCCTGAAACACCATTAGAAGAAACGATGGCTGCACTCGATCAAGCTGTTCGACAAGGAAAAGCGCTTTATGTAGGTATATCCAATTATCAACCAGCAGAAGCAAAAAAAGCGATTCAGATTTTAAAACAATTAGGGACACCTTGTTTAATTCATCAACCATCCTATTCAATGCTTGAACGCTGGGTAGAGGATGAGCTTCAAGGCTTATTAGAGGATGAAGGAGTCGGTTCAATTGCCTATAAACCTTTAGCTGGAGGGTTATTAACAAAAAAATATTTAAAAGGTATTCCAGAAAATTCACGTGCAGCAAGTTCTAGTGTATTTTTAAAGCCTGATGATATTACGGAGACTTTGATAAGCAAAGTCAAAGATCTAAACGAGCTAGCGAATGAACGAGGGCAAACCTTAGCACAAATGGCACTTGCTTGGGTATTGCGAGAAGGAAAAGTGACCTCCGCTTTAATTGGAGCCAGTCGACCTGAGCAAGTTGATGAAAATGTCCAAGCACTTCAAAATCTTTCTTTCACAAAAGAGGAGCTTTCGAAAATTGATCTTCTTTTAGAAGGGCTATGAACCAATCAATAAATTGAAAAATGTTAATTGTATTTGTTTATGTGCAGGATTTAACTTAACTTCATCGAATAATACGTTTATGATGGTTCATGAATGGAAATAGATAGACATGTGATGAACCATCATTAACACTATTCAAGGAGGGATAACATGCCAATTATATCAGTGCTTGGACAGGAACCATTTGAAGTTGAGAAAGGAACAAAGCTTGTTCTTGCTTTAGAAGATCACGGTGTTGATATTCTCCATCGCTGTGGAGGCAAAGCACGATGTACGACATGCCGAGTTGAAGTATTAGAAGGTGAATTTGAAGATTTATCAAGTATTGAGAAAAAAGCCTTTTCTGATAAAGGATTAATTGATGATCAGCTGCGCTTGTCCTGTCAAATTAGAGTGAATGGTGATCTGACTATTCGTCCAGTGATGACGGCATCAAACTCTGGATTAGACGCAGGCCCTAGACCTGAAGATTAAAAAGATTTTTATTTACATAGAACCATGAATCTCTTCGTATAATGAACATTATCAACGAGTATTGATAATGTTTTTTTTATGTAACAAAATAACAGCATGTCATTTTATTTATTGATTCAATACTTGACACCTTATCAGTTTAGTTATAAACTAATAATACAGTAAGTTTATAACTAAACTAAAAACACATAAAACTTTGTGAGGTGAATAAAAATGGAGATTAAAGGATTTCATCATGTGTCAGCTATAACAGCAAAAGCACAAGAAAATTTTCAATTTTATACAAAAATATTAGGTTTAAGATTAGTAAAAAAATCGGTGAATCAAGATAATACTTCAGTTTACCATTTGTTTTATGGTGATGAGATTGGGAGTCCAGGAACAGAATTAACTTTTTTTGAAATTCCTATGACAGCACCAAACCATGAAGGTGTGAATAGTATTTCTTCAATTTCTCTACGTGTAGCAAGTAATATTGCTTTAGCATTCTGGCAAGAAAGGTTTGAAGAATTTCATATTGAGCATGAGGAGATACAAGAAAGAGCTGGCCGTCTGACACTAGCATTCAAAGATTTTGAGGGACAAAGATTAATGTTGGTGTCCGATGAACATAATGTAGGTGTAAAAGGTGGAGTACCTTGGAACAAAAGTGCGATCCCGCAAGAATTCGCTATCCTGGGGTTAGGACCTGTCAAATTAACAGTCAGATACTCTGAACCTACAGTTGGGGTATTAACAGAAATAATGGGATTTAAATATAAAGGACAATATCCATCATTCATCATAGATCAACCTGATATTGCTGTATACGAAACCGGAGAAGGGGGTTCAGGTACTGAAATTCATATTGAAGAGCGAAAAGATTTGCCGCAAGAAAGATTGGGACGTGGGGGAGCGCATCATGTCGCATTTCGGGTAGAAAATGAAAATGAACTGCGGGCTTGGATTGAGAAAATTAGTGATAATAAATTACCAAATTCAGGGTTTGTTGATCGTTATTATTTTCGCTCGCTTTATTTTAGAGAACCAAATGGAATTCTTTTTGAATTCGCAACGGACGGACCAGGCTTTGCTACGGATGAAGATATTAATCATTTAGGTGAAAAGCTTGCATTGCCGCCCTTTTTAGAAGGAAAACGGGAACAAATAGAAGCAAAATTAAAACCGTTATCATTGGAAAATAACAGTTAAGTCATTTAAAAATATAAAAACGTATGCATGAAGAACAGTATAATGTTTTATATGTTGTAACTTGATTGATGTATCCTATGGCTTTAGTGTCTAAATAGAAGCCGATTATAAGCGATCACGGTCTTAAATATTCATCAAATTCCTTCATTCTGTAATCAGAGCTAGACAAAAAAGATTCATAAAAATAGGCTCTGTTAAATTTTATTGTTGATATTTGAGACTTGTCCGAAATACTTGTATAATGGGTATAAGAACAAATATTCGGTAGGTTGAAGGCATGAGTAAAGCGTTCCGTAACTTGTTAAAGCATATTGACGCATTGCCACATACGAGAAAAGAACAAGTGTATCAATGGGTTAAACGCTATGTTGAGCCTTCTTCCTCTATCGGTGGTCGTTTAATCAACGAAATGAGAGAAACCCGTTTTAAGGAGCTATCAACAGCTAGTATAAAACCATAACAAATCGTAACAGTTGGTTTGTTGTGGAGGGTTGATTGCTCTCAAGCTTAAGTGAGTGTAGTC
>NZ_VATK01000017.1 GCF_006546985.1 Bacillus sp. 03113
GAGTACGTACGGTTTGGAGGGGAGTTCTTGGAAACCTACTTAGGTAACTAAGCAAGGCGCCGGGTACTTACCCTACTACAAAGAAGCCTTTCGCAGATCAGCAGCTTCCATTATTTGTATCCATAATCATCCCTCCGGAGATCCCGCACCTAGCAGAGAAGATATAGAGGTGACCAAGCGATTACATGAATGTGGAAAAATCATAGGAATCGACCTTCTCGATCACTTAATCATTGGAGAAAATAAATTTGTCAGTTTAAAGGAAAAAGGTTATTTATGATACTATGATTTTCTGCAACGTTAGTCTATAATATTACTTATGGTTTTTTGACATAAATAGGTCATTTTTGAAAAATGACAACTAATAAATAAAGAAAAATAAATGGAATGACCTTATTTTATTAAGCAATACGTATCAGAAAGGGAGATACAAAATTATGTTTGGAATTGGTACAAGAGACCTTGGAATTGATTTAGGAACAGCAAACACACTCGTATATGTAAAAGGCAAGGGGATTGTTGTAAGAGAGCCCTCAGTTGTCGCTTTACAGACGGATACGAAAAATATTGTAGCAGTTGGAAATGACGCTAAAAATATGATTGGCCGAACACCGGGGAATGTTGTTGCACTGCGTCCGATGAAGGACGGTGTCATCGCAGATTATGAAACAACCGCTACAATGATGAAATATTACATTCGACAAGCGATTAAAAGTGGAATTTTCTCAGGAAAGCCTTATATAATGGTATGTGTACCTTCAGGAATTACAGCGGTTGAAGAGCGTGCTGTTATTGATGCAACACGCCAAGCGGGTGCAAAAGATGCTTTTACAATTGAAGAGCCATTTGCAGCTGCGATTGGTGCAAATCTTCCTGTTTGGGAGCCAACTGGAAGTATGGTAGTGGATATCGGCGGGGGTACAACAGAGGTGGCCATCATTTCATTAGGAGGGATTGTAACAAGCCAATCCATTCGAATTGCAGGAGATGAAATGGATGATGCGATTGTTAACTATATTAGAAAAACGTATAATCTAATGATCGGTGATCGTACTTCTGAAGCCATTAAAATGGAGATTGGATCGGCAGGGAATCCAGAGGGTATTGAAAATATGGATATCCGTGGCAGAGACTTGCTTACTGGATTGCCTAAAACCATTCAAATTACAGCTGCTGAAATTGCAGGAGCCCTTCACGATACAGTGTATGCAATCGTTGAGGCTGTAAAAAATACGCTGGAAAAAACTCCTCCAGAATTAGCTGCGGATATTATGGATAGAGGAATTGTGTTAACCGGCGGTGGTGCATTACTTCGCAATTTGGACAAGGTGATTACGGAAGAAACACAAATGCCTGTATTAATTGCTGAAAGTCCTCTTGATTGTGTGGCAATTGGGACAGGAAAAGCATTAGACCATATTCATTTATTTAAAAACAAATCTAGAGATTCACGCTAAAAAGCTTATATAACAAGAAGAAAATTAAGTTGCAATTCCCACTTTGCAAAACTAGTACGATTTAAGATTTTACTGTCTAAAAATGAATATCGCTTAATGTAAAAGAATGACCTTTCAGTCATTCTTTTACATTAAAGTTCTTATGTTTCATTCATTCATCAGCATACAAATAAAAAAATTTGAGGTGTCATAAATGCCACAGTTCTTTTTGAATAAACGCCTGATAATTTTGCTTGTCAGCATTATTATTCTCGTGGCATTAATAGGGTTTTCATTGAGAGATCGTAAACAACTAACTTGGCCAGAGCAATTTGTAAAAGATACGACAGGCTGGGTTCAAACCCTTGTGTCAAGACCGGCTCATTATATTGCTGGAGTATTTCGAAATATGGATGATTTACAAAATACATATAAAGAAAATAAAAAACTTAAAGCAAAATTAGATGAGTTGGCACAGCTAGAATATCAGGTACAAAGCTTAAAGAAAGACAACGATGAACTACGTAAAATATTAGATATACAAGATTCATTAAGTGATTTTGAAATTACTCAAGCTACAGTAATAGGAAGAAATCCAGATCGTTGGCAAAGGAACGAGCTATTAATTATCAACCAAGGAACGACACACGGTGTAGAAAAAGATATGGCTGTTATTTCGTCAAATGGTAGTTTAATCGGAAAAGTAAAAAATAGTCAGCCGTATACATCAACTGTTCAATTATTAAGTTCAATGGATCCAACGAATCGAATCTCTGCATCGATTGATGGAAGCAGTGTAATGGGGCTTATTCAAGGCTATGATAAAGATAAGGGTCTTCTACTTCTAAAAGATATTCCAAATGGTGAAACAGTTAATAAGGATCAATTGGTAGGTACTTCTGGATTAGGCGGCGTATTTCCTGAAGACATTTTTATTGGGACAATTGTAGATGTGGAACCTGATGACAATGGCTTAACTCAAACTGCTTATGTGAAGCCTGGAGCAAATTTTTATGACCTTGAACATCTTATGGTTGTAAAAAGAGTTATGACCCAGCCAAATAAAAAAGATATGGCTGAAGGCGAGGAGAAGAATCTGTGAGAAGATTACTGCTTCCGCTTTTACTCTTATTTGTTTTTATCCTCGAAAGCATCTTTGTAGAATTATTGCCTGCCGAGCTATTTCACAGCAATCGAATATTAGTACCACATTTTTTAATGATCTTCCTCCTGTTTCTAACGATATACGGTAATGAGAAGCATGGATATGTATATAGCTTTATCTTTGGTTTGTTGTTTGATGTTGTGTATACTGAAGTAATTGGAATTTATTTATGTATCTATCCGTTAATTGCTTATATTTGCACGAAGCTGATGAAGATCCTTCAGACAAATCTAGTAATGGTTTCATCTGTAATTATGCTAGGAGTGGTTCTCCTTGAATTCGGAGTCTATGGGATTGTCTTTTTGCTTCATCGGACGGATCTGGTTATTACAAACTTTATTCAAATTCGTTTATTTCCAACTTTTATTTTGAATATAGCCTTTTTAATAATTGTTGCCGTCCCATTAAAACGGTTTTTTGATAAATACGCTTCTGAATTAAGAAATGACTAACCCGATAAGGGGAGTGTGTTTTTAGAAGACTCCCCACATGATAACAAATGTACATAAATAGATCGAAAAGATAAAACTTAAACGAATAAAACAAATTAGTGATAAAGTAATTGTTTTTTCTGAACTTGATGAAGTTAGAAAAGGAATATAGAAGGTATTTGTCGAATGTATGGGTAATATTTGATGTGTTTTTTTGCAGGATCTATAGTATCTATGCTTTAAGGTTTATTTTGAACGAATGCCCCTTTCCTACCCGAGGTGAACTGCTTGAAATGAAAAAAAAACAATATGTAACGATAAAAGGAACAAAGGATGGGTTAACACTTCATCTAGACGATAATTGTTCCTATGAAGAATTAATACAAGAACTGAATGTAAAGCTTTCTGAAAACAGTTCATATTCTCCTGATGGCAGACCGCTTATTTCAGTCAAGGTGCAAGTGGGAAATCGGTATTTATCGAATGTTCAGCAAGAAGAACTGCTCCATTTGATTCACCAGAAGAAGAATTTTATGGTGGAATCGATTTATTCAAATGTTGTAACGAGAGCTGATGCAGAAAAAATGAAAGAACAAAATGAAATTGTCTCAGCAGCAAGAATCGTTCGCTCAGGACAAATATTGGAAGCATCTGGTGATTTGTTGCTCATTGGCGATGTGAATCCTGGCGGTACGGTCTTAGCGGGAGGAAATATTTTTATTCTTGGAACTTTGAGAGGGATTGCTCATGCGGGTTGTACAGGTAATAAAAAGGCAGTCATTGCTGCATCTGTGATGAAGCCTTCTCAGCTTAGAATTGATGATTGCATACATACAACTCTTGATCAATATCCTGAACAGGTTAAAAATGAAATGGAATGCGCTTTTATCGATGAAAATAATGAAATAGCAATTGATAGATTACAAGTTTTAATGCATCTTAGACCTAGTTTGACAAGATTGGAAGGGGGATACTAAGGTGGGAGAAGCAATTGTCATTACATCAGGTAAAGGAGGCGTTGGAAAGACAACGACTTCCGCTAATGTGGGGACCGCTCTTGCATTGCAAGGCAAAAGGGTTTGTTTAGTTGATACAGACATTGGGCTTAGGAATCTTGATGTTGTAATGGGACTTGAAAATCGTATTATCTATGATCTTGTGGATGTGATAGAGGGAAGATGCAAGGTCCATCAAGCCCTTGTAAAAGACAAGCGATTTGACGATCTTCTTTATCTGCTTCCAGCTGCCCAAACAAGCGATAAAACAGCAGTGAAACCAGAGCAGATGAAAAAGCTAGTTGATGATCTTAAGCAAGACTATGATTATATCATTATAGATTGTCCTGCTGGTATCGAACAAGGCTATAAAAATGCAGTAGCAGGTGCTGATAAAGCGATTGTCGTCACGACACCTGAAGTTTCTGCTGTGAGAGATGCAGACC
The DNA here is from genome assembly GCF_006546985.1 of Bacillus sp. 03113. Lineage (GTDB taxonomy): Bacteria > Bacillota > Bacilli > Bacillales > Cytobacillaceae > VATK01. The sequence goes on from NZ_VATK01000017.1 coordinate 4,474, forward strand.
GTATCATTGGTTTATTGGAGAAGGAAGAAAATGTTGAACCTCCAAAGCTAGTTATTAACCGTATTAGAAGCCAAATGATGAAAAATGGTGATATGCTCGATGTTGACGAGGTTACAGCTCATTTGTCTATTGATTTAATTGGAATTGTCGCAGATGATGATGAGGTTATTAAAGCTTCTAATCACGGTGAACCGATTGCGTTAAATCCGAATAGCCGAGCTTCTATCGCTTACAGAAATATTGCGCGTCGTATTTTAGGTGAAACTGTTCCTCTTCAGCATTTGGAGGAAGAAGATAAAGGTGTATTTTCGAGAATCAAAAAATTTTTTGGAGCGAAATAACTTAGTTGTTTGCTTTGCTATAGTAAGGAAAATTGCATGGGGTTTTTAACCCCATGTTTTTTTGTGCGCTTTTGTTCTTGTCATACTTTTTGAGGGTATTCATAAACTTGTACAAAGAGGTTAACGAGAATGGTGGGGAGAAGATGCGCTCAAGAAATGATGAGATAAGAAAGAGAATTGAAAAGCGAAAGAGAGAAAGAGAAAGAATCATCAAAAATATTGAAAATAGAAATCTTTGGGTGGATGATGAGGAACGTTATGGTTTTCAGAAAATGGAGCATATTGAAGGGGTTGAAAATATAAAAGAGCATCAAGAACATCCTTTATTTAAAAAAGAATGGTTCCTTTTTAAAATATTGGCTTCTGGCTGCTTAGTTTTGTTTACAGCTATTATTTTTCGAAATCATTCTGAAACGGTAAAGCCTGCAAGAGAATTTGTAATTCAGACCATGAATGAAGACTTTCAATTTGCGACTGTGTCAAACTGGTATGAACAAAAATTTGGAAAACCATTGGCTTTCCTTCCAACTTCTACAAATAAAAAAGAAAACCGTTCAGAATCAAATGATGAGCCATATGCGTTACCAGCTTCAGGAAGGATATTGGAGAATTTTAGTAAAAACGGACAAAGGATCACGATTGAAACAGGAAAAGGAGCAACAGTCGATGCGATGAATGAAGGCTTCGTAAGCTTTATAGGTGAAAAAGATGGCTTTGGAAAAACGGTGATCATACAGCATTCAGATAATAGTGAATCATGGTACGGAAATTTAGCCGATATTAACGTTCATTTATATGCATACATTGACAAAGGGGTGAAGGTAGGAAATGTTACAAATGATGGTTCGAAAGGATCCTTTTACTTTGCCATAAAAAAAGGTGATAACTTTATTGACCCCATTCAGGTGATCCAATTTGAATAGAGGGATTAAATTATTAAGATCATTTCAAATTCATCCATTACTTTGGCTGATCATGATCATTGCAGTTATCACAGGATATTTTATAGAGCTGTTTCTTTTAGTTTTCATCATTTTTATCCATGAATTAGGACATGCGTGTGTTGCAGAATTTTTTCAATGGAGGATAAAAAAAATTAATTTGTTGCCATTCGGAGGAGTTGTGGAAATGGATGAGCATGGAAATCGTCCGCTGAAAGAAGAATTTATCGTGACGATTGCAGGGCCTGTTCAGAATTTATGGTTGTTTGGCCTAGCCTTCCTCCTTTTCCAAACTTCTATTTTGCCAGAAAATATTTATTTCCTATTTATTCAATATAATTTCATGGTGCTTTTTTTTAATCTACTGCCAATTTGGCCATTAGATGGAGGAAAATTAGCTTTTATATGGTTATCACGAAATAAAGCTTTTCCTATGGCGCATCGAATGACGATTTATTTTTCTTTTATAGGCACATTCATATTTACTCTTTTCACTCTTCTATTTATGCCGCAAAATGTAAATGCTTGGCTCATCATTGGCTTCCTTCTATTTTCTCTTTATCATGAAAGAAAACAAAGCAGATATGTATTTATTCGTTTTTTGTTAGAACGATATTATGGAAAAAAGAATAATGTTTCTTCCTTAAAGCCATTAATAGTAAAGGAAGATGAGATGATTATAGATGTTCTAGAACGATTTCAACGCGGCTATAAACACCCAATTATCGTGAATAACGATGGCAAGGAAAAAGGATCACTTGATGAGAATGAATTATTACACGCTTATTTTACAGAGAAACAAATAACTTCAAGGATTGGTGATTTGTTGTATTTGTATTAAAATAGACTATAGGAATCGTATTAGCTGTAAAAGTGAGGAATATTTGTTGGAAAAAGTGATCATAAACTATACATCTAGAGAGAAGCGTTTTGCCTTTCTTAAAGAAAAAAATGTGGAAAGATTGGTTGTGAATCAACCAAGTCGAGTTTCTAATGTCGGTCATATTTATGTTGGAACAGTGGCTAAAGTCGTTCCAGGAATGAATGCGGCTTTTATTGAAATAGGAGAAGGGAAAAGCGGATTTATTCATCGAGATAAATTAGCTTCCTTTGTGGTGAACAAGCATAAAAATCGGGACAAAGGAAATCAAACAATTTCATCCTATGTTCATCAAGGTGAAAGGCTTCTTGTTCAAATTGAAAAAGATGCCACAGGTACTAAGGGACCTAGACTTACGGGAATTATCGAGTTTGCAGGCAATCATCTTATTTATATGCCAAATGGTTGTTATGTAGCTGTATCTAAGAAGATTGAAAGTCATCCAGTTAGAGAGAAGCTGCGCCGCTTTGGATATACGATTAAGAATGAAGAAGAAGGGCTTATTTTTCGAACATCCTGTGAAGGTTTAACCGATGATGAATTAATAGAAGAATTTACTTATTTACGTGAACAATACCAATTACTTATGAGTAAAGCAAAGAACATGAAAAAACCTGCAAATCTCTATAATAAAGATACGTTTTTAGATGAGCTCGATGCTTTGCTGACAAAAATGGATACAGCAGAGGTCATTGTCGATGATCTCAGTTTAATGGATAATCTTAAGAAAAGGCATATGAGTCTTGATTTTACTTTATACAACGGGAAAGAAAATATTTTTTCTGCTTTTCACGTTGAGCAGGAAATTGATAAAGCATTAAAGAGAATCGTCTGGCTTGAAAATGGAGCCTATTTAATTTTTGATGAAGGTGAAGCGTTAACGGTTATTGATGTGAATACCGGAAAATTTGAAGGAAAGCAAAATCTAGAAGATACCGTGTTGAAAACAAACAAGTTAGCTGCAATAGAGGTTGCTAGACAGATAAGGTTAAGAGATCTTGCAGGAATGATCTTAATCGACTTTATTGATATGAAGAATGATGCAGCCAGGGACCAGATTAGCAAGCAGATGGAAAAGGAATTAATGAAGGATGAAAGACGAACGAATTTGATTGGTTTTACACCGCTTGGGATTTTGCAGTTAACAAGAAAAAAAACAAAGGTATCAATTTCAGAAGCATTGATGACGAAATGTTCCGTATGTGAAGGAACAGGAAGAGTGTTAAGTGCGGAAACCATCGCCTTTCGATTAGAAAGAGAGCTGTGGGAGTATCGAAATGGGGATTTTGAAGCCGTTTTAATCGAGCTTTCAGCAGAGGTGAAGGAGTTCTTTTGTGGAGAAAAGGACATACATAAGAAGAGAATGGAAGAACTATTAGGCTTTCAATTCATCTTTTCTATTTCCTCATCACCAGCTCCCTTTTATGAGCTCCGTCAATTTGGAAATTTAAAAGATCTAAATAGGAAATAATGTTTGTTGTTTTAAGTTTGAGGATTTAAAAAATTAACCTAGACCTCCATTATGCTTATAGATTATGATTGACAGAGTTAAGAGTTTTATGATAGGATTTTCATGTTATTGTTTGTAGCGCCCATGCTACAACCGCACAGAACAGGTACATAAGCTTTTGCTGCGGCAAGACGCCTGCATATGGCGAGTCTTAGTTTACAAGGAGGTGCATTGGAATGTACGCAATTATTGAAACTGGTGGTAAGCAAATCCGTGTAGAAGAAGGTCAAGCAATCTACATTGAGAAGCTTAACGCTGAAGCTGGTGAAACGGTTACTTTTGAAAAAGTGCTTTTCGTAGGTGGAGATCAAGTAAAAGTAGGAAGCCCTGTTGTTGAAGGAGCTACTGTTACTGCTAAAGTTGAAAAACAAGGTCGTCAAAAGAAGATCATTGTTTTCAAATATAAAGCAAAGAAAAACTACCGTAAAAAGCAAGGTCATCGCCAACCATATACAAAAGTTGTGATTGAAAAAATCAACGCTTAAGGTTGAGATAGAATGATTCGAATATCTATTAACCGTAATGAAACAGGTCACATTCAATCGTTTACAGTTAGCGGTCATGCTATGTATGGAAAACATGGTGAAGATATCGTATGTGCGGGAGTATCTGCTGTATCTTTTGGTGCTGTTAATGCAATTATGTCATTAACAGGTATCAAACCAGGTATTCAGCAAGGAGAGAATGGCTTTCTTCAATGTGAGATGCCAGAAGCCCTTCCTGATGAAACTCAGGAGAAGGTGCAGCTCTTGCTTGAAGGCATGATCGTTCAGCTTCAAACAATTGAACAGGATTACGGGAAATTTATTAAATTGACCTTCAAAAAATAGGAGGTGGGACATATGTTAAGATTAGATCTTCAGTTTTTTGCTTCGAAAAAAGGAGTAGGTTCTACTAAAAACGGTCGTGATTCAATCTCTAAGCGCCTTGGTGCGAAGCGTGCGGACGGACAGTTAGTAACTGGTGGTTCTATCCTATATCGTCAGCGTGGAACGAAAATTTATCCAGGAGTAAACGTTGGTCGTGGTGGAGATGACACTCTTTACGCAAAAGTTGACGGAATCGTTAAATTTGAGCGTTTAGGCCGTGATCGTAAACAAGTAAGCGTATATCCTGTTGCACAAGAAGCGTAAATCTTGAAAATAAAAACTCTAACTTAGTAGTTAGGGTTTTTATTTTTTTCTATTACGTATACATTCTTTTTTGTTATACTAACTAGAGGCAGTTGCGTCACTTAAAAACTGTGGTAGGAGTACAAGGATGAAAAAAGACTGGAGTACGATAGAGTTACTGCGTCACTCGCGTCATGATTGGTTAAATAAGCTTCAATTAATTAAAGGCAATCTTGACTTAAATAAAATGGAGCGAGCGAAAGAAATTATTGATGAAATAGTCGTAGAAGCCATTCAAGAGTCTCGGCTTTCTAATTTAAATATTCCTCAATTTACCTCTATGCTATTAACCTACAATTGGGAAAACCATTCCTTTCAATTGGAATATGAAGTTTTGAGTGAAATAAAATCTCAAATTTTAGACGATGATAAGATTACAGCATGGACTAAGCGTTTTTTTTCATCTCTAGAAACGTCTGTCAAGTTATATCATGAGAATCATTTGTTTATTTCAATTGAACCTAGATTGGATGGAACTCGTTTCTTTTTTGAATTTAGCGGAATAATAGAAAAGATGGAAAATATAGAGCATTTTTTGTGCAGTGAATCATCAATCGCAATGAATATTGCGATTCAAGAGTTCTCAAGACAAGAAATTATTTTTGAGCTATTAATGGATTGATTGGATCATTTTAATTACCCTTCATTGGCAATGAAGGTTTATAAAAAGATTCATAAAGCAATTAAAATGGACTTGCAGTATAAAGAAGCATACTGCAGTCGGGAGGAATTTCGTATGTTTGTGGATCAAGTCAAAGTTTATGTAAAAGGTGGAGACGGAGGCAATGGGATGGTTGCATTCCGTCGTGAAAAATATGTACCAAACGGAGGACCTGCTGGCGGTGATGGCGGGAAGGGAGCGAATGTTGTTTTTGAGGTAAATGAAGGACTTCGCACCCTAATTGATTTTCGCTACCAAAGACATTTTAAAGCTCCTCGTGGCGAGCATGGGATGTCCAAAAATCAGCATGGTAAAAATGCAAAGGATATGGTTGTAAATGTTCCTCCTGGTACGGTCGTTACAGATGCAATAACTAATGAGGTTATTGCTGACCTGACAGAGCATGGGCAAAAAGCGGTAATTGCAAAAGGAGGAAGAGGCGGAAGGGGGAATACTCGTTTTGCAACTCCAGCAAATCCAGCGCCTGAGCTTTCTGAACATGGGGAGCCTGGTCAGGAGCGGGAAATTGTTCTTGAATTGAAGGTATTAGCCGATGTTGGCTTAGTTGGCTTTCCTAGTGTAGGAAAATCAACCTTGCTTTCCGTCGTTTCTGCAGCGAAGCCTAAAATTGCAGAATATCATTTTACAACGATTGCCCCTAATTTAGGAATGGTTGAAACAGAAGATGGTCGCAGCTTTGCAATGGCTGATTTACCAGGTCTAATTGAAGGAGCACATGCTGGTGTTGGATTGGGACATCAATTTTTACGTCATATTGAACGAACAAGAGTCATTGTGCATGTCATTGATATGGCGGCGATCGAAGGTAGAGATCCATATACCGATTATGTGACTATTAATCAGGAATTAAAGGAATATAACCTGCGTTTAACAGAAAGACCGCAAATTATCGTGGCAAACAAGATGGATATGCCTGATGCGAAAGAAAATCTAGAACGATTTAAAGAGCAATTGCAGGAGGATTATCCAATTTTCCCTATTTCGGCTTTAACTCGACAAGGATTAAGAGATTTATTATTTGCCATAGCGGATAAGATTGAACAAACACCTGAATTTCCACTTATTCAGGAAGAAGAAGAAACGGGTGTTCACCGTGTTCTCTATAAACATGAGAAAGAACAAACGGAATTTATCATCAATAGAGATTCAGACGGAAGCTATATTTTAACTGGAGATGCAATCGAAAGACTCTTTAAGATGACCGATTTTTCAAGAGATGAATCCGTTCGTCGTTTTGCTCGTCAGCTTCGAGGAATGGGGGTAGACGATGCATTAAGAGAAAGAGGCGCGAAAGATGGGGATATCGTAAAGCTGTTTGACTATGAGTTCGAGTTCATTGAATAGCCATGGGCAATGGGTTGGGTGAGAGATAATGAAGCAGGATAAAATCGATCAAAAGTTTTTTTTAGTAAGGGAAGATGTTTTGCCTGAAGCGATGAAAAAAACACTTGAAGCAAAAGAAATGATTGAGCGAAAAAAAGTTGAGTCCGTTTGGGAAGCTGTTCAAAAAGTAGATTTAAGCAGAAGTGCTTTTTATAAATACCGAGATACAGTATTTCCGTTTCATACGATCGTAAAAGAACGATTAATAACTTTGTTTTTTTATTTAGAGGATCGTTCCGGTACTCTTTCTCAATTATTAAGTGTTGTAGCTTCATCAGGCTGTAATGTACTGACGATTAACCAAACAATTCCCTTACAAGGAAGAGCCAATGTAACTCTCTCCTTGAACACAGCTGGAATGGAAATAGAGATAGATGGATTATTAAAAGCTTTGAGAAGGCTTGAATTTGTTGAAAAGATTGAAGTGCTAGGTACAGGAGCGTAAATAAGATCGCTCAGTATCTGGCTGATTTTTAAAAAGAACTCTTTTATATATAGATTGCTGTTTAGCACTAGTGTCTTTAATGACTCGAATCATAAGCTGAGAATGGGTTCTAATGATTGTCGCTGCTGATTAAGCACTTGTGCTTTTCTGAGGAGGAACTGTTTTGAAAATTGGCTATTTAGGACCAAAAGCAACTTTTACAGACATTGCTGTTCGAGCAATGTTTCCGAATATGAAATGTTATCCTTACTTAACTATCCCCGATTGTTTTGATGCAGTGATGAAGGATGATATTGATCTTGCTTTTGTTCCAATGGAAAATGCGTTAGAAGGATCTGTAAATATTACATTAGACTATCTAATCCATGAAGTGGATTTACCGATAAAAGGAGAAGTAACAGCTCCAATCAGACAGCACCTTATGGTTCATCCTTTAAATCAGAGCCGATTGAAGGAGATAGAATGTATATACAGTCATTCTCATGCGATTGCACAATGCTATAAATTTTTACATAAAGAATTTAATAAAGTACCTTGTAGAAATACAACTTCAACCGCTGCGGCCGCTCAATATATTAAGGATCATCCTGAGGTATTAGGAGCAGCAATTGGAAATGATTTATCTGCAAAGGAATATGGTCTTTCTATCGTTCAACATGATATTCATGATTTTAAAGATAACCATACAAGATTTATTGTTTTATCGAAAAAATCCTTTGATTTATCCTCTCAACAGGTTGCATATAAAAGAGATAAGACAACGCTTATGGTTACTTTACCGTCCATGGATCGTTCTGGTGTACTTCATCAAGTATTATCAGCGTTTGCATGGAGAAATATCAATCTCATCAAAATCGAATCAAGACCAACGAAAACAGGACTTGGCAATTATTTATTTATTATTGATATTGATCGGCAATTAGATGAAGTCTTAATACCTGGAGCCATTGCCGAGCTTGAGGCTTTAGATTGTAAAGTGAAAATTCTAGGAAGCTACCCTTGCTTTCAGTTGAAATAACCGAAAGAAGAGAATAAGGTAAAAAGACTGGCATCTACTAACAATAGCGGATGCCAGTCTTTCTATTCCTCATAAAGGATTTTTGCTTTTTTTAGTGCTTGCTCTGCTTCAGCTAGTGCTAATTCCGTAGGAGCAGAAATCGTATGAAGATGAATGCCTCCTGTTAATTCTGATAAATAGGAAGCATTTGTATATTTCACTTTTTCAAGAAATTGTTGAACTTCTTTACGATTAGAAACCATAATAGAAGCGGTTAAATCTCCATACACAGGGTGTTCAATCGTTACATCCTTTACAGTCACTCCATGATCTACTAATAGATTTAATTCCTCCTCTGTTCTTTGTGGAGGATGAGAACAAGCAATGGTTCGTTCAAAAGTAGCAGATGGTGAGGCTTGAGTTAAGTATATATAGCCCTGACTTGTTGCAATAATCGGTTCTTTTTTAGCCTTTAATAAGGTAATATCTCCTACGATTACCTGTCTGCTTACATGAGTTTTCGCAGCAAGCTCGCTACCTGTAATTGGGCTGCTGCTTTCCTTCAGTAATTTCAGCAGGGCAGTTCTTCTTTCTTCTCCGAGTAGCTTAATCTGATCCTTCATTTCCGTTTTCCCCCCTTACTCAATAGTACAATTTTATCATAATTAGATGGTGTTAAAAATTAGAGATGTTTTTTTTAATCTTGAACAATAGAAACGATTGTTTTTCCTAGTTGTTTAACATGCTCGAGTGCGGTTTCTTGTCCAAAAGAAATTCGTATAAATTCTTTCGCTTGATCATCCGGTAATCCAAGGGCCTTCATGGTTTTAGATGGACTTTGTAACCCAACTTGACAAGCACTTCCGGTTGAAATTGCATATCCTAGACGATTACATTCAAGCATGATCCATTGTCCCTCCATTCCTCTTATTCTTAAACCAACCGTCGAAGGCATTTGCTTATTTCTTGCGTCATAGATCACGATGTCCTCCTTTATGGGAGTTAGTGAGTTAATAAAGGCTTCTCGAAGCAAATGATACGTGTTTTCATTTTTTCCTATACATGATTGTATCTTTTGTGCAGCTGTTATCATCGATGCGATAGCAGGGACATTCACTGTACCTGGACGAAAGCCTTTCTCGTGAGAGCTTTCAGGGAAAAAAGCTTTCCATCCTAAAGCAGGATCAATGTATACGGCTCCAATTCCTTTTGGTCCATAAAATTTATGCCCTGAAACCGACATAGCATGTACATAATTGGCTACTTCATGGTATTGAATCTTTCCAAATGTATGAACACAATCACTGTGAAAAAGGATTTGTTTTTCTTTACAAATGATTCCAATCTCTTCTAGAGGTTGTATACTTCCAATCTCTGAATTTCCATGCTGAATAGAAAGCATAATCGTATCTTCACGAATTGCTTGTTTCAGCTTACTGATATCAATCAGGCCGTTATCATTAAAGGGTAAATAAGTTACGCTGTATCCATTGCTTTCTAATATTTTCATCGTACTATGGATTGATGAGTGTTCAGCCATTCCAGTGATGATATGCTTTCCAGCCTTTTTAGCTGCAGTTAGAAGGGAATGTATCGCTAAAAAATTGCTTTCCGATCCCCCGCTTGTAAAATAAATTCCATCTGATTTTACATGTAGGAAGCTGGACATTGCTTCCCGACAGTTTTCTAATAGCTGGCTTGCTTTACTCCCTATATTATGAAGGCTATTCGAATTCCCATAATATTCTTGTGAAGCTTTGATCAAAGCTTCACCTGCTTCTCGATCTATTGGACATGTTGCCGCATAATCAAAATATATCATGATTTAGTACTCCCCATATTCTATGTTATTTGAAGGAAACATCGAATCGCTCACGCTCTTCGTGTTTCCTTTATCTCTCCTGTCCATACGTCGCTAAACGGGCGCTTACGCTTTTCTTTTTAGAAAAAAAATGAAAAACATAAAAAAGACTTGTCAATATTTTAAAACTATGTAAATATAGGTGTCAAGACACCTGTTAATAAAGGGAGTAATTAACATGAAAAGTGCTGATGTAATTATTGTTGGAAGCGGAGTAGCTGCTTTACAGCTATCTAAAAGGCTTCGTTCTGACTTGAATGTGATAATTATCACAAAGTCTAATGTTCAAAATAGTAATTCATATAAAGCGCAGGGAGGAATTGCTGCTGCTATAGGAGAAGGCGATGATTATAGGCAGCATGCTGACGATACATTAGAAGCTGGTCGATTTCACAACGATCCAGATATAGTTATAAAAATGACAAAAGAAGCTCCTGCTTTAATTAAAGAGCTTGTTGAAGAAGGCTGCCCCTTTGACCAAGCTTCAAATGGACTTTTAATGCTCGGCATGGAAGGTGCTCATCGACAAAAGAGGATTGTTCACGGTGGTGGGGATGCTACAGGACAGAGAGTTATTGATTTCTATCTTCATCGTAAAAATAAGAAAACAACAATCATTGAAAATATGACTGTTTTTGAGCTCCTTGTGGATAAGAATCAAAATAGCTGTTTTGGGGTAAATGGAAAAAACTCTGATGGACAAATAGAATCTATTTTTGCGCCCCATGTCGTCATCGCAACAGGGGGATGCGGACAGGTGTATAGCTTTACTTCCAACGCTGAGACCGTTACAGGTGATGGGATTGCCCTTGCTTATCGAGCGGGGGCTGCGATTTCTGATATGGAATTTGTCCAATTTCATCCAACATTGCTTTACGTGGATGGAAAAGCTCAAGGATTAGTTTCTGAAGCTGTACGCGGAGAGGGAGCGAGGCTCGTATCGGAAGATTTAACGTTCATTATGGACGGGATTCATCCACAAGGTGATTTAGCTCCAAGACATGTTGTTTCTCAAACTATTTATCAATATATCAAGAATGGACAATCTGTTTATTTAGATATTTCAAGTATAAAAAATTTTCAAACCCGTTTTCCAACCGTGACACAATTATGCGAGTCAAATGGAATTGATTTAAGAAAAAATTTAATTCCAGTCGCTCCAGGAAGTCATTTTTTAATGGGTGGTATTGAAACAGATCTCTATGGAAAAACAAATATTTTAGGATTATACGCCATTGGTGAAGCGGCATGTACAGGTATTCATGGAGCCAATCGTTTAGCAAGTAATTCATTGTTAGAAGGATTGTTTTTCGGTAAAAATCTAGCTTCATGGATCAATTTACAAACAAACCAAAATAGCATTAGACAATCAATACCCTTAAAGTCTTTTGTAAAGGAAGTTCAGCCTCCATTACCAGATATATCGGAATTGAAGGAAAGAATGATGGAGTTCACAGGAATTGTCAGAACTAAACAAGGATTAGAGAGACACAAAAAATGGTTGGAGCAATTTCAAGTGAAAAAATGGCTTGAAATGGATTATTCCACTTTAACAAAGGAAGAAATAACAAAGGTTTTTATGCTTATTTCCTCTTGGCTTATAACCAGTTCTGCTTTAGACAGAACAGAAAGCAGAGGAGGGCATTTTCGTGCTGATTTTCCATACGAGGATGATTCACATTGGTTAAGAAAGAAAATAGATCATAAGAGACATAGTGAAAAGGATGGGAAGAATGAACAAATTAAAGCTACGCTTACAACTTGAGCAATTTTTTATGGAAGACATCGGAGAAAGGGATGTAACAAGCGAGCTTATTTTTTCTGAAAATGAAAAAGGAAAAATTGTTTATATTGCGAAAGAATCTGGCGTGTTTTGTGGAACTGAAGTTATTCGAACTGGTTTTGCACTGTTGGATGAAGAGGTTCAAATTGAAATGAACGTAAAAGATGGAGATCGAATTGAAAAGGGTCAGACCATTGCAGTTGTTCAAGGAACGGTTTGGACATTATTAAAAGGCGAACGAGTGACCTTAAATTTGATCCAACGAATGAGTGGAATAGCGACACAAACAGCAGAAGCGTTAAGCCTTATTTCACATTCTACAACAAGAATTTGTGATACAAGAAAAACAACGCCAGGGCTGAGGATGCTAGAGAAATATGCTGTAAGAGTTGGAGGAGGGTTTAACCATCGATTCGGCCTTTATGATGCTGTCATGATTAAAGATAATCACATTTCTTTTGCAGGATCGATCATGAATGCAGTTAATAATGTTCGTGCTTCTTTAGGTCACATGGTTAAGGTTGAGGTAGAAACGGAAACGAAAGAACAAGTCATTGAGGCAATTGAAGCAAAAGCAGATGTCATCATGTTTGATAATCGGACTCCAGCTGAAATAAAAGAATGGATTAAACTTGTACCTGAAGGAATTGTGACAGAAGCTTCAGGTGGAATTGCGATGAATAATCTTGCTGATTATGGAGATACAGGGGTGGATTATATTTCACTAGGATTTTTAACACATTCCGTTCAATCATTAGACATCAGTGTAAAGGTCACGGTCAATTAACGGGAATTAGAAAAAGGGGAGAAGAGAAATGAATATATTTCAAACAGTGGAAGCAAAGGCAAATGTTCTGCCAGAACGATATATAAATATGTCAACAAAGGAACTAGAAGAAAGGGTTATTGCTATTAAGAAAAAGCTTGGCAGTCGGTTATTTATTCCAGGGCACCATTATCAAAAGGATGAAGTCATTAAATTTGCAGATGCAACAGGAGATTCATTGGTATTAGCTCAACTATCCGCTCAAAATAAGGAAGCTGAGTATATTGTTTTTTGTGGTGTTCATTTTATGGCAGAAACGGCAGATGTCTTAACAACAAGGGAACAAAAAGTATTTTTACCGGATATGCGGGCAGGCTGTTCAATGGCAGATATGGCAGATATTTATCAAACAGAACGAGCTTGGTCTGAGCTTCAACAACTCTTTGGAGATACCATTCTTCCGTTAACTTATGTGAATTCAACCGCTGCGATTAAATCTTTTGTAGGAAGTCATGGAGGTGCGACAGTCACTTCATCTAATGCTGAAAAACTGGTTTCTTGGGCATTGACTGAAAAACAAAGACTGTTATTTTTACCTGACCAGCATCTTGGCAGAAATACGGCATATAAATTAGGCATTGATTTAAAAGAAATGGCTGTTTGGAACCCAATAACAAATGAGTTGGAATTTGAAGGGGCTATAGAAAAAGTGAAGGTAATCCTTTGGAAGGGGCATTGCTCGGTTCATGAAAATTTCACAGTAAAAAATGTGTTGGATGTTCGCGAACAGTATCCAGAAATGAAAGTTCTAGTACATCCTGAATGCAGACGTGAGGTTGTCGAACTGTCTGATTTTGCTGGTTCAACAAACTATATTATTGATATGATTGAAAAAGCCGAAGAAGGTTCCTCTTGGGCAATAGGAACTGAAATGAATCTTGTTAAAAGACTGATACAAAACCATCCTAATAAGCGAATTATTTCCTTAAATCCACATATGTGTCCATGCTTAACCATGAACAGAATTGATCTTCCACATTTAGTATGGTGTCTAGAGGCGATTGAGAATGGAGAGGAACATAACCAAATTATAGTAGAAGATGAAGTAGCAAAAAATGCAAAATTAGCATTAGATCGAATGTTAATTCAATCGTAATAATGGTTTATCCCGCATTAACGAGCAGTAAGACCCCCACTGATGGAAGTTACGCCTTATAAAAGAGGATAACCTAACACAAGTGATATTCACTTATTTTAGGTTATCCTCTTTATCTATGGAAGAAGAATCTATAGCTAATATATTCAAAACATACTTTTATGAAAATTAGCATAACTTTTAATATAGATTGTTAGCAATTTGCCCATTCCGTCATACAATGTATGGACTTATGCATAGGAGGGAAATCAGAGTGAAAATCCATATCGTACAGAAAGGGGACACTCTTTGGAAAATCGCCAAAAAGTATGGCGTGAATTTTGAAGAATTAAAAAAATTAAATTCACAGCTCAGCAACCCAGATATGATTATGCCCGGAATGAAAATAAAAGTTCCTACTTCAGGGGGATCGGTAATAAAAGAGGCTCCAAAGCCAGCATCCGAAGCGAAAATCAGCCTCGGTTCAAAAAAAGAAACCCAAAAGCTGGAGCAACCATTCGTAAAAGAAAAGCCAAAGACATTACCAATAACTGAAAAAGCTGAATTATCTAAAAAAGAACAAGTAAAAGTGACACCACAAAAGGCAGCGCCACAAAAGGCAGCACCACAAAAGGCAGCACCACAACAAGCAGCACCACAGAAAGCAGCACCACAACAAGCAGCACCACAGAAAGCAGCACCACAACAAACAGCACCACAGAAAGCAGCACCACAACAAGCGGCGCCACAGAAAGCAGCACCACAACAAGCAGCACCACAGAAAGCGGCGCCACAAAAGGCAGCACCGCAAAAACAAGCACCTCAAAAAGCGTTAGCTCAAGCTGAAGAAAAGAAGCCATTACCAAAACCGATTCCAAAAATGCCGCATCCAATGATACCAGAATCAGAAGTGCAAAATAATTATATAATGAACTTGGCTAATTTATCTGTACAGGAGCCGCCAATTCCTGGAGCACAGCTTCCGCAAAAACCAGCTAATCTTTTTCCTGAAGCTAAACCATTAAAAGAGGAAATTAAGATGGAGGATCAATCGCCCATCGAAATTCCTTTACAACAAGGAGGTTATGATCAGCCGATGTATTCTAATCCAGGTTATCCGACATACCCGTTTATGTATCAACACCATCCATATGGCTATTTCCCACAGGAACAAGCACCTTTATCACCAGTGCAGGGAGCTTCTGTACCAATGGGACAATATCCCCCATATCCTGGAGGAATGCCTGGTGTAGAAAACCCAAGTGCCAGTAATTTATATGACGATGAGTCTTCTTCCGCTCCTTATGGTCCAAACTTGCCATTAATGTCACAGCAACAAGCCCCATTAGCGGCAGAAGAATCAGCACAATTGCCTCAAATGCCACAAATGGCACAATTACCGCAAATGGCAATGCCACAAATGGAACAGCTGCCACAAATGGCACAATTACCGCAAATGGCACAATTACCGCAAATGGCAATGCCACAAATGGAACAGCTGCCACAAATGGCACAATTACCGCAAATGGCACAAATGCCACAAATGGAACAGCTGCCATACATGGCACAATTACCGCAAATGGCACAAATGCCGGAAATGGAACAGCTGCCATACATGGCACAATTACCGCAAATGGCACAAATGCCACAAATGGAACAGCTGCCACACATGGTACAATTACCGCAAATGGCACAAATGCCGGAAATGGAACAGCTGCCATACATGGCACAATTACCGCAAATGGCACAAATGCCACAAATGGAACAGCTGCCACACATGGCTCAACTACCGCATGCATATCCAGCATATTCACCTACTATGCCTGTCCCATATCCACCATATCCACCAGTTCATCACGGCATTCCTTTTCCAGGCTATGGTCATCCGATTCCATCACCATATGGACAAATGCCCTATAATTTTCCGCCATCTGGACAGATGCCACAAGTAGCAGGTGTTATGGATGATGCCCAAAAGCCTTTAGCACCATTACACAGTCAAATGCCATCATCGATACAACCATTGGAAGACGATTGTGGATGTGGAGGACCAAAATTCCCTTCATATGGGCAATATCCTAAAAGTCAGGCACCACTTCCAGCAACTCAAGGCTATATGGGAAGCGGCAATGAGCCAAATTCTCCTCCTCCTTATGCAGGAATGTATAGAGCGGAACCAAATCCTGAAGTGTTTGGACCAGGAGGGAATGCACCTATATATAGCGCGCCGTATACACAGCAATCGCAATTTGCACAACCTCCTTATATGAGTCCATATGGTTACGGAATAGTTCCTAATGCACCTTTTGGAGCACCTAACTTTGAGGATGAGAGCAGTGCATATGATGATTAATGATAAAAGAGACGATTTATTTTCAAATCGTCTCTTTCATTTTCTAAAAAAGAACATTCCTTTTCATTTAGAATCAATAAAGCTTATTCGAAAAAATGTTTTTTTTATCGAATCTAATAATAAACCATTTATTGTAAAAAAGTTTCGAACGCATAGTAGATTAAGCCTACAAAAAGCTTTTACGGCATCCTTGAAACGAAATGGCTTCCATCAAACATATCAGTTTTATATGTTTGATGAGGAATCTCCTCTTTATTTTGAGGGAAATTATTATGGATGTATTGAATATATTCAACCATCCTCAGCTCCCTTTTCCTACAAAAGCTGGGAGGATTGTAATGATGGTTTACAGTTGTTAAAAAAATATCATCTTACATCAGCAAAACTAATTAATCGTTATCAAAATAATCTTTCTTCCCATCAGCTATTAGAAAAATGGTATGAAAGAACGATGTTGTTTATAAATAATATTCCTATTATACAACAGTTCCTTCCTAGAAATGTGATCCAAGAATTAATGAAATGGGCCCGATGGTCATTAAATGGACTAAAAGGGGACATTAACTATTTTCAAATGAGTAATCAAGTGATATTACATGGAGATGTCGCTCATCATAATTTTCTAAGATCTAAAAATAAAGACCTTTTCTTAATTGATTTTGACTTAATTAATATAGGACCTGAATGTGTTGATTATCTTCAATATGCAAACAGAATTTTACCTTTCCTTAATTGGTCCTTTGAAAAGCTAACAGAGCTAAAAATTATCGAACCATTTTTACATCAAAAAAGCTTTCTTTATGGATTAGGATATCCAGCTGATTTATTAAGAGAATGGAATCGAATAATTCGAGAGAACAATTTGAAAGATACAACAATATTTCAGCTTCTTTTAGAGTTTACTTTAAATCAGTTTGAAAAAAGAAAATTGTTTTTTCAGCAAATAAAACAGATGAATCAAAACGATGAATGGACAAATCTACCTGAATGAATCGAACCTGATCCTGACAAGCTAAATGTAAAGGGACCTATGGCTTTGTTTTTTTTCTAGGTCACTTTCTTGTTTCATTAGCGAAGGGGGAGTTCGGATTGAATTTTAAGAAGATGACACTCTTGCCGCTTTCTGCTTTGGCTGTAATTGGCATAGCGGGATGTGGGGCTAATAAAGATGCTGCTATTCAGGATCGTTATACAGATATGACTCAGCCAATTGGGTATTATTCCAATGAAAAGCATGATAATAATCGTGGAAATGTAACGATTTTAGATCAACGAGATAATGATGGCCCCGTAACTGAAATCATGGACCATACCTTTGGTGATGAAGGTAGAACAAATAATATCCGCGGGTATGACTTAAATGCAAGAAATGGGATTTCAAATGAACCGTTTAGAATCGATAATCGACCACTTCCAGATGGAAATAATCGAATTTCAGATGCAAATAAATTAGCTCGGAAAATTGAGGCAGCAACAGAATCAGTAGAAAATGTAAAAAATGCTCGCGTTCAGATGAATCGAGACAAAGTGATCATTTATGTTGATTATGTAAATAATGATTTGATAAAGAAAACCGAAATGGATATCAATCAAATTGTTATGCCATATGTAGGTAAAAAAGTGGTGAAAATTACAAATGATCAAAGGAATATTCGGTAAATACAGCTTTAAAATAAATGTTAAATGAATCTTCTTTAGACATGTAAAAAGGCAGACCTTTTACTATATCAAAGGTCTGCTTTCCGATTATTCGCCTAAATCAACATTGTGGTATACTTGCTGAACATCTTCTAAATCCTCTAGTACATCAATCATTTTTTCAAATTGTGCTTGTGCATCTGGTGTTAGAGTTATGTCATTTTGCGCAAGCATAGTGAGTTCTGCTACTGTAAACTCAGTAACTCCAGCATTTTTAAATGCTTCTTGTACGGCATGGAATTGATCAGGTTCTGCATAAACGATCACTGCTTCATCTTCTTCTAAAATATCGCGTACATCAATATCGGCTTCCATTAAAATTTCGAGTGCTTCATCTCCAGATTTACCCTCAAGTCCGATAACAGCTGTTGCATCAAACATATATGCTACTGATCCGCTTACTCCCATATTGCCACCGTTTTTACCAAAGGCAGCACGTACTTCTGAAGCTGTGCGGTTTACGTTATTGGTCAATGCATCTACGATGACCATAGAACCATTTGGTCCGAAGCCCTCATAACGAAGCTCGTCAAAGTTTTCTTCCGAGCCACCCTTTGCTTTTTCAATCGCTCGGTCAATAATTGTTTTCGGTACACTGTATGTTTTTGCTCGTTCGAGTACGACTCTTAAAGCCTGATTTGATTCTGGATTTGGTTCACCTTGCTTGGCTGCAACATAAATTTCGCGTCCAAACTTTGCATAGATGCGACTTGTATTTGCATCTTTTGAAGCTTTCTTTTCTTTAATATTGTTCCACTTACGACCCATTCAAAAACACTCTCTTTCTATTATCTATCTATTAAAAATAATAATGATAAAATAAACTGCTTTCTATTATACATCAATTACATAATCTGTTTCGAGTTTAATCATGAAAAAAGATAGACAGTTTTAATCTAATAAATGTGGATAAACCATATAAAAAATGGAAAAGCTTAAAAAGAAGGGAGAATGATTTCAATTAATCATCCTAGAGCAGAAATCTGTTTTCTATGAAAATGTATAGGAGTAAAGCCTGTTAATACGAGATAAGAGGTGGTCATCATGAGAATGATAAGGGTGTTTTCCTATTTTGTCGTTACAATGGCTATCTGTTTGTTACTGCCAATGTGGTATCCTGAGAGTGGAATAATGAAATTACATACCGTTTATGCCAATGCCCAAATAGTAAATACAGTGAAAAGCCATTCATTTAAGGTCATTCTAGAAAGAAAGTATTTAGATGGAGAAATCAGCCAAGAAGTGGTAAAGGAAGCTTTTCTATCCAATGAAGTGATTTTTACCAAGTATAAGGACTGGAAAGTTATCGATTCTCACTCAGATCACATTGTTTTTCGTAAACAAATCGATGACATTTCACCTCTTCTTAAAGCAAATGGATATTTCGGAATAACTGATGAAGGTATTTTGACGATCTATAATGGTAAGCCAAACCACTTTAATATCATCCAATCTTTTTTTCAAATTGATATAAAAAAACTTGAAAGTCATAAACAGCTTGAATTAAAGCATGGGATTCCAATTAAAACAAGATCTAACTACCTTGACGTAATGAAATCCCTCAAGCCCTATTCCAAAAAAGAATCCTAGTTGCAGATACAGAAGGTGATCCGAGGCATCTTCTGTTTCTTTTTGCTATTTAAATAATATCTAATCGTTCTTCTAAAAGATTTTTACTTCGTCCTAATGCCTTTTGTATGTTACAATGTTGTACAGCAAATTAGAGGAGCGAAGGATTGTGTTTGAATTTATCAAAGGGAAGCTGGATTACGTTTGCCCTGAATATATTGTGTTGGAGAATGCCGGGATTGGCTATCAGATCGCAACGCCAAATCCATTTGCTTATTCTCAGCAGCTGAAACAAGAGATTCAAATTTTTATTTATTACTATGTTCGAGAGGATTTAGTAGCTTTATATGGCTTTCATTCAAGAGAAGAGAAAAATCTTTTTACAAGGCTATTAAATGTGTCAGGCATTGGCCCAAAAGGTGCACTTGCCATTTTAGCTTCAGGAGAGCCGAGACCATTAATAGAAGCAATTGAAAATGAGGACGAAGCATTTTTGGTAAAATTCCCTGGAGTTGGGAAAAAAACCGCACGACAAATGATTTTAGACTTGAAGGGGAAATTATCTGCGATCGTCCCAGATTATTTTCCTGATTTATTCTCAGATCAAGAAATGGCTGTAGCTGATCATCAATTTTCCCTTGAACTAGAGGAAGCCTTTCTTGCTTTAAAGGCGCTTGGTTACTCAGATAAAGAAATAAAACGAATTTCCCCTGAATTAAAAAAAGAACAGATGACGACGGATCAATATATTAAAACAGCATTGCAAAAACTTTTAAAAATATAAAGCATATGAAAGCTTGATAAGTATATAGAAGGCGGGATCATAAGATGGAAGAACGTATTATCTCAGGTGAAGCTGATATTCAGGATATATCGTTTGAACTAAGCTTACGTCCTCAAACATTAAAGCAATATATTGGTCAGGATCAAATCAAAGAAAATCTTGAAATCTTTATTGAAGCCGCCAAGTTAAGACAAGAAACATTAGATCATGTTCTTTTATACGGACCTCCTGGATTAGGGAAAACGACATTAGCCTCTATTATTGCGAATGAAATGGGTGTAAATATCCGGACGACTGCTGGCCCTTCCATCGAAAGGGCTGGGGATTTAGCTGCGATTCTAACCGCTTTAGAGCCTGGAGATGTATTATTTATTGACGAAATTCACAGACTTCCTAGGGCGATAGAAGAAGTTCTGTATCCTGCAATGGAAGATTTTTGCCTTGATATTGTAATAGGAAAAGGCCCGAGTGCTCGATCTGTTAGACTTGATCTTCCTCCCTTTACCCTAGTAGGGGCGACAACAAGAGCAGGATCATTATCAGCACCATTGCGAGATCGATTTGGAGTATTAAGCCGTTTAGAATATTATAATGAAGAACAATTAAGAAATATTGTGATTCGTACGGCAGATGTACTTGAAACTGCGATTGATGAGTTGGCTGCTTCTGAAATTGCGAAGCGATCAAGAGGAACCCCTAGAATCGCTAATCGGTTATTAAGAAGAGTAAGAGACTTTGCACAAGTGAGAGGCAATGGTACAATTCAATATGATAATACGAAGGAAGCCTTAGAGTTATTACAGGTAGATCGTTTAGGATTAGATCATATTGACCATAAATTATTAAAAGGGATTATTGAAAAATTTCGCGGCGGACCAGTTGGTCTGGAGACAATAGCTGCTACGATTGGTGAGGAATCACATACCATTGAAGATGTATATGAACCGTTTTTATTACAAATCGGTTTTCTACAGAGAACGCCTCGTGGAAGAGTTGTCACCCATCTTGTCTATGATCATTTCAAAATGGAGGCGCCAAATGAATGACGGGCATCGCTAAACTATTTATGACGATAGGCATCATCCTATTTTTCATTGGATTGGTTATGCATTTTATTCCTCTAGGCAAGCTTCCAGGGGATATCGTGATAAAAAAAGGGAATACAACCTTCTATTTTCCTGTTGTCACTTCTATAATGGTCAGTGTAGTATTATCCATCATTTTTTATTTGATAGGAAAATTTCGTTAGTTAGAGGGAAAAAATAGACATGAAAGTAGAATTATTTGATTTTCACTTGCCTGAGGAGTTAATTGCTCAAACCCCTCTTGAGGATAGAACGAGCAGCAGACTCATGGTATTGAATAAAAAGACTGGAAATCTTATTCACAGTCAATTTAAGCATATAAAAGATTTTTTACAGCCAGGAGATTGTCTCGTGCTAAACGATACGAGAGTCCTGCCAGCAAGACTCTTTGGTGTAAAAGCTGAAACAGGAGCAAAAGTTGAAGTTCTTTTGTTGAAACAGCAAAAGGAAGATAGCTGGGAGACACTTGTTAAGCCAGCAAAAAGAGTTAAAGTCGGAACTGAAATTCAATTTGGAGAGGGGCTTTTAAAAGCTGTTTGTATTGGAGAATCTGATCATGGTGGCAGAATATTTAAGTTTTCATATGAGGGAATTTTTTATGAAGTTCTTGATCAGCTAGGAGAAATGCCATTACCCCCTTACATTCATGAGCAGTTAGAAGATAAAGACCGGTATCAAACCGTCTTTGCACGTGAAAGAGGCTCAGCAGCAGCTCCAACAGCAGGGTTGCATTTTACTGAGGAGCTGTTAACAGAGCTGCGCGATTTTGGTGTTCATATCGCTTTTATTACTTTGCATGTTGGTTTGGGAACATTTCGACCAGTCAGCGTAGAGGACGTAGATGCCCATCAAATGCACGCGGAATTTTATCAAATGTCAGAAGGGACTGCTCGGTTATTAAATGAAGTAAAGAAAAGCGGCGGACGAATCATTACGGTAGGGACTACGTCAACAAGAACATTGGAAACCATCGCTCAATCAAATGATGGAAAATTCGCTGCAGAGAATGGCTGGACAAGTATATTCATTTATCCAGGCTATGAGTTTAAAGCGATTGATGGATTAATTACTAATTTTCATCTTCCTAAATCGACCCTTATCATGCTTGTTAGTGCTATGGCAGGAAGAGAAAATGTTCTTCATGCTTATCAGGAGGCTGTATCTGAACGTTATCGATTTTTTAGTTTTGGCGATGCGATGTTCATTGTTTAAAGCATCTAAATCACAAATGTCCAAAACAAACTGGAAGGAGTATCAATTTGACTGCAATACGTTATGAATTAATCAAAACATGTAAGCAAACAGGTGCACGTCTTGGACGTGTTCACACTCCCCATGGATCGTTTGAAACACCTGTTTTTATGCCGGTTGGAACATTAGCTACCGTAAAAACGATGGCCCCAGAGGATTTAAAAAACATAGGTGCTGGGATCATTTTAAGCAATACGTATCATCTATGGCTCCGACCAGGTCATGAGATCGTTGAGGAAGCTGGTGGACTTCATTCATTTATGAATTGGGATCGTGCGATCTTAACGGATTCTGGCGGGTTTCAGGTGTTTAGTTTAAGTGATTTTAGAAAAATTGAAGAGGAAGGGGTTCATTTTCGCAACCATCTAAATGGAGACAAACTATTTTTATCGCCAGAAAAAGCGATGGAAATTCAAAATGCACTTGGATCTGATATTATGATGGCTTTTGATGAATGTCCACCTTTTCCGGCTGAATACGATTATATGAAGAAGTCGGTTGAAAGAACGTCACGTTGGGCTGAGCGTTGTTTACAAGCTCATAAAAAACCTAATTCGCAAGGATTATTTGGAATCGTTCAGGGTGGAGAATATGAGGAGCTAAGAAAGCAAAGTGCAAAGGACCTTGTCTCATTAGATTTTCCAGGATATGCAATCGGAGGTCTTTCCGTTGGAGAGCCAAAGGACATCATGAACCGAGTTCTTGAATTTACAACCCCACTTCTTCCTGATCAAAAACCAAGATATTTGATGGGGGTTGGTTCTCCAGATTCATTAATTGATGGTGCCATTCGAGGGATTGATATGTTCGATTGTGTTCTTCCTACGAGAATTGCCAGAAATGGAACAGTCATGACCTCAGAAGGACGATTGGTTGTGAAAAATGCAAAGTTTGCAAGAGATTTTAGCCCGTTAGATAAAGAATGCGACTGCTATACATGCCGAAATTACAGTCGTGCTTACATTCGTCATCTAATTCGTTGTGATGAAACATTTGGGATTCGACTTACGACTTATCATAATCTATATTTTCTGGTAAACTTAATGGAGCAAGTCAGACAAGCGATAAAAGACGATCGTTTAGGAGACTTCAAGGAAGAGTTTTTTGAACGTTACGGTTTCAATAAACCCAATGCTAAAAACTTTTAAATATCATACTTGAAAGGAGGGGAAAAGATGGGAAATCTAGCAGGTCTTGCACCAATATTGATTATGTTTGTTTTATTTTATTTCTTGCTTATTCGTCCGCAGCAAAAACGTCAAAAGAACGTTAAGCAAATG
Source organism: Bacillus sp. 03113 (assembly GCF_006546985.1). Lineage (GTDB taxonomy): Bacteria > Bacillota > Bacilli > Bacillales > Cytobacillaceae > VATK01. The sequence goes on from NZ_VATK01000017.1 coordinate 28,390, forward strand.
CAAAGCGATTTGAAAAAGGGCGATAAAATTGTAACAATAGGCGGACTTCACGGAATCATTGATTCAGTGGATGAAGGAAAAATTGTTATTAAATGCGGAGATGGAAGCCGACTTACATATGATCGAAATGCTGTTCGTGAAGTCGTTGAAGCTTCAAGCGACGCATTAGCAAAATCATAATTATTAAAAAGTGGGAAAAAGAGGAAGCGGATACATGCCGATTCCTCTTTTCCATTTCTTTTATCGTGTAAAGTTATATTGAACGCGATTTTGAAGATGTATTTACTCCTAATATTCCACCCATCATAGCTGTTAGAAAAAAACAAATATGATAAACCATTTCATCGAAAGAAAATAGTTTTCCAAAACCTAAATAATGAAATAAAAAGATAATAAAGGAATAAACAAAACCCGTTAATCCACCTAAAAACCAGCCTTTTTCCTTTCTTCTTTTTCCTGAGATAAAGCCACCTACAAATAAAGTAATAAAGGATACTGTTGTAATCGGGAACTTTAGTGCTGCTTCATCAATCGATGTAAATCTTAATAGCAATGAAAAAATAAGGCTGCTAATAAGAGCAACAATAAAAATGGCTATAACACCATAAAGAACGGCACTTCCATAGCTTTTAGACTCTTCTATATTCACTCTCTCCCTTCAACTACACATTCTGAAATGAATCAATCCTTCTCTAGTACAGCCTATTCAAAAGATAAAAAAATAGAACGAGCATGTTCATTTCAATCGTTCAAATCGCCTACTGCTTTTCTAAATGTATTAGAAATCTATATTGAAAATTTTTCTAATTATGTTTCTCGGTTTGATGTGAAAAATAATTTTGAATGGAATTTAAGGGGGAGAGAAGAGTGAACGTATATTTGATCATTATCCTTCGAACTTTATTTTTATATGGACTCATATTATTGATTTTTCGTTTAATGGGAAAAAGGGAAATTGGATCTTTAAGTATATTAGACTTGGTCGTATTTATTATGATTGCTGAGTTGGCAGTTGTAGCAATTGAAGATCCAACGGATCAAATTCTTAATACGATTTTGCCAATGCTTTTATTAATGGGTGTTCAAATTTTTTTAGCATTATTGTCATTGAAAAGTAAGAGGATTAGAGATTTTTTAGATGGTAGACCAACCATAATTATTAATCAAGGAAAAATTGATGAGAAGGCAATGAAGGAACAAAGATATAATTTTGACGATTTACTTTTACAGCTAAGAGAGAAAAATATACGCAATTTATCTGATGTTGAATTCGCTATATTAGAACCATCAGGGAAATTATCTGTGTTTGAAAAAAGCAGAAGCCATAATAAAGGGATTATGGTTCCGCTCATTATTGATGGAATCATACAAGAAAAAAATTTAGAAAAAATCAATCAAACGAATCTCTGGCTACGTAGTCAACTTCGACAAAGAGGAATTAAACACCTAAAGCAGGTGTCCTTTTGCAGCTATCAAAATGGTGAGTTTTTTATCGATTTAATCGATAAAGAATAATACAGTTATCCTTCCGTTATTGCCTATTAGCGAAAGGATAGTTTCGCTAAAAAATTCCCTATAAATGGTATTTTTAATAATTCATGTTTTTTAACTAACCCAAAAAGGATCGTTAAGAGGGAGTAAAACAAGGTCATAAAAATCGCAATAATAAATACTTTTTGAGCTAAAGAAAAGCTGGTCATATTCATGAGGTTTAATCGATGGCCAACCATCCCTGAAATGACAATGACAATGATCGTTTTTATATAGTCTCTCAAATAGAAGGTAAAAGAGATTTTCTTAATAACTGTTGCTAAATGTAGCATGGTAACAAGGACAAAACCAACGATAATACCTAAAGCTACGCCTATGATCCCTAAGCTTGGCTGGCTTGCTAGGACAAAAATAACCGCTATTTTAACGATCGACCCGATTAAACTATTGATCATTGCAGCTCTAGCTAAATTAAGAGCTTGTAATGCAGCTTGAAGTGGTCCTTGATAATAACTAAAAATAATAAACGGGGCAATAAGAGTGATAAAATAGGCTCCGTTCTTTGATCCATACATGATCTCCATAAGGGAATCGGAAAGGACATAAAGAACTACAGCAGCTAGTCCACCTGTAATAAACGTATATTTAAGAGCCTGCCGAAGTCTAAATTCTATTAATCTTTGGTTATTTTGCGAATTGGCCTCACTGATAGCAGGAACTAAAGAAGTTGATAGGGCATTTGTAAAAAATGAAGGAAGAAACAATAAAGGGAGTGCAAACCCCGTCAAAGCTCCGTATTGTTTTGTAGCTGTCACAGCAGTGACACCTGCAAGGTATAAGCTGTGTGAAACGACGATTGGTTCAAAAAACCATGCAATCGAACCGATCATTCTGCTTCCAGTAGTTGGCAATGCCACTTTCATTAACTCGGTAAGAGTTGATCTTCCTGAATGAATGTATTGGAAAAATTGTTTCCTGAGTCGGAAGCTTTTTTTCAATTTAAAGGCTGTTAATAGAAAAATTAAAGAAGACAGCTCTCCGATAACGGAAGCAAGCATCGCTCCAGCAGCTGCATATTCTATTCCGTATGGTAAAAAGGCCTTTGTAAAAAAAGCGATTAATGCAATTCTAATCAATTGTTCAATCATTTGAGAATAAGCAGCTGGCTTCATATTTTGCTTTCCTTGAAAATATCCTCTAATAACAGATGAAACAGCAATGATTGGGATAATAGGTGTAATAACTAGTAAAGGCAAATAGGTTCTATCATCTGTGAATAAAGTTTTGGATAAATAAGGAGCAAGGAAGAAAAGAGCTGGTGTAAAAATGAAAGATAGTGTAATTGTAGTTGCTAAAGAAACGACTAATATCTTTTTTACTTTTCGATGATTTCCTTCTACTTGTGCTTCTGCAACATTTTTTGAAATGGCAACCGGAAGACCAAGCTGAGTAATGGTGATGACTAACATTAAGGTGGGGAAAGTCATCATAAACAAGCCTACTCCTTCTGCACCTATTATTCGAGCAATGACAATCCGATTAATAAAGCCCATTATTCGAGTCACGAATCCTGCTGCTAATAAAACCATCGTTCCTTTTAGAAATGTAGACATGCTATTCACGACCTTCTCAAATCTGGCATTATCATTTACAATTATCTATATGCAGGACTGTGGACAAAGCATGACAAGGATTTTTTCGATTCTTAAAGATAATAGGGAGGGACTCTTGTAATGGAAGCTGGGCATAAATATGATCATTTTCGAAAAGTGGTAGAACCAGCATTGCAAAGTAAGCTTGAGGAATTTCAGCTTTTGGGCTATAACACGATCACAGAGGATGAGCTTTGGAATTATTTAACGAAAAAAAAATGGCGAAAAGCAAAAGAAGAAATCAAACTTTTTGAAATTGTGCAAGACATCATGATGGTAAAAGTGAGTGATTATCTTAACTTTGCTACAATCGAATCATATAAATCAGATGAGTTTTCGCTTGATAATGAGAAAGATCGACTGGAACTATTAAAGTGAAATCTTTTTTTAGGCTGTTTTCTCAAAGTTTGTTGCTTTTGACATAAAAAAATTGGGAGAAACGTTTCGGAGCAGCCTGCATACACGTAGACTCCTGTGGGAATGCGAGAAAGGCGAGACCCAGCAGGAGCGTATGCGATGAAGAGGCTTGACGCTCGCCCACGGAAAGCGAAGTGTATGCAGGCTGCGCGTTTAAAAGCAATAATCTATACGAAAACAGTCCTTTTTTTAAAAGGATAAGAAAGTTTTCAGAACTCCGACTGGTGTCTAGCTCCAGCGCCCAGCGACTAATGTATTTCGCTCTCCTCCTTACGATAAGTCAACATCGAATCGCTTACGCTCTTCGTGTTTCCTTTATCTCATACATGAAAAAGTGGAAGCGACTTGCACAGCCCCGACAAGCATAAGATGGACTGTGGCGTGGCGTAGTTTGCCACAGAACAGTACAGCTTATGACCTCGAGGGGCTAGGAGCCACAGCTAGATTAGGAGCGCTCCAGTCCATACGCCGCTAAACGGGCGCTTCCGCTTTTTGTTCAATTGACAGCTAATCCAATCTGTTTCATAATGAGACTGTTGGATTTTTTGTGTTTAAAAACAAATTACAAAGCTAAACTAACTCGATGGATACGCGTTCTTTTTTACTAAGGGAGGAAAATTACATAATGGTTAAGCGTAGTCGGATCGTTTCATTTTTTCTGGTAATCCTTTTTATTGCCGGTTTAATGGGAGCGACAACGAAAAATGTTTTAAGCAATATTAAGCTGGGACTGGATCTTCAAGGTGGTTTTGAAGTTCTTTATAAAGTAGAACCTGCAATAAAAGGTCAAAAGATTGATAAAGAGACATTAGCAAGTGCTGCAGAAGCTCTTGATAGAAGGGTGAATGTATTAGGTGTAAATGAGCCAAATATTCAAGTGGAAGGCAATAATAAAATCCGTGTCCAGCTTGCAGGAGTTAAGGATCAGGATAAGGCTCGCGAAATTCTGTCTACTCAAGCGAATTTAACCTTTCGTGATGTGAATGATCAACAAATGCTTGATGGATCAGATCTTGCTGAGGGTGGAGCGAAGCAAACATTTGATGAAAATGGAAAACCTAGTGTTTCGATTAAATTAAAAAGTGCAAACAAATTCAAGGAAGTAACTCAGAAAATCGTTGATATGGGAGCTCCAAATAATCTTCTTGTTATTTGGCTGGACTATCAAGAAGGGGATTCCTTCAAGCAGGAAGCAACGAAGAAGGATCCAAAATATTTATCAGCTCCACAAGTGAGACAAGTCTTTAATCAAAGCGATGTTTCCATTACAGGACAGTTTACGATTGAAGAGGCGAAAACGCTGGCTTCGTTACTAAATGCTGGAGCATTGCCAGTTAAGCTTCACGAAGAATATTCAACCTCTGTTGGAGCAAAATTTGGGGCACAGGCCATGAACGAAACGATATATGCTGGCATTGTTGGGGTGGCGATCATCTTCTTATTTATGATTTTCTACTATCGTTTTCCTGGTTTTATTGCATCCGTAACTTTATGTATTTATATATTCTTAATCCTACTTTTATTTGATTGGATGAACGGAGTATTGACATTGCCTGGAATTGCAGCATTGATCCTAGGTGTTGGGATGGCTGTTGATGCCAACATCATTACGTATGAACGGATTAAAGAAGAAATAAAGGTAGGGAGATCGATTAAATCTGCCTTTCAGGCGGGGAATCAAAACTCATTATCGACCATCTTTGATGCCAATCTTACAACCATCTTAACAGCTGCTGTGTTATTTTTTTACGGGACAAGCTCTGTAAAAGGCTTTGCGACCATGTTGATCATAAGTATCCTTGTTAGCTTTATAACAGCTGTTTATGGAACAAGGTTATTGCTTGGTTTGTGGGTGAATAGCAATCTCTTTAATAAAAAGCCAGGCTGGTTTGGCGTAAAGAAAAAAGCGATTCATGATATTAAAGAAAACTTCGATGCACACGACCTTCCTACAAAGTTCGATCGCTTTGATTTTGTTAAGCATCGGAATAAATTTTTTGCGTTATCAATTGCTTTAACTATTGCTGGTATTGTTATACTGTCTGTTTTCCGTTTACATTTAGGCATTGATTTTTCAAGTGGGTCACGAATAGAAATTGCCTCTAATCATGCTTTAACGAAAAGTGAAATAGAAGAAGAATTTAATAAGTTAAATATGAACGCTGATGATATTGTCATTTCTGGTGACAAAAAAGATCGTGGAGTTGTCCGAGTTGTTGGCGCTTTGGACAAAAAAGAGATTGCCCAAATGCGTTCGCAATTTAATGAAAAATTTGGTTCAGAACCTAATATCAGCACCGTTTCTCCTACCGTAGGAAAAGAGTTAGCAAAGAATGCTTTTTATGCCGTTTTAATAGCTTCAATCGGGATCATTATTTACGTGACGGTTCGATTTGAAATATATATGGCACTTGCAGCCATTATTTCATTGCTTCATGATGCATTCTTTATCATTATGTTCTTCAGTATTACGCGTTTGGAGGTTGACCTAACCTTTATCGCGGCAATATTAACGATTGTCGGTTATTCGATAAACGATACGATCGTAACGTTTGACCGTATGCGTGAAAATATGAAAAAGAAAAAACGTCTTAAAACGGTTGAAGATATTGCTGATGTTGTGAATACAAGTTTAAGACAAACGCTCGGGCGCTCAGTCAATACAGTGTTAACAGTAGTTATTACGGTTGTGGCAATTATTATCTTTGGAAGTGAATCGATACGTAACTTCTCAATCGCCTTACTCGTAGGATTACTTACAGGTGTATATTCCTCTATATTTATAGCTGCTCAGCTATGGGTTGTATGGAAAAGAAAAGAATTGAAGAAAAAAGGGGTCATTATAACAGTCAAAGAAAAAAAGAAAGTTTCAGATGCCCCGCAAGTTTAACCCTACCCGCAGGACTTCCTGCGGTTTTTTGATGCGGTAATTAGGCAGTTCCGCTTTTCGATTTGTCTAATTGCAGGAGCCTTCTGCTTTTCGATTGTCTAGCTACAGCGCCTAGCCCATGTGAATAATAACCCCATGCCTCTAAAAGTAAAAAATGCACTTTTTGAGTCATGAGAACATTTTTCTTCAGGGCGAATCAAGGCGCCTTCCGCTTTTCTTAATTGAAAGCTTAGTATTCCTCTTGTATAATGAATGGGCTGAGAGGTGAAACGTAATGCTGCGCTCAAAATCGCGTTGGATTGTTCGAGATACTGAAAAAAATCATATTGATCAACTTGTAAATGAATTGAAAATAACACCACTTGTTGCTGCTTTGCTAGTAAACAGAGGGCTAACCTCCATTGACGATGCACGAGAGTTTTTATTTGATCATGAACAAACATTTCATGACCCTTATCTACTCACAGATATGGAAAAGGCTGTTGCAAGAATTAGAAAAGCCATTGAGGATCAAGAGCAGATCCTAATTTTTGGAGACTATGATGCAGATGGTGTAACTAGCACGACAGTGTTGATGAAAACATTATTGGAATTAGGGGCAAATGTAGATTTTTACATACCGAATCGATTTACTGAAGGTTATGGGCCAAATGAAGGGGCCTTTACTCATGCTTTTGATATAGGAGTTCAGCTGATTATTACCGTTGATACTGGGATTGCGGCTGTGCATGAAGCGAAGGTTGCAAAGGATCTGGGGATGGATTTAATTATTACCGATCATCATGAACCAGGCCCAATTCTTCCAGATGCCTTTGCCATTGTTCATCCAAAGCATCCAGACAGCGAATATCCTTTTAAAGAATTAGCTGGGGTCGGGGTTTCGTTTAAATTATCACACGCTTTGTATGGAAAACTCCCTGAACATTTGCTTGAAATTGCCGCCATTGGTACGATTGCTGACCTCGTTTCTCTAACAGGTGAAAATCGCTTGATTGCCAAAAAAGGGATTCAGAAGCTAAGAGGAACAGGAAATGTAGGGCTTAAACGGCTATTTCATGTAGCAAAAATAGACCAAGCTGAGCTTAATGAAGAAACGATCGGCTTCGGGATCGCTCCTCGGTTGAACGCCCCTGGAAGACTCGATCAAGCAGATCCTGCTGTCCAATTATTACTGACGGACGATATCTCAGAAGCAGAATCCATTGCTGATGAAATTGATCAAATAAATAAGGATAGACAAGCTATCGTTAATGAAATAACCGTAGAAGCTATTGCCGAAGTTGATCAGCATTTTCCCATTGATGAAAATGCAGTCTTAATTATTGGTAAAGAAGGCTGGAATGCAGGCGTCATTGGGATTGTAGCATCAAGGCTTGTGGAAAAATTTTACCGTCCGACGATTGTTTTAAGCTATGATCATGAAAAAGGGATCGCCAAAGGCTCAGCAAGAAGTATTGTCGGATTTGATTTATTTCACAATTTGTCACAATGCAGAGACATTCTTCCGCATTTTGGCGGACATCCGATGGCAGCGGGAATGACATTAAAAATTGAGGACATAGAAGAGCTCAGATCAAGATTAAATCAACAAGCAAACGATATATTAACAGAAGAGGATTTTAAACGAATTACGTATTTGGATGCTGAGATAAACATAAAGGAAATTGATATCGCTTCGTTAGATGAGATGAATCAACTATCACCATACGGAACGGGCAATCCAAAACCAAAGGTGCTGATTCAAGGAGCAGGTATCGGTCAAATGAAAAAAATCGGTTCTAATCAAAATCATTTAAAGCTCGTATTAGAAAAAGAGAGCGCCTCACTCGATGGAGTCGGGTTTGGATTAGGTGATTTGTGTGATCAAATCGCTCCGGTTTCAAAGGTCTCAGTCATCGGTGAGCTTTCGATCAATGAATGGAATAATATTCGTAAACCGCAAATTTTCATTCAAGACGCAGCAGTGGAGACATGGCAGCTTTTTGATTTTCGAGGAAATCGAGTGGATAAATTGATCGAAGATGCTTCAGTGAAGGATGCAACTTGGGTTTTTTTCCAAGAAACACTAAGTTATGCATATCAGAATAAAATAAAAGGCAAATGTGAAGTCGTAAAAACGATGGAGGATGCAGTCTCCATTCAACTAGAAAAAGCTCAGGTCATACTTGTTGATCTTCCTGCTAACCTTGATTTATTAAAACAAGTGGTAGCAGGGAAAAGTCCTGATCGAATCTATGCCTGCTTTTATAAAGAAGACAGTGCTTTTTTAAGCACGATGCCAACAAGGGATCATTTCAAATGGTACTATGCTTTCTTAGCTAAGAAGAGTCCTTTTAATCTGTCCCAGCATGGTAATGAGTTAGCGAAATATCGTGGCTGGAGCAAGGAAACAATTGACTTTATGTCGAGGGTGTTTTTTGAATTGGATTTTGTTACAATTGAAAATGGACTCATTTCTTTAAATAAACAAGCTCGTAAACGTGATTTAGATGAGTCTGTCTCTTATCAGAAAAAACAAAATCAGTTTAAGCTTGAAAAAGAATTAATATTTTCGTCCTATCAGCAATTAAAGAGCTGGTTTGACTTAGCGATAAATGATTCTGTGAAAATAGAAGGGGAAGTGGAAGAATGGATTTAAAGCAATACATTACGATTGTCGAGGATTGGCCAATCCCAGGTATACGCTTCAAGGATATTACAACATTAATGAATAACGGAGAAGCTTACCGGTATGCAACTAATCAAATTGTAGAATATGCTAAGGAAAAAGAGATCGATTTAGTAGTTGGTCCAGAGGCAAGGGGCTTTATCATTGGCTGTCCAGTTGCTTATTCTTTAGGAATTGGCTTTGCCCCTGTTCGTAAAGAAGGAAAACTGCCGCGTGAAACGATTAAGGCTGAGTATGGTCTGGAATATGGAAAAGATGTTTTGACCATGCATAAGGACGCTATTAAGCCAGGCCAGAAGGTTCTAATTACAGATGATTTGCTGGCAACAGGTGGTACCATTGAGGCTACCATTCAATTAGTCGAACAGCTTGGAGGAGTAGTAGCGGGCATCGCCTTCTTAATTGAGCTATCATTTTTAGAAGGCCGCAAAAAATTAGAGGGCTATGACGTATTAGCACTTATGGAATATTAAGAGGGTTCGTTTCTTAGTAAGCAAGTTTGATCACACGTTTTTAAGTCTGAAAAGAGCGCTGCTAGGCGCTCTTTTTGAATGCTGTATTTTTCAATAAATTGAAAAATAAATGACTTATTTCGACATTTTTTTATAGATTCAAGAAAATAACAATTAATTACTTTACATCCTAGCTTTTTTTTTCGATAATAGTAACAATTACTCTATTTAAATCAGCTCTTATCAATAATGCTTTAAGATATGATTCCTTTCTTTAAATATAACATTTGGAATATTCTTGTAAGTTTAGAACTGATTGTTTTTAATAAAATAAACGAATTTGGTTTTTATCATAACATTTTAATGCTCATTCGTTTATAAATAATGACAAAAGGTGATTCCATGGCGATTGATCAAGTATTGACCGCCGAGCAAGTCATCGAAAGAACAAGCCAATATTTAAATGAAGAGCATGTAAACATGATTAAGAAGGCTTATGAATATGCCAATCATGCTCATCGTGAACAATATCGAAAATCAGGGGAGCCGTATATTATTCATCCAATCCAAGTCGCAGGAATATTAGCAGACTTAGAAATGGATCCTGCTACGGTAAGCGCTGGTTTTCTCCACGATGTCGTTGAGGACACAGAAGTGTCATTAAAGGATATTAAAGAAGCCTTTAGTGAAGAAGTGGCTATGCTTGTAGATGGCGTTACAAAGCTCGGAAAAATTAAATATAAGTCTCATGAAGAGCAGCAAGCGGAAAATCACCGCAAAATGTTTGTTGCGATGGCACAGGATATTCGTGTTATCTTAATAAAATTAGCGGATAGACTTCATAATATGAGAACATTAAAGCACCTTCCAGCAGAGAAGCAAAGACGGATTTCAAATGAAACATTAGAAATATTTGCGCCCCTTGCTAATCGTTTAGGGATATCTAAGATTAAATGGGAGCTAGAAGATACAGCATTAAGATATTTAAACCCTCAGCAGTACTATCGAATTGTTAATTTAATGAAGAAGAAACGTGATGAACGAGAGCTTTATCTAAAAGAAGTCCTTGATGATATGAAAAGTCGTTTAGACGAAGTAACGATCAAGGCAGATATTTCCGGGCGTCCAAAGCATATTTATAGTATTTATCGGAAGATGGCCATTCAAAATAAACAATTTAATGAAATCTATGATTTGCTTGCTGTAAGGATTATCGTAAACAGCATCAAGGATTGCTATGCTGTATTAGGAATCATCCATACATGCTGGAAACCAATGCCAGGAAGATTTAAAGACTATATTGCGATGCCAAAGCCCAATATGTACCAATCACTCCACACAACGGTCATTGGGCCAAAAGGAGAGCCTCTTGAGGTGCAAATTCGTACAATTGATATGCATCGAATTGCAGAATTCGGGATTGCTGCACACTGGGCTTATAAGGAAGGAAAGCCAGTCAATAATGATGCTTCCTTTGGACAAAAAATGTCATGGTTTAGAGAAATATTAGATTTTCAGGATGACACTGCGAATGCAGAAGAATTTATGGAATCTTTGAAAATTGATCTTTTTTCCGATATGGTCTATGTATTTACTCCTAAAGGGGACGTTATTGAGTTACCTGCTGGTTCCGTTCCAATTGATTTTTCTTATCGAATTCATTCAGAAATTGGAAATAAAACGATTGGTGCAAAGGTCAATGGGAAAATGGTGACGCTTGAATATAAGTTAAAAACAGGAGATATTATTGAAATTTTAACTTCCAAGCATTCATATGGCCCAAGTCAGGATTGGTTAAAGCTTGCGCAAACATCTCAAGCGAAAAATAAAATAAGGCAATTCTTTAAAAAGCAGCAAAAAGATGAAAATGTTGATAAAGGCAAAGAACAAATCGAAAAAGAAATTCGTAATATGGAATTTGATCCAAAAGAAATATTAACTCCTGAAAATTTGAAAAAAGTTTCTGAAAAATATAACTTTGCCACTGTTGAGGATATGTATGCGGCTGTTGGCTATAATGGGATTACTGCTTTACAGGTTGCCAATCGTTTATCAGAAAAATGGCGTAAGAAACGAGATATGGAGCAGGTTGCTACAATTTCGAAGGCTGTCTCTGAATTAAAGTCATTTCCTTCTACTCGGAAAAGAGAATCTGGTGTTAGAGTATCCGGTATTGATAATTTGTTAATCCGACTGTCACGTTGCTGTAATCCAGTACCTGGAGATGAAATTATTGGATTTATCACGAAGGGCAGAGGTGTATCTGTTCATCGTGCAGACTGTACAAATATCGATTCAGACGATGCAAAAGCCCGACTCATTCCAGTTGAATGGGAAATAGATATAAATGATCGTAAAGAGTATAATGTTGAAATTGAAATAAGCGGGTACGATCGTCGTGGTCTATTGAATGAAGTACTTCAAGCTGTTAATGAATCAAAAACAAATATATCAGCCGTATCAGGGCGTTCAGATCGTAATAAAGTCGCAACGATTACAATGTCAATCGCTATCTTAAATGTTAGCCATTTACAAAAGGTTGTTGATCGAATAAAACAAATCGCTGATATTTATTCGGTTAGAAGAATGATGAATTAGGGTGAATGATGTGAGAGTCGTTTTGCAAAGAAGCAAAGAAGCGAATGTAAAAGTTGAAAATAAAGTAGTAGGTTCAATTTCAAAGGGCTTTTTATTGCTTGTCGGCATTACTCATGAGGATAATACGGATGACGCGGCGGTACTGGCAGAAAAGATTGTGAATCTTCGAGTTTTTGAGGATGAGCACGGAAAAATGAATCATTCACTGCTTGATGTGAAAGGGGAGATTTTATCTGTCTCTCAATTCACTTTGTATGGAGATTGCCGTAAGGGAAGAAGACCTAATTTCATGAATGCAGCAAAACCAGAACAAGCTTTAGCGATTTATGAAGTCTTTAACACTCTACTAAAAGAAAAAGGCGTTCAAGTACAAACAGGACAATTTGGTGCGATGATGGATGTCTCATTAGTAAATGATGGACCAGTGACACTTATACTTGAAAGTAAATAGAAAACCTATAAGGGCGACCTGCAAGTAGGTTGCCCTTTTGTAATGTAAAACTTTTTTTGAAGGAAGACTGGTGTCTAGCTCCGACGTACAGGACGTACTAGTGCCGATGAATACATAAGGCCGTGGCGTTCTTAATCGGCCAGCGCCCTATCGACTAGAAGCTTCCCTCACCTCGTCTACGATAAGTCAACATCGACGCTTGCGCTCTTCGTGTTTCTTTTATCTCACTCGATTCAGTCCAGCACTTTACATCGATGAGCAAGGGCGCTTGCACTTTTCTTGCTTACTGATTTTTATAATAGTTAGCTAATCCCTCGTAGATCCCTCTTGCTGCTTTTTCTTGAAAGGAACTGGATTTCATAAGTTTTTCTTCTTTTGGATTGCTTAAATAACCTAACTCAACTAGGACAGCATTTTTTCGATTTTCTCTTAAAACGTGAAAATCACCGAATTGAACACCTCGATTAGCTAACTTTGTTTGACTTTTAATAGAGTCATGGACAGCTGCAGCTAGTTCCTTTTGATATGGATAATAGTAGTAGCTTGTCATCCCATTTACGCTTCGATCAGGAATGCTATCATAATGAATACTAACAAATGTACTCGCATGGTAAAAGCTTGATGCACTCGTTCTTGAGATCAATGGAACGTAGGTATCGCTATTTCGTGTCAGAATCACATTCGCCCCTGAAGCTTTTAATTGATGATAAACGAGCATCGCTGTTTTAAGTGTAAGCTCCTTTTCAAGGGTTCCTTTTGCTCCAATCGTTCCAGTATCTCTTCCTCCATGACCAGGATCAATAATAATCGTTTTATTTCTTAGTTTATTTCCAAGTCCTTTTTGGTTTTCCTTAAATGAACCATCCTGAACCGATACGATCCAATCAGCTAAATATCCTGTTTCTCCATTTGAGAGCCGGATTTCAATCCAATCTTCTTTATGATTCATAATAGTAAAGCTTTCACCTTCATTTACACGTTGAACAACAGGAGCTTGTACGTTAGGATTTTTTCTTACATTTGTGCCATTATGTATAATAAAAACTTTATTATTCTTAGATGTTGATGGTTCCGAGACCGATTGATCAGATTCATTTTTATTAATAAATAAGCTTGAGATCCATCCGAATTTTCCTGGTTGTATTTCGATCTTCGACCAGCTGTTTTGTTCAGTCGCTATTTTTACGGTTTCTCCTTTTTTAACAGAGCCAATAATTTCACCATCTAAAGAAGGAGTGCTTCGGATGTTTAAGCTAGTAGCTGTTATGGTTCCTGAAGTGGTATCGTAGACAGGGTTATCTGGGTTTTCAGATGCTTGAGTGCTGATGTATTGACTATTTACCCAGCCAGAGCTTCCTTGTAGAAGGATTTCGGTCCACCCATTTGATTGGGAGAGAATGCTAATTGGAGCTTCTTTTCCTAGCTGACCAATGATTTTTCCTTGTTTTGAAGGCTCATTACGAATGTTTACCGAATCCTCTGTTACAAAACCGTTTTTTGAACTAGTATTAGAAGTATTTGTATTGTTTTTCTTTAGATCAAGGTATTCTTTTGATGCATATCCAATTCCAAAGGAAGTTTCAACCTGAACCCAGCTATTTTGAATTGATAATACTTGTAAAGTCTGCCCTTTTTTTACTGTTCCAATTACTTCATAGGAGGATCCTGGGCCATTTCGAATCCTTAGTCCGCTTTCATTTACAATAGCAGAAGAAAAGTTAGTGGAATTCATGTCTTGCTTCTTTTCATCCTTCGAAACGTGCCAATTGGCTACCCAGCCTTTTTGTCCATTTTTTAATTCGATCTGATACCATTCTCTTTTTTCTTTCAAAAGCGTATATTTTTCGCCCTTCGAAAGCTGAGCGATTACTTTATTGGTTAATCCTGGACCTTCTCTAACGTTGAGTTGATCGGTCTCAATTTTAACTACCTCATTTGCTGCCAATGAATGCTGTGGTTGTGCTAGAATGATTATCAATAAACTCACCAGCATCCAGCTTACTATTTTAGCCAATCCAGTGCTAACCTCCTTTTCGCGTATAAAGCCATTGATGTTGTATGTTACTTTCACTTTTTGTATACTACTAATTCTACTTTTATTTCGAAATTCCTTCCGTTTTCATCACTCAATCATCAATAAGTATACACATTGTATCATGAAAAAGCCGATAATTTTTAAATCGTTTGGCAACAATATATAAAAAACGATTGGATGAAGAATATGAGATACGGGATGAAAAACAAAACGGCATTGTTCGGAGACCATCAGTTAACTGGTGTTGATTTTCAGAACAGTACGCAAGCAGAGAATTTAGAATTCACTCAAGAATTTGGATTAAGCCTTCATGAGATAAAAAAATTGAAAAAGCAAATGAATCGCAATTAAAAAAGCGTCTCTTGACAAAAGAATCGTTGATTCGTATTATATATTATAATAATTGTGTTTATTGATAACCAATGATGGAGAAGAGTAATTAAGAATCACTTGAAAAGAGAGGAAATGTCCATTGGGCTGAAAGCATTTCCACTTGTTGACTTAATGAAAGACACTCCTTAGGTTTCTCTCTGAATTTTAAGTAGGGGAGAACGTTCACAGGCGTTAACTGTAAAAGAGGAAGATCTTTAGCATCTTCAATTAGGGTGGCACCACGGGAATATAACTCTCGTCCCTTGTAGCATTATTTACAAGGCGACGGGAGTTTTTTGCATTCTTGAGGCCATATGTCATCTTACATAATGGAAGGAGACGATACATTATGTCTATTCAAATACCAAGGGGAACCCAGGATATACTTCCTGGAGAAGTAGAAAAATGGCAGTATATCGAAAAAAAAGCAAGAGAGCTATGTGAAAAATTTCAATATCATGAAATTCGTACTCCTATTTTTGAACATACCGAGTTGTTTTTAAGAGGAGTTGGAGATACAACGGATATTGTTCAAAAGGAAATGTATACATTTGAGGACCGAGGAGAACGCAGCTTGACTCTTAGACCAGAAGGCACTGCATCTGTTGTTCGCTCATTTGTAGAAAATAAAATGCATGGTTATGCAAGCCAGCCAATTAAGCTTTATTATTTAGGCCCAATGTTTCGCTATGAACGTCCTCAAGCAGGCCGCTTTCGTCAATTTGTTCAATTTGGGGTTGAAGCGCTTGGCAGTAAGGATCCAGCGATTGATGCAGAGGTAATGGCTTTTGTAATGTCCGTTTATAAAGAGCTAGGCTTGAAAAAATTAAAGCTTGTTGTGAATAGTCTTGGAGATAAAGAAAGCAGACAGGCACACCGTGAAGCACTTGTTAACCACTTTAAACCAAGTATCGGAGAATTTTGTTCTGACTGTCAGAGCCGTTTAGAGAAAAATCCAATGCGCATTCTTGATTGTAAAAAGGATCGAAATCATCCGCTTATGAAAAGCGCACCTTCGATTCTTGATTATTTAAATGAAGAGTCAAGTACTTATTTTAATAAAGTAAAAATGTATTTAACAGATTTAAATATTCCTTTTGAAGTCGATCCAAATCTTGTTCGAGGCTTAGATTACTATAATCACACTGCATTTGAAATTATGAGCAATGCAGAAGGCTTTGGGGCGATTACTACGCTTTGTGGCGGGGGGCGCTACAATGGTTTAGTTGAAGATTTAGGCGGTCCAGATACTCCAGGAATTGGCTTTGCGATGAGCATTGAAAGACTGATTGCTGCATTAAATGCTGAAAGTGTAGAGCTGCCGATCAAAGAAGGAATTGACTGTTATCTCGTTGCCATTGGTGATCAAGCAAAAGACTACACGGTAGGTCTTCTTCAAAAGCTTCGTATGGCTGGTTTTTCGGCGGAGAGAGATTATCTTGATCGGAAAATTAAAGGTCAATTTAAAGCTGCTGATCGATTGAAGGCGAAAGTCGTTGCAGTTTTAGGAGAAGATGAATTGTTGGCAAAAAAAATCAACGTAAAGATTATGGAAACTGGAGAACAAACAGAAGTTGAGCTGGATTCCCTAATTGATGTATTAAAAGGATTATAGTCAGAAAGTGCGTACACGTATTTAATTAACAGGAGGCTTTTTAAATGTTTGGAAGATCGTATTTTTGTGGGGAAATAACTGAGTCTGTAATTGGTGAAAAGGTTACTCTAAAAGGATGGGTGCAAAGAAGACGTGATTTAGGTGGACTCATCTTTATAGATCTTCGTGACCGTACAGGGATCGTTCAGGTTGTATTTAATCCAGAGATTTCAGAAGAAGCGATTGCTGTAGCCGATAAAGTAAGAAATGAATATGTTCTTGATATTGAAGGAATTGTGGTTGAAAGAGATGCAAGCACAATCAATGAAAATATAAAAACAGGGAAAATTGAAATACATGCAAAAAAACTAACGATTTTAAACGAGGCGAAGAATCCTCCATTTATGATTGAAGATGGTACAGAGGTTTCGGAGGATGTGCGATTAAAATATCGTTATTTAGATTTAAGACGCCCAGAAATGTTTGAAACGTTTAAAATGCGTCATCTTGTGACGAAAACGATGCGTGATTTTCTTAACGATGAAGGCTTTCTTGATGTTGAAACGCCAATTTTAACAAAGAGTACTCCCGAGGGAGCGAGAGATTATTTAGTACCAAGCCGCGTGCATCCTGGAGAGTTTTATGCGCTTCCGCAATCTCCGCAAATATTTAAACAGCTTTTAATGGTGAGCGGTTTTGAAAAATATTATCAGATTGCGCGCTGTTTCCGTGATGAGGATTTACGTGCTGACCGCCAGCCTGAATTTACACAGCTTGATATGGAAATGAGCTTTTTAGGTCAGGATGAAATTATTGCTCTTATTGAACAAATGATGGCAAAAATTATGAAGGAAGTCAAAGGAATAGATATTGCAACTCCATTCCAGCGTATGTCCTATGATGAAGCGATAGGTCGTTACGGATCTGATAAGCCGGATACTCGCTTTGAAATGGAATTAGTTGATCTATCTGAGGTGTTCAAAAGCTCTAGCTTTAAAGTATTCTCAGGTGCTGTTGCATCAGGCGGCCAAGTTAAAGCGATTAATGTAAAAAATGGTGCAGGAAAATATACGCGTAAAGATATTGACGGCTTAACGGCGTTTGCAGCGCGCTATCGTGCGAAAGGCTTAGCGTGGTTAAAGGCTGAGGCAGATGGTTTAAAAGGACCAATTATTAAATTTTTATCTGAAGCTGAGCAGCAAGAAATGACAGCTGCTTTATCAATCGAAGAAGGCGATTTAATCTTATTTGTAGCAGATAAAAAAGCAATTGTAGCTGATTCACTTGGTGCATTGCGCTTAAAGCTTGCAAAAGAGCTAGATTTAATTGATCAATCGAAATTTAACTTCCTATGGGTAACGGATTGGCCGCTTCTTGAGTACGCGGAAGAGGAAAACCGTTATTATGCAGCACATCATCCATTTACAATGCCAGTAAGAGAAGATATTCCATTGCTTGAAACAGATCCTTCTCAAGTAAAAGCTCAAGCGTATGATATCGTTCTAAATGGATATGAACTCGGTGGCGGCTCTTTACGTATTTTTGAAAAAGACGTTCAAGAGAAAATGTTTAAAGCACTTGGCTTTACACAAGAAGAAGCTTACGCTCAATTTGGCTTCTTGCTTGAAGCGTTTGAATATGGTACGCCTCCACATGGCGGGATTGCCCTTGGGTTAGACAGACTTGTGATGCTCTTAACGGGAAGAACGAACCTAAGAGATACAATTGCATTCCCGAAAACAGCAAGCGCAAGCTGCTTATTAACAAATGCTCCAAGTGAAGTTAGTCCATTGCAATTAGATGAGCTTGAACTAGCATTAAACCTGAAAAATAACGAGTAATGACCTATTCTGTCAGCTTGTATGGGAAAAGAAAATATGGTATAATTAGGACAATAAAAGGTAGTCCTAATGTGTACGTTGTTTACCCTCATTTTTGACCGAACATTTTTGACTTGGGAGTTTGCGTTTTCAAATAGCGTAAATGCCTATCACAAGGACTTACTACTATTTGGAACAGAACACCCACCTGCAAGTTGCGGGTTCAAAAGAAGGACTTTTAAGACGACGGCATAATTGGGACTTAGTCCCATACATAAATGTATTGATGAATCCTGAGTGTATACTCAGGATTTTTTGTAGGAATTATATAAAATTTAACATTTATTACGAAGATGATGATATGGAGGGAGATAAATGCTGCATCAGTTTTCAAGAAACGAGCTAGCGATAGGAAAAGAAGGGTTAGAGAAATTGAAAAATAGTACAGTAGCTGTACTTGGAATAGGAGGGGTTGGTTCCTTTGCAGCTGAAGCGTTAGCAAGATCTGGTGTAGGGAAGCTCGTACTGATTGATAAGGATGATGTGGATATTACCAACGTGAATCGTCAAGTTATTGCCCTACTTTCAACAGTTGGAAGACCAAAGGCAGAGCTGATGAAAGAAAGAATTATGGATATCAATCCTGAATGCGATGTAACGGCATTGAAAATCTTCTATACAGAAGAAACATATGAACAAATTTTCGGCTATGGATTAGATTTTGTCATCGATGCATCTGATACGATTTCATATAAAATCCATTTAATGAAGGAATGCTTAAAAAGAGGAATCCCGATGATTTCAAGCATGGGTGCTGCAAATAAAATGGACCCAACAAGATTCAAAATTGCTGATATTTCTAAAACTCATACCGATCCTTTAGCAAAAGTAATTCGGACAAGACTAAGAAAAGAAGGGATCACAAAAGGAATTCCTGTTGTTTTTTCAGATGAAAGCCCGATCGTCATTCGTGAAGACGTTCGTAAAACGGTTGGAAAGGACGATGCTAAAATTCGCAAGGCAAAAATGCCGCCTTCCTCGAATGCGTTTGTTCCATCCGTTGCCGGCTTAATTGCCGCTAGTTATGTTGTACGCAGTATCCTTAGTGATGTGAAGATTAATCGTGTGAAGGATGAAAAGTGAATAATGAGAGATGAAAGAGAGTGAATAAAACCACTCTCTTTTTTTATTGGGAAAATTAGGGTTGACAATTATTAATGTAATAGTGTACTATCTAACTAGAACACTATTACATTAATAATTTAAGGAGGTTTTTATTTTTGCAAGCTTTTAAAGGGTTAGTTTTTAAAGAATTGAAGATTTCTATGAATATTTTTCTAACGATGATTTGCCTTCCTATTATTATTTCTGTTGGATCGTTTGGTTTCTCGCGATATTTTAATGAACCAATGATTTTTGCTTCGGTTTCGATTGGCTTATTAGGAGCTCACAGTCTTTATATCCCTATATTTCTGTTATCTTCTTTGCAAATAGAAGGAAGAACTCAGCTTTGGCTTCATAATCCTCAAAATGCAGTGAAATTATTATTGGCAAAATTATCTACCAGCATTGTTTATTATCTGATCTCTATTCTATGCTCAATCTTAATCGCAAGCTGGTCGATATCAAGAGCGGAAGCAGTGGAGGATATTACGGTAGGATTTAAAGGGTTGCTTTTGATCGGAGCAGGAATATTAGTTTGGTCCATTTATGCTGGCATTTGGATGTTCTTTTATTGGACGGTCTACCATTCATTATCAAAGATTACATGGATAAAAAAAATAAGACCGTTTATGATTGGAGGAATATGGATAGCCATAAATATTATAGGAACCTATATCCGAAGTCAGCCTTTCTATGTGCATTTGAAGGAAAGCTGGGTAATTCATATTGATGGTCTAAAATCATTATCCATAACAATAGGCTCGCTTTTTATAGATGGAAAAATGGATACTTTAGAGTTTTCGCTTGCTAAAATGATCATCTATATTTTAATTGCGATCACTGTATTATTAATATCCGTATGGCTTCTAGAACGGAAAGTGGAGGTGTAATCTTTTGGTGGAAGAATTCCAAACATCGAGACCAATTTATATGCAAATTATGGATAAAATTCATTTGCAAATTGCCAGAAATGAGCTAAAACCTGGAGAAAAGCTTCCGTCTGTACGAGAAATGGCAGTGAAAGCAGGAGTAAATCCAAATACGATTCAGAGAACCTATAGTGAATTGGAGAGGATGAAAATGGTGGAAACAAAACGAGGACAAGGAACGTTTGTGACAGAAAATAGAGAAATGATCATTCATTTAAAGCAGCGTTTGCAAATGGATATTATTGAATCATTCGTGAACAGCATGAAAGAGCTTGGCTTTACGAATACGGAAATGATCTCTGGACTTCAGCAATACATTGATTTGAGTCAGGGGGAAGAGAATTGATTGAATTTCAACAGGTGACAAAGAAGTATGGAAGAGGGTACGCTTTAAATAACGTTTCCTTTCAGCTTGATAAAGGAAAAATATATGGATTGATCGGTCCAAATGGAAGTGGCAAATCGACGACATTAAAAATGATTGCCGGACTTGTCCATCCATCTTCTGGTCAAGTATTAGTGGATGGCATCCCTTCATCAAGAAGAGTAGCAGATCGAGTAGCCTATTTAACGGAATTAGATATGTTTTATCCTTCATTTACCGTTAAGGATACGATTCAATTTGCGGCAACGCAGTTTTCAGATTTTCAAATGGACAAAGCAGACGAACTGCTCATCTTTATGAAATTAGATCCAGACAAAAAGGTGAAGCAATTATCCAAAGGAAATCGAGGCAGATTGAAGTTAGTCGTTGTACTTGCACGCAATACGCCGATTTTACTGCTGGATGAACCTTTTTCTGGCTTAGACCCAATGGTTCGCGACTCAATTGTAAAAGGGTTGCTTTCCTATATAGATTTTGACAACCAGACTGTGATCATCACGACACATGAAATATTAGAAGTAGAATCTATTTTAGACGAGGTGATAGGAATCAAGGATGGAAATATCATTGCTCGACATCATGTGGAAGAATTGAGAGAAAGAGAAGGTTTATCTGTTTTAGATTGGATGAAGAAGAACTTATAAGTATTTCTGGGTTTCGCCGATAAAAGCTAAGAAATCGCCGATAAATAAAAATCCGGAAAAAATCTAGCTAGTTTCATGTATTTCAATAAAGAAACGAGAGAGGAGCGAATGAATGTTGGAGCATTTTGTTGAAATTAAAAATGTGACAAAAAAAATTAAAGGGAAAACCATTATTGATTCTTTAAGCTTCCAAGTACGAAAAGGGGAGGTATTTGGCTTCCTTGGTCCGAATGGTGCGGGGAAAACAACAACCATTCGAATGATAGTAGGACTTATTGGGATCACGGATGGAGATATTACGATTTGTGGAAAAAGTATTACAAAGGATTTTGAAAGTGCGGTAAGGCATGTAGGTGCAATTGTTGAAAACCCTGAAATGTATAAATTTTTAAGCGGCTATAAAAACCTTCTTCATTATGCCAATATGACGAAGGGGATTACAAAGCAAAAAATTGATGAAGTCGTGGAGCTTGTTGGTTTAACAGAACGTATTCATGATAAAGTGAAAACCTACTCTCTTGGGATGAGACAAAGACTTGGACTTGCTCAATGCTTATTGCATGACCCAGAGGTGTTAATTTTAGATGAGCCGACGAATGGATTAGATCCAGCAGGGATTCGGGAAATTCGTGATCACGTACGAATGCTGGCAAGAGAAAGAGGAATGGCTGTCATCGTTTCAAGTCACTTGCTTTCAGAAATGGAAATGATGTGTGATCGAATCGGCATTATTCAAAAAGGAAAGCTTGTAGATGTTCAGCTTGTGCATGATTTTGTTCAAAGTAATGAAAAACTATATGAAATTGAAGTGGAACCGAAAAAAACAGCTGAGGCTGTATTAAAAGAAAAATATAAAGATCTGCAAATAGAAGAAGTCGTCAAAGGAATCACTGTTCCGGTTTCAAGAGAGGAGCTTCCGGAAGTTGTTAAGACCTTAGTTGAAGCGGATGTGTCAATTTATGGAATTCAAGAAGTCACGAAAACATTAGAGGAACGATTCCTTGAAGTAACATCGGAAAAGGGGGCAGTTAATCATGCTTAAGCTCGTTCAAAATGAATGGATGAAAATATTTAATCGACCTGGGACTTATGTTATGCTTGTCCTCCTCGTTCTCATGGTCTCTGTTATGGGAGCTGTTATAAAATATCAAGAAAATGGCGTTAAAATCCCTAATAATGATAATTGGAGAAGTGGTTTAGAGGAACAAAATAAAAGCTTTAAACAGCAGCTTGAAGAAATGGATGGGGCTGGTTACAAAGAAGCAAAAGAACATATCAAAAGACAAATGGTAATCAATCAATACCGTCTCGATCACAATATATCACCCAATCAAGAAGAGTATTCTGCGTGGGATTTTGTAAAGGATGCGTCTAATCTTATTTCAATTGCCGGTTTATTTACGATTATAGTAGCAGCAGGAATTGTTGCCAGTGAGTTTAATTGGGGAACAATCAAGCTTTTGTTAATTCGTCCAATCAGCAGATGGAAAGTGCTCTTATCAAAATATCTAACGGTGCTTCTGTTTGGATTGATGATGCTCTTTATTTTATTTGTTTTTTCAACCTTACTAGGAGCGGTTCTATTTGGATTTCCAGAGGCTGCATCACCATATTTAAATTACTTTAACGGAAAAGTAACAGAACAAACGATGCTCGTTCATTTGATTATTTTTTATGGCTTGAATTCAATTACCTTATTAATGCTTTCAACAATGGCCTTTATGATATCTGCTGTGTTCCGAAATAGTTCATTAGCTATTGGGATTTCTATCTTCCTTATGTTTATGGGAGCACAAGGAACAAGACTGCTCGCGATGAAATTTGATTGGGCAAAGTATATACTATTCGCTAATACTGATTTAATGCAATATTTTGAAGGAGTTCCTATGGTTAAAGGAATGACTCTGACGTTCTCGACCATTATGCTTATCCTGTACTATGCATTATTTATATTTCTTGCCTTTTATATTTTCAAAAAGAGAGATGTAGCAGCTTAGAAAACGTAAATTTATTTACAAAAAACCCTATGAATAAATCTAGGCCGTACAAGAAGTACTAGTGCAGATGATACGCCAGAAAGTCGCGTTTTCGTCTGCTTTTTTTTGCTGAAGTAAAGGAGGGGGTTATTTTGAAGTTTAAGCAAATATTCATTTTGAATATTACACTTTTTCTATTAGTTGAATGGATTAGTGCATACTTTATCGGTGGAGTATTAGGTGTAGTTAGCTGGTGGGGGATAATGGGCGGTAGTATTGCCGGGGTAATTATAACTTTAGCGATATTGATCGTTTTTATAATAAAGCTTATTAGACGAAACAAAATAACGAGGTACTTAATTATCGCGTTCTTTTTGTGTGTCATAATGGCTTTCCCTTTTTGTTGGTTTTTACATATTGGTAATCTTGCTTATCCCGCTAGTATTAAAGCAACAAAACCTGCTGTTTCCATAGAATTACCATTCGATGAAGCTGTTAAAGTTGGTTGGGGTGGAAATGATATTAAAACAAATCAACCGCACGTGGTTGTTCCTAATGAACGTTGGGCATATGACTTCATTATGAATCCACACTCAATCAAAAGTAAAAATCTTAATGATTATGGGATTTATAATAAAGAAATTATAGCTCCTATCAAAGGAAAGATTGTTGGAGCCTATGATAAAGAGAAAGATATTCTTCCAGGATCTGAAGATAATGAAACAATGATAGGAAATTATATTTATATAAAAATAGAAGAGACAGATACCTATTTAGTCTTGGCACATATTAAGCAAGGTTCGATTTTGGTTAAGAAAGGTCAAGTGGTGGAAGTAGGTACACCTTTAGCTAGAGTGGGAAACTCTGGATCGACTAGTGAACCACATTTACATATTCATCATCAAAGACAAAACCCTGTAGAAACAAGTATGTTTTTGACTGAAGGACTCCCTCTTTATTTTCATCATATAAATGGAAAGTCTATGCCAGTTGGTGGGGAAAATGGTGACATCATTTCTCCTAAAGGGAAGTCAAAATCTTAAAAAGAATGCAAAGGCGCCAACAGTTCGAATCATAAGTCAATCACTTGAAAAATCAAAAAATTCTCATTGATCGTCAATTGTTTGGCGCCCTGCACTTTTCTGGTTACCTTTATGATTTCTTCCCCTTTTTAAACTCCTCGAGCTTATGATAAATCGCTGCTAAGCGTTTTTCTTCTCCAGCCTCAATTGGATGATAATAGGTTGTTCCTTTTAAATTGTTAGGAAGATAATCTTGCTCAACCCATCCGCCAAATGAGCCAATCGGATAGTCATGTGGATACTTATATCCAACATGCCCTAGCACTTTTGAGCCTGAATAATGTCCGTCGCGGAGATGCTTTGGAATTTCACCCACTTTTCCTTGTCTAATTTCATCAATTGCTTTATCTAATGCTTGATAAGCAGAATTAGATTTAGACGAAAGACACATTTCAACGACTGCCACGGCTAATGGAATTCGCGCTTCTGGTAAGCCTAAGCGTTCGCTTGAGGTGACAGCTGCCAATACATTGTTTCCAACAGCTGGATTTGCGAGTCCGATATCCTCATAGGCTATCACTAATAGCCGGCGATTAACGGCAACTAAATCCCCTGTTTCTAATAGATGAGCAAGATAATAGAGCGCCGCATCGACATCACTGCCTCGAATGCTTTTTTGGAGACTAGATAATAAGTTATAAAAATTCGATCCTTTTTTATCTCCATAAACGCCTGCTTTTTCAATCATATTTTGGATTGTTTTATCTTCTACTATAAATGTTTCATTCTCCTTGGATGACGAATAGACAATCGATTCCAATAAGGTCAATGATTTTCTCGCATCACCATTGACCCCAAAAGCGATCGTTTGTATTTGTTCATCAGTTATTTGAATCGAGATCTTTCCTAAGCCTTTTTTCTCGTCCTGTAAAGCACGCTTTAAAAGCTCTTGTATATTTTCAGCGGTTAATCGTGTCAGCTGTTTAATTTGTCCACATCGGCTTCTAATTGCAGGATTGACATCATGAAATGGATTTTCAGTTGTGGCGCCAATTAAAATAATATCTCCTCGTTCGACATGAGGCAAAAGATAATCTTGCTGTGCTTTATTAAAGCGATGAATTTCATCTAAAAACAAAATGACTTTCCCAGTAAGACGTGTTTCCTCGACAACGGCTTCCACATCTTTTTTTCCAGCTGTTGTCGCATTTAAAGCGATAAAAGGAATATTAGTCGTTCCTGCAATTGCAAAAGCAATCGACGTCTTCCCAATACCGGGCTCCCCATATAACAGCATGGAAGGGACATATCCATTTTGAATCATTTTATATAAACTTGTCTTTTTTCCGATGATCTCTTCTTGACCAACAATTTCATCAAGATTTGTTGGTCGCATCCGGTAAGCAAGCGGTTCTCCAAAAAACATTGGAAATCCTCCTTAAAAAAATATGCAAGAACATATGTTTTGTATAGTAATATTATAGCTTTTTTGATAAAAGGAAGAAAGCAGTAAGAAAAAATTAGATAATTGAAACTTCTTTTGTATGAACATCCTTATTTTATTTCGTTAAACTAAATGTGCTATAATAACAAAGTCTATCTAATTAGTCAGGTTTTTGCTATGCTTTTTATATATATAGATTTTATTTAGGTAATGATGATTAGGAACTGGGTTAGCCGTTTAAAAGCTGTGTTTTTTATTGTACTGAACACCGCGCATGAACTTCTCTACTGCTACAAAAACTTCACATTCCCTTAATGGGTTTACCCTATTTTCAATCCATCTAACTAAACAAACTTGATACAAAATTAATAGTAATATTCTTATCGTAAAACAAGAAATAATAAAAAGTCGAGGTGCTATTTTATGAAAATATCTACAAAGGGACGCTATGGCTTAACAATTATGATCGAATTAGCCAAAAAACACGGAGAAGGTCCACTCTCATTAAAATTAATCGCGCAAATGAATAATTTATCAGAGCATTATTTAGAACAATTGATTGCTCCATTAAGAAATGCGGGCTTAGTAAGAAGTATTCGTGGAGCATATGGAGGCTATGTTCTAGGGGATGAGCCTTCAAAAATTACTGCAGGAGATATCATTAGAGTGTTAGAAGGGCCCATCACTCCCGTTGAGGGGATTGAAAACGAAGAGCCAGCCAAACGTGAACTTTGGATTCGAATTCGCGATGCAATTAAAAATGTGCTAGACAGTACAACCATTGAAGATTTAGCGAATCATACGGAAGATAGTGCTCCAGATTCTTATATGTTTTATATTTAGAGCTAGTATTAGTGAGTATGTGGAAGTTAGGAAGTATTATTTAAGAAGGTGAAAGTGTTGGAAAGGATTTACGTTGATCATGCTGCAACGTCTCCTATGCATGAAAAAGTAATTGCTAAAATGTATGAAGTC
Source organism: Bacillus sp. 03113 (assembly GCF_006546985.1). Lineage (GTDB taxonomy): Bacteria > Bacillota > Bacilli > Bacillales > Cytobacillaceae > VATK01. Next base: position 55,369 of record NZ_VATK01000017.1, read on the forward strand.
ATGAATGCACAGTTTGGTAATCCTTCTAGTATTCATTCTTTTGGACGGGAAGCACGTAAAATCGTAGACATATCTCGTCATTTCATGGCAAAAAGCCTTGGTGCAAAAGAAAATGAAATTATATTTACAAGCGGAGGAACCGAAGCTGATAATCATGCCATTTTTGGGGTTGCAGAGGCCTATAAGGAAAAAGGGAAGCATATTATTACAACTCAAGTGGAGCATCATGCTGTTCTACATACATGCCAGCAGCTAGAAAAAAATGGTTTTGAGGTTACGTATTTACCGGTTGATGAATCCGGAAAAATACGACTTCAAGATTTTCAAAAAGCCTTAAGGAAAGATACCATACTTGTTACAATTATGTACGGGAATAATGAAGTTGGAACGATCCAGCCTATTAAAGAAATAGGGGACATGATAAAAAGTCACCAAGCGATTTTTCATACAGATGCTGTACAGGCTTATGGGATTGAAAAAATCGATGTTAATGAATTGGGGATTGATCTATTATCTGTGTCGGCTCATAAAATCAATGGACCAAAGGGGATTGGTTTTTTATATGTACGAAATGGAATTTCTTTGCCTTCCCGTCTTTTCGGTGGGGAGCAGGAAAGAAAAAGACGTGCAGGAACAGAAAATGTCCCTTCTGTGGCAGGATTTTATGAGGCTGTTTTAATTGCTCAACAAGAAATGGAAGATCACAGAAAAACGTATTTGCATTTTAAAGAAATTTTTATTCAAACGCTGCAAAATCAGCAAATTAAATTTTATCAAAACGGTTTTGTTGAACAATCACTCCCACATGTATTAAACTTAAGTTTTCCTGGTACAAATGTGGAGGCACTATTGGTTAATTTAGACTTAGCTGGAATTGCTGCATCAAGTGGTTCAGCTTGTACAGCTGGTTCCATCGATCCTTCTCATGTTCTCGTTGCCATGTTTGGCAAAAGCTCTCATCGTATTCAAGACTCCATTCGTTTTAGCTTTGGGTTATCGAATACAGATGAACAGATTAAGAAGGCTGCGCTGGAGACAGCAAAGATTGTTCAGCGTTTAACAGCAAAATAGCTATTTCCATATATAAGAAGGAAAATAGGATAGCGTATATTGAGTGAGACAAGATAATAAAGAGATTGCTACTTTATTCGATCATTCTAGAAAATATGCTCCTATAAGTTTTGAAATAGGTGAGGTGAGAAGATGAAAAAAGAACCAAAAGACACACGCGTCGTTGTTGGGATGTCTGGTGGTGTTGATTCCTCTGTCGCTGCTTTATTGTTAAAGGAACAGGGCTATGATGTGATCGGTATTTTTATGAAAAACTGGGATGATACAGATGAGTTCGGAGTTTGTACAGCCACAGAAGATTATGAAGATGTCATTCGCGTCTGTAACCAAATTGGGATCCCTTATTACGCAGTAAATTTTGAAAAGCAATATTGGGACAAAGTTTTTACTTATTTTTTAGATGAGTATAAGGCTGGCAGAACGCCAAATCCAGATGTGATGTGTAATAAAGAAATCAAATTTAAAGCATTTCTTGACCACGCTATGATGCTTGGTGCAGACTATTTAGCTACAGGTCACTATGCAAGAGTAGCCTATATGGACGGGGAATATAAAATGCTGCGAGGAATAGATGACAATAAAGATCAGACGTATTTCTTGAATCAGCTTTCTCAAAGTCAGCTTGAAAAAGTCATGTTTCCAATTGGGAATATTGAAAAGGCACAGGTTCGAAAAATTGCGCAGGAAGCTGGTCTTGCAACAGCTGCTAAAAAAGATAGTACAGGTATTTGTTTTATTGGAGAAAGAAACTTTAAAGACTTTTTAAGCAATTACTTACCAGCACAGCCTGGCAATATGGAAACACTTGATGGAGAAATTCTTGGCCGTCATGATGGACTTATGTATTATACAATTGGTCAACGCCATGGTTTAGGTATTGGTGGCGCAGGCGATCCATGGTTTGTGATCGGGAAAGATATTAAGAAAAATGTCTTGTATGTAGGTCAAGGCTTCCATCATCATAAACTTTACTCGGACTCGATCATTGCCACGAATATAAGCTGGGTCTCAAATGAAGAAAAACCACAATCTTTTGAATGTACAGCGAAGTTTAGATATCGTCAACCAGACCATAAAGTTACAGTTCAATTACTGGAAAATCAATGTGCTAAAGTCATTTTCCATGAACCGATTAGAGCTGTGACACCTGGACAAGCCGTCGTTTTTTATCATGATGAAGAATGTCTAGGCGGGGGAACGATTGATGAGATTTTTTATCATAGTGAACGCTTAACGTATGTAGGCTAAAATAGAGGGAAACCCAAAGGTACTATTGGGTTTCTCTCTTTTTTGTCTATTAATTATGATATACTTTTATATTAGAAATGGAGTGTGCTGAATGGATAAAAATCAACAGGGGATTCAATACATGCAGGAGGGTAATTGGGAAGAAGCAGCAAAGCTTTTTATGGAAGCTATCGATGAAAATCCAACCGATCCTGTAGCCTATATTAATTTTGGAAATGTACTTGCTGCCGTAGGAGATACGGATCGAGCACTAAAATTTTATGAAAAAGCAATTGAAATAGATGGATCAGCGGCTGCAGCCTATTATAGTGCTGGGAATTTATATTTTGAGCAGGAGCAGTTTGAAGAAGCAATAAAAATGTTTGATAAAGCAATGAATCATGGACTTGATTCAAGTGATAATTATTTTATGCTAGGGATGTGTTATATCCAACTTGAGCAAACGAAGTATGCGCTTCCGTATTTACAAAGAAGTGTGGAGTTAAATAAAGAGGATGCAGAAGCCTTATTTCAATATGGCTTATGTCTTGCGAAACTTGAATTAATTGATGAAGCGATTACTCAACTTGAGAAGTGTATTAACATTGATGAAAATCACGCAGACGCTTATTACAATCTTGGAGTTGCGTATGGTTTTAAGGAAGATGAAACAAAAGCGCTAAAAATGTTTGATAAAGCTTTAACGATACAACCAGATCATTTGTTAGCTGGTTATGGAAAGAAATTACTGAAAGCGTAAGAAAACGATAAAAACAATCAATAACAATAAGAAAGGAGGGAGATTGTGGATCAGCAGGATAAACTTGATTTATTTAAGGAACAAGAAAAATTTATTAAGGGAAAGCATTTAGTGACCATCTTCCATAATGAGCAAAATTTATATACGGTGCTGCGTATTCGTGTAGAAGAAACGAATGAAAACTATGAAGAAAAAGAAGCGGTAATTACGGGTTATTTTCCTAAAATACACGAGCAAGAAACGTATATTTTTTACGGAGAATTTAAAGATCATCCAAAATTTGGGGTCCAGTTTCAATCGCAGCATTTTAGAAAGGATATCCCTCAAACAAAGCAAGGAGTAGTCACTTACTTATCGAGTGAGCTATTTAAAGGAATCGGAAGAAAAACAGCTGAAAGTATTGTAGAGACATTAGGGGAGAATGCGATTTCAAGAATTTTAAATAGCCCTTCTATTTTAGAAAAGGTTCCTAAGCTCCCTCCTGACAAAGCAAAATTATTGTATAACACGTTAATGGAGCATCAAGGATTAGAGCAGGCCATGATTGCCTTAAATCAATATGGCTTTGGCCCTCAACTATCAATGCGCATCTATCAAATGTATAAGGATCAAACGATTGATGTCATCCAAGAAAATCCTTATAAGCTCGTTGAGGACATAGAAGGGATTGGTTTTGGACGTGCAGATGAATTGGGGTATCAGCTTGGGATTTCTGGAAATCATCCTGATCGAATAAAAGCTGCTTGCCTTTATATTTTAGAAACAGAAAGTATTCAATCAGGCCATGTCTATCTAGAAACAGCAGCCTTTCTTCAGCAAGTAAGGGCCCTTCTAGAAGAAAATAAACGTGATACGATCGAATTTAGCGATATTTCAAATGAAGTGATAAAACTTGGAGAAGAAGGAAAAGTGATAATTGAAGAGGATAGGACATACTTGCCTTCGCTTTATTTTTCAGAAAAGGGCTTTGTCACAAATATTAAGCGTATATTAGAGCAAACAGAATACGAAAATCAATTTCCTGAATCTGAATTTTTATTGGCACTTGGCAAGCTAGAGGATCGACTAGGGGTACAATATGCGCCTTCGCAAAAGGAAGCGATTCAAACCGCCTTAATGTCTCCGATGCTGATCTTAACAGGTGGGCCTGGCACTGGTAAAACAACGGTTATAAAGGGAATAGTCGAGCTATTTGCGGAGCTGCATGGCTGTTCATTAGATCGCAAGGATTATAAAAAGGAAGAGCCGTTTCCGTTTTTATTAGCAGCACCTACAGGAAGAGCGGCGAAACGGATGTCGGAATCAACCGGTCTCCCAGCTGTAACGATTCATCGATTATTAGGCTGGAATGGAGTAGATGGCTTTGAATATCATGAAGACAATCCATTAGAAGGAAAAATCTTAATCGTGGATGAAACCTCGATGGTTGATATATGGCTGGCCAATTCATTAGGAAAGGCTCTTCCAAAAAACATTCAAGTCATTTTTGTTGGCGATGAAGATCAGCTTCCGTCAGTTGGTCCTGGACAAGTATTAAAGGATTTACTTCGTTCTGAATGTATACCAACTGTTCGTTTAACAGATATATATCGACAAGCGGAAGGCTCTTCTATTATTGATTTAGCTCATGCGATGAAAAATGGCAGGTTGCCTGAAAATATTTTAGAGCAGCAAGCAGATCGTTCTTTTATACGATGTTCAGCGTCTCAAATAGGGGAAGTCGTTGAAAAGGTTGTCATGAATGCGGTGAAAAAAGGATATTCACCGAGAGATATGCAAGTTCTTGCCCCGATGTATCGCGGCCCTGCAGGCATTGATCGATTAAATGTACTCCTTCAGGAAATCTTAAATCCTAATCCCAATGGAACAAAAAAAGAACTTGCTTTTGGGGATGTGAAATATCGAGTAGGCGATAAGGTTTTACAATTAGTCAACCAGCCAGAAAACCATGTCTACAATGGGGATATGGGTGAAATTGTTTCTATTTTTTATGTGAAAGAAAATACAGAAAAGCAGGATATGATCGTTGTTTCCTTTGATGGAGTAGAAGCGACTTATACAAGGCAAGATTTAGTTCAGATTACACATGCTTTTTGCTGCTCAGTACATAAATCTCAAGGCAGTGAGTTCCCCATCGTCATTTTGCCAGTCGTTAAGAGCTATTATCGCATGCTAAGAAGAAATCTTATTTATACAGCCATCACGAGAAGTAAGCAATTTCTTATTTTATGTGGTGAAAAGGAAGCTCTAGAACTAGGCGTAAAAAGAGGAGATGAGGAAGCTAGGAATACGACATTGGTGCAAAAAATACAAGAGACGTTTTCTAGTGATAAAAAACAAAGTGAAAAAATAGCACAAACAAGCCCGCTTAAGTATGAGGATGAACTTATGAATGTTGATCCGATGATTGGAATGGAGAATTTAACCCCTTATGATTTTGTAGATAAAGTAGAAGCGACCTCATAATTGGAAAACGTTTCTGCCGATATTTTTTGATTTAAAAACGAAAAATATAACTGTTCGGAAAGGGGGAAGATCTCCTGCGAACAGTCTCTTTATTAAAAGGATTACCGGTTATTGATTTGGCAAATGGGGCAAAAATAGGTGAAGTTTGTGACGTTAGCATCTCAGATGGAGCAGTAAAAGGATTACTATTAGAAAAGGGAGCTATATTCAAAAAAACATTTATGATCCCTATTCATTCAATTTCAAGCTTTGGCAGAGATGGAATTATGATTGACAATAAACAGTCCATAAAACCATTAAAAAAACCGAGTGATTTCTCCTTTACTCATCATCATCGTTTATCTGGACGAATGATGATGACTAATGAGGGAGAAAGGCTTGGATTACTAGAAGATGTATATTTTCTGGAAGAAGTGGGGACAATTGTAGGGTATGAATTATCTGATGGCTTCTTTTCAGATGTACTGGAGGGAAGACGGGTCATTAAAACAGATGAACCACCTGCAATTGGGAAGGATGCCATTATCATTAATGTTAAAATGTGAGGTGTCGTCCTGTGTTTCATTGTCCCAACTGCCAAAGTAAGGATATTGGTAAAATAGGTATGAGCCAGTATTATTGCTGGAGTTGTTTTATTGAGTTATCCGTAGTTGATGGAGTTATCCATACTCATCAAGTTGAGGAAGACGGTAGTTTAAGCTCCCTAGATGATTTATTTGAAGAAGATAGCAGAAAATGGTCAGCCGAAAGCGGCTGATCATTTTTTTTGAATAAAAAAGCTTTTCTTTTTTAAGAATAAGTTTATGGAGGTGTGTGCTTTGGATATTCAGGTTAAGTGGTATTATCGATTGGGGTTTTTGCTATTATTATTCGTTGTGTTATTTGTGTTTATAAAGCTTCAGCAAGTATGGCTTCCCATTTTAAAACTGATCATGACGATTATTAGTCCGTTTATAATAGCTGCTTTTATAACTTATTTGCTTCATCCAATTGTAGAGAAGCTTCATCAAAGTGGTTGGAATCGAGGATTAAGTGTATTTTTTATATATTTTTTGTTTTTTGGAGGAGTTGGTTATGCTCTCTATATGGTGATTCCTGCGTTTAATCTCCAGCTAAAGGAACTAGCAGAAAGTGCCCCTCAATTGGCTGATCAATATCGTGAATGGACTAGTTTTATTGAGAAAAAAACTGCCAATTGGCCAGATGGGATTCAGGACCGAGTAGATGATGGGATTACAACATTAGAAGCAAAGATCGATCTTCTGCTTTCTAACATATTAAATTGGTTTGTTAATCTCGCTAACTTCATTATTCTGCTTGCGTTAATTCCCTTTATTTCGTTTTATATGCTTAAGGATATTACATTAATGAAAAAAGCAGTTTGGTATATTACGCCTAGAAAGTGGAGAAGAGAAGGAGTTCACTTTTTAAGAGATGTGAATCATTCTTTAGGCAGCTATATAAGAGGACAACTACTCGTTTGTGTTATCATTGGAACCATTTCTGCCTTATTATTTTGGCTTTTTCATATGAGATATCCATTGCTGTTGGGATTTATTATTGGCGTAACCGATGTCATTCCTTATTATGGCCCCATCATAGGAGCCATCCCAGCTGTATTAATATCATTAACGATTTCTTTTAAAATGGTGATCATTACAATTATTATTATTATTGCGCTTCAATTTTTAGAAGGGAATGTATTATCTCCAATGATTGTTGGGAAAAGCCTTCAAATGCACCCCTTATTTATTATGTTTGCCCTCCTTGTTGGAGGGGAGGTCGGAGGAATTATTGGCCTTATCCTTGCTGTCCCTGTTTTGTCTATCGTCAAGGTAGCGCTTATTCATGCTCGAATCCATTTTGGGAAAAAATCAAGTATTTAAGGAGAAGATTATAAAGGACATTGACAAGCATATATCGATCTAGCTATAATGCGTTATGAGAAATATAATCGTAAAATGAAGAAGGATCAAGTATGTTATAGCCCACTTTATTGCTTTTAAAGCAAGTCAGAGAGGAATTTCCTTGGCTGCAAGAAATTCAGGTGAAGGATAACAGAAAGCTAATCCAGAGTGCAGCTAATCACTGTCGTTTAACCGCGTTAAGGTGTATGAGAGATGGATATGAGACAGATGATATCCAAAATCAGGGTGGTACCGCGAGTATAGCTCTCGTCCCTGTCCAGGGATGGGGGCTTTTTGTGTTTACATAAATGAAACACAGTGATGAAGAGGCTTTTCTATAAATAAGGAGGTTTTTATTATGAAAAAGCTAACTGGTTCACAAATTCGTCAAATGTATCTTGACTTCTTTAAAGAAAAAGGACATTCTATCGAACCAAGTGCATCGTTAGTACCCCATGATGATCCATCATTATTATGGATTAACAGTGGTGTAGCTACCTTGAAAAAATATTTTGATGGTCGTGTGGTACCAGAAAATCCACGTATTACAAATGCACAAAAATCAATTCGAACCAATGATATTGAAAACGTAGGAAAGACAGCAAGACATCATACGTTTTTTGAAATGCTAGGAAATTTTTCAATCGGTGAATATTTTAAAGTTGAAGCTATTACTTGGGCCTGGGAATTTTTAACCGATGAAAAATGGATTGGGTTTGAAAAAGAAAAACTATCTGTTACGATTCACCCTGAAGATGAAGAGGCTTTTGAAATCTGGAATAACAAGATTGGTGTTCCAGCTGAAAGAATTATTCGTATTGAAGGAAACTTCTGGGATATAGGGGAAGGTCCGAGTGGTCCAAATACGGAAATTTTTTATGATCGTGGTCCTGCTTATGGGAATGACGAAAATGACCCTGAACTATATCCAGGCGGGGAGAATGAACGTTACCTAGAAGTATGGAATCTTGTTTTCTCAGAATTCAATCATAATCCTGATGGTACATATACTCCACTGCCGAAAAAGAATATTGATACTGGGATGGGTCTAGAACGTATGGCATCCGTTGTTCAAGATGTGCAGACAAATTTTGACACGGATTTATTTATCCCAATCATTCGAGCAACAGAAGAAATTTCTGGTGCTGTTTATAATCAAAACCAAGAAACAGATGTTGCCTTTAAAGTTGTTGCTGACCATATCAGAACGGTTACATTTGCTGTTGGGGATGGAGCACTTCCTTCAAATGAAGGCAGGGGCTACGTTTTAAGACGCCTTTTACGCAGAGCTGTACGCTATGCAAAGCAAATTAATATCAATCGTCCATTTATGTTTGAGCTTGTTCCTGTTGTTGCAGAAATTATGGTTGATTTTTATCCAGAAGTAAAAGATAAAACGACTTTTATTCAAAAGGTCATAAAAAATGAAGAAGAACGCTTCCATGAGACACTAAACGAAGGGTTATCCATCTTGTCTTCTGTTATTAAAAAGGAAAAAGAAAATGGTAATAATACCATTCAAGGCAAGGATGTTTTCAGACTTTATGATACGTATGGTTTCCCAGTAGAGCTTACAGAAGAGTATGCAGAAGAAGAAGGAATGACAATTGACCATGCTGGATTTGAGCATGAAATGGAGCTTCAAAGAGAGCGTGCCCGTAATGCCCGACAAGACGTAGACTCCATGCAGGTTCAAGGTGGCGTACTAGGCGAAGTTAAGATAGAAAGCCAATTCATTGGCTATGATCAGCTTGAAGCAGATGCTAAAGTTGTTTTTATCCTAAAGGATGGTTCTCCTGTTGATGAAGCTCACGAAGGAGACGAGATTCAATTCATCCTTGATACAACTCCTTTTTATGCTGAAAGTGGAGGTCAAATTGCAGATGCAGGGATTTTAACTTCTGAACAGGCAACTGTATCTGTTAAGGATGTGCAAAAAGCACCAAATGGACAAAATCTTCATAAAGGAGCTGTTCAAACTGGTGTGCTTCGTGTTAACGAAGCGGTTCATGCATCCGTAGATGAGCAAAATCGAGGCAAGATTATTAAAAATCATACGGCTACTCACCTTCTTCATCGTGCACTGAAGGATGTGCTTGGTGAGCATGTTAACCAAGCTGGATCTTTAGTTGAAGCAGGAAGACTCCGCTTTGACTTCTCTCATTTTGGCCAAATTAAGCCAGAGGAGATTGAACAAATTGAAACGATTGTGAATGAGAAAATTTGGAGCAGTCTCCCAGTTCAGATTGACTTTAAAAAGATTAACGAAGCAAAAGCAATGGGAGCAATGGCTCTCTTCGGAGAAAAATATGGGGAAATTGTACGTGTTGTTCAAGTAGGAGGTTATAGTTTAGAGCTCTGTGGAGGCTGCCACGTACCAAATACTTCTGTGATTGGACTATTTAAGATAGTCTCTGAAAGCGGAATTGGTGCAGGAACAAGACGTATTGAAGCTGTAACTGGAGAAGCTGCTTACCAATTGTTAAATGACCAAATTCATATTCTTAAGGATGCTGCTCATAAGTTGAAAACAAATCCAAAAGAAGTTGCTCACAGAATTGATCAACTAATGACTGAAATCAAGCAGCTGCAGCGTGAAAATGAATCATTAGCCGGAAAATTAAGCCATATCGAAGCTGGAGATCTTGTTTCAAAAGTCGTTCAAGTAAATGGAATCAATGTGTTATCTACAAAGGTCCAAGCTTCTGATATCAATACCCTTCGTAATATGGCAGATGATCTAAAACAAAAGCTTGGTTCAGCAATAGTCGTTTTAGGCAGTGTCAACGAAGGCAAGGTAAGCTTAATTGCTGGAGTCACGAAGGATTTAATTCCACAAGGCTATCATGCTGGGAAAATCGTCAAAGAAGTGTCAAGTCGGTGCGGCGGAGGCGGCGGTGGCCGTCCGGATATGGCTCAGGCGGGTGGAAAAGACCCAAGCAAGCTAGATCATGCATTGCAATTTGTAGAAGAATGGGTTAAATCCATTTGATATTAAGTAGAAGTAGTGTAAAATGAAGGTAACTATTTGCTATCTGAATCGCCTAGCAGAAAAAGTGAGGTGTTGAATATGAGCTCATTTGATAAAACCATGAGATTTAATTTTCCAGAGGAGCCTTTTGAGCGTAATGTGGATGAAGTACTTTTTCAAGTGTATGAAGCTCTTCAAGAAAAAGGATATAATCCAATTAATCAAATTGTTGGTTACCTTTTATCAGGAGACCCTGCTTATATTCCGAGACATCGAGATGCTCGTAATATCATCCGTAAGCTTGAGCGAGATGAAATTATTGAGGAGCTAGTGAAATCGTATTTAAAAAAACAACGTGAGGGATAATGCATGCGGGTTATGGGCTTAGATGTTGGCTCAAAGACAGTAGGGGTGGCAGTAAGTGATGCCCTTGGATGGACAGCTCAAGGAATTGAGACCATCAAAATTAATGAGGATGAAAATGAATTTGGTTTTGAAAGAATAGGAATATTAATAAAGGAACATGAAGTAAGTAAAATAGTCGTTGGACTGCCCAAAAATATGAATGGCTCCATTGGTTTTCGAGGCGAAGCTAGCCAAGAATACGCAAGTAAGCTTGAACAGCTATTTGGTTTGCCGGTTGTTCTGTGGGACGAGCGTCTGACGACTATGGCTGCAGAACGTCTTTTGCTAGAGGCTGATGTTAGTCGAAAAAAACGGAAAAAAGTAATTGATAAAATGGCTGCATCTATAATCCTGCAAGGATATCTAGATAGCCAAAAATAAAAGCGGAAGCGCCTTGATCAGCCGCGACAGACATAAGACGCAATCCGCAGGAAATCCTGATTTCTGGAGGATTGTGGCTTATGATCCGAGCGGCTAGGCGCTAGAGCTAGATACCAGTCAATCTTCAAAGAGTATATTTCTAATACTAAATTAAAGAGGTGACCTATGAATCACGGAGAAAACAATATTACAATCGTTGATGAAGATGGAAATGAGCAATTATGTGAAGTGCTATTCACTTTTGATTCGGAAGAGTTCGGAAAATCCTATGTTCTATATTATCCAATAGGAGCAGAGGAAGATGAAGATGAAGAGATTGAGATTCATGCTTCTTCTTTTATTCCAAATGAAGAAACAAAAGATGGAGAATTGCAGCCGATTGAATCAGATGAAGAGTGGGATCTTGTCGAAGAAATGCTCAACACTTTCTTAGACGAACAAGAGGAAAAATAATAAATAAGAGAGTGCCCTTTAACAAAGTGCTAGGTGCTTCCAAGAAGTCGTTCTTAGAGCAGCCCAGCCTTTGATGGGCACTCTTTTTTTATAAATTTTGGCTGCTTTCTAAAAGTTTGTTGTTTTGAATAAAATAATAATCATGGTTGAAGTACTGAGCAGCCTGAATACACGTAGACTCCTGCGGGAAAAGCGAGAAAGACGAGACCCCACAGGAGCATAGCGACGTGGAAGCTCGACACTCGCCCGCGGAAAGCGAAGTGTATTCAGGATACGGGTTAAATAACAACAATCTATACGAAAAGAGCCTAAATTTTTTTGTCAATTTTTGCGATGATTATTAGATATATAGTATAATGTTTCGAGATGTAAGTTAAGGGTTGATAAAAGAAAAATAGGATCACCCTGTTAGATGGAGGGGACCGTATGTCGTCAGAGCAAAAAAACTTTAAAAAAGAATTATTCTTTCAAAACCTGCAAGAAAGGCAAACTGAAGCAAAAACCGTACGGAAAATTGTATCAACTATCGCAATTATTCTTATCGTTGTGCTAGGTAGTCTTGTTGGAGGAGGCTATTTTTATATTCAGTCAGCGTTAAAACCTGTTGACCCTGATAGTAAACAAGAGAAGAAAGTTGTCATTCCAATTGGATCAAGTGTTTCTGGAATTGCTCAAACTTTAGAAGACAATGGAATCATTAAAGATGCAAGAGTGTTTAAATATTATGTAAAGCTGAAAAATGAATCTGGATTTATGGCTGGAGAATACAATATGTTGCCCTCAATGACCATTCCTGATATTGTGAAGAGTTTAAAAACAGGAAAGGTAATGGAGAAGGTTGTTTTTAAAGTAACGATACCAGAGGGAAAACAACTTGAACAAATTGCTTTAATCGTTGCTGAAAAAACAAATCATTCAAAAGAAGACGTGTTAAATAAATTAAATGACAAAAATTTTATCCAAAGCTTAATGGAAAAATACCCTGATTTACTTACCAGTGAAATATTGAATCCGAAAATTAAATATCCACTGGAAGGCTACCTTTTTCCCGCGACATATCCATTTTATGAGGAAAACCCGCCTATAGAAGAAATCGTTTCTGTGATGCTGGATCAAACAAATAAAGTCTTAAGTGAATACAGCGATCAAATAAATGAAACAGATATTACTCCACATAAATTGTTAACGATGGCTTCATTAGTTGAAGAAGAAGCAACTGAAAAAGTTGATCGAAATAAAATCGCGAGTGTTTTTTATAATCGTATGAAAATAAACATGCCGCTGCAAACAGATCCTACCGTTCTTTATGCACAAGGGGAACATAAAGAAAGAGTAGTATACAAAGATTTAGAAATAGATTCACCTTATAACACCTATAAAAATGTAGGCTTAACACCTGGACCGATCGCCAATGCAGGAAAGGATTCGATTGAAGCAGTGCTAAATCCTGCCCAAACGGATTACCTTTATTTCCTGGCAACGCCTAGTGGAGATGTGCTTTTTTCTAAAACATTAGACGAGCATAACGCAAAAAAAGCGGAGCATATTACGGGAAAGTAACTGAACGTTAAGGGTAAGAAAAGAATGTCATTTGACTATTGATAGAAAAAGGAGGAAGTTAGAAAGAATAGCATTCCTTCTTTTTTTATGTTAAAATAATTGAAGTGTTTTTAAACTTGTTAATAGCGTCAACCACAGTTTGCAAGGATCATGGCTTATCATTAGCCATAATGCGTATGAAATACGTATTTATGAAATATCCAATCTGTGAACGCTATTTTTTCATGTCTAAAGAGATTTTGATGATGACGGATAGAGGTGAGGCAGCTTGAATGATGAAAAGCTGCAAAAATATATAGATGGTTTGATTCTAGATAGACCAAAGCTCCTTTTGGAAATGGAAGCATATGCAAAAGAGCATCATGTTCCAATCATGGAGCTTGCAGGAATTGAATGCTTGCTGCAATTATTGAGAATTCAGTTGCCAAAGAAAATTTTAGAAGTGGGTACAGCTATCGGCTACTCTGCTTTAAGGATGGCTTTTGCATTACCACAGTGTGGGATTATTACAATAGAAAGAGATGCAGAACGTTATGAATTAGCAGAAATGTATTTTCAGAAGGCTGATAAACAAGAGCAAATCTTGCTTGTAAAAGGTGATGCTCTAGAAGTAGAGGAAGAAATTAAAAAACATGCACCTTTTGACTGTATTTTTATAGATGCAGCAAAAGGGCAATATCAACTTTTTTTTGATATATATTCTTCCTATTTAAGTACAAAAGGTATCATTATTACCGATAATGTTCTGTTTAAAGGACTTGTATATGAGGAAAAAATAGAGAATAAACGAATACGCAGCCTTGTAAGAAAAATCAATGATTTTAACCATTGGTTAATGAATCATCCTGATTATGATACGGTTATTATTCCTGTCGGTGACGGGATCGCAATTAGCAAGAAGAGGTGAATAATTTGAAAAAACCAGAATTACTTGTCACACCATTATCAGTTGAAGATATTCTCCCATTATCAGAAAATGGAGCAGACGCTTTCGTCATTGGCGAACAGCATTATGGCCTGCGTTTGGCTGGAGAATTTACTAGAGAAGATGTTAAGAAATCAATCGAAATTGCCCATTCCCAAAACAAAAAGGTATATGTGGCGATGAATGCCATTTTTCATAACGACCGAATACAAGATTTAGATGACTACCTCAAATTTTTAAATGAAGTAAAGCCGGATGCCGTTATTTTTGGTGATCCAGCAGTAATAATGTCTGCACGTGAGAATGCTCCTAATCTTAAGCTTCATTGGAATACTGAAACAACCGCCACAAATTGGTATACATGTAATTATTGGGGGAGAAAAGGGGCAAAAAGAGCTGTTCTCGCTCGTGAAATCAATATGGATGCTATTGTTGAAATCAAGGAAAAGGCTGAGGTGGAAATTGAGGTACAAGTTCATGGTATGACAGCGATGTTCCAGTCGAAACGTAACTTACTTGATCACTATTTTGAGTTTCTTGGCGATAAAAAGCATGAAAATATCGAAGCGACTAATATGTTTTTGCATGACAAAGAACGAGAAAACAAATATCCCATTTTTGAAGATGAAAATGGAACGCATATTATGAGTCCAAATGATATTTGTATTATTGATGAATTACAGGAAATGATTGAAGCTGGGGTAGATTCCTTTAAAATTGATGGTCTATTAAAGTCATCTGAGTATATTCTGGCTGTTACAAAGCTCTACCGCAAAGCAATTGATCTATGTGTAGAGGATGTAGATCAGTATGATGATATAAAAGATGATTTAGTAGCGGAAATAGAAAATATTCAACCGCTAAATCGACCATTAGATACAGGGTTTTTCTTTAAAGAAACGGTTTATTAATTGATTGAAAAGTGAAACTTTAATCAGTGGGGTTATCTTCATTCCCTACTGATTGTTAGTTGAACCAATCGGGCTTTTACTGTCAGTTATCCCTTAACTAGGACTTCTCGTTTACACTTCTAATCTGAGGTTGGGGATTTTACTGACCGTTAATGCGGGATAAAAAAATGATAAGGAGGTTTTCATAATGGTAGCAGTGAAAGAACCTATCTCACAAGTGGTAAATGGCAAACGTGTCATAACAAAAAAACCTGAGCTATTAGCACCAGCTGGAAATTTAGAAAAATTAAAAATAGCTGTGAAATATGGTGCAGATGCTGTATTTATAGGAGGCCAAGAATATGGTCTTCGATCTAACGCCGATAACTTTACATTCGAAGAAATGAAGGAAGGCGCTGAGTTTGCCAAGCAGTATGGGGCGAAAATTTATGTAACAACCAATATTTTTGCTCATAATGAAAATATTGATGGATTAGAGGAATATATTCTTGGGTTAAAAGAAACAGGGATTACAGGGATCATTGTTGCAGATCCTTTAATTATTGAAACTTGCAGAAGATTGGCACCAGAAATTGAAGTTCATTTAAGTACTCAGCAATCGTTGTCAAACTGGAAGGCTGTTCAATATTGGAAGGAAGAGGGGCTAGAGCGTGTCGTATTAGCCCGCGAAACAAGTGCAGAAGAAATTCGCGAGATGAAAGAAAAGGTCGATATAGAAATCGAAACTTTTATTCATGGAGCTATGTGTATTGCCTATTCCGGCAGATGTACATTAAGTAATCATATGACAGCACGCGACTCAAATCGTGGTGGATGCTGTCAATCATGTAGATGGGATTATGATCTTTATCAGCTGGACGGAAATCAAGAAACAGCATTATTTAAAGAGACAGATGCCCACTTTGCTATGAGTCCCAAGGATCTTAAGCTTATTGAGTCGATTCCAAGAATGATTGAGCTGGGGATTGATAGTCTTAAAATAGAAGGCAGAATGAAATCTATTCATTATATTGCAACGGTTGTCAGTGTCTATCGGAAAATCATTGATGATTATTGTGCAGATCCTGATAATTTCAAAATTGAAGAGAAATGGCTAAAGGAATTAGATAAATGCGCCAATCGAGATACCGCTCCTGCCTTTTTTGAAGGCGTACCAGGGTATAAAGAGCAAATGTTTGGAAATCATAGCAAAAAGACTGCTTTTGACTTTGTAGGATTAGTGCTTGATTATGATTCAGAAACAAAGATGGTAACACTTCAGCAAAGAAATCATTTTAAACCAGGTCAAGAAGTAGAGTTCTTTGGTCCGGAGATAGATAATTTTACACAAGTGATCGAGAGAATTTGGGATGAAGATGGAAATGAGCTAGATGCAGCTCGTCATCCATTGCAAATCGTAAAATTTAAGGTGAATCAACCGGTTTACCGCGATAACATGATGCGAAAGGAGCTTTAATTTCATGAATCGCAAGCCAGTAGTGATTGGGGTAGCCGGAGGTTCAGGCTCTGGAAAAACTAGTGTCACAAAATCCATTTATGAATGCTTTAAAGGGCACTCCATTTTAATGCTCGAGCAAGACTTTTATTATAAAGATCAATCGCATCTTCCTTTTGAAGAAAGATTAAAAACAAATTATGATCATCCTCTAGCCTTTGATAATGATTTATTGATCGAGCATTTAACAAAGCTTCTACGATATGAGTGGATTGAAAAGCCTGTATACGACTATTCCATTCATACTAGATCAGGAAAGACAATCAATGTAGAGCCAAAGGATGTCATTATTCTAGAAGGAATTCTTATTCTTGAGGATGAACGCTTAAGGGATTTAATGGATATAAAGCTCTATGTTGATACAGATGCAGATTTAAGAATTATTCGAAGGCTTTTAAGAGATATTAAAGAACGAGGAAGATCAATGGATTCGGTCATTGAACAATATGTAAGTGTTGTTCGGCCAATGCATAATCAATTTATTGAGCCTACTAAAAGATATGCTGATATCATTATTCCAGAGGGTGGGCATAATCATGTCGCAATTGATCTAATGGTAACAAAAGTTCAAACAATTCTTGAACAAAAATCATTTTTGTGAAACAATAGCATAATATAGAAAAGCGGAGCCGACTTGTTTAGCCCCGACAAGCATAAGGCGAATCACGCAGGAAATCCTGATTTCTGGAGTGATTTGACTTATGACTTGAGGGGCTAGGCGGCGGAGCTGGACAATTAGAAAAGCGGCCGATTAAGAGCGCCACGTCCTGTGGCAACATCGGCACTCGTACATCCTGTACGTCGGAGGCGGCTTGAACAGCATTGAAGAAAAAGTATACGCGAAATAAATTTTGACAAAAATGTGAACAAACTGCTTTAGTAATCATTTTGATACTCTATTTTATATAAAAAAATCTTCGCATTTTGTTATGGAAGTATTAAAATAATTGTTATATTAAAAATTGGTTTAGTAAGTAAAAAATGGATTTATACTTTACCATCTTCGGTATGCAGTGGGGTCTTAATCCAATATAATCTTTTTTACGCGCCCCTTTTATTGGGGTGCGTCTAAGTATTTCCAATTGTGGGAATGAGATACATATATTCGATTACGCAATCTTTTTGTGATTGTGGAAAATTAGAAGGAGTGAAGGGGTTTGGCAACTGAAAAGATTTTTCCAATGACACAAGCTGGGAAAGAGAAGCTTGAGCAAGAATTAGAGCAATTAAAAACAGTAAAAAGAAAAGAAGTTGTAGAAAGAATAAAAATTGCTAGAAGTTTTGGGGATTTATCGGAGAACTCTGAGTATGATTCTGCAAAAGAAGAACAAGCCTTCGTTGAAGGGCGAATCACTACACTTGAAAATATGATTCGAAATGCAAAAATTATTGAAGAAGATGAGATGACAAGCGATGTGGTCTCATTAGGTCGCTCAGTTACTTTTATTGAATTACCGGATGGAGAAGAAGAAACTTATACCATAGTTGGAAGTGCAGAAGCAGATCCGTTTGAAGGGAAAATTTCTAACGATTCACCGATTGCAAAAAGTTTAATTGGCCGTAAAGTTGGGGATGAAATTCCTGTTGTGACACCTGGTGGAGAAATGAAAGTTCGTATTGTAGAGATTAAGTAATAGACATTTTACGATAAATAAGTTTGAAAAAGGAAATCCTCGTCAACACTTTTGACGAGGTGTTTTTTATGTGGAGAAAACGAATGGTCGTATTTCTATTCCTTTTTTTTACTTCATTTTTTATTCTTATTGGTAGGCTAATGCAAATTCAGCTTTTTGAAACAGAGCATTTTTCTAGCCATAATATTAATCTTTTAGAAGAAAGCGTCGAACAACGATCACAGGAAATGGTAATAGATAACGGAAGAGGAAATTTTCTTGATCAAAATGGGCAATCCTTGACACAGCAAACAAAAAAAGTACTCATACTTTTTCCGTTTTTAAAAAATATGGATTGGGACAGTAAAAAAGTATCTCTTATAACTGGAATTTCAGAGTCTTCATTAAAAAGGGCTATTGAAAACACGAAGGAACCTATTGTTTTTGGCAGAAGAGATCCAGTCGAACTAACGAGTAGTCAAATGGAAAAAATTAATGATTTAAAAATTCCAGGAGTATTTGCGGTTGACAAGAAATATAATCTAACGAAAAATCTTGCCGAACAATTGATTGGGATTGCAGGAGAAAATGATCAAGTTTTAAAAAGCAGATATCCTGGAAAGGAATTTTCCTCACGAACATTAGTCGGATTAACAGGCTTAGAAAAAAGCTTCGATGAGTTTCTTCTGTCTGAAGGGAAATCAAAGCTCGTTTACCACGTTGATGCGATGGGAGGCCCTTTGTTTGGGATCAATGTAAAATATGTAGAACCCGCGAATCCATTTTATCCAATCAATATAAAGACGACAATTGATCGTGGCCTACAGTCAATAGCTGAAGAGCAAGTTAAAGGACATGGAATACAAAAAGGCGGGCTCGTTTTATTGGATATAAAAACGAATTCCGTACTTGCAATGGTATCTGTACCAGAAATTAATAAATATACCCCTTTTCAAAAGGATACCGGTGGTATAGAAAATTTAATGCTAAAGCAGCAAATTTTAGGATCTGTATTTAAAACAGTCGTATCTGCAGCTGCTATTGATCATCATCTTGATCAGCCTTCAAGAACCTTTGATTGTAGTAAGAAAATCAATGGAGAACAGGATGTAACCTATCAATACGGAAACTTAACCTTTACTGATAGCTTTGCAAAAAGTTGTAATAATACATTTGCAACCTTAGCAAAAGAACTCAAAGAGATCGATCCTAACCTAATTGAAGAGTATGCAAAAAAACTTTCATTAGTTGGACAAGCAGGGTGGAATGGGGACATTTACCATATTCAAGATTTTAAGCAATTAGCAGATGAAGATAGTGGAAGAGTTTTCCTATCAGAAGAAGCGAAAAAAGATGATAATTATGTCGCAATGACAGGAATTGGGCAGCATGAGGTAAGAGTAACGCCTTTATCTGTTGCAAATATGATGGCAACAATCGCAAGAGGCGGAGAAAAAGAAATGGTTCGAATAGCTTCAACGATCGAATATAAAAATGGCAATTCGATTATTAAATTTGATGAGAAGCAGCTAGATGGAGAGACGATATCTCCTTTCACTGCAATGAAGCTACAATCTCTTTTACGTGAAGTTGTTACAAATAAGGAAGGTACAGGAAGATGGTTTCAAGATCTTCCATATGAGGTAGCTGGAAAATCTGGAACAGCAGAAACAGGCGTTTTTAAGGAAGGGCAACAGCTGCATAACAAATGGTTTGCGGGTTATTTTCCGTATAAAAATCCAAGATATGCTTTAGTTGTTGTAAATTTAGGCGTTGAAGGACAACAAGGGGGGATTAATCCACTTTTCGCTGATATGGTAAAGGAACTATATAACTACGATCAACGGCAAAATAATTCCTTTT
Source organism: Bacillus sp. 03113 (assembly GCF_006546985.1). Classification (GTDB taxonomy): domain Bacteria; phylum Bacillota; class Bacilli; order Bacillales; family Cytobacillaceae; genus VATK01. Next base: position 75,377 of record NZ_VATK01000017.1, read on the forward strand.
CCTCTGTAGAATAGAAAGGTAATATGGTAAAGTGACTTGTTGGGAGAAATGTTTTCTTCCAACATGTATTTTCTTTAAGAATTATTCAATATTATGGTAAAATAATGGAAACCATTATAGAAGAAAAAATGGGGTGGATAACTTTATGAATGAGGAAATAAACAGAAGCTCTCGTACAGCGAAACGCTCAAAAAGACGAAAAACAAATCTTATATTAAATGGACTAATCGCCATTGTTGTGATATTGATTATATTCGTAACTGTAAAAATCTTTTTTAGCGGCGAAACTGCAGCTCCAAATGTGAAGCAGCCTGCAATTGAAAAGGAAACAGATGCAAAGAATGAAAATAAAAAAGCTAACGAGGCATCTGCTGGCGTTAAAGAGAAGGATCATAAGAGTCAGTCTGATCAATTAGACGATAATGATTCAAAACAAGAAACGAGTGAGGAACCTATTATTACAGAGGGCGGCAGCGATTCAAGCGTAATAAGAACGATTGAGAATCCATCTTGGAAGCCTGTAGGTACTACTCAAACTGGAGAACATGCTACTCTTTATGAAACAGGCACAGTCGATTGGGATGAAATGCTAAACGCTCTTTCATATGCAACAGGGATTGAAAAAGGAAATATGACGGTTGTATATATCGGGAATAATAATCATGATCCTCAGAAAGCAATCGGAACTGTTTCGACAAAGGATAAGCAGGAAAAATATCGGGTGTATATTGAATGGATAGATGGTAAAGGTTGGAAGCCTTCAAAAGTGGAAGAATTAAATGCAATTAACATTCGGTAAAGCGAGAAATTAGATAGGCATCCATCAGAAATTTATTTCAAGATCTCTGACGGATGCCTGTCCTATTTAAAATACCCAATTTACTTTTTAATTTTAAAATGAACAACAGCAGCGTGATAAGGTCTGCCGCTATCATCGACATGCATTTGATTGGAAACAGAATGAACAGAGAGAAGAATCCCCTTGTTAACTTCAATTTGATTGTTTATTTTTTTTTCTAAATTTTTAAGATCATGATCTTCAAAAAATTCTATTTTATCTTCTATAAAATCTAGATGTAAATTCATTTCAAACATCCTTCCCAGTAAGGTTTATCCTATATGTATAGCTTCAGTTTAATGGATCTGTATACGCCAATCAATACATTTGCCGCTAGAAAAATAGGCAACATGTAACTCTATAAAACATAGTATGTTTATACGAATAATTTGTATAGGGGAGGGTTACAGGTGGGTACAGAGTTTGTTGAATTATTCGAAAAGTGGGCAGAGAACTATGACAAAAGTGTGATGGGAAATGATCTTGAATATCAAAAGGTTTTTTACAATTATGATGAGATATTAAAAGAAGTTGCTGATCGTGCATTTGGTCACGTACTAGAATTTGGCACAGGAACGGGCAATTTAACTTTAAAACTGTTGGAGAAAGGGCTGAAGGTTACAGGGATTGAACCATCTGATGCTATGAAAAAAATCGGAGAAAAAAAAATAGGTGCTAACGCAAATATATTCAAAGGTGATTTTCTTCATTATCCAGCCGATCTAGCTTTAGATTCAATTGTAAGTACGTATGCTTTTCATCATTTAACCGATCAAGAAAAAGGAGAAGCGATATTATCTTATAGCAACATACTGGCCCCAGGTGGTAAAATAATTTTTGCGGATACGATGTACAAATCTTTAGAGGACTTTAAGCAAGCGATCTCAGATGCTGTACAAAGTGGCTTTCATAATCTAGCAGAGGATTTACAACGAGAGTATTATCCTACCATTCCAGTTTTAAAGAAAATGATGGAGGAGAATAGCTTTACGGTTACATTTTCTAAATGCAACGACTTTGTCTGGATTATGGAAGGTGTAAAAATATAAGAAAGAGGTTTTAAAAAATGAAAATTGCCATCATCGGAGCAATGGAAGAGGAAGTAACAATACTTAGAGAAAATATAACAGATAAGCAGCAAATGACATTCGCAGGCTGTGAATTTACAACAGGATTTATGAATGGAGCGGAAGTCGTCTTATTGCGGTCTGGGATTGGCAAGGTAAATGCAGCAATGTCAACGACGATTTTAATGGAAAAATATAGACCAGATTATGTAATTAACACAGGTTCTGCAGGAGGATTAAATCCTCAGCTAGAGGTAGGAGATGTGGTTATTTCAACAGAGGTTCGTCATCATGATGTGGACGTAACAGCATTCGGATATGAATATGGTCAAGTGCCTCAGCTGCCAGCGGCGTTTATAGCGAACGAAAAATTAGTGCAGGTAGCAGAAGAATGTGCAAAAGCGATTACAGACATTCAAGTGGTAAAAGGGCTCATTACAACAGGGGACTCTTTTATGAATGATCCTCTTAGAGTTGAGTTTATAAAAGGAAAGTTCGATCATCTTCAAGCTGTCGAAATGGAAGCAGCAGCGATTGCGCAGGTTTCCCATCAATTTAAAGTTCCTTTTGTTATTATACGCGCTTTATCTGATATAGCTGGAAAAGAATCCAATATATCCTTTGATCAGTTTTTAGATCAAGCTGGTTTACATTCAGCTACCCTAGTAATGAAAATGGTTGCTAGATTAACGGAAAATTAAAAAAGAAAAGCAGCCGATTAAGAGCGCCACGTCTTGTGGCAGCATCGGCACTAGTACATCCTGTACGTCGGAAGTGCCTTGTTCAGCCCTGAAGAAAAATGTTCGTTTGCCTCCAAAAGCGTTTTTTGCTTTTAGAGGCAAAGGGTTATTTTTCACAAGGGGTAGGCACTGGCCGATTAAGAGCGCCACGTCCTGTGGCAATATCGGCACTAGTACATCCTGTACGTCGGAGCTAGACACAATAAGGGAGGGCGGCCTATCTGAAGGTATATAAGAATATCCATGAGCTAATTGGCAATACTCCATTGGTTGAGCTTACACATTATCGGATTCCAAACGGAGTTCGCATATTTGCTAAACTTGAATATATGAATCCTGGTGGAAGTGTAAAAGATCGTCTTGGGGCGTCTTTGTTAAAGGAAGCTATTGAAAGTGGAAAGCTATTAGAAGGTGGTACGATTATTGAACCGACAGCGGGAAATACAGGAATAGGCTTAGCCCTTGCTGCCTTAAATAAAAAGATTAATGTAATCCTTTGTGTGCCTGAAAAATTTAGTATTGAAAAGCAAATCATCATGAAAGCCCTAGGGGCAAAAATTGTTCATACGCCGACCTCTGAAGGGATGAGAGGCGCGATAACGAAAGCACAAGAGCTATTACAGGAAATTCCTAACGCCTTTTCACCTGAGCAGTTTTCTAATCCAGCAAATCCAAACACATACTATGAAACGATTGGACCAGAAATTTGGGAACAACTCGAAGGAAATGTTCATATATTTGTTGCAGGAGCTGGAACAGGGGGAACCTTTATGGGAACAGCTCGATATTTAAAGGATCAGAGCGAAAAAGTGAAAACCGTTATTGTAGAACCTGAGGGCTCCATTTTAAATGGCGGAAATGCAGGTTCACATAAAACAGAGGGAATAGGGATGGAATTTCTTCCAAGTTTTATGGATACATCTTTTTTTGACACCATTTATACAATTTCAGATGAAGATGCTTTTTTTCGAGTGAAAGAGGCTGCTTTAAAGGAAGGATTACTTATTGGGAGTTCTTCAGGTGCTGCTTTACATGCGGCGCTAAAAGAAGCGAGTCATGCCCCAGCTGGAACGAATATTGTGACCATTTTTCCGGATGGAAGCGAGCGATATTTGAGCAAGAAAATTTATGAAGGGGGGATATAAGTGAAAAAGAAAACGATGCTTATCCATGGAGGAATTCCATCTGATCCTCATACAGGTGCCGTTTCTTATCCAATCTATCAAGTTAGCACCTACAAGCAGGAAGCGGCAGGCATTCATAGGGGATATGAATACTCGAGAACTGGGAATCCTACTCGTCATGCACTAGAAGAGCTAATAAAGGACTTAGAAGGTGGAACAAGAGGATTTGCCTTTGGTTCTGGTATGGCTGCCATAACGGCTGTTATGATGCTTTTTCAAAAAGGAGATCATATTTTGATCACGGACGATGTTTATGGGGGAACATTCCGTATTATGACGAAAGTATTGAATCGTTTTGGACTCGAAGCAAGCTTCATTGATACTAGCAATCTTGAACATATAATAAAAGAAATAAAACCGAATACAAAAGCAATCTTTATCGAAACTCCAACCAATCCACTTTTAAAAATCACCGATATTAAAGCAACAGCACTTATTGCAAAACAACATCATCTTCTAACCATTGTTGATAATACATTTTCTACTCCTTACTGGCAAACACCTCTTTCACTAGGCGTTGACATTGTGATACACAGTGCGACAAAATATTTAGGCGGACATAGTGATGTTGTATCAGGTCTTGTTGTCGTGGATCGATCTGATCTCGGGAAAGAATTACATTTTATTCAAAATGCTACTGGGGGAGTATTAGGCCCGAATGACTCTTGGCTATTAATGCGAGGAATGAAAACGCTAGGTATTAGAATGGAAGAACATGAACAAAACACCAAGGAAATTGTTGACTTTTTAATTAAGCATCCTTTTGTTGAAAAAGTATACTACCCTGGAATTGAATGGCATCCGAATCACTTAGTTGCAAAGAAGCAAGCAACTGGATTTGGAGGGATGGTTTCCTTCGATGTTGGCAGTGAAGAAAAAGCAGATAAACTGATTAAAAGGCTAAATTATTTTACGCTTGCTGAAAGCCTAGGGGCAGTAGAGAGTTTAATATCCATACCTGCAAAAATGACTCATGCATCTATTCCAAAAGAACGTCGAGATCAGCTAGGGATTACAGATGGATTAATACGCATTTCTGTAGGATTAGAAGATATTGAGGACCTGCTAACCGATTTATCAACTGCTTTAAAAGAATAGCGGCTCAAACCAAAGTACGAAGGTGTTTGTTCCATGATAGAAAACTAGTTACCAATATTTCTATTTATTTCATCACCTCCATGCTGTTTTTTTATGATAATATAAGTTTTATAGTTTGAAAAAAATGTAAAGGTGATGATGATGAAACAGACTGCTAAGGAATTACACGGAAAAATGGCTGATTTTAAAAGATTCGCCATTACATTACTAGCTGTAGGAGCTTTTTTATATTTAGGAGTGATCATTCCTGATGCTGCAAAGAGTCTCCTTGATTTACAATTGCTGATGCTCGCTTCAACAGCTTTTCTTGCATCTGCTATCTTCTTTTTCCAAAAGGCAAAGAAATGTAAACAGAAGCTTGCTGAAATGGAAGAAGAATATTAATTAACAAACAAGGTTCAGAGAAATTTTTCTTAAACGGACCCTTCGAATATATTTAAAGGCAAGAGCACCCTATACAAATTGGGTGCTCTTTTCTTAAAAAAGTGTTTACAAATTTTCTTTTTGTGGATATACTTACCAATGTAAGCATAAAATTACTTAAAAGGAGGTCGAATAAAATGATTAAAATGACAATTGCAAAGACTAATCAAATTTCATATGCTCATTGCACATATTCGACCAATAAGGAATGGACTGCTTAATTTTATTCATTTGTCTATCCATGCCGCAGGGAGAATAGTGCCCTGCGGCTTTTTATATTTATTTGTATTGCCGCAGGTGTAATATCTTACTGCGGCTTTTTTGTGTCCAAAAAAAGGAACGAAGGACTAATGAATGTAGATAAGGGAGGTGATCACACAATGACATTACACATTTTATTTTTAACGATTACGATAAAAAAGAGAACATTATCTACTGAAGAGATTCAACATGAGGAAATGGTTAATAGGATTTATGAAGAAAATAAGGATCGTCAATATTCAATGCATCGTATGTATTAATCCATACAAAAATAAAAAGAAAGGTGGTTATGAAAATGATATACATTTTGCAAGGACGTCAAGCAATCCTCTGGGTGGAGAAAGATTCCACCTAACGACTCGATTTCTTTGGAGGTGGTTTATATGTTTCTGCATATTTTGCTCATCACTTTGTCTTTTCGACGGAAAAAAGTCTAGATCGTCTTCAAAAATTTTTAAAAAAACTGATGGCCTAAATTTAAAGGTAACTAATTTTAGGCCATCTATTTACTAATCATTTCATCCACTGAAAGGGTTAGAGGAAAAAGGATAATATGACTTTTGTTTGTTAACTTTATTTTTCGATTTTACTGGCTGGTATTTGTTCATGGGCTTTTTATTTATAACCTCTTTTAAATAATAATTTCCTTGAGGGTTTTGTTTTTTCAGCAGCTGCATTAAATATGTAATATCATCCATCGCTCTATGTGATTGATAATTTGTAATTTGATGGGCTTGGAGTAAGGTGATTAGCTTGCTGTTTTGGTAACCATATTTTTTCCATTCAATATTTCGCATCGTACAATACCATTTTAAAAGGTTTATTTCAGGGTACATTTGATATAAAAAGCTTCGATCGAATGAAGCATTGTGGGCAAAAATAGAATCAGCTCTATGAAAATATGTTTTAATTTTCACATCATGAAAGCTTTTCCCTTCTACTTCCTGAAAAGGAATCCCATGTATCTTATAGGCAGATTCGTAATTATTTCTTGAACTTTCGGATAAGGGCTCCCTTAAAAAAGAATCATGTTCCAATTCCTCTATAAATTCTCCAGTGTCCTGACAATATGAAAATAAGATTAATGCCAATTCAATCATTTCATCTTGATAGGGTGATAAACCCGTCGTTTCAACATCTAATAATAATCCAATGCGTTGGTTTTTTATCACGTATAACACCTCATTCAGTTATTGTGAGTGCTTTAATTATAGAACAAAGTGAGATTCAGCGTAAATAAGTTGACTTGTTTAAAATAAACAAGCAAAAAAATTTTTTCAAAGGATATGATATTGATTGCACGATCAGACAGATGGAAATAATTCCCAAAAGCAAGAAAAAACTGCCCTACATATCGGACAGCCTCCAGTTGGTATAAGATTTATTGTTGTTTTTTCTTCTTTTCTTTTTCTGCTCTGTAGAATTCATGGAACATTTTCATCAATGCCCTTTTTTCAATGCGAGACACATAGCTTCTTGAAATTCCCAGCTCTTTTGCTATCTCGCGTTGGGTCTTTTCTTTTTGTAAATCAAGTCCAAATCGACCAACAATGACATCTTTCTCTCTGTCGTCTAATACATCAATATACTCCTTAACCTTCTCAAGCTCCATATTTAGTTGAATTGTATTAATGACATCCTCTGACTCTGATTTTAAAATATCAATTAAGCTAATCTCGTTTCCTTCCTTATCCTGTCCTATTGGATCATGAAGTGAAACATCCTTCTTTGTCTTTTTTAAAGCTCTTAAATGCATAAGTATTTCATTACTCATTACAATAGGGAAGTGCGATTAAAGGAAGGAGTGGAGTACATCTTCAACTATTTAATTTTTTACTAACGTTTTATCCTTTGATTTTGAATTTTTTATCTATTTTATTCCATCTACCTATATTAGTAGCTAAATATGTATTTATAACAGTTAAAATTAAGGGAGAAATATATGCTTTCTCCTCTTCCGTTTTTATTTCGATTTTATGGTACAACATTTTACTCATTTCATCTAAAAAATTAAAATTATGTTCCGTACAATAATATATAACGTTTAAATATTCTTCTTCTATCGTATGTTTTGCATACTCTCCGAAACCATCTTCTGCTGCAGCCAAGTTTAACACTACCAAATCATACAGAAGATCAACCTGTTCTGATTTAAATACTTTTTTTAGAGAGATTAATTCTAATGAAGTTATTGCTAAAAATAGCTCTGCCATATAAATTTTCTCTAGTTCATCACTAATAGTACCACCGTACTCTTTTAGATCACGAACAAAAATCGGCCATATTTCTTTAATGTCTTCATGAAGACTATTAATGAAAACAGCAACTGCTTGTCTATGAGTAATTTTTTTTCTAAAAATATTCATCCTTATCACCCCTTCATAATTCCACATTATCACATCCAAACCATGAATTACTAAGGAAAATTGTCTTGCTTACAAATATAATGCGAGTATGAAAACTTTTGAACAACTTTACAATATCGCAAAACATCACCTAGAACACAAAAGGACTAATTGTAAATTTATGCATATTTATGATTTTTACATGGAAGGAGAACATTATGTTTTTCGTGCTTGCTTCAAATGTAAGCGTTCGACAGTAATACAAAAAGTTACCATCGACAAGTGCGGAAATCGCATAAAGTATGACTGAATTGTGAATTTTTGTACTTTTTTTGTCGAATGATGTCTTTCATTGTAGAAACCTCGTAAAAAGTTGTCGTGACCATCTTCATTATTTTTCTATATTTTAGTACCATTGAATTATAGAAATGAAGGACAAATGTTCTTATTTAAGCAAAATGTAGTAACAAGGTCGTATTAGTTTTTGTTTCGGGTTCGGAGTACAGGAACTTTCCATCAGACGATTGAATCAATCGCCCGCAACCCGTTCATAAAGATCTTCCATAGCGCAACCTAGTATAGCTGAAATATTCATAGCACGCTCATATGACATGGTGTACTTGTCATTAGCGTATTCTGAAACTGTCGATTTCGATATATGTAGTATTTCAGCTAGTTGTTGTTGTGTCAGATCTCTTGATTTTAAGAGGTCGCTAAGTTTGCACTTACCGACTTTATACAAAAACTAATCGCCTCCCTAGGTAGTTTTATGCTAAAATAAGAACATACGTTCTATCAAGAGGGGTGTTCATGTGCATATTAAAGAAGAAAAAAAGCATTGCGAAACAAAAGAAATAGACATCAAATTACTACTAACCAAGTGTTTTAACGAAAAAATTGCATCCGAATACCTTAGGTTAGTAAAAGGCACAAGCTAAGTGTCTTTTTTAATGCCAAATAGAACTTTCAATAATTCCATTGCCTTTATTCTTTCATCTTCATTTAAGTCTAAAACCTCGTCACCCCATTTTAATGTCTGTCCTTCAAAAGCTTTTTTGAAATCAAATTCATTATTATTTTCAATATAATCTCCATCATAACCAGATTCTTTTAATATCTCTTCAAATTCTTCTCTGGACATATCAGGAGGACTAACTAACGGTATATACGAAAAGTGAACTTCGAGCATTTTTTCATATAAATCTTTACCCTCTAAATCTGGATATACCATCTGCAGAGCCAGTAATAACTCGTTAATATCGTTTTGTGATTCTTCATTTCTGCCTGATGATAATAATTTTTGCGGATCTCCTCCTAGTACCTTTGCTAATACAGCAGTAACTACATATGAAGCAGGAGGCCTTTTTCCTAATCTGAGTTTACTTATATATGTTGGGTGGATATTAATGCCGTATTTTTTACATTCTTCTGCTATTTGATCAAGAGTCATGTTTGACTTTTTTATATATTCAGCTAATAAATCCTTATATTCCATTACTAAAACACCTCCTCAATTAAAGAGTTTACAACTTACAAGACTCAAAGAGCAATAAAATTTAAAAACTAGACAAATTAGTCTTGACGAAAAAACTTAGTCATAGTATTATAATAAACAGATAGACAATTTAGTCTAGAAAGGCGGTGAGAAAAAGTTGAAAAACACCATTAGAGAGTTAAGATTACAAAGTGGGTTAACACAACATCAATTAGGACAACTATTCAAAGACCAGAAAGACATTACTGTCATTTCTAGATGGGAAAGAAATGTTGTTCAACCTAGCACAGTTAACTTATTAGAACTAGCTAGAATATTTAAAGTTAGTCCCAATGATATTGTTTTTGAAATAAACAAGACAGACTTGTCTGTCTAATAATTAGGAGGATTTGTAATGAAACAATTACAACCAATTATTCATAACAAACAAAGAGTTCTTTTAACTACGCAATTAGCTGAATCCTATGGAACTGATGCGGAAAGAATCCAAGTTAATTTTAATAGAAATAAAGAACGTTACAAAGAAGGTAAACATTTTATACTTCTTCAAGGTGATGATCTTAAAGAGTTTAAATCAACTTATCAAATTGATAAGTCGTTAAAGATTAATAAACTTTACCTTTGGACAGAAAAAGGAGCATGGTTACATGCGAAATCGTTAAACACCGATGAAGCTTGGGATGCATACGAATTACTCGTTGATGAATATTACAACGTTAAAGATAACGTCGTCCCTCTTTCAAAAGATAAAGCTCTTATCACTGTACTTCGTACCACAGCTGATCTAGTAGAAGATACACAAGCAATCAAGCAAGAGCAACATGAAATTAGAATGCTAATAGATAGAGTTGATCAAAAGGTAGATGAACAAATAACTCTTGATAGTGGTGAACAAAGAACGCTACAAAAAGCTGTTGCTAAACGTGTTTATGAGCTGGAAAGCGATCCAGAAAAGAGATCGAAATTATTCCGTGAAATCTATCGTGAAATCAAAGATCGTTTCGCTGTTGCCAGTTACAAAGATGTGAAAAAGAAAGAACTACAACAAGCAATTAGTTATGTTAACAACTTCATGCCAAGAAGAGTTTCGTAAGGAGATAATCAGTGAAAAAATATCATGAAATCATTTCTGAGCAAATCAACAAATTGAACATAAGCCTAACTGATATTGTCGCTCAATGTGAAAAAGAAGGGCAAAAAATAACCGTATCCTACTTGAGTAAACTAAAAAACGATAGAATGCCACCTCCGTCATATGAAGTTACTCGCACGCTTGCGAAAGTACTGAATATTGATTCTGATACATTGGTGATTATTTCTTATTTAGAACAGGCGCCATCAGAATTTCAAAAGATACTAAAGTTGATACGTGTTATAACAAAAATCTTATAAGGAGTCCTAACCATGAAAGTAAGAATCATCAAAGGACCTCACTTTGCAACAACTGAAAAGAAGGTCCATGAAATCCTATACAAATTCATGAGTGAAAAAGTAAAAGAAGAAATGAAGAAAGACGCTCAAAAGCAAGCTTGAACCTCCTAGAAACCTTGCGTGACCAAATAGTAAAAGGTGATTGGACTAAATATTTTGAAGGAGTGGATATTGAAATGGAAAAGTTTGATAAAGAAGCGTTATTGAAGTTTGTATCTGATGTTTTGGACCGTGGAGGAAAAGTATCACTACTTGATTATGGTTTTGATCAAGATAAATCTGTAGCTTCAGGACGGATCAGTGAGTTATCAAATGTTGTAAATGGTAGTGTTCGAGAAGTAGAAAAAGATGGTTATGCGTGGTTTAACTTTAACTCGGACAAGGTTAATTACAGTTCTTTTTATGATTTTAAAACCTTAGAAGAGGACGTAGACCTTACTGGATCTGATCCTGCCGAAGAAGGTGAAGAAATTGCTTGAGCATCCTGATATTGTCCGAGTTGAGAAAACAGGGTATGCGAATTTAGTTGAGCAGCCAGAACATTTTGGAACAGATTATTTTGGGGATGAAGTCCTTCTTGGTGATGAATACATCGAACATGATGGAGAAATCATCTTGAAAGAAAATTTAGATCGGTATTTAACCGAGGTTATGGAATTTGAATTCAAACAAGCTTAATAAGGAGGAATAAACCCATGCAAACACTAGAAAACGTATTAACTGCAATCGAGGAACAAGAAAAGGAAGTCGTGTATCAACCATTCGTTGTCACTGACCTAGAAACAGCTGCAGAAGCTTCACGCCGTATCTCTTATTTCGAGGGAAAGAAAGCTGAAATCGATTCTATCATCGAAGCTCAAATTGCGCCTTTCCTAGCCAAAATTGAAAAGATCAAGGAATGGGGTGTACAAGCCAAGCAAGAATTTGTGGACAAGCAGTCTCATTACAGCGGTCAATTAGAATCTTATTTACGAGCAGAGGTCACTAAGCAGTTGGAAGCTGGCAAGAAAGCAAAGAAAACAATACCACTACCGTTTGGAAAAATGTCGCTCACGAAACAACAACCAGAGTATCAAAAAGATAAAGCTGTGTTACTTGAGTACGCAAAAACAGCTGGATATGCAGAGCCTAAATGGGAAACAAAATGGAGTGAGTTAAAAAAGGATTGCACTGTAGTTGATGGATCTTTAGTCAATGAGGAAACGGGTGAAATTGTTCCTGGTGTAGTTGTAGTTGAAAGAGAAGATAAATTTGAATTCAAACTTGAGGGTTGATAACTGCCATTATCTTCCCTCTGTAAACAAATATCAGTGGTAGTGTACCACAAAAGGAGATGAAAGGACAATGCAAAGAAGTGAGAGCATTAAAAATATCGCTGTTGCCCTATGTAAATTCCAAGGAGAATGTCCTGCGCCAAAGAAAACGTCTACTAATCCACATTTTAAGAGCAAGTATGCTCCTTTAGAGGAAATTATTAACGTTGCAAAACCACACCTTGCAGCAAACCAATTATCATTTTTTCAGTCTACCACAACAGAAAATGAAAATATCGTAATCACAACTCTTATCATCCATTCTAGTGGAGAGTTTATTGAATCTGATCCTCTAAAGCTCCCAATGGGTAAAAACACAGCACAAGGGGCAGGGAGCTCAATCACATATGCAAGACGATACAGTTTGTGTGCAGCCCTAGGGATTGCAGCAGAGGAAGATGACGATGCAAACGGAGCATCAGATAGTAACAATCAACAAAATAATCAATTCAATAAAAACGCTCCAATGGCTTCCGAAAAACAATTAAACCTAATAGATAAGCTTCTAAAGGACGTAGCAAGTGCCAAGAACATCACAAAAGACGAAGCCTATAAAACCCTTAAATTGCACATGCAAAAGGATATGGAATGGTATACGGCTGCCGATGCCAGCGAAGCAATTAAAGTCTTAACTAATGCGATGAAGAAAGGGGCATGATTATGTCCCTACCCAAACAAGAAACTCCAGACACACAACAAGAGCAGCAACAGGAGTTTCTTCTCCTAAACCACAAGCATTGGATCTGGACGGTAGTGTTTTATTCATCAGTAATACTAATAATTATCGCTTATAGCATTGGAATTATTAATGATTAAAGGAGTGATCCCGTGTTCCAAGTAGGAGATTGGATCGTAAACATACACAGCGGCAATATTGGTTACGTAGATGGCATCAACACCTTTACTAATAGAATGTCTGTACGATATGTAAGGGATAAAAAAGGCAACAGACTAACCAGTGTCCAATATGGTGATCCGTATAACTTCATATTAGCCCCATTTCAAGGCGATACAGGAAAAGAAGGCTTATTATACCTGATTGATCTTGCGTTGGATACTAAAGATATCCAATGGGCAAAAACGTTATTTGAAAAAAAGATTGCTGCAAATAAGTAAATAATCTTGATGGAGGTTGTAATATGTTTGAATTAATAGATTTAACAGGTCGAAAATTCGGTAGATTTACAGTCTTGAAACGTGCAGAAAATGACGAAAAGCATAGACATAAAAATGTTATGTGGCTTTGTGAATGTGAATGCGGCACACAAAAGATAGTACGTGGCGGTCATTTAAAAAGTGGTGGAATAAAATCTTGCGGTTGTTATAAGCGTCCTCCTAAACACGGAGGAACTGGCACGAAGGAGCATAAAGCTTATATGGGAGCTCGTAATAGATGCAACAATACTAATGGACAAGATTACAAAAATTACGGTGGTAGAGGGATAAAGTTTCTTTATAACTCGTTTGAGGAATTTCTGGAAGATGTTGGTTATTCACCATCACCTAAACACAGTATTGATCGCATAGACAATAACGGTAACTATGAAAAAGGGAATTGCAGATGGGCTACTGCTAGAGAGCAAGGTAATAATAGGCGAACACAAGAAATTAAAGGTTATACCAAGAAATCGAATGGTAAATACGAAGCCCGTATATGTTTTTATGGTAAACAACGTTATTTAGGGGCGTTCGATACAAAAAAAGAAGCTCGTATTCAATACGAAATAGCTTATTTTCTTAAAAACGAATGTTTATCGAACAATATATTCTGAATGGTTTGAGAGATTAACAAAAAAACAGAAAGAGTTTAGTAGGTAACAAATTTTGTATTGTGTTTCCTTAATGTCATAAGGAGGGACGGGAAATTGGATAGGAACAGAGCAAGAGAGCATTTTAAAAACTTGGATTTAAGTTATTCAAGCTTAAAAGAAGAAGATATTAATAAACTTACAGCAATACTTTCAGAAGAATTGTTATCTTACCTTGAATACGGTGGGGAACACGCCCAACAGATGAATATGAAAGTTAGTAAGGCAAGAAAAAAAGATGTAAAAGTTTTAAAAAGTGGTCTACAGTATGCTCGAATTCAAATAGACGGTAGTTATTTTAAAAGGAGAGAGGGCATCACATTCAGCCAAACTGGTTTCATTGGATTTGGTGGAGAATTTAGTGATGTAAATGTAGAGCCAATATTAAAAGCTTTTTGTAAATGGTGTAATTTAATCGCCAATTGAGATTAACAAAAGAATTATTAAGTTTCATAGAAAGGAGGAAAATCCTTGCAACGTATTTTAGATGCATGCTGTGGAAGTCGAATGTTTTGGTT
>NZ_VATK01000018.1 GCF_006546985.1 Bacillus sp. 03113
TGAAGGGATCGGTCTTGAAAACCGACAGGCGGGTTAAACCGCGCGGGGGTTCGAATCCCTCTTCCTCCGCCATTTTTACCAAATCTATTTTGTTGTGAAAAATGAGCATTTGTAAAATTGGAGTATAAAAAAATAATTATTATATTATTATCGCGGGGTGGAGCAACGAGCAAGGCTTCACGAATAAACTGCGAGTTGTATCAATCGAGCAGCATCTTGAATAAGCTACCTGAGATTGATACAGTCAAATTGCAAAAATGGAGCATGGAAAATTATTCATTATTATCGTCGCGGGGTGGAGCAGTCTGGTAGCTCGTCGGGCTCATAACCCGAAGGTCGCAGGTTCAAATCCTGCCTCCGCAATTAAGGTCCCGTGGTGTAGCGGTTAACATGCCTGCCTGTCACGCAGGAGATCGCGGGTTCGATTCCCGTCGGGACCGCCATTAAGTTTTACTTTAAAAAGCTATGATATTATGGCTCAGTAGCTCAGTCGGTAGAGCAGATTGCTCACTTCCTGAATAAGCTTCTGCGGCAATCTGCGAGAAAGATCGAGAGATCTTTTGAGCAAAGGACAAGCTGTAAATTAAGTTTAGGGAAAAGAATATTATGATGGCTCAGTAGCTCAGTCGGTAGAGCAAAGGACTGAAAATCCTTGTGTCGGCGGTTCGATTCCGTCCTGAGCCACCTTTTAATTCCGTTATAGCTTATTATTATGGCGGCTATGGCGAAGTGGTTAACGCATCGGATTGTGGCTCCGACATTCGTGGGTTCGATTCCCATTAGTCGCCCCATAATATAATTTTATAAAACGCGGGTGTAGTTTAATGGTAAAACCTCAGCCTTCCAAGCTGATGTCGTGGGTTCGATTCCCATCACCCGCTCCAAAAATGGGCCTATAGCTCAGCTGGTTAGAGCGCACGCCTGATAAGCGTGAGGTCGATGGTTCGAGTCCATTTAGGCCCACCATTCCAAAGTAAAGTAGCTCAGTGGTAGAGCAACAAGCATAGCTTCTATGTTTTTCACTGCGGGTTGTACTCATCGAGCAGCATCTTGCATTAGCCTTCTGAGATGAGGACATTCGGCAAAGATAATCGAAATTTAGTAAGAAATATTATATTTTCCGCAGTAGCTCAGTGGTAGAGCATTCGGCTGTTAACCGAACGGTCGTAGGTTCGAATCCTACCTGCGGAGCCATATGGAGAAGTACTCAAGTGGCTGAAGAGGCGCCCCTGCTAAGGGTGTAGGTCGGGTAACCGGCGCGAGGGTTCAAATCCCTCCTTCTCCGCCATTTAGGCCCGTTGGTCAAGCGGTTAAGACACCGCCCTTTCACGGCGGTAACACGGGTTCGAATCCCGTACGGGTCATACATGATATCTACAGAAAATGTCGAGATTAATTCTCGACATTTTTTATTGTCCAGGAAATAATCATTTTAATTAGCATATTCTACATTATCAGTCAATAAGACACACAACTCAAAGCTTTAAAGAAACGAAGGTGGAAATTGCCAACATCCAGCTTCAAAGGCTTTAGGTCACAAGCAAATCCTCTCTTAAAATCATTCTTTCATAAACTAGTTTATAAACGTATTAAATTCGTCATTAGGTATAATTGCCTTTGATTTTAGCATCTTAAACAAGTTTTTTGTATATTTTCTTTCCTCTCTAGCTTAGCTCCTTCTACAAAATTTTTTTCTTTTTCTTTCTTATATTTTTTCCGTCATAAGTCGTGCTTATTAAGACGAAATTTGTAGAAAGAACACAAATTCCATGATAACTTCTATAAAAATCCTTATTTTTTATTCGTTTCTACCAAGAAAATTGTCAAAAATTTTAAGTTTATAAATAAAGGATTTTTTTAATGATACTAGAATTTAAATATATATAGTAGAAAAAGAAGAGAGAGTAGGATGACTGTGAAAGAAATACTTCCAACTGATTTTCAATTACATTTATTTCATGAAGGAAATTTGTTTGAGAGTTACAAAATGCTCGGGTCGCATGTGGAATACGAAAATGAAAGAGCTTTCACGAGATTTTGTGTATGGGCTCCTAATGCAAAACAAGTGAATCTAGTAGGGGATTTTAATCATTGGAATGGGACAGATTATCCTTTAAGTAAGCTGAACAGTCAAGGAATCTGGATGATCCGATTAGATGAAAATTTATTAGGTTCCGTTTATAAGTATGAAATCATTTCCACGACTGGTGAGATCCTTTTAAAGGCAGATCCTTATGCTTTCTTATCTGAAGTAAGACCAAATACTGCATCTATTGTGTATTCATTAGATGGATATGAATGGAATGATCATTCCTGGAGAAAAAGGAAAGAAAAGAGAGATATTTATTCTGATCCGATGATCATTTACGAAGTACATTTAGGTTCATGGAAGCTAAAGGAAGATGGAAGTCTCTATAATTATCATGAGCTAGCAGATGAATTAATCCCTTATGTAGTAGAGCATGGATTTACTCATCTTGAGATTCTTCCGATTATAGAGCATCCCCTTGATATTTCTTGGGGTTATCAAGGAACAGGTTATTATTCAGCTACTAGCAGATACGGAGATCCTAAGGGTTTTATGTATTTTGTTGATCAATGTCATCAAAATGGTATTGGGGTTATCTTAGACTGGGTTCCAGGTCATTATTGTAAGGATAGTCATGGGTTATATCGATTTGATGGAGGCTATTTATTTGAATATGAGACAGAGCAAGATCGAGAAAATCCAATTTGGGGAACAGCTAATTTTGATCTTGGCAAAACAGAGGTTCAAAGCTTTCTCATTTCAAACGCTCTATTTTGGATGGAATACTTTCATATAGATGGCTTTCGAATTGATGCTGTATCAAATATTATCTATTGGCCGAATTCCGATAGAAAAAATGATTTTGGAACAGAGTTTTTAAAAAAATTAAACAAAGTTGTTTTTCAACACGATCCACATATCTTAATGATTGCTGAAGATTCAACCGATTGGCCTCAGGTTACAGCGCCGGTTCATGGAGGTGGATTAGGATTTAATTATAAGTGGAACATGGGCTGGATGAATGATTTCCTTGAATATATGGAAACTTACCCAGATGACCGTTCAAATGTTCATCATAAAGTTACATTTTCTCTTTTATATGCATTTAGCGAAAATTTTGTTTTACCTCTATCACATGATGAAGTTGTTCATGGGAAGAAATCTCTATTGAATAAAATGCCAGGAGACTATTGGCAGAAATTCGCTCAATTTAGATTATTACTTGGCTTTATGATAGCGCATCCAGGAAAAAAATTACTTTTTATGGGCTTTGAGCTTGCACAGTTTTCAGAATGGAAAGATAAAGAACAGTTAGATTGGAATTTATTAGAGTATGACATGCATCAAAATGCAAATGCATATGTTATAGAATTAATTAAATTTTATAAGCGATCAAAGCCTTTATTTGAACTAGATCATCATTATGAAGGTTTTGAATGGATTGATGTAAATAATACGGAGCAATCCATATTCTCTTTTATTCGAAAAGGGAAAAAAGAAGATGATTTCCTAATCGTTATTTGCAATTTTACTTACCGCGCCTACCACGACTATCAGATAGGAGTTCCTAAGGAAGGTACATATAGGGAAGTAATGAATAGTGATGGAGAACAATTTGGTGGAAGTGATGTAATTAATAAAAGACCTGTAAAAGCGAAACACTCTACCTTCCATGGAAGACCTTATTCTATAAAAGTATCCATTCCTCCATATGGTATTTCTATTTTTAGACCAGTAAAGCATCGAAAGGAGAGAAAAGGGCATGATTAAAAAAAGTTGTGTAGCAATGCTGCTAGCAGGAGGTAAAGGAAGTAGATTACATTCCTTAACAGAGAATTTGGCTAAACCTGCTGTTCCATTTGGTGGAAAGTATAGAATTATCGATTTCACTTTAAGTAATTGCACTAATTCTGGTATTGAAACGGTTGGGGTACTTACACAATATCAACCATTAGTATTAAACTCTTATATTGGGATCGGGAGTGCATGGGATTTAGATAGAAGAAATGGTGGAGTAACAGTTCTTCCTCCGTATAGCGAATCATCAGAAGTGAAATGGTATACGGGAACGGCAAGTGCAATCTATCAAAATCTAAACTACTTGACACAATTTAGTCCTGAATATGTATTGATTCTATCAGGAGATCATATTTACAAAATGAATTATGAATTAATGCTCGACTATCATATTCAAAAGGGATCGGATATAACGATTTCAGTGAAAGAAGTCCCTTGGAGTGAAGCTAGTCGATTCGGCATTATGAATACGGATCGTGATTTAAGAATTGTCGAATTTGATGAAAAGCCAAAGAAACCGAAAAATAATTTAGCCTCAATGGGCATTTATATATTTAACTATAAAGTTCTAGTCGATTCTTTACTAAAAGATAGTACAGACCCAAATTCATCCCATGATTTTGGAAAAGATATTCTTCCCATGCTTATAAATGAAGGTAAAAAGGCATATGCTTATCCTTTTAGTGGATACTGGAAAGATGTAGGTACTGTCAAAAGTCTATGGGAAGCAAATATGGATCTATTAGAAAATAGTGAAGGGTTAGATCTATTTGATCATACTTGGCGTATTTATTCAGTGAACCCTAATCACCCACCTCAATTTATTTCTGCCGATGCTGAGGTAACTGATTCTTTAATCAATGAAGGTTGTGTCATTGAAGGGATTCTTGAAAAATCAGTTGTATTTCAAGGAGTAACAGTTGATAAAGGAGCTGTTATTCGTGAATCAGTTATTATGCCTGGAGCCGTTATTGGTAAAAATTCGTATATTGAAAGAGCCATTGTGCCTTCTAATATAAAAATCCCAGCTGGTACAGTCATTAAAGGAGATTACAGTAAAGATGAAATTATTTTGGTAACAGAAGACATGATTCAAGCGATTCAATAAAAAATAGGATAAATAGATGGATGGGAGGGTATTTTATTGAATAAGAGAATACTAGGTGTCATTGATGCAACTACTTATTATGATCATTTAGAGGAATTGATTGTCCAGCGCTCTCTTGCTGCAATCCCAATCGGTGGCAGATATCGTTTGATTGATTTTGTACTATCTAATATGGTGAATTCTGGGATTGAAAGTGTGGCCATTTTTCCAAAGTTTCAATATCGCTCACTAATGGATCACTTAGGTTCAGGGAAGAACTGGGATTTAGACAGAAAAAGAGATGGTTTATTCTTTTTTCCTTCTCCTATCCTTGATGGATTTAGTAAAGGTATCGGGTCGTTTAATAATTTCGCGGCAAATCTAGATTATTTTTACAGAGGTGCACAGGAATACACGTTAATTGCAAATTGCTATACTGTCTTTAATATGGATTTTAGACCGGTTTTAGAGCAGCATATTCAATCTGGCTGCGATATTACAGAAATCCAACAAAGAGGTCAGTCATTAGAAATCTATATCCTTAAAACTTCTCTTCTCATCAATTTAGTTAAAACAATGGAAAAAACAGGTTACAGCTGCATGAGAGATGTCGTAAGCGACATTCATCATAATTATAAAATTTGTGTTTATGAGCATTCTGATTATGCAGTAATGATTAATTCAATCGAAAATTATTTTGCTGCTAGTATGGAGTTTCTTAAACCTGAAATTTGGAGTTCTTTATTTTTAAAAGAACAACCAATATATACAAAAGTAAAGGATGAACCACCTACCCATTATTTAAAAGGAGCTAATGTACGGAATTCGATGATTGCAAATGGATGCGTAATCGAAGGAAAAGTAGAGAATAGCATAATTTCTCGTGCTGTTAAAATTGGAAAAGGTGTGTCAATTAAAAATTGCATTATTATGCAAAAATGGCAGATTGGAGATAACAGTACACTTGAATCGGTTATTTTAGATAAAGATGTAAGAGTGGAAGCGGGAACTTCGATCGAAGGCACTGAAAAATTACCATTTGTGATTCGTAAAGGCACAGTCCAGGGAGCGTTGATGAATTCGTGAAAGTCTTGTTTGCAGTTTCAGAATGTGTACCATTTGTAAAGTCAGGAGGTTTAGCTGATGTTGCAGGTGCACTGCCAAAAGAGTTATTAAAGCTAGGGACAGATGTCAGAATTATTTTACCTAAATATGGCACGATTAAAGAAGAAATAAAGAATAAAATGGTTAAAAGAGTGGACTTTACGGTTCAAGTTGGTTGGAGACATCAATATTGCGGAATTGAAGAGCTTGAATATGATGGAATAACTTTCTACTTTATCGATAATGAGTACTATTTCAAGCGCGATCAATTATATGGTTACATGGACGATGGAGAAAGATTCTCCTATTTTAACCGAGCGGTATTAGATAGTTTAGAAAAATTAAATTATTTTCCAGATGTTATTCATTGCCACGATTGGCATAGTGGGATGATCCCATTTTTGTTAAAAGTGGAGTATCAAAATAGAGAGCAATACAGTTTGATTAAAACTGTGTTTACTATACACAATTTACAATTTCAAGGAATCATGCCGAAGGGGGCATTAGGCGATTTATTGAATTTGGATGATCGGTATTTCAATATAGAGCAATTAGAATTTTACGGGAATATTAATTTTATGAAAGGAGCTTTAGTATCTGCTGATAAAATTACAACGGTCAGCCCTACCTATCGAAATGAAATTCAAACCGACTATTTCGGTGAAAAATTAAATCAGCTTTTAATAAAGCGTTCGAATGATGTCACGGGTATTTTAAATGGAATAGATGAAGATATTTATAATCCTGAGACGGATCTATTTATTGGACAAAAATATTCAAAAAATGAATTAGATAAAAAGCTTGAAAATAAAAGGAGAATCCAAGAGCAATTCGGATTGGAGCCATTAGATGTACCTCTAATAACAATGATTACACGCTTAACGAGTCAGAAGGGGCTTGACCTCGTTAAGCGTGTATTCCATGAATTGATGACCGAGGACGTTCAAGTGATCATTCTTGGAACTGGAGATATTGAATTTGAGCATTTCTTTATCTATATGGAGTATTTATATTCAAATAAGTGTAAATCGTATATTGGTTTTGATGAAGGTTTGGCGCATCAAATATATGCAGGAAGTGATTTATTCCTTATGCCCTCAAAATTTGAGCCTTGTGGTTTAGGACAAATGATTGCTTTAAAGTACGGTTCTATTCCGATCGTAAGAGAAACAGGTGGGCTAAACGACACAGTATTTTCATATAATGAAATGACTGGCGAGGGGAATGGATTTAGCTTTACTAATTTTAATGCTCATGACTTGTTGTATACGATTAGACGAGCGATTTCCTATTATTATCACAAGGATATTTGGAACAAGATTTTAAAGACTGCTATGTCATCGGATTGCAGCTGGGCTCAATCTGCCTTTAAGTATAATCAACTCTACGCAGAACTCATCTCAAGGAGTGAGAGTCATGTTTTCGAATAATGAAGAATTTAAAAAACATTTTTTAAAAAAGCTTGAGATGATGTACGGAAAAAGCTTTAAAGAAAGCACAAATATTGATCATTTCCATACTCTTGGAAATATGATTCGTGAATATGTCAGTAAGAATTGGATTAATACGAATGAAACTTATCGAATTGGAAAAGAAAAGCAAGTATATTACCTCTCCATCGAATTTTTATTAGGCCGTTTATTAAGGCATAATTTGATTAATCTAGGAATTGAAAAAATTGTTGAGACCGGTTTTAATGAGCTTGGAATTAAGTTATCAGATATCGATGAAGTGGAAGCTGATGCAGGGCTTGGAAACGGTGGACTCGGTCGCCTTGCTGCTTGTTTTTTGGATTCATTAGCTTCATTAAATCTTCCAGGGCATGGACATGGGATTCGCTATAAACACGGGTTGTTTGAACAAAAAATTGTGGATGGGTATCAAATTGAATTGCCAGAACAATGGCTTCGTCACGGGAATGTATGGGAAGTAAGAAAGCAAGACTTATCAATAGATGTACCGTTTTGGGGGAAAGTCGAGAGCTCAGAAGAAAATGGGCGTCTCGTTTTCCGCCATGTTTTTGCCGAAATGATTACAGCTGTTCCTTATGATGTTCCTGTTGTCGGTTATCAAACAGATACTGTAAATACATTAAGACTATGGAGTGCTGAACCCGCTCCATTTCCTATTCATAAAGACATTTTAAAATATAAAAGAGAAACAGAAGTAGTGTCTGAGTTTCTATACCCAGATGATACCCACGATGATGGGAAAATTTTGCGCTTAAAACAACAATATTTTTTAGTGTCTGCAAGCATACATTCCATTGTAAGAGCGTATAAAAAACAGCATAATAGTTTGCTAGATTTTCATGAACATATCAGTATTCATATAAATGATACACACCCTGTATTAGCTATTCCAGAATTAATGAGGGTATTAATGGACGAAGAAGGCCTTGAATGGGAAGAGGCGTGGACGATCACAACTCAAACGATATCCTATACAAATCATACAACATTATCAGAAGCATTAGAAAAATGGGCAGTTCGAATTTTTCAACCTCTTCTACCAAGAATTTTTATGATTGTTAATGAAATAAATGAACGTTTTTGTAAAAAGCTTTGGGAAAAGTATCCTGGTGATTGGGAACGTATTGAAAATATGGCCATTATCGCACATGATCAAGTAAAAATGGCACATTTAGCACTCGTGGGAAGCTTTAGTGTAAATGGAGTGGCTAAAATTCACACTGAAATCTTAAAGAACCGTGAAATGAAAGATTTTTATCAATTTTATCCTGAAAAATTTAATAATAAGACAAACGGAATTACTCACCGTCGTTGGCTGATTAAATCGAATCCAAAATTAACTTCGTTAATAACAGAAGTAATAAGTGAGAAGTGGATTCATGAGCCCACTGAATTGAGTAAATTAAAAGCTTATCACAATCATTCATCTTTTATGGAGAAACTTGCTTCCATTAAAAAAGAAAATAAACAGCATTTGGCTAAAAGAATTCTGGATAAGAATGGGGTTAAGGTGGATCCTGATTCTATTTTTGATATTCAAGTTAAAAGGCTTCATGCCTACAAGCGTCAGTTATTAAATGTTCTTCATATTATGTATTTATATAATCGATTGAAAGAGGATTCCCACTTTGACATATATCCAAGAACGTTTATTTTTGGGGCTAAAGCTTCTCCAGGATATTACTATGCAAAAAAAATTATCAAGCTTATTAATTCTGTTGCAGAAACGGTGAATCATGATCCATCTGTATCGGATCGACTTAAAGTAATTTTTATGGAAAATTATCGAGTTTCATTAGCAGAAGAAATTTTCCCAGCAGCCGACGTTAGTGAGCAAATATCTACGGCGAGCAAGGAAGCATCAGGGACTGGGAATATGAAATTTATGATGAATGGTGCTGTCACCGTTGGAACACTTGATGGGGCAAATATTGAAATTGCAGAGAAGGTTGGGCTAGAAAATATTTTTATATTCGGTATGAATGCTGAAGAGGTATTAAATTATTATCAAAATGGCGGTTACCGATCTATGGAGTACTATCATCTTGATAAGCGAATTCAACAAGTTGTAAATCAATTAAAATATGGCTTATTCCCTGGAATTGAAAGTGAATTTGAACCAATTTTCGATTCTTTACTAGTAGAAAATGATCAATATTTTGTTCTAAGAGATTTTGATTCTTATGTGAAGATTCATGAAAGTGTCAATGAAGTGTATGGGGATCAAAACAAGTGGTTAAATATGAGCCTTGTTAATATAGCAGAGTCTGGTTATTTTTCAAGTGATCGTACGATTAAAGAATATGCTGATGAAATTTGGAAAATAAAACCTGTTTCAAAAAACTTTGTATATTAAAAGATAATTTCAAAAAAACGAGCGCCCTTAAAGAGACTGGGCGCTTCATTAATGTCTCAGAAGGTATATCAGGTAAATGGATATTCGATTTAATAAGCGATTCTTCAAAAAATGAAGTAAAGGCATTTGTCTTACTCTTCTGTTCTTTCCTCATTTTTATCATCCACATAACCATCTGTTTGTTTGTAAGGAACATCTCCAAAAGGGGCATCGATATTTTCTTGATTTAGCAGTGCTTCATATTCTTCGTGTTTTTTGGAAGGGAAGATGATTTTATTTTTTCCAGTTATATCTGTTCCTACAAAAGTTTCATAATCCTCAGTAAAGCCTTCATCATCATGTCCTTGATTATATAGGCTATTATAATCTTCATAGTCCCCTTTTAAATCTGATGGTGTTTCTGAAGTGCCATATCTTGCTACTTCTTGATAGCTGTCTTCTAAGTCTGTTAATTCTGTAAATTGTCGATGTTGAAAATAGTTTCCATGAGCTGGTTCAAGCACTTCTTCTTCGACAGGTCGATCACTTGGTAAAAACTGTTTTGGACTATGCTCCTTACAGTTCAATGAATAAGGAAGCGCCTCTAATCTTTCAAATGGGATTTCTATACCACAAACAGTGCAAACACCATATGTCCCAGCATCCATTGCTTTTAAAGCGTCTTTGATCTTCACTAATTCAGAATCTGCATGTACATCGAGCGCCATATCCTTCTCTCGCTCAAATAATTCAGAGCCCATATCAGCTGGATGATTATCATAAATAGACAGCTCCCCAACAGCTTCCCTGCTGTTTCCTTCCTCTAAACTGTCCTTTTTTAGCTCGTGTAGATGATATTCAAGTTCTTTTCTATCGTTTAATAACTGCTTTTTTAGTATCAATAGTTGTTCTCTCGAAAGCAAAGCTGATCACATCCTCATTACATCATTATTTTCTTAGTATGAGCGATACTGGCTGAAACAAAACAAAAGATTGATAAAATAATGTTGTAAGAAAAATGAATATTTTTGATAATGAAAACGTTTTATATTGACTACATGTATATACAAGATTTATAATAAGGATATAACTTGTATATACAAATTTTTGGTTTGAGGCATAATGGAGAAAAGCATTAGGACAATAGTAAGCGCTTAATTTTTTATGTAAACGATTTCTTCGGGAGGGTAGAAGATGAGTAATTTAAAAGACAGTGTAAAGCAAATTATTGAAGCAGTTGGTGGAAAAAACAATATTGAGGCAGCGACACATTGTGTAACACGCTTACGCTTTGCATTAGCTGATGAAAAAAAAGTTAACAAATCTAAATTAGAAGAAGTTGATGTAGTTAAAGGTTCTTTCTCAGCAAATGGACAGTTTCAAGTGGTTATCGGTCAAGGGACAGTAGATAAAGTGTATAAAGAAATGGTAGCCCTTACTGGAATTGGAGAGGCTTCAAAAGATGATGTGAAAAAGGCATCTGAAAAACATTTAAATCCACTGCAACGAGCAATTAAAACACTAGCTGATATTTTCATTCCAATCTTGCCAGCAATTGTCACAGCAGGTTTGTTAATGGGTATCAATAATGTTTTAACAGGGAAGGGTATCTTTTTTGATGAACCCTTAGTTGAACGTTATACGCAATGGGCTGGGTTAGCAAGCATGATTAATTTAATAGCTAATACAGCGTTTGTCTTTTTACCAGGATTAATCGGATGGTCAGCTGCAAAACGGTTTGGAGGCAGTCCATTGTTAGGAATTGTCCTTGGATTAATGCTAGTCCATCCAGATTTACTAAATGCCTGGGGTTACGGAGCAGCCCAAAAGGATGGAAGCATACCAACATGGGATCTATTCGGATTTAGTGTTCAAAAAGTAGGGTATCAAGGTCAAGTATTACCAGTTTTACTAGCAACATGGGTACTTTCAAAAATAGAAATCTTTTTAAGAAAACACATTCATGAAGGTTTTCAATTATTACTCGTTGCTCCAATAACTCTGTTAGTAACAGGATTCTTGTCTTTTATTGTCATTGGACCAATTACATTTGCAATTGGAAACGGTATCACTAGTGTGTTTGTTTTTATCTTTGATACTGTTCCTGCTATAGGGGGATTATTATATGGTGCTATATATGCGCCGCTAGTTGTAACCGGAATGCACCACACCTTCTTGCCTGTTGATTTACAATTAATTTCATCACTTGGCGGCACATTCTTATGGCCAATTTTAGTGATGTCTAATATAGCCCAAGGTGCAGCTGCGTTGGCTATGATGTTTATAGTAAAAGATGAAAAATTAAAAGGGTTATCATTAACCTCAGCTGTGTCTGCATCATTAGGAATTACGGAACCTGCAATGTTTGGAGTAAATTTACGATTTAGATATCCATTTATTTCTGCAATGATAGGTGCTTCATTGGCAGGTATGTTTATTAATATTAATAATGTTATTGCACCTTCTATTGGTATTGGAGGATTACCTGGATTTTTATCCATTGTTCCTGAAAAATGGGTGCCGTTCTTTATAGGAATGGCTATCGCAATCATTGTTCCATTTATCCTTACATTAACTTGGAGTAAGGTACAAAAGAAACAGAACAACACCAAAATACGTGTTGGAACGCCACAAAGTAGTAACCTTTGAGAATAACTTGTAAAATGTAATTAAAAAGCTTAAATACTTTTCAAATGTATTGATTTTAGTATTTTATATAGGTTGTTTTCTAAAAGTTTGTTGTTTTTGAAATAAGTACTGAGCAGCCTGAATACACGTAGACTCCTGCAGGGAAAGTGAGCAATGTGAGACCCCACAGCGAGGTACGAGCGAGGAGGCTCACAGGTCACCCGCGGAAAGCGAAGTGTATTCAGGCTGCGGGTTAAATAACAACAATCTATACGAAAAGAGCTTTTATATAAATGTATGTAAAAATATTGGTGGTGGAAATGTGAAAGAGCCTTGGTGGAAAAAGTCTGTAGTTTATCAAATTTATCCTAAAAGCTTTAATGATACGCAAGGAAGTGGGATTGGAGATCTTCAAGGTATTATTGAGAAGCTAGGATATTTAAAGGAATTAGGGGTAGATGTTATTTGGCTTACTCCTATCTATAAGTCACCGCAAAAAGATAATGGATATGATATTAGTGATTATTTTCATATTCATGAAGAATTTGGAACAATGGAAGATTTTCATATGCTTGTTAAACAAGCTCATAATAAAGATATCAAAATCATTATGGATATTGTTGTTAACCATACGTCAACCGAGCATAACTGGTTTCAAGAGGCAAAGAAGTCTAAAGATAATCCATATCGTGATTTTTATATTTGGAAGGATCCGAAGGTCGATGGATCAGAACCAACCAATTGGCAATCTAAGTTTGGAGGCTCTGCTTGGGAATATGATGAAGAGAGTGGCCAATATTACTTACATCTTTTTGATGTAACTCAAGCTGATTTGAATTGGGATAATGCGAAGGTCCGTCAAAATCTATATGAAATGATGAATTTTTGGTTTGAAAAAGGTGTAGATGGCTTTCGATTGGATGTGATTAATCTTATTTCAAAAGATCAACGTTTTTTAGATGATGATGGTTCTGTTGCACCAGGTGACGGACGAAAGTATTATACAGATGGCCCGAAAGTGCATGAATATATACATGAAATGAACAAAGAGGCTTTTTCAAAACATCATGCAATGACTGTCGGAGAAATGTCCTCTACATCTATAGATCATTGTATAATGTATACAAATATTGAGAGCAATGAGTTAAACATGACATTTAATTTTCACCATCTAAAGGTTGATTACCCTGACGGTGAAAAATGGTCAGTTGCAGATTTTGATTTTCTAGCTTTAAAGAAAATCCTTTCAAACTGGCAAGTGGAAATGCATATTGGTGGAGGATGGAACGCTCTATTTTGGTGTAATCATGATCAGCCGCGAATTGTATCTCGCTACGGTAATGATGAAGAGTATCACCAAAAATCTGCGAAAATGCTTGCAACCACTATTCATATGATGCAAGGTACCCCGTACATTTATCAGGGGGAAGAAATTGGGATGACAAATCCAAAGTTTGAATCTATTGATGATTATCGTGATGTTGAATCACTAAATATATATAAGTTATTGCAAGAGAATGGGAAAAGTAAGAGCGAAGTGATAGAAATATTAAAAAGCAAGTCGAGGGATAATTCACGCACACCAGTTCAATGGAACGACCAAAAAAATGCTGGATTTACGAGCGGCACCCCTTGGATTCCTGTGGCGAATAACTATAAAGAAATTAACGTCGAAAAGGCCTTAGAAGATAAGAATTCTGTTTTTTATCACTATAAAGCACTTATTAATTTAAGACATGAGCTTGATATTGTCACTTATGGAGATTATCAGTTAATATTAGACGATCATTCAGCAATATTTGCCTATATTCGAAATGGAAAGAATGAGAAACTATTAGTCATTAATAATTTTTATGGAAAAGATACAACATTTGTATTACCAAAAGAAATTGACGTAGAGAGTTATAAGGGACGCATTCTTTTATCCAATTATGAGGACTCTTCAGAGCATTATTTTGAATTAAAGTTGAGACCTTTTGAGTCAATCATTTATCACTTAGTAAAATAATGTTAAACTATGCTTGGTGATGTGCATGAAATCTAATAAGTACTATAACATTTATACGGATTTAAGTAATCAAATCAAAAAAGGCGAGTACAAACGACAACAAACTTTACCATCTGAAAATGAACTGGCGGTACATTATAATGTATCTAGAGAAACGATTCGTAAAGCTTTAAACCTTCTTTCTCAAAATGGTTTTATTCAAAAAATACGTGGAAAAGGTTCTGTTGTAATAAATGCAGGGAAAATGAGTTTTCCAGTATCAGGATTAGTTAGTTTTAAAGAGCTGTCCAAAAGCTTAAAAATCCCTTATCAAACATTTGTTCATGATTTTGAAATGATTAAAGCGGATGAATTTTTACAGGAACAACTCCTAGCAACGAATAAAGATGATATTTGGAAGGTTGTTAGAATAAGAGAAATTAATGGGGAAAAAATAATCCTTGATAAAGATTATATATTAAAAAAATATATTCCCTTTTTAACAAAGGAAATATGTGAGAATTCTATTTTTGAGTATATTGAGGAAGAATTAAACTTTACAATTAGCTTTGCCAAAAAAGAAATTGTCGTTGAGGAATGTACAGAAGAAGATCGATCTTTACTTGATTTGAATGGGTTTAAACATATTGTTGTAGTAAAAAATTATATTTATTTAAATGATACAAGTTTATTTCAATATACTGAATCGAGACATCGGCTTGATAAGTTTCGTTTTGTAGACTTTGCAAGAAGGGGAAAATAAAAAAGCATCTATTAAATAAGGGTGAACAAAACAAGCAGCTAACACTTTGTTTTTGTTCACCCTATTTTTTTAAAAAATATATCCTAAAATAAGTCCAATGGATAATAAAAACCCAAAAATGGTATTTGTTTGTGCAGTGGCTTTCATCGCTGGCATCATTTGGATCGGGAGTGATTTTCCAATAAACCCTTTAATGGCTTTGATGGCGATTGGGGCACTAAGTGTAACGATCGCTAACCAGCTTGTTGTAATGCTCATGGCAATCAAGATAAACACCCAAACGTAAGACACAATGAACATGCCGCCAAGGAAATAAATCGCTTTATTTCTGCCGAGCAGGATTGCTAGCGTTTTACGTCCATTTTCTTTGTCTCCATCCAAATCACGTATGTTATTAGCAAGAAGAATGGCTCCGACTAAAATAGAGATCGGAACAGATACTAGTATACTGGTTGCAGAAATAGTACCGGCCTGTATATAATAGGAAATTAAAATAATGAGTGTTCCCATAAAAAAACCAGCTACTAGCTCACCAAAAGGTGTATAGGCAATAGGTAAAGGACCACCAGTATATAAGTAACCCGCAGCCATACAAAGAAGACCGATTAATGCAATCCACCAGCTGCTATTCATACAAATATACACACCAATTAATATGGATATACAGTAGAGAGTAATTGCGATATGAAGTACGGTTTTTGGTTTAATTCCATCTCGAACGATAGCACCGCCGATTCCAACCGACTCCTCATTGTCTAAGCCTCTTTTGTAATCATAATATTCATTAAACATGTTTACAGCTACTTGAATAATAACACAGGCTAACAGCATTGAAACAAATAGTCCAATATGAATCTTTGTTTCATGCAACGATAGTGCTGTTCCTAATAGAACGGGAACAAATGCAGCAGTTAATGTGTGAGGCCTCGTTAACCGCCAAGCGACTTTCCATTTTTTATCTAAAACATTAGATGTAGAAGGATTCTGCATCTCTGATTGCATAATATTCTCTCCTTGTATTTGTCCTATTCTTATCAAAAAATGTATATTTTATCCTATGGATTAACAAAAGTCAAAGGTAATTCCTTTTGAAATATGAAAGTTTCGTTACAAATTTAGTTTAGGTAAAGTTAAATTAGGTGTCAATGCTTTTTCATCGCTAATTTAGGTGTTTTTTCCCTATTGATTACAGACTGAATATTTTCGGGTAACTCAATGTTTGACACCATTGTTCATTGAGGTGTATCTTATAATAAGCTTAAATTGAATCGAATAAGATACGGTCTATGAATGTTGTTGGAGGGATTTTTTTGGTTGCGATTCAAGATGCGGAATTAATGGAAGGTATACTAGATGCAATAGAGAAAGCAAAAGCAAAATCTAAGCCGATTTTAGTTAGTGAGGTTTGTCTTCTGGATCACATTGATCCATTAGCTTTTTTTGCCGCTGGAAAAGAAGTAGGGATAGAAGATCGCTTTTTCTGGAAGGACCCTTCTAATAGCATGTATTTAATTGGAATAGGGATAAGTAAAAAGGTACAATCGGATCAGTCTTCTGACCGTTTTTTTCATGTTGAGAGAGAATGGAATGTTGATATTGAAAACGCTATTATTCAAAATCAATATAATGCTTCTGGAATCGGACCTGTTTTGTTCGGTGGCTTTTCATTCGATCCTTTAAAAAATACATCTAGCATTTGGTCAAATTTTTCTCATTCTGAGCTTCAAATTCCTAAGTATATGTTGAGTATTATAAACGGAGAAACGTATTTAACAACGAATATTTTTTGTACGGAAAAGGATACTAGCTCTCTTATTGAAGAAATAAGAATGGAGCGTTCAAAACTTTTTCAATCTATAAAAAAACGAGAGTACTACGATGATAATCCATTAATAAATAGAGATGAAATGAATTCTGCTCAATGGAAAAATGAAGTCAGACAATTGATTGAAGAAATAAAACGAGGACCGCTTCAAAAAGTGGTCATAGCTCGTGAGCTTCGTCTTACATTCTCACACTCCATTCAAATTGAAGCGGTATTAAAACGATTAATAAAGGAACAACAATCAAGCTTTATTTTTGCATTTGAAGCAAATGGAGAATGCTTTATAGGTGCTTCTCCTGAAAGACTTGTAAAAAGTGAAGGAAAAACTGTATATTCAGCATGCTTAGCTGGTTCTGCACCGAGAGGATATGAAAAAGAAGAAGATCATAAGCTAGCAATGGATTTATTAAATGATAAAAAAAATAGGCTTGAGCATCAGTATGTGGTGGATATGATTTCAGAAGCGATGAATGAGGTTTGTGAAGAGGTTATCATACCAAGTAAACCAAACTTACTAAAAATAAGAGATATCCAGCATCTTTACACCCCTGTAAAAGGGATCATGAAGACAGGCCAATCTATATTGCTACTCGTTGAACGTCTTCATCCAACTCCTGCTTTAGGTGGATTTCCAAGAGAATTAGCGCTCGAGAAAATTAGAGAGAGTGAAGGCTTTGATCGAGGCTTATATTCAGGACCTCTTGGCTGGGTCGATTATCAGGGAAATGGTGAATTTTCTGTATCGATTCGATCGGGCCTTGTACAAGGCAAAGAAGCATCCATTTTTGCAGGCTGCGGCATTGTTGCGGATTCTGATCCAGAACACGAGTATCATGAAACAAATATAAAATTTAGAACCATGCTTACTGCACTTGGAGGAACGTTTTAATGAGTTATCCACAATCCATTACAAAGTATATTGCTGCATTCGTATCTGAATTAGTAAATTCAGGAGTTGAGCATGTTGTCATTAGCCCTGGATCAAGGTCGACGCCAATAGCTCTTATTATGGCTGAGCACAAGGATCTTAAGCTGCATGTTCATGTAGATGAGCGGTCTGCGGCTTTTTTTGCATTAGGGATATCAAAAGCATCTAAAAGACCGACTGTTCTATTATGTACGTCTGGAACAGCTGCGGCTAATTATTATCCAGCCATAGTTGAAGCAAAACTATCAAGAGTACCTCTGCTTGTTCTAACAGCTGATCGACCTCATGAATTAAGAGATGTTGGAGCACCACAGGCGATTGATCAAATTGATTTGTACGGGAAACATGTTAAGTGGTTTGTTGAAATGGCACCACCCGATCATCATACAGAAATGCTTCGCTATGCTCGAACGATATGTGCTAGAGCGGTTTCAACTTCTGTTCACGCTCCTGAAGGTCCAGTCCACTTGAATTTTCCATTTAAAGAACCGCTTCTTCCAACATTGGATGATCAGCTTTTTGAGGGCTTTGAACGACCTTCAAAATATTTAAATATTCATATAGGTGTAGCTTCTTTACCAATAGAGGACTATAAAGAAATGGCAAAGGTGATTTCACAGAGTAATCGCGGAATTATTGTGTGTGGATCAATTGATGATTATGAATTTGTACATGCTGTAGTACAATTTGCAGAAAGTATCTCTTTTCCAATTATTGCAGATCCGCTTTCACAGCTTAGGAGTGGGACTCATAGTGGAAAAAAGATCATTGATACATACGATACTTTTTTAAGAAATGAAGATGTGAAAAAAGTACTTCAGCCGGATTTAATTATACGTTTTGGGGCAATGCCTCTTTCAAAGGCACTTAACACTTTTTTAAAAGAAAATGACAACGTAAACCATATTGTCATTGATAGTGGCGGCGGGTTTCGAGACCCAGCGTATTTATCAACTGAGATGATTTATTGTGACGAAACTCAATGGTGTATGAACATACATTCATTTTTACAAAAGAAAGATTTAACCCCTTATTTATTGAAATGGCAGCAAATTAATGAGTGGACAAGAATGGAGTTAAGCAAAATAAAGGATGTACCATCATTGAGTGAAGGTAAGCTAATGTATCAGCTTGCTGATTTATTGCCTGAGGGTTCAACACTCTTTGTTGGAAATAGTATGCCTATTCGAGACTTGGATACTTTTTTTCATTATAACCATAAATCTATTAAAATTATGGCCAATAGAGGAGCAAATGGAATTGATGGAATTATTTCTACAGCTCTAGGAGCAGGTAGGATTAGACAGCCATTGTATTTAGTTTTAGGAGATTTAACTTTTTTCCATGATTTAAATGGTCTTATAGCTTCAAAACTTTATTCCATTGATATACACATTGTTCTTATTAATAATAATGGAGGAGGAATTTTTTCGTTTCTTCCCCAGCATTCATTGCCAAAGCATTTTGAGCTTCTTTTTGGTACACCTTTAGGATTGGATTTTCGGCATATCGTCAAAATGTATCAAGGCAGCTATGAAAAAATTCAAGATTGGACAAATTTTATTAAGTCGCTTAGCGATAATGAGCAAAAAAGTGGTCTTCACGTATATGAAATAGAGACAAATAGAGAGAAAAATCTAGAAGAGCATCGAAATGTATGGGATTCTGTGACAAAGGAAGTAAGTCGATTTATAAAGGATGAATATGCATGAACATGATCCTGCGTGGGATTCGTTATCACGTTGAATGCTTTGGAGATGGTTTTCCTCTTCTGCTGCTTCATGGTTTTACGGGAGATAGCTCTACTTGGACTTCTTTTTATGATCAATGGGGAAAGCATTCAACAGTCATTTCGCTCGATGTGATTGGTCACGGAACAACTGAAAGTCCTGTTGATGTGGAAAAGTATGATATTTTATCTGTCGCAAAAGATCTATTTGAATTACTAGAAAATCTTAAGATTAATAAAGTTGATCTTCTTGGATACTCTATGGGTGGAAGATTAGCTCTAACATTTGCTTTACAATACCCTCATAAGGTTCGAAAATTAATTTTGGAAAGTGCTACTGCTGGGATTGCCAATGAGAATGAAAGAGAGCAACGGCGAATGAAGGATCATCAGTTAGGAGAGTTTTTACAAGAAAATGGAGTTCTTACATTTGTTGATTATTGGGAGGAAATCCCTTTGTTTACGACGCAAAAGAGGCTATCCTCTGATAAAAGAGCCCAAATTCGAGAGCAACGGCTAAATAACAAAGCAATTGGTCTTATTAATAGTCTTAAAGGGATGGGTACAGGAGCACAGCCATCTTGGTGGGAGAAATTAGAGAGCGTAACGTGTGAAGTGCTGCTTGTAACGGGTTCACTCGATCTAAAATTTTGCCAGATTGCGGAAAAAATGAAAGGCAAAATGGCACTCTGCCAGTGGATAACGGTAGAGGATTGTGGACATGCAATTCATGTGGAAGAACCTAAAAAGTTTGGTACAATAATAAGTGAGTTTTTAGTCCAATAACCAAAATAAGTGAAGTTGTTAGTTCAACGAGCTGGCGCTTTTCTCATTGTCCAGTTTCAGCGCCCAGCCCCTCGAGGCCAAATGCCAATTCTGAATTGAAGGCAAAGAGCACCTTCTATTCAGAAGCGTCTTTTGCTTGTCGGGGCTGATCAAGACGCTTTGCTTTTCAAAATACATATCAAGGAGGATTTATGAATGTCAGTTGAATGGGTTAGTGAACGAAAATATGAGGATATTCTTTATGAAACATATAACGGGATTGCGAAAATCACGATTAATCGACCTGAGGTACGAAATGCTTTTAGACCGAAAACGGTCATTGAATTGATTGATGCTTTTGCTTATGCACGTGATGATGCAAAAGTTGGTGTCATTGTTCTGACAGGAGCAGGAGATTTGGCATTTTGCTCTGGTGGAGATCAAAAAGTACGAGGTCATGGAGGCTATGTCGGAGAGGATCATATTCCACGACTTAATGTATTAGATCTGCAAAGGCTTATTCGCGTCATACCTAAACCAGTTGTTGCTATGGTAAAAGGCTATGCAATTGGTGGAGGGCATGTACTCCATATTGTATGTGATTTAACCATTGCAGCAGATAATGCTATTTTTGGTCAAACAGGTCCGAATGTAGGGAGCTTTGATGCAGGATATGGTTCTGGCTATTTAGCAAGAATTGTCGGTCATAAAAAAGCACGTGAAATTTGGTTCTTATGTCGTCAATACAATGCACAGGAAGCACTTGAGATGGGATTAGTAAACACAGTTGCACCTCTTGATCAAGTGGAGGAAGAAACCATTAAATGGTGCGAGGAAATGCTTGAGAAAAGCCCGACAGCTCTGCGTTTCTTAAAAGCAGCCTTTAATGCCGATACAGATGGACTTGCTGGTTTACAGCAGTTTGCAGGAGATGCAACGTTACTTTACTATACAACGGATGAAGCAAAAGAAGGGCGAGATGCATTCAAGGAAAAAAGAAAACCTGATTTCGGTCAGTTTCCTCGTTTTCCTTAATGGTCAATCGTTTCAGCAATTTACTACTACGTAAAGGACAAACAGCTTGGTGGGGTTCCATCAGGCTGTTTGTCTAATGATTATGTAAGTATAGTTTTGGAAATTCGACTAGTGTCTAGCTGCAGCGCCTAGCCCTTGTGAAAAATAACCTCATGCCTCTAAAAGTAAAAAACACTTTTTGAGTCATAAGAACATTTTTCTTCAGGGCTGTTCAAGGCGCTTCCGCTTTTCTTATAGAAGGTGAAAAAGATAATGCAGGAATTCATACCTAATTTTTTAATCAAACGAGCATACTTAACTCCTGACAGAACTGCAATTGTTTATAAGGGTACTTCCTTAACTTTTGCAGAGCTTTATCAGCGCTCATATCAGTATGCCGGAAAATTAACTAAGATCAAGGTGGAAAAAGATCAGTTTATAGGTGTTTTAATGAAAAATGATCTTGATTCAGTTGTTATATTACTTGCTTTACAATTGCTTGGAGCAACAGCTGTCATATTAAATAATCGCTTAACAAGTACAGAGCTTTCTTGGCAATTAGAGGATTCTAAATCTGTCATGCTGATTACTGAAAATGCTTTTTCAGAAAAAATTATGGACCTACAAAAAGAGCTTTCGGAGCTAAGGATTATTTCAAAAGAAAAATTAATCCTAGGATCCTTTCAGAAGCCTATTATAACTGAAGAGGTGCATAGCGATGAACTATGCACGGTCATGTATACGTCTGGAACGACTGGCTACCCTAAAGGTGTTTTACAAACATATGGAAATCACTGGTGGAGTGCTATCGGCTCTAGTTTAAATTTAGGGATTTCCGAGGATGATTGTTGGCTTTGTGCTGTGCCGCTATTTCATATTAGCGGATTTTCCATTTTAATGAGAGGATTAATTTATGGAATAAAAATCGTACTCCATGATTCATTTCATGAGAGAAAAACGATTGAAGATATCAAGAATGAAAAGGTCACAATGATGTCCGTTGTCACTACCATGTTAAACAGGATTGTCAAGGAATTAAAAAGTGAAAAACTGCCAAAGACCTTTAGGTGTATGCTTTTAGGGGGAGGACCTGCTTCATTACACTTGCTTCAAGCATGTGTAGCAAAAGACATCCCAGTATTTCAATCGTATGGGATGACGGAAACAGCTTCTCAAATTGTAAGTCTTTCTTCAGAGGATAGCACCCGGAAGCTCGGTTCTGCCGGAAAACCTTTATTCCCGTCGCAATTAAAAATTGTGAATGAAAAAGGAGAGGAAATGGCACGAGATAAAGTCGGGGAAATTGTTGTGAAAGGTCCAAATGTTACAAGTGGATATTTGAATCGTGAAGAGGAAACAAAGCGTAAAATAATAAATGGGTGGCTTTATACAGGGGATATTGGTTATTTAGATCGTGAAGGATTTTTATATGTTTTAGATAGAAGGGCTGATTTAATTATTTCTGGTGGAGAAAATATTTATCCAGCTGAGGTTGAAGGGGTCCTTGTTTCATATCCTACGATTAAGGATGCTGGCGTCATCGGAATTAAAGATGATCATTGGGGGGAAATTCCCTT
Source organism: Bacillus sp. 03113 (assembly GCF_006546985.1). Taxonomy (GTDB): domain Bacteria; phylum Bacillota; class Bacilli; order Bacillales; family Cytobacillaceae; genus VATK01. Next base: position 23,041 of record NZ_VATK01000018.1, read on the forward strand.
TGCCTTTCTCGTTGTAAAAAATGGTACTCTAATATCAGAAGAAGATATTACTCAGTACTGTTTACAAAAATTAGCGAAATATAAAGTACCAAAAAAGTATTTGTTTATTGAGGAAATTCCACGAAACGCTTCTAAAAAGATCATAAGAAGACAGCTGCGTGATTTATATTGTTCTATATATGGTGATTGAACATAAACAAAAAAAGAAGGAATCCTAAAACAAGATAGCTGTTTTAGGAAAGCCCTTCTTTTTTTAATATATCATTTTCAGGTATCTCATCTTCAGGTAGGGAAGATTCTCCACTTGGTTCCCCTTAGTTTCAGCTTACTGAAACGAGTATCCTTAGTGTTCAGTTGGTTCAAAGGTTTTACAGTCTGTTTCTTGACTTGAATCTGCTGTGCTTCCTCTGTGACTAACAACATATATTTGATCAGCAGCGCATAGATTCCCATTTTTCCAATAAGAACAGTTATTTACTTCGCAAAGTACATCTTTTGCCATGTTAATCAGCTCCTTTTAAAATGGTACATCAACTATTGTTGACTTCTCGCTTGCCGTTCATACCTGCCAATAATATATACCCTCTCGTTGTTTACTAATCATTATGGAGAATTATAGTACAGCAATCATCAATGTGCTTTTTTCTTAAGCCCTTTTAAGTATCGTTTATCATTCATAAACAAGCTCCAAAAATAAATAAATCCTGGGAAGAGGATCAAAAACCCAACAATATATGTGATAAAAACCGCTCTGAAAGAATTAGGATCTGTAAAAGCTGACTCAATTGTCACATGTGGATAAATAATAAAAGGAAGATGAGCTTTTCCATAAACATAACTTGCCAATAAATATTGAATGGTAACAGCCACAACGGCTAGTCTTGGCATCCCTACAATCCCTTTTTTCATAATAGAAGGTAGAAACAATGCAATCATACCCAATAAAAAAAAACCAGTGGAAAGATAAAGAATCCAAATATCATTTGCCATATTTTTAAATAGCCAATTAGCCTCTGTTTTCAAAGACAGCATAATAATAAAAGCCATGATCAAAGACAAAGGACCAAGAAGCATTGCATCTCTCCTATACACATAATAAGCTTCTAGCTCATCAGAGGCATTGGAATAGTCAGCCAATAAGAGTGAGGAGAGAAAAAGAGTACTGCAAATAGCAAAAATAAAAAAGGCATATTCATTAGGACTGCTGAAGAGTTTTACTAAATCGAGTGTTTGGTGACCGTCTGATAAAAAAATAAATTGTCCATGTGAAATAGGTAAAACACTAATTAGTAATCCTGGTATTAAGATGCCAGTAATTCCTGATATATAAGTAAGTGTATGGCGATATTCTACTGCAATATTGGAAAACACAAGAAATGCACTTCGTATTGCGAGCAATAGCAATATTAGACTTCCTGGAATTAACAAAATGGTTCCAAGTGTATAAGCGGCTTTCGGAAATAGACTATATACTGCGACGACTAAAGCTACAATAAAGGTGTTCGTTACTTCCCATGTTGGCGATAAGTATCGGTTCGCAATATTGGTTGCTTTTGTTTTTTGCTTTTTAATATAAATCATCGACCAAAAGCCTGCTCCAAAGTCCATAGTAGCCATAACAGCATAAATAAACACAAATCCCCATAGCACAGTAACCGCCAGCAAAGCATTAGTCATCCCCTCACTCCTTTCTTATTGTTTATGTTTTTTTACCTTGAAAAGAAACAGGTGTCTAGGCTTCAAATGGAATTCTTAAGAAGTGGATCCTGCAACTGTCATTTCTTTTTGCTCTGCTTGATCTAAATCATGTTGAACTGTATGTTTTCTAAAATAATAGAGCAGGACAAAAACGACAGAAATGGCCAAAACGATATAAACTGCAACAAATAGGATAAAAAGAATTCCTAGATTACCAGCAGTTGTAACAGAATCTTCTGTTGATAGCATTCGATAAATGGTCCACGGCTGGCGGCCGGTACAGGCAAAAATCCATCCAAATTCAATGGCTAATAAAGCAAGAGGTCCAGAAAAAACGAAAGTCCAGATAAGAAATTTAGGGAAGCGATCCTTTTTCAAAACTTTCTTCCAGACGAAAGCGATGATGGAAATTAAAATTAACAAGCTGCCTATGCCAACCATTGCGTTAAAAAGAGTATGAATATAAAGCGGCGGCCAATGTTCCTTTGGAAAATCATTCAAACCTTTCACAATTGTGTCAAACCGGTTTCCAGCTAAGAAGCTTAGAGCCCATGGAACCTCTATGTCCCATTTTACCTCTTGTTCTTCTTTTGATGTGTAGCCACCAATGGATAACGGTGCATACGATTGTGTTTCAAATAACCCTTCAGCTGCCGCTAATTTCTCTGGCTGGTACTCATGAAGAATTTGGGCAGCCTCATGTCCATTTGTTGCTGTAAGGATGGAAAAGATTCCTCCTATTACTAAGCTAAGCATTAATGCTTTCTGATGAAATTGATAGACTCTTGTTCCAAAGTCTGTTTTAAGCATTTTATACGCAGAGACAGAAGCAACGATAAATGCTCCTGTTGTATAAGCAGACAAGGCTACATGCCCAGCTGTTACAAAGAAGGTGGGATTAAAGAAAGCTTTCCAAGGTTCTACATCTACAATCTCTCCGTTTTCGATTCGAAATCCTTGGGGAGTACCTTCAAATGCGTGCACATTTGTAATTAAGACAGCTGAAGCAAATGCACCTAGTGCTACTAATAATAAGCTTGTGATTCTCATCCATGGTGGAATTCTTTCTGCAGCGTAAACGTAAATGGACATAAATAAAGCTTCAATGAAAAATGCATATATTTCAATTTGAAAAGGTAAGGCCATGACTTTCCCAATCACCTCCATAAAACCAGGCCATAATAAGGAAAGCTGCACTCCTGCAATGGTTCCAGTTGGAATGCCTACACCTAATAAGACAGCAAAAGCTTTTGTCCATCTTTTTGCCATGATGACATATTCAAGATCCTTCGTCTTTTGATACATCAACTCAGCAGTTATCATCATAAGAGGAAGACCCACACCAATAGTGGCAAAAATAATATGAAATCCCATCGTTGTTCCAAACATACTTCTAGCAATTAATAAGTCGTTCATTTCATTAATTCTTCCTTTCATTCAAATCCATACCTTTATTGTTAGCGTTTTGAAACGAAATATGTAAACTTTTCCGTTCTTAGGAAAATAATCAATGGGGGTCCTGCCTAATTCGGGATAAAAGGGAAAAACTTTTCGTGCATATATATTTACAAAAAAAATTTGTTCCATTAATCTAGAGAGGTGTGAGAAAATTGAAATTGTATTCAAAGAGGGTGGAAGAAATGAGTTTATTGCAAGACATATTATCGTTCAACGAAGAGTTTGTAGCTGAGAAAAAATATGAGCAATATGCGACAACGAAATTTCCAAATAAACGCATGGTCATTTTAACATGTATGGATACCCGATTAATTGAATTACTGCCAAAAGCAATAAATGTAGGGAATGGCGATGTGAAAATTGTTAAAAATGCTGGGGCGTTGGTTACACACCCATTTGGCAGTATTATGAGAAGTATATTAGTTGCCGTCTACCAGCTTCAAGCAGACGAAGTGCTCGTCATTGGTCATAGGGATTGTGGAATGAGTGGGATGAAATCTGAAGTTATGATTGATAGTATGAAATCAAGAGGAATTTCAGATAACATATTTGATACATTGAATTATTCAGGGGTAAATGTTCAAGAGTGGTTAAAAGGCTTTGAAGATGTATGTGATAGTGTGGCACATAGTGTTGATATCATTAAAAATCATCCTCTTTTGCCAAACAATGTACCTGTACATGGGCTAGTTATTAGTCCTTCAACTGGAAAATTAGATTTAGTTATTGATGGATATGAAAAGTAAGGTGAAACTTCAATCAGTGGGGGTTTTCTCGACGTACAGGAAGTACTAGTGCAGACAATGCGACAACGTCGCGCTTTTGTCTGCCATTCCCCATTGATTGTTTGTCACGCAGAGCCTGATTGACTTTTCTAAGGGCTGAAGCCCAAAGAAAAGTCTTATTTCACCAATCACGCTCATACATGCCACATCCTGTGGCATTCGCTTGATTAGGACGTCCTGTCCGTCGTCGGGCTTTTACGGGCAGTTAACCCACATAGGATTTTTTCTTGTTTATATTTATAAACTTGAGGTGGATCTTACTGCCCGTTAATGCGGGATAAACTCGGTTCATTCAGCTGAAACGAGTTTACTTTATACGATGGTGCTTATGAGACTTTGTTTTCATTGACCATTGTTTAGGGACTGGGTCAATCCCACCAGGATGAAAAGGATGGCATTTTACGAGTCGTTTCAGTGTAAGCCATCCTCCTTTTATTGCTCCATATTTTTTTATGGCCTCTAGTCCATATTGAGAGCATGTTGGATAAAAACGACATGTTGGTGGTGTAAATGGTGAAATAACGGTTTGATAAAATCGTATTATAGCAATAAATAAAAATTTCAGCATTTATCTTCATCCTTAAATTGTGAATTGATCATAATACTTTCTATAAAACATAGCATAATGAATGTGAATAGTCTAAATATCCAGTATTCGTATTATACTGATGAATTTAGTTGGAAATTAAGTTATAATAGAAAAAAACAGAAAAAGGAGTGATGTTCAATGCCTTCAGTTGAAAGCTTTGAATTAGATCATACAGCTGTAAAAGCTCCATATGTTAGACATTGTGGTGTGCACAAAGTAGGTAGCGACGGAGTCGTTAATAAATTTGATATTCGTTTTTGTCAGCCGAATAAACAGGCTATGAAGCCGGAAGCGATTCATACACTAGAGCATTTACTTGCTTTTAATATTCGAAAATACGCTGAAAAGCATTCCCATTTTGATATAATCGATATTTCTCCAATGGGATGTCAAACAGGTTTCTACTTAGTAGTAAGCGGTGAGCCTACAGTGGAAGAAATTATTGATTTATTAGATGACACATTGAAGGATGCAATTGAAGTCATTGATATTCCCGCAGCAAATGAAAAACAATGCGGTCAAGCAAAGCTTCACGATTTAGATGGAGCAAAACGTTTAATGAATTTTTGGCTGGAACAAAGCAAGGAAGATTTAAAACAAATTTTTTAAGCATTAAAATAAGGAAGCCATAAGAGTGTGTGACCTAGATAGGCACATTCTTTTGGCTTCCTTATTTGTTAGGTAGGAAAGTATAAATTTTCTGAAGTCCGACGGGTGTCTAGCTTCAGCGCCTAGCCCTTGTGAAAAATAACCTCATGCCTCTAAAAGTAAAAAACACTTTTTGAGTCATGTGAACATTTTTCTTCAGGGCTGACCAAGTCGCTTGCGCTTTTCTTATTAAAGAATGGGAGAAAGCAGTCTAGAAATCGATTCTTTAAATCGGATCATTAACGGTCTTTGTAAGTATTGTTCATACGTTAATTCTTTAGAGAGCTTTAAATCTTTGTAAAAGCACTCGGTTAGTTTCTTTGCAACATCTTCATTGTATAGAAATGCATTTACTTCAAAATTAAGGCGAAAGCTTCTGACATCAATATTTGCCGTGCCCACTGAAGAAATTTTTTCATCAATAATGATTGTTTTGGCATGAATGAAGCCATTTTCATAAATAAATATTTTTGCACCTGTTTTAAGCATTTCCCCAATATAAGAGTAAGTGGCCCAATAGACAAACATATGATCAGGTTTGTTAGGGACAATAATGTTTACATCAATGCCAGATAGAGCCGCAATTCTGAGTGCATCTAATAGGCTGCTGTCTGGGATGAAGTATGGAGTTTCAATTAGAATTGATTTTTTAGCAGAGGAGATCATCTTAATATAACCATTTTTTATTTGCTCCCATTCAGAGTCCGGACCGCTTGTTACAATTTGCATCCCAATCTGTCCGTTTGATTGAATATCTGGAAAATAATCTTTTGAATAATGAATGTCATGGCGATGAGAGGCTTGATTCCAATCTAAGATAAACCTCGTTTGAATCGCGTGTACAGCACTTCCTTCAATACGAAGATGAGTATCACGCCAATATCCAAACTTTGGGCTTAACCCAAGATATTCATCTCCAACATTAAAGCCTCCAACATATCCAATTTTTCCGTCGATAATCGAGAGCTTCCGATGATTTCTAAAGTTAAATCGAAAATTAATAAGATGAAAGCGGGAAGGAAAAAATGCTTCTACTTCGCCACTGGCTTGACGAAGCTCTTTGAAAAATCGTTTTCTTAATGATCTTGAGCCAAGATCATCATATAAAACTCTTACTTGTACTCCTTCTTTTGCTTTATTTGCTAGTGTATGTACGAGTTTTTTTCCAATATTATCATATCGAAAAATATAATACTGCAAATGAATATGGTTTTTTGCTCCCTTAATATCAGCTAATAAGGCGTTAAATTTATCATTCCCGTCTGTAAAAATTTGAAGATGATTGTCTTCTGTATAGACAGCATCATTATTATGAACATGCATGTAAATTAAGTCTAAATTTGATTTGATAAGTTCATTTGAAGGATGAAACTCGTTTCGGCTAATTTCTAATAATTGGGAAGAAATGATTTGCTCGATGCCAATCTTCTTTTGATCGTCCCATTGAAACATTTTTCTTTTTGTTAAGTTTTGACCAAAAGTAAGATATAAAATAAATCCTAAAATTGGAATAAAAAATAATACCATTAACCATGCCCAGCTTGCACCAGCATCCTTCCGTTCTAAAAAAATAAGGACTGAAGCAAAAATGATATTCAAGATAAGAATAAGGCTGACTAAAATGGAATAAATTGACATTCGACAAAATCCTTCCAGAGAATCTATTCAATAATGAATGAAAAATTAGATGTAGACAATCAATCGGGTTGTATCTTACTTTATGCTGGATATATGAATATCTTACTAATCTCCTTGCATCATCAGTATTTTAACATGGACGTGGAAGGAACATCTAATTTCGAGTTTCACGTTTTCGAAAAGAGAGTCAATAAAAATTATCAAAGGGTTCATTAATTATGCATCATTAAAAAATACCTTCTCTTTTTAAAAAAAGCACTTTATCAAAAACCTATTTCTTGATAAAGCGCTTTAATAAGCAGGATATGTAAAATTTTCTAATGTACATTTCGGTGGTAATAAGGGGGACTTTTATGCTGACCATAGCCTTCACTTGCAAATTTCCCTTTCAAAGTTTCAATTACATAAATCCCCATTAGGTCGTAGAGCTCTTGATTATCCATTTCTTGTATAAGATTGAGAAGGTCCTCTCGAGTCATTTCTTCTAAAAAAGCAAATGTCAGCATATCAATATCTTCTTCGTCCCCAGTTAATTTATGCCGATAAAGTTTGTAAAGCTCGTCAATGATTTTCATTTGTCACACCTCCTATTAACATATATTATTTACACAGATAAGTCTTGTATCCATTAATGATCTTTTATTTAAAGTAAAGAAAGTATAAATTTTTTGAACTGCTCATTTCAAGTTATTTTTATTATCTTTTTAATATTACTTTATCGCAAGTAAAAAAGAAAAATTTTGCCTAAATTTTTAAATATGGACAAATTTACAATAGAAACGACACCAATTCGTTTTCACCAAAAGTGTTCAGGATTATAATAATGGATAAAGTGAATGATTCAGAACGATTTTTAATAGGATAAATTCATTAAAGAGAGGTTGCTATGGAATTATTTTATGATACAAGGGGAGCGACTGTTCGTCTCTCGTTTCAACAAAATGCTTTTCCAGAAAAGCCAAAGCATGTCATTGTTATTTGTCGGCTAAAGGATGAATGGCTTTTAACGAATCATAAGATTCGCGGATGGGAATTCCCAGGCGGAAAAATAGAAGCAGGAGAATCATTAGAGGCTGCGGCAATTAGAGAGGTAAAAGAAGAAACAGGAGCCTTACTGAAGAGTTTGGTATATATTGGAGAGTACGAGGTGAATGATCAAACATCCACTTTTGTTAAAGCTGTTTTCTTCGGAATCATCGAGAAGCTACAGCCTTTATCCTTCTATTTTGAAACAAATGGCCCCATTTTTGTAAAGGGAAATATTATTGATTTACGCTGGGAAAAGCAATACAGCTTTATTATGAAGGATAAGGTTATGGAAAAATGTATAAAAGTAATAGAAAATATGAAGAATACGTTGGATGAAATTTAAATTAAAGGTATCGCTTCTTATAACAGATTTTCGTTAATAAAGTATGATTACATAAAATTGAGCTGATATCCTCATTTTAAACAGGAATATTGTAAGATTTTCAATATGGGGCATTGTCATAAAATATGGGGTGATTATGTTGATTAATTTCAGGGACTTAATAATTCAAAGGGAACGCTTTCCTTCGCCCCATCCATGTATTGAATTATCCATTATTACATACATTTCAGATGGCTTAAAAGTAAAGGGAATGTTAGCTGAACCTAAGGATGGACAGTCTTATGATGGTTTTCTTTATTTACGAGGCGGAATAAAAAATGTGGGAAATGTAAGACCTGGTCGAATTATTCAATTCGCATCGGAAGGATTTATCGTATTTGCTCCGTTTTATAGAGGTAATCAAGGCGGAGAAGGAAACGAGGATTTCGCAGGGGCCGATCGAGGAGATGCTTATTCAGCATTTGCTTTACTTGCCATGCATCCAAGAGTTGATCGTGTCCATGTTTTTGGCTTTTCCAGAGGAGGAGTAATGGCTTTATGGACGGGCATTCATTTCCAAGAAACCGCTTCTGTAGTTACATGGGGCGGAGTGAGTGATATGTTTTTAACCTATTCAGAAAGAACGGATTTGCGCAGGATGATGAAAAGAGTGATAGGAGGAACACCTGCAAAATATCCTGAGCGGTATGAGAGCCGAACGCCATTGTTCGAAATAGTACAAATACAAGCCCCCGTACTGATCATTCATGGTGTGAAAGATCAGAATGTGTCAATTGAGCATGCTTATCGACTTGAAAACGGGTTGAGAGAACTGCGGAAATCAGTTGAATGCTGGTATTTTGAAGCATATACACACTATTTCCCTCCAGGGATGAATCGAAAAATAGTTCAAGAGCTTACATCATGGATGAAAAAGCAAAGAACATAATGGTAAAATATATTTCAAGGAATAATAAGGGGTGATCCAAATGGGAATGCCGTTAGAATTAAATACCATGATTGTTACGAAGGGAAAAGAAAGTCGTCTTTACGATAATTACTTTACTTTAGTAAAGGAAGGCTATCGCCTTTACCCTCTCGACATCCCTATTGAGGTTAAGAAAACAATAAATGGAGAGCAAAGTGGAATAGCGTTAATAAAGAAAGTTGAGTGGGAAAAGGATCAAACCTCTATCACCTATCAGCTTATTTCATTAAATTCAACGAATTAAGCTAACAGGCACCAATATTCGATATATTGGTGCCTGTTACTTTATAGATTAAATTTTTTATAGTTTTCTTCGAATTTTCTGGCAAGCTCACGTGCTTTTTGTTCATAAAGCTTTGGATCAGACCATGCTTTTATTGGCTGAAGTACTTCATCTGGTACACCTGGAATATGAAGGGGGATTTCTAAACCAAAAATAGGCTCCTTAATAGTTTCAGTATGATTTAAATCACCATCTAGAGCGGCACGTACCATTGCCCTTGTATAGGCTAGCTTAATTCTTTTTCCAATACCATAGGGTCCGCTTGTCCATCCTGTATTAATAAGGAAAACCTTTGTATGATGCTTGCTAATTTTTTCACCGAGCATTTCCGCATAGCGAATCGCTGGCAAAGGAAGAAATGGTGAACCAAAGCAAGCTGAAAAAGTAGCTTGTGGTTCTGTGATGCCTTTCTCCGTTCCAGCTAGCTTAGACGTATATCCACTTAAGAAATGGTAAATAGCTTGTTCCTTTGTGAGTTTAGATATTGGAGGCATAACACCAAAAGCATCAGCTGTAAGGAAAATAATTGTGTTAGCATGACCAGCCATACTTGGGTAAACAATATGATCGATGGCTTGGATAGGGTATGCAGCTCTTGTATTTTCAGTTATTCTTCCATTCTGATAGTTTGGTTCTCTTGTTATTTGGTTAAACACTATATTTTCCAATACAGACCCAAATTGAATAGCATTATAAATCTGAGGTTCTTTTTCCTTACTTAAATGAATACATTTTGCGTAACAGCCGCCTTCAATATTGAATATTCCATCATCAGACCAACCATGTTCATCATCACCTATTAATCGTCGATTGGAATCAGCTGATAGGGTCGTTTTTCCTGTTCCAGAGAGTCCAAAAAAGAGTGCTACATCCCCCTCTGCGCCAACGTTCGCAGAGCAATGCATAGAAAGAACACTTTTATCTGGAAGAAGATAGTTCATAATGGAAAAAATTGATTTCTTTATTTCACCCGCATATTCCGTTCCTCCAATGAGCACAATTCTCCTTTTAAAAGAAATGACAATAAAAGCTTCGGATTTTGTGCCATCTAGAAGTGGATTTGAATGAAAGCCTGGAGCAGAAATCACTGTAAATTCAGCATGATGCTCATTTAGTTCTTTCAGGGTTGGTCGAATAAACAATTGATGAGCAAATAGATTATGCCAAGCATATTCATTGATTAATTGAATAGGAAGCTGATAGTTTTTGTCAGCTCCTGCAAAGCCTTTAAAAACAAAAATTTCTTCCTTTTGCTTTAAATAAAGCAGTACTTTTCGATACAGATTTGAAAAAACCTCATCTGAAATAGGCTGATTAACTGAACCCCAATCAATTTTGTCTTCGATGAATGCCTCTTTTACAATAAATCTGTCTTTAGGTGACCTTCCAGTATATGCACCGGTTGTCACACAAACTGCTCCAGTAGAGCTTAAGCTTCCTTCTTTACGTTGCAATACTTTTTCAACTAGTTGAGGGACAGATAATTGAGATTGAATATTTGATCCAGTAAGTAGTTCTGCTAACTCAAAAGACAAGCTGATTGAATTCATGTTATTCACTTCCTTATATAAGAATGTAGTAGAAAACGATTACAACTAAAAATAGTATAACACATTTATTTAAATAGTCTATACTAATTGTGATGGAAGTCATGCGTTTAAAAAAAATGTTAATAATTTGCCATTACTATATACTATTATTAGAATTGATAAACGATTGGGATGAAAAGGATGAAACTTATTGTTTTGTACGATGCAAACTGCTCTTTATGTAAAGAAACAAAGAACAATTTGAAGAAGTTAGATTTATTTCATAAAATAGAATGGATTTCTTTACAGGATTTTGAAAATGAAAACTCTTCTTGTTCTTTTAAGCCATCTGAATTGCGAAAAGAGCTTCATGTGATTACGTCTAGCGGAAGTGTAAAAAGGGGATTTTATGCAATTAGGTTGTTAATGCTCTTTTTGCCAGTGACTTTTTTCTTTGCACTTGTTTGTTATCTTCCTTTTGCTTCTTTTATCGGAAATCCAGTTTATCGATGGATAGCCAATAATCGGCATAGGCTTTATAAAAAAGGATGTGAAAGTGGAAGCTGCCGTTTGGAATAGGTATGAAATGAAAGAATCTAAGAGATGTGTTACCCTCTATCAAAAATAAAGAAGAATGTCTTCACTGTAAATAAAATGTGAAAAATGATTGACACCATTTGGTATGATACGGTATCATTCTAATTTGAACGGATACTCTCTTATCCCGAGCTGGTGGAGGGACAGGCCCAATGAAACCCAGCAACCTACTTTACAAGGTACTTAATTGAAAAGCTTTGATCGAATATGTAATTTGAAGCGAATATTCAAGAACTGAATTATAAATCAGTTTGAGAATAGGAGCTTATTCGAGAAGAGTGTTTTTAATCATTTAGATCTATTTGTAAGGAAAGGTGCTAACCTGACGCAAGGCTATTTTCCTTGAACGATAAGAGTGAAAGGCGCGAATCAATTTGCTTTCAACCTTTTCACAATTGGAAAGGTTTTTTATTTTTATAGGAACTATAAAATAGTTTGCTGTGGAACACTTCGATTAAAGAGTATCCACGTCCAGCTCCAGCGTCTAGCCCTTGTGAAAAATAACCCTTTGTCTCAAAAAGTAAAAAGCACTTTTGGAGCCAAATGAACATTTTTCTTCAGGGCTATTCAAGACGCTTGCACTTTTGGTTCTTTGCATTTTGATAGAATGCTTTTTTAAAATTGTACATTTAATGTGGAGGCTATGAAATCTTAAAGTTTTGTTTAATATTTCATAAAAGCTCTATGTTTACTTCATACTACTTAGGGAATGAGTACCGTATCAATTTGAGGTTAACTAGGGACGTATTTACCAAACTACACAACCTCTCTTACATTATATAAATAAGGAGGGTATCAGAATGTCAACAAAACGCCGTTTGTTTACTTCTGAATCAGTTACTGAAGGTCATCCAGATAAAATTTGTGACCAAATTTCTGATGCGATTTTAGATGCAATTTTAGCAAAGGATGCAAATGCTCGTGTGGCAGCAGAAACTTCTGTTACAACGGGTTTAGTATTGGTAGCAGGAGAAATTACAACGTCTACATACGTAGATATTCCAAAAATTGTCCGTGATACGATTAAAGAGATTGGTTATACACGTGCGAAATACGGTTTTGATGCTGAAACTTGTGCTGTACTAACTTCAATCGACGAGCAATCTGCTGATATAGCCCAAGGAGTGGACAAAGCTCTAGAAGCTCGTGAAGGTCAAATGAGTGATGAGGAAATTGAAGCGATTGGTGCAGGAGACCAAGGTCTAATGTTTGGATTTGCGTGTAATGAAACAAAGGAGCTTATGCCTCTTCCTATTTCATTAGCACATAAAATTTCTAGAAGATTAACAGAAGTTCGAAAAGAAGATATTCTTCCTTACTTAAGACCAGATGGAAAAACTCAAGTGACGGTAGAGTATGATGAAAACGACAAGCCTGTTCGTATTGACACGATTGTTATTTCTACTCAACATCATCCTGAAACAACATTAGAGCAAATTCAACGTAATTTAAAAGAATATGTCATTAATCCAGTTGTTCCAAAAGAGTTAATCGATGAAAACACGAAGTACTTCATTAACCCTACTGGTCGATTTGTCATTGGTGGACCTCAAGGAGATGCTGGATTAACAGGAAGAAAAATCATCGTTGACACATATGGCGGATACGCTAGACATGGCGGGGGAGCTTTCTCTGGGAAGGATCCAACAAAAGTTGACCGTTCAGCGGCATATGCAGCTCGTTATGTAGCCAAAAATATTGTTGCTGCAGGACTTGCTGATAAGGTTGAAGTTCAGTTTGCCTACGCAATTGGTGTTGCTCAGCCCGTATCTATTTCGATTGATACGTTTGGAACAGGGAAAGTAAGTGAAGATGTTCTTATTGAACTTGTTCGACAAAACTTTGACTTACGTCCAGCAGGAATTATTAAAATGTTAAATCTTCGTCGTCCAATTTATAAGCAAACAGCTGCTTACGGTCATTTTGGACGCAACGATATTGATCTTCCTTGGGAGCTTACTGATAAAGCAGAGACTCTTCGTGAACAAGTAAGTAATAATTAATGATTAATGATTAAATAAAAGGCTCAGTCAAACGATAATGTTGTTTATGGGAAGGGAATCTGCGAGACTCCTGCGGAAAAACGGGCTGGCAAGACCCCGCAGGGAGGTACGAGCGAGGAGGCTTGCCGGTTCGTCCGCGGAAAGGGAGTAGATTCCCTGACCTTTTGAAAATCAACAATGGAATTTAACAGAGCCAAATAAAAAGGTGGGAGTTGCATGAATAGTGTAACTCCTTTTTCTATTTTTTCGTCTAATCATCATATAATTAGGTTTACTAAGTGCGATGATCGTATAAGCTGTTAAAAATTGTTTTTATAAGAAATACGATGCCATTTTCATGGATTTAGTGGTAATATAGTTAAATAAATATTAAGGTTTTAATGTAAAAATTTCTCAAAGGTTATGTGGGAATTAAAGTGAAAATGGAGAAGGTGACTTACATAAATGTGTGGATTTGTTGGATGTGTATATAACAAAGCACAAAATTTTGAAGAATATCAAACGCAAAAATTTCAGGACATGACAAGAATTATTACGCATCGTGGACCTGATGATGAAGGATACTATGTCGATGAACATATTCAATTTGGCTTTCGCCGTTTAAGTATTATAGATGTTGCAGCTGGTCATCAACCGCTGAGCTTCGAGGATGAACGGTACTGGATTATTTTTAACGGAGAAATCTATAATTATGTGGAATTACGAGAAGAATTGATCAACGAAGGGTTAAACTTTAAGACAAGCTGTGATACGGAAGTCATTATTGCCCTATACAGTCAAATAAAAGAAAAAACCGTTGAAAAACTTCGAGGCATGTTTGCCTTTGTTATTTGGGATAAACAAGAGCAAAAACTATATGGTGCTAGAGATCCTTTTGGAATTAAATCATTTTTCTTTTTAGAAGATGGAGACAAAACCTTCTTTGCTTCTGAAAAGAAGAGCATCTTGTTAGCGTTAGAAAATGATGTGATCAATTATGAATCGTTACAGCATTATTTAACATACCAGTTTGTTCCTGAGCCAGAGTCCATGTCTGAAGGAATTCAAAAGCTTGAGCCAGGACATTACTTTACAAAAAAAATTGGTTCACCAATGAACATTCAACGATATTGGAAGGCTTCGTTTCAGCCAGTTCAAAAATCTGAACAAGATTTTATCAAAGAAATAAAAGATGTATTATTCGATTCTGTTAAAATTCACATGCGAAGTGATGTGCCAGTTGGTTCCTTTCTCTCAGGCGGGATTGATTCTTCTATTATTGCTTCGATTGCAAAGGAATTTCATCCATCTATTAAAACCTTTTCAGTAGGATTTGAGCATAATGGTTTTAGTGAAATTGATGTGGCGAAGGAAACGGCTGAAAAACTTGGCGTCGAAAATATTAGCTATGTGATTACACCGGATGAATACATGAAAGAAATTCCTAAAATAATGTGGCATATGGATGATCCATTAGCTGATCCAGCATGTGTTCCATTGTACTTTGTTTCAAGAGAAGCAAGAAAGCATGTAACCGTTGTTTTATCAGGTGAAGGAGCGGATGAGCTATTCGGTGGATATAATATTTATCGTGAGCCTCAATCTCTTGACGTATTTAATAAAATTCCTCAAGCAGGAAAATCTTTATTAAGAGCAATAGCTCGGATGATGCCAGAGGGAATGAGAGGAAAGAGCTTTATTGAACGTGGTGTTACTCCAATGGAAGAGCGCTATATTGGGAACGCGAAAATGTTTTCAGAAGAAGAAAAGAATGATTTGTTAGCTGTTTATAAAGAAGGATTGCGCTATACAGACATTACAAAGCCATTATACGAAGAAACAAAAGGCTATGATCCTGTTGATCGTATGCAGTATATTGATATCCATACTTGGATGAGAGGCGATATTTTATTAAAAGCAGATAAGATGACCCTTGCTCATTCATTGGAGCTTCGTGTTCCATTTTTAGATAAAAAAGTTTTTGAGGTAGCATCAAGAATTCCAACAAGTCTTAAAACGGCTGAAGGGACAACGAAATACATTTTACGTAAAGCAGCTGAAGGGATCGTTCCAGACCACGTGTTGAACCGGAAAAAGCTAGGCTTCCCTGTGCCAATTCGTCATTGGTTAAAAAATGAAATGAATGAGTGGGCGAAAAAAATCATTCGTGAGAGCAATACAGATTATTTATTGAACAAGAACTATGTCTTAAATCTGTTAGAGGATCATTGTCAAGGCAAAGCTGATAACAGCCGGAAAATTTGGACGGTGCTTATGTTTATGGTTTGGCATTCGGTCTACATCGAAAAAAAATATTCATTTGAAAAGGAATATTTAGCTCAGAAAGAAGGACAAACTGTAAAAGGCTAAAAAATACAGTTAGAGTTTTGCGTCAGGTGGAATTCAGCTTTCCACCTGATTCCTTTGTATATAAGTTAATAAAAAAAGGCTGTTTTCTCAAAGTTTGTTGTTTTTTACATAATACATTTGGAAAAGCGTTTCTTAGCAGCCCGCATACACGTAGACTCCTGTGGGAATGCGAGAAAGACGAGACCCCGCAGGAGCGTATACGACGAGGAGGCTCGACGCTCGCCCACGGAAAGCGAAGTGTATGCAGGCTGCGCGTTTAAAAGCAACAATCTATATGAAAACAGCCTAAAAAAATTTCCCTAAGAAGGTTTATAGGTAATAGCTTGTTTGCCCATTTGCACCCAGGATTCTTCAAATTCCGATAAGGGTGCTTTTTTATTTTTCTCACCCGTTAAAGGGTCGTTAAAATATACATGCTGCTGATCATATCCTGTAATAAGTACAGAATGTTCTTTTAAAGTAACTTGAACTTTACCAATGGGGGTATTCCAAGTTTGAAACTGGCTTTGAGGCAGCTTTTTATAAGAGGTATTCGTTATTACCCATACTGGTCGATGATCAGATAAATATATTTTTAATTCTTCAAAATCGACACCAGTTATGTCGATCATTTGATTTGGCATGTATTTTTCAGCAAGCTGTTGAATAGGTTTATGGTAGACACCAAATCCACGTTGACTATACGAATACATATCGCCTATAAAGCCATCATTTGGATTTCCATAATAAATGGCTCCATCCTTTACTTGGTAGGGTGTAGAATCCTTTACAATCTCGGTTGCCAAGGTTAGCTTATCAATATTGATATTGGCATATTGTAGAAGCATGGCTAGGCTCGTAACTTCACACCCTCGAGGCAGCTCTGGCAATTGGCGTATAATGGGAGCCTCAAGTAATATTTGTTCCTTTATTTTTATAATAGGTGCCTCAAACCTACTAGTGTTATTAGCTTCTGCATGGCTAATCAGTGGTGCTATTTGAGTATTTTGATTTCTGTTTAAGATTTCGTTCGGTTCTTTATTTACTTGTTGAAAAAATACGGCTATTTCAATAGGGAAAATGATAAGTAGTAGAATGAATAACCGTTTTAGAGCTTGTTGGTTTTTTTGTAGGTATATGATCAAAATGATCCAAACGAGAATGCTAGCGAAAAATAGTAGAAATAATAAATTCATAGATGCCACCTTGAAAGAGGATTAAGATTAGGTTTAACTTGATACCGATCATCACTATATAATCACTGGTAAACAAATGCTTAATTCTCCCTTATTGTAACATTTCCAAAAAATAATAGGACGTCCAAATACAAGTTTATCGTTGCACATGAAGTTCTTTTTCTTTTGTGGTAGAATGGTTTGTCAAAGCAATGAAAAGTGTAATAATAGTAATATAAGCATTGTAAGTTTTTACTAGGAGGAAAAGGGATGTGGAAATGGGAAGCTGAAGGTGACGCAAGAGCAGTGGTTGTCATTGTTCATGGTGCAATGGAACATCACCGTCGTTATGGCTGGTTGATTGAAATGTGGCGTCTATCTGGTTTTCATGTAGTCATGGGTGATCTTCCGGGGCAAGGAATGACAACAAGGACAAGGAGAGGTCACATTGACTCTTTTGATGAATATATATTTGAAGTGAAGGATTGGGTACAAGCTGCTTATCAATTTGAGCTGCCTGTATTTTTAATTGGTCATAGTTTGGGAGGGCTTGTCTCCATCCGTTTATTACAAGAAGAAAGATTAAACATAGCGGGTCTTATCCTATCATCGCCATGTCTTGGCTTGATTAAATATCCTTCAAAATTGTTAAATATGGCATCTTTTGGATTAAACAAGCTGTTTCCTAGTCTAAGGGTTCCATCTGGATTAACAATTGATATGGCTACTCGAAATCAAGATGTTCGTGAAGCTGATATGAATGACACTCTCTACATAACAAAGGTATCGATTCGGTGGTACCGCGAATTAATTTATGCGATTCATGTAGCTTTTGAAAATATGGAGAAGATGCAAGATATACCACTGCTTGTCATGCAAGGTGGCGATGACAAAATAGTGAATAAACAAACGGTTAAAAATTGGTTTAATCAGTCTACTTTATCAGAGAAGCGCTTTAAGGAATGGCCAAAATGCTATCATGAAATTTTTAATGAACCAGAGCGAGAAGAAGTATTTGAATATGCAAAGGATTTTGTCAATAGTCAGCTAAAAGCAATTGGCTATATTGTATAAGTGAGGTAATAATTGATGTCTGTCCCTTCAATATCCATTACTTTAATGTCAAATGTATATCGAAAAGTTCTGCCAACTGTTCACCATGAATTATCCTATTGGAAAAAAAGAGCTGAAGCAATTCCTAATGCAGAATTACGTAAACAAGCTTTAGATAGCATTGAAAAGAAAACCTTTCATTGTGAAGGTGGAGCTATAATGGCTTTGATGGCTATGAAACACTATCAAGAGGCTATTAAATTTATTGTAGCCTATCAAACCATAAGCGATTACTTAGATAATCTTTGTGACCGAAGCACATCATTAGATCCTAAAGATTTTGAAGCTTTGCATGAATCGATGAAAGATGCTTTGAGTTTAAGCGCTAGTCCAAAGAATTATTACCGATTTAGAGAAGAACAAGATGATGGGCAATATTTGTATGATTTAGCGGCGACATGTCGAGGAGTTCTAAATAAAATCAGTAATTATCAATGGATTAAGGACTATTTATTAGAGTTATGTCAATATTATTGTGATCTTCAAATACATAAGCACGTTGCAGTAGAGGAACGAATCCCACGCTTAACAAACTGGTTTAATCATTATAAAAAAAAGCTTCCTGACATGAAGTGGTATGAGTTTTCAGCATGCTCAGGATCTACACTAGGGATTTTTTGCCTTGTTTCATATGCTTTCCAAAGCAAATTTGAACAAAAACACGCTGAAAATATTAGAGATGGCTATTTTCCATATATACAAGGGCTCCATATTTTGCTCGATTATTTCATTGATCAAGAAGAAGATCGTACAGAAGGAGATTTAAATTTTTGTTTTTATTATGATGATGAAGAACAATTATTTTCTCGTTTAAAGCATTTTATTATGGAAGCGGATATGCATACGAAAAAACTTCCGCATCGACGTTTCCATCAATTAATTAACCGTGGCTTACTTGCCATTTATTTATCTGATGAAAAAGTGTATAAACAAAAGAATGTTCGGAAATTAGCAAAGAATATGATTAAATCAAGTGGACCAACTAGTTTATTTTTTTATATAAATGGAAGAATCTATAGAAATGTTCAAAAATGGTTGTTTAAGAATAGATAGATAGAAACAAACAAATAAAGCATCTATTAGAGAAAATGCAATCTCCCTAATGGATGCTTCATTTTTTACCTTTTTTCAATGGCAATAATAAATGGTGGATGATTCGCTTGATTGATAAATTGATATTGAAGAACATGCGCACTTTTCTGATCTAGATTTTTTACATAAGCTAATAAATCATTCCGTTCTATTTCTCCTTCAGCATGTCCATGATAAATGACCAACACTATGATTCCTTCTGAAGCCATTATTTTCAGCAATTGTTCAATCGCAGAAATCGTTGTTTTTGATTTCGTTACAATCGTTTTATCTCCACCTGGTAAATAGCCTAAGTTAAAAATCGCTCCTGTAATGAATCCGTGATATGCAGTTGGGATGCTTTCTAATAAATGCTCATGTCCTTTGTGAAAGATCGTTACTCGATCATTGACTTTTTGTTCAGCTAATCTTTGTTGGCTTTTTACAACGGCTTCTTTTTGAACATCAAATCCAAATACTCTCCCATTTCCTCCAACCAAATTAGCTAAAAAGAGTGTATCATGCCCATTTCCTAAAGTGGCATCAACGACTATATCTCCGGAACTGATGGCTTTTTCTAATAATGTTCTTGCAAAGGGGAGGATTCGTTCTAATTTCATACCTTTACCTCTTCCTGACTTGGTTGATAATATTTCCCTTGCCAGCTGTTTCTACGCATTAATTCAGCATCAATCGCATTAAGAACTTCCCATTTGTTGACACTCCACATCGGTCCGATCATTAAATCAATCGGGCCATCACCAGTAATTCGATGGACAATCATTTCAGGAGGTAAAATTTCTAATTGATCACATACTAATTGGACATACTTTTCAAAGGAGAGAAATTCGAGCATGCCTTTTTCGTATTGCTTAACCATTGGTGTTCCTTTAAGTAAGTGAAGAAGATGAATCTTGATACCTTGAACATCAAGATTAGAAACTGTTTTGGCTGTATTCATCATCATGTCATGTGATTCAAGAGGCAAGCCGTTAATAATATGAGAGCATATGCGAATACCATGCTTTCTGAGCTTTTTAACACCTTCTACATAGCACGCAAAATCATGGGCGCGGTTAATAAGCAAGGCGGTTCGTTCATGGACAGTTTGAAGTCCAAGCTCTACCCATAAATACGTCCTTTCATTCAGTTCAGCTAAATATTCAACAACATCACCAGGAAGACAATCAGGTCTTGTTGCGATCGAAAGCCCGACAACTCCATCTTGAGTTAGTACTCTTTCAAATTTTTCTCTTAATATTTCCACAGGGGCATGAGTATTCGTATAGGCTTGGAAGTAAGCCATATACTTCCCATCTTTCCATTTTGTATGCATTTTTTGCTTAATTTCGATAAATTGCTTTTCAAGATCATCCGCCCGATTCCCTGCGAAATCTCCAGAGCCAGCAGCACTGCAAAACGTGCACCCACCGTACGCAACTGTACCATCTCGATTTGGGCAGTCAAAGCCTCCGTCTAAAGCAACCTTAAATACTTTATGTCCAAAGGTATTACGCAAATGATAATTCCATGTATGATACCGTTTTTGGTCTGAAGCATATGTGAAAGGGTTTGCTTGATTCACAAAAGCAACCTCCTTTAATTATTTTTAACATAACTTTAATACTAACATGAAATCAACAACTCATCCAAAGAGAATTAAATGAACGTTTTGGGAATACTTGGACTACTCATGGTTGTATTAGGAAACGTTCAATCAAACAATAATAAAGAATGAAGCCTTGTGCTTCTAACATAAAGGAATTGGGGGGAGCGAAATGGCTACTCGTCAATCGATTGATGAGATGCTTCAAAAGTGCGAGGATGTAATTAGAAATGCGAAGGAGCAGTTTGAAGAAGGAAGCAGACAAGAGCATTATAATGATGATGAATATACAAATGCACAAGTTCAGCTTGAAGAAACGTATAATGATTTATTGAAGCTTGCACATAGTGCTAACGAACAGCAGCGTGAACAGCTTCAGCGCATGAGCTTGCAGATTCAACAAATTCAGCATCAACTCATCACAACTGAACATTAAGGATAAGGATGGGACAATATTGAAAAGACGTTCAAAGCAAAATAATCCTGAGCAAAAAACAAGAAATGGAATAAATAACCAAGATATAGAATTAGGAAAAGACGTTGATTTAGTAAAAGAATCAAAAAAAATATATGAACAAAAAGGCAGTCAGCCTGTTAAGTCGAAATTTCATCCTGAACCAGAACAATCCTCGTAATCACACTTTTAGAAAAAGGGTGCTCTACATCATTAGAGCACCCTTTTTTTTATGTTAGATTGACCAAATGAAAATGACAAATGTCATTTCAAAATGATGACATCCTCCACTAAAATTCTGATGGTTAAAATCGTACACTAAAAGCAGATAAAGCGGAGGTGGAAAAAATGAACAAAGTGATTACACTTCAAAATATTTCAAAGAAATATAAAGAAAGCATAGCAGTAGAAGATATTTCTTTTTCTATTAAAAAAGGAGAAATAACTGCTATATTGGGTCCAAATGGAGCTGGGAAAACGACTACAATTTCCATGATGTTAGGTCTTTTAAAGCCTACAAATGGATCTGTAAAGGTATTTAACTTAGACCCAACAGAAAAAAAGGTTCGTGAGAAAATAGGGGCAATGCTGCAGGAAGTTAGTGTGATGGATGGATTGAAGGTCATTGAAATCATTAAATTATTTCGCAGTTATTATCCAAATCCCTTTACTGTTGAAGAACTGTGTCAGTATACCGGTTTAGAGGAGGTGGATCTTAAAAAACGAACAAATAAGCTTTCCGGAGGGCAAAAGAGAAGACTTGAATTCGCACTCGCACTCGCTGGAAATCCTGATATTTTATTTTTAGATGAACCAACTGTTGGAATGGATATTCACTCTAGGCGTTTATTTTGGAATACCCTTCACGAATTAAAGCAACGTGGAAAAACGATTATTTTTACAACTCATTATTTACAAGAGGCAGATGATAGCGCAGAAAGAATTATCTTAATTCATAAAGGGAAGGTCGCGGCTGAAGGAAGTCCGATAGAGATTAAAAGAAAGCTTTCTAAGCAATCTGTCTCCTTTTTATTAAAGGGAAATATTGGAGTCGAATTATTTGAAGAATTCCCATATGTGTCAGAGGTTTATACAAGAAAAGGTCGGACTTATCTCGTAACGGATCAAACAGATCATGTTTTATCATTGCTATTTGAAAGAAAGCTAAGTGTATCCGATATTCAAGTTGAACAAGGTAAATTAGAAGAGGCCTTTGAACAATTAACAGAAAGAAAGGAGATTGTCTAAATGAAAACTGTTTGGATGCAATGCAAAGCGGAGGTATTGAGAATATTACGTAACCCCTACTATGTTTTTTGGTCATTAATGATGCCAATTTTATTCTATATTCTTTTTACAAAAGTAATTAATATCCAAGTTCCAGACCGAGCATTATGGCAAGCTCATTATTTAATGTCAATGACGGTTTATAGTGTCATGGGTTCAGCTATTATGACATTAGGAATCAGACAGGTACAAGAAAGAAACCAAGGATGGTCTAGGTTTATGCACATTACTCCTTTATCAACTAGTGTATACTTTTTTGCCAAAATGTTTGGACAAACGCTTATTCACGTTTTTTCGATTATTGTCATTTTTATTACCGGTGCAATCATAAATGATGTGCGTCTCCCTCTCGATGAATGGATATTAAGTGGGTTGTGGATCATCATAGGCTCTCTTCCTTTTCTTGCTCTTGGTACTCTTGTTGGAACAATGAAAAGAATTGATACTGCGACTGGGATTAGCAATGTTTTATTTATGATATTAGCTATCTCAGGGGGGATGTGGATGCCCTTTAATGTTTTACCAAAGATTGTTCAAGATATTGGAAAATGGCTGCCTGGATACAATTTTGGAAATGGAGCATGGGAAATTGTCCGTGGAAATAGCCCAGAGTGGATGAATGTATTCGTCTTAGCAGGTTATCTTTTCCTTTTTATGCTATTATCAAGCTATGTAAGGAGCAGACAGGAAAAGGCGGTGTAAATATTGGAACAGAAAAAAAGAAGCTTTTATTTATTTCCCAGTCGATTTGGCTTTTTTCCCTATATCTTTTTAATCTATTTACTCATGCCTGGATTTTATATTGCTGCTGAAAAGGGAACAAAAATGATCTTGGGCTATGTGCTGCTAGCTTTATTTTTGGTTACTTATCGGCAGCTTTATGTTTCAATCGAAAGGAAGAATTTTTCTTATTGGCTAGCATTGCAATTGATCATTATTTTAGTCCTTTCTTGTTCTTATAACATTTATAATGTGTATTTAGGTTTTTTTCCTGCTCATTTCATCGGGTGGTATTCAAATAAAAAGAGCTTTTACAAAGCGCTTATTTGTCTAGGTGTTGTGATATTAGTCCCTGTATTATGGAGTATAACGACCATATCTATGATTAAACTTCTTTTTCTTTTTCCTTTTATCATTGTAATGATGATCTCTCCTTTTGGCATAAGGTCTATGAATAAAAAAATGGAGCTCGAAAGACAATTAGATGATGCCAACAATCGTATCCGAGAGCTTGTCAAAAGAGAGGAGCGAATGCGGATCGCAAGAGATTTACATGATACGCTTGGCCATACTTTTTCTCTTATTACGTTAAAAAGCCAATTGGTAGATAAATTAATTGATAAAAATCCTGAAAAAGCTCGAATGGAAGCAAAAGAAATAGAGAAGACATCTCGTGCAGCATTAAGACAGGTTCGTGAGCTTGTCTCAGACATGCGAACTGTGCTAGTTCAACAAGAGTTAATAGAAATAGAAGAAATCTTAAAGACTGCTGGAATTTCATTTCATTTAAAAGAAAGCGATCCTTTAGAAAATGTGCCGCATCTTACACATAATATTTTAAGTATGTGTCTCCGTGAGGCGATTACTAATATAGTGAAGCACAGTAAGGCAAGTGCATGCTCAGTGAAAATCAAGCAAGTAAATGATGAAATTACCATATCGGTACATGATAATGGAATTGGCTTTATCTCAAAAGCTGAAGAGGGAAATGGGCTAAAAGGAATAAAGGAAAGGCTCGAACTTATAAATGGAACGCTCGAGGTATTAACTCAAAGCGGTGCTCTTCTAATGATGACAGTGCCAGTTATTATGAGTCAGGTAAAGGAAGGTGTAATTTAGTGATTCGAATTTTAATTGCTGAGGATCAGCGGATGCTGCGTGGTGCCCTGAGTTCGTTATTAGATTTAGAAGATGATCTTGAGGTTATAGGTCAAGCTGGTGATGGAGTAGAAGCATTGGCACTTATTCAATCTTTAAAGCCAGATATTTGTTTAATGGATATCGAAATGCCGTTAAAAAGTGGGCTCGAGGTTGCTGAAGAACTAAATAGAATGCATTCCCTATGTAAAATCGTTATTTTAACGACATTCGCTAGGCCTGGATACTTTGAGAGAGCGGTAAAAGCAGGGATCTATGGGTATTTATTAAAAGACGGATCTAGTGATGAATTAGCGGAATCCATACGAAATATTATGAATGGAAAAAGAGAATTTGCACCTGAATTGATCTTTGGAAGTATAAAAGACGAAAATCCTTTAACTGAAAAAGAAAAGGAAATTATAAAACTGATCGGTGATGGAAAAACGACAAAGGAAATCGCTTCTATTTTATTTTTATCATCTGGGACAGTACGTAACTATGTATCTGAAATTTTAGCGAAACTAGATGTGAAAAATCGAATTGAAGCGATTAGTATTGTAAAGGAAAAAGGATGGTTATAAGATATATAATGTGTTCTTTTGAATACTTTCATGTTTAGCTCTCTGTTTGTAGTGGTAAGGATAATAGTAAGTAAATTTCTATAGGGGGAGCGGCAATGTTTAAAAAAGTAGTAACCTCGTTGATTTTACCACTTGTTCTTATCCTCGCAGCATGTAATCAGTCATCGAAGAAAGCTTCCACATCAACCAATTCTTCTTCTGAAAGTAAAGAAGCTAATAATACAACAGTGTCAGATGAGGCAAAATCGAATGTTTCAGCATATCGTTTTGAGGATGATGGAACGATTCCTAACAATCCAACTTTTTCTGTGATGATTTATCAACAGCCTTTTAAAGGGAGAACAGACAAAATAATTGATATCTTTAAACATAATCATTGGTCCAATAGCTGGACGAATGGAGTGTATAATTTTCAGCATTTTCATAGCAATGCACATGAGGTATTAGCCATCCGAGCTGGTCATGGGAAAATACAAATTGGTGGGGAAAAAGGAAAAATCATTGAAGTTTCAGCAGGTGATGTGATCGTGCTTCCAGCAGGTACAGGGCATAAACGAATTGAAGCAAGCGATGATTTTTCTGTTATTGGCGCGTATCCAAATGGTGTATCCTATGATTTGCAAAAAAAAGCAAACAATCAATTAAGAGAGAATATTCAACAAGTTTCTCGTCCAGATACAGATCCTGTTTATGGTAATGAAGGTCCGTTGCTTGAGCTTTGGAAAAAATAATTTTTCTAAGTAAGGAAATTATTATCATTCCAATTTTAAATTTCCAAAATGAATGGAATAAAAAGCATACTTGCATCCTGAAAAGAAATTTTATACAATAACGTTATCATAAATAAAAAAACATTGACAAGGATTAGTAGTGGTGTAACTTGTTTTAGAGAGTTGACGGTTGGTGCAAGTCAACCAGGGAGCATCATGAACTCGCCTTTGAGTTGCAGGTATGAACGAATAGTAATACTTGTCGTTTTCCGCGTTAAGGAGTATGAAGCGAGTGAATGATTCACTAATGTGGGTGGTACCGCGGGAAGATTATACATAATCCTCTCGTCCCTAATCGGGATGAGGGGTTTTTTATTATGAGCTAAAATCCAATGAACATAAGGATAAATATGCAAGTAGGAGGAAAAATTAATGAGTTTCAATCATCAACAGATTGAAAAAAAATGGCAACTATTTTGGGAAAATAATAAAACGTTTAAAACGAGTGAAGATAAAGGAAAAAGAAAATTCTACGCGCTAGATATGTTTCCATATCCTTCAGGAGCAGGTCTTCATGTGGGACATCCAGAAGGGTACACAGCTACGGATATCCTGTCTCGTTTAAAGAGAATGCAAGGGTACAATGTGCTTCACCCTATGGGTTGGGATGCTTTTGGATTACCAGCTGAGCAATATGCCTTAGACACTGGGAATGACCCTGCCATATTTACAAAACAAAACATAGACAACTTCCGCCGTCAAATAAAAGCCTTAGGCTTCTCTTATGATTGGGATCGAGAAGTGAATACAACAGATCCAAACTATTATAAATGGACACAATGGATTTTTCTTCAGCTTTTTGAAAAAGGGCTAGCATATATTGATGAAGTAGCGGTTAACTGGTGTCCAGCTCTTGGGACCGTTTTAGCGAACGAAGAAGTCATTGATGGAAAGAGTGAACGTGGCGGACACCCTGTAGAAAGACGTCCGATGAAGCAATGGATGCTGAAAATTACAGCATATGCAGATCGTCTTATTGAAGATTTAGAAGAAGTGGATTGGCCTGAAAGCATTAAAGAAATGCAACGAAATTGGATTGGACGCTCAGAAGGAGCAGAAGTAAACTTTAACATTGATGGTTATGAAGAAACCTTTACTATATTCACTACTCGTCCAGATACTCTTTTTGGTGCAACCTATGCGGTATTGGCTCCTGAGCATGCTTTAGTAGAAAAAATAACCTCAGATGTACAAAAAGCAGCCGTTGAAGCTTATATTGATCAAATTAAAAGTAAAAGTGATCTTGAAAGAACAGATCTAGCAAAAGATAAAACAGGTGTGTTCACTGGTGCTTATGCAATAAATCCAGTTAATGGAGAAAAAATGCCAATCTGGATTGCAGACTATGTGCTAGCAAGTTATGGGACAGGAGCCATTATGGCTGTGCCAGCTCATGATGAGCGAGACTATCAATTCGCGAAAAAATTCGATCTTCCCATTAAAGAAGTCGTTGCAGGTGGAAATATAGAACAAGAAGCCTATGCTGGTGATGGCGAACATGTTAATTCTGGTTTCTTAAACGGATTAAACAAAGAGAACGCCATTCAAAAAATGCTTACTTGGCTTGAGGAAAAAGAAGTTGGCACGAAGAAAGTAACTTATCGACTTCGTGATTGGCTTTTTAGTCGCCAACGTTATTGGGGAGAGCCTATTCCAGTCATTCATTGGGAAGATGGTACTATGACAGCTGTTCCTTTCGATCAGCTTCCATTAACACTTCCAAAAACGACGGAAATAAAACCGTCTGGAACAGGTGAATCTCCACTTGCAAACATAGAAGATTGGGTTAATGTTATTGATCCAAAGACAGGTAAAAAGGGAAGAAGAGAAACAAACACAATGCCACAATGGGCTGGAAGCTGCTGGTATTTCTTGAGATATATCGACCCGCATAATGATCAAGCATTTGCAGATGCCGACAAATTAAAAGAATGGCTTCCAGTAGACACGTATATCGGTGGAGCAGAGCATGCTGTACTTCATTTATTATATGCACGTTTCTGGCATAAATTTTTATATGATATTGGTGTAGTACCAACAAAAGAGCCATTCCATAAGCTGTTTAACCAAGGGATGATTCTTGGAGAAAATAATGAAAAAATGAGTAAATCAAAAGGCAATGTCGTCAATCCAGATGAAATTGTCAATAGTCATGGGGCAGATACATTAAGACTTTATGAAATGTTTATGGGCCCGCTTGATGCTTCAATTGCTTGGTCAACAAAAGGATTAGATGGTGCTAGACGATTCCTTGATCGTGTATGGCGATTATTTGTTGAAGACAACGATCAAATCAGTTCAAAAATTCAAAACAAAGAAATTTCTGGCGGTTTGGAAAAAATCTATCATCAAACAGTGAAAAAAGTAACGGAAGACTATGAAGGGCTTCGATTTAATACAGCAATCTCTCAATTAATGGTATTTATCAATGAAGCAAATAAAGCAGAAGTCGTTCCACAAACATTTACAGAAGGCTTTATCAAGCTATTATCTCCTATTTGCCCTCATATTGCAGAGGAGCTTTGGGAAAAGCTTGGTCATTCTAGCACTATTTCCTATGAAGCATGGCCAGCATATGATGAAGCGAAGCTTGTGGATGATGAAGTAGAAATTGTCATCCAAATTAATGGCAAGGTAAAATCAAAATTAAAAGTACCTGCTGACGCAAATAAAGAAATCCTTGAGCAAATTGCAATGGATGATGATAAAGTGAAGGAACAAATTGACGGAAAAACCGTACGAAAGGTCATAGCTGTTCCAGGTAAGCTTGTAAATATCGTTGCGAACTAGGAAAAGCGGTCGATGAAAAAGCGCTACGTACTGTGGCAACATCGGCACTAGTACGTCCTGTACGTCGGAGCTAGACACCAGTCGGACTTCCAAAAACTTATGCTTACTTATCCTTTGAAAATGTATCCTCTGATCAGCTGTTCAGAGGATATTTTTTAGGATGAATTTTTTCTTAGGCATAAAATTAGAGATCTGAGTAAAGTCTCATGTAGTATTTAATAAGGGATATTTTAAACAAAGGGGTGTTTTCTTTATGGAAACGATTGAGATCATTACAACAGAAGAATTACAAAGAAAGCTCGAGTCAGGCGAAAAGCTCGAATTAATTGATGTAAGAGAAGTGGAAGAAGTGGCTCAAGGGATGATTCCTGAAGCTAAGCATATTCCGATGGGGGAGATCCCTAATTACTTAGATTCATTTGATAAAAGTAAGGAATATATCTTTATTTGCCGATCAGGTATGAGAAGCGAGAATGTTTGTTATTATTTACAGGATAAAGGCTTTAAGGTTAGAAATATGGCAGGCGGCATGCTTGAATGGACTGGAGAAACGAAATAATACGTTAATTTGTAGAAGCAAACACATTGTGTCATCTAAACAATGTGTTTGCTTTTTATAAATAGAATAGAAAATCTTTCAGACTGAGATCTTATTTAGATTATTTATTATTGAGTTTCATTAATTCATTTTTAAAAGGCTCAATAAAGCTTCTATATTGAGGAGCTAATTCTGCTGGAAGCTGGTCCAAGGGAAAGTATTGAATATCCAGGGATTCATCATGATCCTTTCTTATTTCCCCGATCACATCATTTGTAAAATAAACAGCTGTAACCGCATAGTATTCATCCATATTTTCAAGTTTATTATAATAGTCTTTTCCAGAAAAAACGCCTAGAAATGTCAGTTCATTTACAGTAAGTCCAGTTTCTTCTTTTGTTTCTCTTTGAGCTGTTTCCTCTAAACTTTCACCTAGCTCCATTAAACCTCCTGGTAATCCCCATTTTCCTTTTGTTCTCAGCTGAAGCAATACTTCATTTTGGTCATTCATAATAATGGCAACAGCTCCTGTTAAAATTAAAGGTTTATGCCCTACTAATAGCCTTAATTCTTTTACATAATCCACAATGAAACCCCCTAATTATCTTCCATATACTATTTTTCTAGATTTTTAAGCTAGTTCCTGTCTATTCATTCAATAATCAGCATTATTTTCTAATAGAATGAATATCTTCAAAAGTTAGTAGTTTTCAAATTTAACAAATGGATGATGAAAATAAAGGGTCTATTTTCAATATGATTTTTAACTAGGCAATGCTCGATAGGTATCCCTTTTCATTTAATCAGAGTTATGAGAAAATATAAAAGTATTAAAAATTGCAGAGGGGCTTTGAAATTTAATGGATGTTGTAAATAGGATTTTGAATATTAAGGGAATAAAAAGAATTATTATTTTTAGTTTGATTATTTTAGTATTATATGCTGTAAAAAGTATGATAAGTTTTATTTTATTTACCTTTATTTTCTCATTCTTGATCAATCGGTTAGTGACGATTGTGTCAGATCGAGTTCCTCTAAATCGAAGAATTATTGTTATTATCTCGTATTTGGGAATTGTGGGTTTGCTTGTTTATGGGATTAGCAAGTATTCTCCTTTAATTATTTCAGAAATCACAGAATTAATTAGACAAGTAACAAGATTTTATACAAAACCGCAGGATAATGTGGTATTAAATTTTCTTGTTGATTATATAGAAACGAATCAAATTACAAGTTATTTAGAACAAGGCTTCACTTTTCTTGTGAAATACTTTACAGATATAAGTACATTAGCTATTCAGATATTACTTGCCCTAGTATTAAGCTTTTTTTTCTTATTAGAGAAACCGAAGCTTATTGAGTTTACCTCTCAATTTAAGACGAGTAAATTAGCTGCTTTTTACAATGAAATTGCTTTTTTTGGACAGAAATTTGTTCTTACATTCGGAAAAGTAATTGAAGCACAATTTGTAATTGCTCTTGTTAATTGCATCCTTACTACATTAGCTCTATGGATTTTAGGTTTTCCTCAGCTTTTTGGATTAGCGATCATGATCTTTTTTCTTGGATTAATTCCAGTGGCTGGCGTTATTATTTCTTTTTTTCCGCTATGTACGATTGCCTATACAATTGGTGGCTTTGCCTATGTCTTATACATCGTCGTCGTTGTGCTAGTTATCCATGCTATCGAAGCTTATATTTTAAACCCTAAGCTGATGTCATCTAAGACTGATTTACCTGTATTTTATACTTTTATTATTTTAATATTCTCTGAACACTTTTTTGGAGTGTGGGGACTTATTATCGGTATTCCAATATTTGTATTTTTGTTAGATGTTCTTGAAGTGACTGGGAAAAGGAAATCCAAGGTTTAGTATTAAAACAGCGGTGAAAGATTCGATCTTTCATTGCTGTTTTTTTGTTGTCTAGAAGATTATAAAATAATAAAATCTGTCAATAATGATGCTAAAAAGATTAGTGAGGGAGAAACTAGTGATAAAAGTTAAATTGTTTGATCAGGAGCATGAGAAGGATCTAGAAATAGAAATGAATAGATTTCTAGAAAATTTGGATGAAAAAAAGCTGTTGGACATAAAATATAATATTGCCGCGATTCAAGAGGACGAAGAACGGCAAATTTATTGCTTTTCTGCTATGGTGATTTATAGAGGGTGACATGCAACTGTCACCCCTTTGTAAATTGAGCAGCATTTTTGCCAGCTATTCTGCCGGTAATAAGAGCAGATGTTATATTGTATCCTCCTGTATATCCATGAATATCGAGAATTTCTCCACAAAAATATAATCCTGGTGAAAGCTTGGAAGACATCGTTTGAGGCTCAATCTCTTTAACGGATACGCCGCCTCCTGTCACAAAGGCTTTTTCTAATGGGCGGGTTCCATTAACGTTAAATTGAAAATTTTTGCAAAGCTTCGTAAATTGTTTGATTTGTTCTTGCGAAATGACAGCACCTTGTACATTTGGATCAATGGAGCTATTCTCAAAAAGAAATAATAAATATCGTTCAGGCTGAAATCCTTTTAGGATATTTTTTATGCTTTTTTTTGGTTCAGATTTGACAGTATTCCATAGTTCTTGAAAAAGCACTCCTTCTTTTTGATCAGGAACAGCATCAATATTCATGGTAACTTCACGTAAATTCCATTTTTTCATTGCTTTGACAACAAATTGACTGCATCTTAACACAGCAGGACCACTAATGCCAAAATGAGTAAAAATCATATCCATTTGATGAGTGATAAGAGGCTTCCCTTTAGGATTTAAAACACTTAATTCAATATTTCTTAAGGAAAGTCCTTGCAGTGTTTTTTCTTTTATAAATGATTCGGCAGAAGTCATCGGTACTTCTGTAGGGAATAGGTCACTAATTGAATGTCCAGCCTTTTTTGCCCATGCATATCCATCACCAGTAGAACCGGTATGAGGAACAGATTTTCCACCAACTGCAACAACGACCGCACGACAGTCCAGTTTTTCTCCATTTTGTAAGAGGACTGACTTGTCGTGATTTTCTTGAAAATGAATCGTTTTGACAGGACAATTTGTTTTGATCTCTACATGTAACTGATCTAACCGATTCAATAGAGCATCAACTACAGATTGTGCTTTATTAGAAACGGGAAACATTCTTCCATGATCCTCTTCTTTTAATTGAACACCTAATTGCTCAAAAAAAGTAATAATATCCTCGTTGCTAAAAATAGAAAATGCACTGTGCAAAAATTTACCGTTACCAGGAATATGTTTAATAATCTCATCGACAGGTAAACGATTTGTTACATTGCATCTTCCACCTCCAGAGATAGCTAATTTTCTGCCAAGCTTATCTCCTTTATCAATTAAAAGAACCTTTACTTTTTTCTCAGCTGCTCCGATCGCAGCCATCAGTCCGGATGGACCTCCTCCAATAACGATCACGTCATAATCCATGTCTTCACCAACTTATTATTTTTTAGCTTGAATTGTGATCAAATGAAAACAATTCTACTTTCGGGTAGCGTTCAATGTAAAGAAAGGGTAAACTACTAATAGTGTGTCTCATTAGCTATTACAACAGCAATGATTAGTCAATAGACTAAAAACTTGATACATAATGAATATGTTTAAAGATAAGTATACATTTTTTGAAGATAGACTGGTGTCTAGCTCCAGCGCCTAGCCCTTGTGAAAAATAACCCTTTGTCTCTAAAAGCAAAAAGCGCTTTTGGAGCCAAAAGAACATTTTTCTTTAGGGCTGATCAAGGCGCTCGCGCTTTTCTTAGTAAGGAAGGGATTTTATGTCATCAAAGCTTTTGAGAGGGACTTTTATATTAACCTTAGGAACCATGCTTTCAAAGGTTCTAGGTTTGTTCTATGTAATCCCTTTTCATTCCATTGTTGGAGACCATGGTACGGCCTTATATCAGTACTCCTATGTACCTTATACGATTTTTATCAGTATTGCAACAGCTGGAGTTCCACTTGCTGTCTCAAAGTTTATTTCGAAATACAATGCACTTGAAGAATATGCGGTAGGAAGAAAACTTTTTAAATCGGGCCTTCTTATTATGCTTTGCAGTGGATTTGCTGCTTTTTTAGTTTTATATCTTGCTGCTCCGAAGCTGGCTGAATTAAGTATCGCTGGAAAAGAGTTAGATTCAAGTATAGAGGATGTTACAACAGTTATACGAGCAGTAAGTTTTGCCTTAATTGTGGTACCTTTTATGAGCTTGATCAGAGGATTTTTTCAAGGTCATCAATCCATGGGACCTTCTGCGGTTTCACAGGTGATTGAACAAATAGCACGAATTGTTTTTCTTCTTGTTGGAGCTTATATCATACTAAATTTGTTAAATGGCAGCCTTGTTAAAGCCATAAGTGTTGCCACCTTTGCCGCGTTTATTGGTGCAATAGCAGGATTTGGTGTATTGCTTTGGTATTGGTATAAGAGAAAAGCATACTTAGATGAGCTTTTGCTGCAAGATAAGGGTACAATGGATATTTCATTAACAAATATGTATAAGGAGATTCTTATTTATGCTGCTCCTTTTGTGTTTGTAGGCATAGCGAATCCTCTTTTTCAATTTATTGATCAGTTAACCTTTAACCGAGCGATGGTGTCAATTGGAATGGGGAAGGATGCGGAAACTGCATTTTCGGTTTTGAATTTTCAAACCCATAAATTAGTGATCATTCCGGTATCTCTAGCGACTGCTTTTTCCTTAACGCTTGTACCAAGTATCACCCAAGCATTTGTAAGTGAAAATTGGAAGAGCTTAAATAAACAATTAAATCAAACCTTTCAAGTATTGTTATTTATCACTTTACCAGCGGTTATTGGGCTTTCTATTTTGGCCGAGCCAATCTTTACCTCTTTTTATGGTCATAAGGAGCTGGGTACTGAGATATTAAGATCATACTCATTAGTAGCGATTCTTTTTTCTCTTTATTCCGTCACAGCTGCTATTTTACAAGGAATTAATGAACAGAGATTTACCATTTTAAGCTTGTTAGTAGGATTATTAATAAAATTAAGCTTTAACATTCCATTCATTCAAATGTTTGAAACAAATGGAGCTGTCTTAGCAACAGCATGCGGTTATTCGGCAGCTATTTTGATCAATTTTATTGTCATTAAAATATATGCACGTTATCCGTTGCGTTTAGTTGTAAGAAGAGGAGTATTCATTGTCTTTATAACGATGTTTATGTCATTGGGAGCTTTTATTACCTATGAATTATTAACTTTGTTATTATCTCCTGAATCTAGGGCTCAATCGTTAATGATCATTGGATTAACTGGACTTGTTGGAGCAGCAATTTATATGTATTTAGCGTTTCGATCAAAACTAGTCTATATATTATTTGGGGAACGAGCAGAACGAATGAAAAGAAAATTGAAACTGCCATTCTAAACAGGTCTCCAAAGGGAAGGCCTGTTTCTCACTAATATGCTTTATTAATCGTTAGGAAGTGAAAAAATGAGAATAGATAAATTACTTGCAAATTTAGGATACGGCAGCAGAAAAGAAGTAAAGCAGCTGTTAAAAAAGGGTTTAGTGAAAATGAATGATCAGCTTATTAAAGATCCAAAGCAGCATGTTCAACCAGATATGGATATAGTGACATTGAACGGAGAAAGAATCGAATATAAGGAATTTATTTATTTAATGATGAATAAACCACCTGGCGTGATTAGTGCTACGGAGGATGACAAAGACGAAACAGTTATTGATCTATTAGAGATGGAGGATCAAGTGTATTCCCCATTTCCTGTTGGTCGACTTGATAAAGATACGGAAGGACTTTTATTGATCACAAATGATGGACAGCTTGCTCATCGATTGCTCTCACCAAAAAAACATGTTCCAAAAACATATTTTGCGGTTATTGAAGGAGAAGTGAATGAAGAGGATGTAATAGCCTTTCAAAAGGGTGTAACGCTTGATGATGGATATGTAACAAAGCCTGGAAAGCTAACAATCTTAAAGGCTGGATTAACCTCAGACATTGAAATAACCATTACGGAAGGAAAATTTCATCAGGTCAAACGAATGTTTGAAGCAGTTGGAAAACGAGTGATCTATTTAAAAAGAATCTCAATGGGACCGTTGCTATTAGACGAAAGTTTAGAGCTTGGGGAGTATCGTGAATTAGAGGATGAGGAAATCGAACAGCTTAAGAGCTATGAAAAAAGCTAGTAAAGCAGATTTCAAGATGGTTCTTTGTAGACTTAAAAAGTGTATAAAACCAGAAAAATCGCCCCAAAACATAAGGGCGATTTTTTATCATTTTTATTAAGAAGATATCTTAACTTTTTTTTCTGTTGTTGTCCATTTGCCGCGGCTGGGACTTTCTACTAAGTCGTTATAAGCCAAGACATTCAAATCTCTTTGAATTGTTCGAGGTGTAATGCCAAATTCCTCTACAAGCTCTTGAGTTGTTACTGTACCCCGCGTATTAATAAACATGTAGACGGATTTGATACGGTTTAACATCCGGTTAGTCGAAGGTTTCAAAAAACCACTCCCTATCCTTTTTTCAAACCTATGGCAAATTCCTGCAACCGACAGCTGTTGAAGATTTATATCTTCATAAGTAGTATATTTTCTTTTCCATAGACAACCCCTTTACAACACGATGTATAAATTAAGATGTCATACTTCTTTTTTTATTTTACCCTTAATTAAAAAGAAATTCTACCTAAAAAATTGAAATTTACAAACAATTTGCTTGTTTTTTAAAAAAAAGAGACTAAAGAACTATCAAATAACGCTTGATTTCAGTAAAAAAGTATGGAGTTGTAATAATCCATTACGATATTTTATTGTAAATTTTAACAATTATATATAGTTAAAGTGTAAAATGGAACTAGTGAGTTGTCATTCCATACATATTAACAGTAGAACAAGGAGGGTACAAATGCCTTTATTAAAGGTAGATATTCAGAAAGCCGGATATGAGAAGAAAAAAACAATTATTGAAAATATCCATTTTGATGTGAAGAAAGGTGAGCTTATTGGTTTAATAGGACCAAATGGAGCTGGAAAAAGTACAACTATTAAAAGCATTTTAGGCTTGATTGAGAACAAAGAAGGAACTATTTCTTTTCAGGAAGGAATAAAATACTCATACATACCTGAAAAACCTCTATTTTATGATGAGCTTACTCTTTGGGAGCATTTAGATTTTATTGCTGCAGTTGAGAAGCTGCAACAGAATGAATATAAGACTTATGCACATGAACTTCTAAAAATGTATAAGCTATATGATCACGCGAATGAATTTCCGATTACATATTCAAAGGGCATGCAGCAAAAAGCAATGTTGATTTTATCCTTTATTATTCAGCCAGAAGTCTATATTATTGACGAGCCTTTTATTGGATTAGATCCAAATGCGATGAGGTTATTTTTAACTACGATCGAAAAAGAGCGCCTGCGTGGTGCAGGAATCTTAATGTCAACCCATGTGTTAGATACAGCTGAAAAGGTTTGTGATCGTTTTATATTATTGGTAAAAGGAAGAATTGCTGCTTTTGGAACCTTAGATGAGATAAGAGAGCAATGTAAGTTAAGCGAAGGCTCTTTATTTGATTGCTATCACAAGCTGGCAGAGGATCATGAGGATGAGTAGCAGGAAATTATTTTTGAGCCGGTTAATTCGTGGCTGGAAGTTTCAATATAGTGTTATTCGATCGATTGCTGATTGGACAGTTATCCTTTATATCGTGATACCAGGGGCGGTAATCGGTGCGTTTATTTATCATTCATGGTGGCAAACCGAGCCTAAATGGATTGAAAATATTCCATTTAGCGTTATTTTATTGATTGTTTATGTGCTTAGTTGGAATGGAAATTTCCGAACCTTTGTTCAAGATGCAGACAGAGTATTTTTGATAAAAAATAAATCAATGTATATCGGTTTAAAGAGGCGGGGATTTTTTTATTCCATTTCTTATCAATTTATTTCCATCCTACTTATCTATATTTTGCTTCTCCCTTTTTTAGTAAAACAATATAGTTTTACATTGGAAAAAAGTCTTTTATTTTTAATATGGTTCTTTTCCATTAAGCTTTTAATTTTGTATTTAAAAATAAAATTAAGACAAATATCAAGAAAGTTACGTAGAATCGGAATAGGAATCCTATTGTTTATTACCATAAGTTGGTTTACACAATTCATGTTTTATATGAATACAAAAGGGTGCAGTTGGATAATTCTATTATTTGGAATTTGTTTTTTGAGTACAGCCATCTATTTATCTACTTCCATGTTACGAAAGAATTATTTGGATATTGAACTAGAAACCGAGCAGAATGAAAAATTGAAGTATGTCCATCTTATTCTTCATTTTTCTACCGATGTTGAAAAAACCATTCATACTACTAGAACAAAACCGTTTCTTTTTAGAAAATCAACAAATCTATTTAAAAATCGGAGTCCTAGAAACGGCTTAATCGAATTATTTATAAAAATATTCATCCGAAATTCTTCCTACTATGCTATTTATATTCAAATGGTCATGGTAACAAGCGGTGCATTGATTTTTATTCCGCCAATTTGGATAAAGGCGATTATTTTTGTTAGCTTTTTGATTATGATGAATGTTTGGTTGTCTCTTCTTTGGGGAAAGGTGATTGATTCTCACCCTTTATCAAAAAGATATAAGGAAGAGCTTTTCTTCATTGAAGCAAGAAAAAGAACCATTTTTATTTTATTTTGCCTTTCATTAATTATCATTGGACTAGCTCTAAGTTTTTCCATTTTTTTAAAAGCAATAGCACCATCGCTTTCATAAAAATTGATTTCTTATATAATAGGAATTGTAGTTACTTTCGCTTAAATCTTAAAGTGAACTGGAAGATGAGGTGAATGATGTGAGTGAAAATATGTGGCTAGATGAAGTTGAAAAAAGAAAAAATTTGTTGCTTCAAGATACACAAAAGCTTCTGCAGATAAAAAGTATATTAGACGAAGAAAATGCGACCGAAGATGCACCATTAGGGAAAGGTGTAAAGGAAGCGTTACTATTCATGTTAGACTTAGGACAAAAAGATGGGTTTACAGTAAAAAATGTTGGCAACCTAGCTGGTCACATTGAGTTTGGATCGGGCGAGGAATGTATTGGCATCCTTTGTCATGTAGATGTTGTGCCTGAAGGTAAAGGATGGTCAACAGATCCGTTTGGAGCTGAAATAAGTGATGGAAAAATCTTTGCCCGTGGAGCGTTAGATGATAAAGGTCCAACAATGGCTGCTTATTATGCGATGAAAATCGTGAAGGAGCTAGAGCTGCCCATTAACAAGCGTATTCGGATGATCATTGGCACTGATGAGGAAAGCGAGTGGCGTTGTATCGAACATTATTTTCAGCATGAAGAAATGCCAACAATAGGCTTTGCGCCTGATGCTGACTTTCCTATCATTAATGCTGAAAAAGGAATTGCCAATTTTGATGTTGTTCAACAAAAAACAGCTTCTGCAAGTTTAGTGGATGCAGAATTGGAAGTAATTTCTTTTACAGCAGGCAGAAGATACAATATGGTTCCTGATGAGGCAGAAGTGAGCTTAATAATTAAAAAAAATCAGTCCGATTTGATTAAGCAATTTGAAGATTTTTTAACCGAATTTAATCTTGAAGGTCATTATTTTTCAAACAATGAAGAATTAATATTTGTATTAAAAGGGAAATCAGCACACGGAATGCAGCCTGAACAAGGAATTAATGCTGGAATTTACTTAGCTGAATTTCTTTCAAAGCGAAATATTGATGATCAAGCAAAGCATTACTTACAATTTGTTACTACATACTTTTTCAACGATACAAAAGGGATTAGCTTAAATTTAGCTTATTCGGATGATACAACAGGAGATGTAACGATAAACGCTGGTTTGCTTTCCTACACAAATAAAGAAGGAGGTAAACTCGGCCTAAATCTGCGCTATCCAGTGACCTATCAAATGGAGGAAAGAAAGATGGAATTGGAGAAGTTTCTTTTGAAGAAAGAATTTATTATCACTAATTTCTCTAATTCTAAACCACATTATGTGGGAGAGGACGATTTTTTAATAAAAACGCTAAGAAGGGTATATAAAGAACAAACGAATGATAATCCAGAGCTGTTAGCTATTGGTGGAGCAACCTATGCGCGCACATTGAAATCTGGAGTTGCTTTTGGCCCTCTTTTCCCAGGAAGAGAGGATATTGCTCATCAAAAAGATGAATATATGTATGTTGAAGATATTCTTAGAGCTACTGCTATTTATGCACAAGCCATTTTTGAGCTTGCGAAATAATCTGTCTAGTAGAAGGTAAATAAGATTTTTGGTGAAGTGGATTAATAAGGAGTGAATGACGATGAAATTTGCCATTATGAATGGGGAAATGATCCCTCGCTCAGAAGCAAAGATTGATATAGAAGATCGAGGTTATCAATTCGGGGACGGGGTGTACGAGGTTATTCGCGTATACAACGGCGTGCTGTTTACCGGCAAGGAGCATTTAAAAAGACTTTTAGAAAGTTGTAAAAAAATAGAGATTCATTTGGAATATACCATTGAAGAGCTGATTTCATTGCTAGAAAGATTAGTAGCAAAGAATCAATTATCTTTAGGAACGATATATTTACAAATTACAAGAGGAATTTCTCCAAGAAGCCATGCATTTCCTCTTGAAAGTCCAAGACCAACATTTATTGCCTATACTAATGAATTTGATAGACCTTTGGAACAAATGAAGTCCGGCACAAATGCAATCGTTTGTGAGGATATTCGCTGGCTGCGTTGTGATATAAAAAGCTTAAATCTGCTTGGGAATATTCTTGCTAAGCAAAAGGCAAAAGAAGCAAAATGCTATGAGGCTATTCAGTATAGGGAGAAAATCGTAACTGAGGGCAGCTCTTCGAATATTTGGATGGTAAAGGATGGGGTAGTCAAAACACACCCAGCTAATCATTTCATTTTGAATGGGATCACAAGACAGAAAATTATTCAAGTTTGTCAAATTAACAACATTTCCATAAAAGAAGTTTCTTTCACTTTAGATGAATTAAAAGAAGCAGATGAAGTATTTATGTCAAGCACAACCTCAGAGGTAATGCCGCTGGTAGAAATAGGTGGAGTAAAGGTGCGAGATGGAAAATGCGGGCCAATTACCTTTCAATTGCAACAGCTATTTGAAAAAGAAATTATAAAGGAATGTGGGGCTTTATATGCTAGGCTTCTTTAACAGATAATTAGAAATAATAAGGGTGATCGATTCGGTCACCCTTATTCAATATACTTATGTGCGTATCGAGATTCAGAGCTGATCAAGTCGCTTTCAACGTACAGGAAGTACTAGTGCCGATTTTGTCACAGGACGTGGCGTTCTTAATCGGCCGCTTTTCTTATTTGTCTAGCTCCAGCGACT
Organism: Bacillus sp. 03113; assembly: GCF_006546985.1. Taxonomy (GTDB): domain Bacteria; phylum Bacillota; class Bacilli; order Bacillales; family Cytobacillaceae; genus VATK01. Next base: position 63,594 of record NZ_VATK01000018.1, read on the forward strand.
AGCCCTTGTGAAAAATAACCCTTTGTCTCTAAAAGCAAAAAACGCTTTTGGAGCCAAAAGAACATTTTTCTTCAGGGCTGATCAAGTCGCTTTCGCTTTTCTTTATACAAATAGGTCACTTGATAAATACCTTTCGCCAGTGTCGCATACAATAAATACAACAACATCATTTGGTTGTAATTGTTTGGCGACCTGAACGGCGGCAAAACAAGCTGCTCCTGAGGATGGACCAACTAAGATTCCTTCTTCTTTTGCAAGTCGCCTTGTGTATTTATAAGCTTCTTCATCCGTAATTAAATGAATTTCATCATACACTTGTTGATTTAATATTTCTGGAATAAATCCTGGACTTGTACCAACTAGCTTGTGTTTTCCAGGTTGCCCTCCAGATAATACAGGGGATCCTGCTGGTTCAACCACATGAACTTTTATATGAGGATCATATTTTTTTAAAGCTTCTCCTGTTCCTGTTATGGTACCCCCTGTTCCAGCTGTAGCTACAAAAGCAGTAAGGGAACGGTTTAATGTCTTCATACCATCGATAATTTCTTGTGCCGTCGTAAATCGATGTACATCGGGATTGGCTGGGTTATTAAATTGCATAGGAATAAAGCTATTGGGAATTTCTTTTGCTAGTTCCTGTGCTTTTTTTATGGCACCTGGCATTTTATCATCCCCAGGAGTTAAAACTACCTTAGCACCATAAGCTTTTAAAAGGTTGATTCTCTCTTGAGTCATCGTATCAGGCATGACAAGGATTGCCTGATAACCTCTTGCAGCTGCATTCATAGCCAGGCCAATTCCAGTATTGCCGCTAGTAGGCTCAATAATCGTTGCATTCCTTTTTAGCATTCCTGATTTTTCAGCTTCGATGATCATATGAAAGGCAGCTCGATCTTTTACACTTTTGCTTGGATTAAAAAATTCCAACTTTGCATAAATAGAAGCTCCATTTTCTGGAGCAATTCGATTTATCTTAACAAGAGGAGTATTTCCAATTAATTCAGAGATATTATTAACAGTGGTCATCACATTGTTTCCTTCCTTTAATGAGGATGTAAATAAAAGCGTTTTATTTTAGGTAATGTCTGTTTTAAATGAACATTTTTCTTCAGGGCTGATCAAGTCGCTTCCGACGTACAGGATGTACAAGTGTCGATATTGCCCCAGAAGGTGGCGTCCTTAATCGGCCGCTTTTCATATTGTCTAGCTTCAACGACTAACTGCTCGGATCATAAGCCACAATACTCCAAAAATCAGGATTTTCTGCGTATTACGTCTTATGTCTGTCGCGGCTAATCAAGTCGTTTCCACTTTTCTTTATCTTATCTAAGTTGATTGGGTTCAATCAACTATAAGGTTAGGGGAAAATTTGCTAAAATAAAGATGGGGTTATCATTGAAAGGGTGTTTAGATGGAAAAGCATGCTCATTATTTCGTAGCCATTAAACTATCAGATCAAGTAAAGGCTTCCTTGAAGGAAGAATGTGTGCATTTAAAGTCAGTTCTCCCATTTAAGCGATGGGTAGATGAGAGAGACCTTCATATCACACTTGCTTTTTTAGGAGCTGATCCCGATCAAAGGCTGAATTTATTGAAACAACTTTTAGAAAAAGTCATTATTAATCATCACTCTTATCAATTAGAGATAGAACAACTAGGCATATTCGGAAAACATGAAGCCCCTCGTATTTTTTATGCGGATGTAAAAAAAGAAAATAAATTATTTGAATTACAGAGAAAGGTTTTTTCTGTATGTATCGAAGCTGGATTTGAATTGGAAACAAGACCTTTCACACCGCACATTACTTTGGCAAGAAAATGGGATGGCAATTTTCCTTTTCAATTATCCTCTGCCAATAATTTATTTCGAAACGAACCAATTTCTTTTTTCGTAAAAGAAGTTGTTTTATATAAAACTCATATGGATCGAAAGCCTAAATATGAGGAGCTTTTTATCTTTTCTCTGTTGAATGAATAAACTATAAGGACATGAACAAATAACAAGGCAGGACTAATCAATGGCACAAATCATTAAACTAATGGATTATGTTTCTCGATATGAGCACAATATTTTGCTGTATCCATCCCGATTTATACGATCAAAAAAGAAGCGATGGGGAGAGGTCCTGAGCGAATGGGACTCGAGAAATGAAATAGAAGATTTGAAAAGGCAATTTCTTGATCACATATACCTTTTGCAATTAAAGTGGGCAAGTTCAACTATCAATAAAAAATCTTTTCTTGATCATCAATTGTATAAGGATGAGCGCTTAAAGTATATCCTTCAAAGATTTCCTGACACGTATCTTGTACTATATCACCCGATTTTTTTAATAAAAAAAGCACCAGTAGAAGGGGAAATGATCTTAATTACCCCAACGGAAGTATGTTGTATTACGTTTCTTGAGGAAGAGGATTCAGCTGTTTATGTCGGATCCACTGAGCGTTTTTGGGTTAAAAAGCATCAAAAAAAAGTACAAAAAACATTGAATCCCATTTTAGCTGTTGATCGAACAGAAAAGATCATAAAAAATATATTTAGTTTTTATGATATTGACTTACCTATTCATAAAATAATATTAACGCGTAATGGCTATATGGATTATCCATTAGCGCCAATTGACCTTGTGATCATTGACAAAAGAAATTATGACCAATGGTTTCAAGAAATGAGGAATGCTCGGGCTCCATTGAAGCATATTCAATTGAAAGCAGCGCAAGCGTTGCTTCGAAATTGCCAGTCTACTAGTATTAGAAGGGTTGAATAAATGAATTCGTATTGAAAAAATTCTTGCGTTTCAAAATAGAATAATGGTTTATGATATGAAACCGTTGTCCATAATGGATGATAAAATCAAGCTCTTATTTTAATCTTAACTTACATGTAATGTTTAAGTGTTTACCCTTTTGAAAAAGAACCTTTGTCCCTTACGCTTTTCTTAAAAAAAAGAGGAGTTGAGTTCGAATGATCGCTGTTGACCGTGATTATTATGCTTATTTAGACGAAATGAAGCTCATTACGATCTTGCTCCCACATTCTTATCATGATGGAGTCTCATCTACATTTACTTTCATTTATGGAAATGAAAGAACTTTGTTAAAGATCATAAGTCAAATATATTTAGCGGATTCTGTCAAATATATTTGCCGGATTGATAAGGATATTACAATGGGAGATAACTATTGGATTGAAGACGAACATGGTGGAAAGACAGATTTACAAATGGGTGCTGTTATCAGAACAGAAGAATTTGATCAAAAATATTATTATGATGGTCCGTTAGGTGTATTATTCAATAGACATGAAACAACATTTAAATTATGGGCTCCAACTGCTTCTCAAGTAAAGCTCAAGCTTGAATCTCCTGATCATTCTGTTACCGAAACGATAGAAATGGTTCGCGAGGATAAAGGAGTTTGGACTGTAACCGTTTTTGAAAATCTAGATTCATATCGATATTCTTATCTTGTATGTGTCAATTTAGAATGGAAGGAAGCGGTTGATCCATATGCTGTTTCCGTCACTGCTAACGGTTTATGTGGTGTGGTTATAGATTTAGAAAAAACAAAACAAAGAAAGCCTGAACTGCCTCCTTTTAATAATGCTGTGGATGCCATTATTTATGAAACAAATATAAGGGATTTTACGATTTATCCCTATAGTGGTGTTTTTCATAAAGGCAGCTATCTTGGTGCAGCAGAGCTTCATACATTAGGAAAAAATGGGAAGCCTACTGCTCTGTCTTATGTGAAAGAATTAGGTATTACTCATATAGAATTTCTTCCGTTGCACGATTTTGAGGGCGTAGATGAGTTTGATAAAACTCTTTATTATAATTGGGGGTACAATCCGATTCATTTTAATTCTCCTGAAGGTAGCTATGCGACGGATCCAACAGACCCTTATGTTCGAATTAATGAATTGAAGACATTAATAACAACTATTCATTCGATTGGAATTCGTGTCATCTTGGACGTTGTTTATAATCATGTATATGTCAGAGAAACGTCATCCTTTGAGAAAATTGTTCCTGGGTATTTTTTCCGTCATGATCATCATGGCATACCTTCGAATGGTACAGGAGTTGGCAATGATTTTGCTTCCGAACGATTAATGGCAAGAAAATTCATTGTGGATTCTGTTAAATTTTGGCTTCAAGAATACCAAGTAGACGGCTTTCGCTTTGATTTAATGGGCATTTTAGATGTTGATACAATGAATAGTGTTCGAAAAATGATAGACACTATTGATCCAAGTGTTTTGGTAATAGGAGAAGGATGGGATTTACCAACACCAATCCCATATCATAAAAAGGCTATCATTGCGAACCAAAATAAGCTGCCAAACATCAGCCACTTCAATGATCAGTTTAGAGATTCAATTAAAGGCAGCACCTTTCAAATAGGAGCTAAAGGCTATGCATTAGGAAATACCTTTTATTATGATGCGGCTAAAGATCTTTTATCAGGAAGCATTGGTCTTGCAAGAGGAGGGTCAGGTATTTTTATAGAGCCCAATCAAACAGTTAACTATGTGGAATGTCATGATAATCATACACTTTGGGATAAGCTTTCCATTAGTTCACCAAATGATTCTGAAGAAAAGAGAGAAAAACAGCATCGATTGGCAACGGTCATGGTGCTTCTATCACAAGGAATTCCTTTTTTGCATAGCGGACAAGAATTTTTCAGGACAAAGGAAGGAGTTGGAAACAGCTATAGCTCTCCTGACTGGATAAATCAGCTTGATTGGGATCGAAAGGATCATTATATAGAAAATGTTGAATATATTAAAGGTTGTATTGCGATTCGCCAATCTTCTCAGGCGTTTAGATTAGCAACAGCAGATCTAATTAGAGAACATTTTCAATTTCTTGAAGTGGATAGACCGATTATAGGTTATCAATTAAAGGAAGTTAAGCAGTTTGGAAAATGGAAGAACATTCTTGTATACTTTAATCCAATCGAGCAAGAGTGTACAATTAAGCTTCCTAAAGGGATTTGGATGGTACTTGCTAATCATGAGAAAGCTCAAATAACTCCTTTTGCTGCCATGAAAGAAACGCTGACTTTGCAGCCTATCAGTACGAATGTATTGGTCAGTCATTCAAACTAGAATGCAGTAAATAAAGAGTTCGTATTTTTCATTAGAGATACACTTGACGAAGAAAGCTAATTGAGGATAAAATTTAGTAGATGGCTATTGTGTGAATCAATGCTCAGATAGCTGTCTTTTTTTATTTTTTAGGAACCGACGATGATAGATTGTGATGAATGATGATATGACATTAGAGGCAAGTATTACCTGCCTATTCATTTTGAATCCATTATTTTTTAAAGCTAAATATATAGTAGGTGAACAATTTTGGAACATTTATTTGGGCAAGATTGGGAGATCGTGCCCGCAGGCGGCGCTACTGGAGAAGCCTATTTTGCAAAGCATAAAGAACAAAGTCTTTTTTTAAAGCGGAACACTTCTCCTTTTTTAGCTGTACTATCAGCTGAAGGGATCGTCCCAAAGCTTGTTTGGACAAAAAGACTTGAAAATGGAGATGTATTTACAGCACAGCAGTGGATGAATGGAAGAGAGCTTAAACCATCTGAAATGAATTATGATATGGTGGCAAAGCTTTTAAAAAAAATCCACGAATCTAAGCCGTTGCTTAATATGCTCAAAAGACTAGGAAAAAAACCGCTACAGCCTGAAAATTTCCTGCAAAAACTTCAAAATCAATTAGATGATGAACTCACGAAATTGGATGTGATTGCACATTCTATCGAATATTTAAGAAATGAGCAACATAATATTCGTTGTGAAGAAAAAGTGGTATGCCATTGTGATGTCAATCATAACAACTGGCTGCTTTCGGAAAGCAACCAATTGTATTTGATCGATTGGGACGGAGCAAAAATTGCAGATCCTGCCTTTGATCTTGGTCTTTTGTTGTATTGGTATATACCAAAGGATAAATGGAAGCAATGGACGAGTCTTTATAAAATTGAATTAACCGATCATTTACTTTTGAGAATGAAATGGTATGTGACTGCACAAACACTTGATTCTATTCAATGGTATAAATCTAAGCAAAGATTTGATGAAATGAACAAATGGATTCACTATTTACACGAAATCTGATCACAATGAAAACTGATCAATATCGTTGACCCATTTTGAAAGATCTTCTTGATGAGATTCAATATGTTGATTTAAATTTGCTGAGTTGATGCCGTGTTGACTATATTGATAAATATCTTCAAATAATGTTTGCCCATTTGAATCCATATTTGTTTTTACCATTAGTGACTTAATTAATCGTTCTAATTGTTCACATTCAGATACTGTACCGCAACAATCTGCTTTGTGGTTGTTTAAGATATCCTTTAATAAATTCATTTGATCCTGTTGACTAATTGGCATATTCTCCCTCCTTTCTGATTCCACTTTTAAGAAAGGCTTTAAAAAGAATTCATTCTTAGGTTATGAATTCTTTTTTAATTTATACGTTGGGATTGAATATCAAAAATTTTGTTTATAGTATTTTCTTTATAGGATAAGATAGTTTTCGGAACTCCGACCGGTGTCTAGCTCTAGCGCCTAGCCGCTCGGATCATAAGCCACAATACTCCAGAAATCAGGATTTCCTGCGTATTGCGTCTTATGTCTTTCGCGGCTGATCAAGGCGCTTCCGACGTACAGGATGTACTAGTGCCGATGTTGCCACAGGACGTGGCGTCTTTAAACGGCCGCTTTTCTTTACTTGCGGTGGCTTTAGAAGAATGGTATGGTTTGAACGAAAAGATATTTGAGGAGTGTCAGCATGAGATTAAGAAATAAACCTTGGGCAAAGGATAAAATTGAACAATACCCCCAGTATATTGTCCCAAACCCGGAGATGTATAAAGAAAGCTGGAAGGATGCTTTTGAACTGAACCAGCCTCTTCATATTGAAATAGGAACCGGAAAAGGTCGTTTTATTACAGAAATGGCAAGAGCCAATCCTCATATTAATTATTTAGGGATTGAATTGTATGAAAGTGTGATTGTCTCAGCTCTTGACAGACTCATTGAGGCTGAATTGCCAAATGTAAAACTTCTAAATGTAAATGCAAACAATCTGCATACTTATTTTTCAAAAAATGATGTCGATCGAGTTTATTTGAATTTTTCGGATCCTTGGCCAAAGATTCGTCATGAAAAAAGAAGATTGACGTATAAAAGCTTTTTAAAGCTTTATGAGGAAATCTTAGTTGATAAAGGAGAAATTCATTTTAAAACTGACAATCAAGGATTATTTGAATTCTCATTAAAAAGTTTTTCTGAATATGGCTTACTATTGACTTTTCTAAGCTTAGATTTACACAAAAGTGACTTTGAGGGCAATATTATGACCGAATATGAAGAAAAATTTTCAAATAAAGGTAATCGTATTTATCGTTGTGAAGTGAAATATCAGTCATGACAATAAAAATCGTTTCTTAGATATCGTCAGTGGAGGAGGCATTTTTATTTGCTTCCTCATACTGATATTGATATTCAACTTGTAATATGTATCTTTTCCAAAATTTCACCGTTTTGTGCATTAGCAATAAATTCGTATTGCTGAATGACACCATTTGCTGTTTTGGAAATGCCGCCTTTATACACTTCATATTGCACATCATTTTTCTCAAAAAACTCTTTTTTCATATGTATCCATGATCCACTGATGGCTCCATCTCGTTTAAATGCTTCTTTTACAAGCTCAAGTGCTTTATCCGAAGAAATCCCGTTTTGATCAATTATGTATTTCTTTGCTAAATATCCACCTATCACTCCAGCTGTAACCCCTAATAAAAATGATTTACTTTTCAATTCTTCCACCACCTTATTTCAAAGTAAAGTATAAATTTTTTGAACTTCGACCAGTGTCTAGCTTCAGCACCTAGCCCTTGTGAAAAATATCCTCATGCCTCTAAAAGTAAAAAACACTTTTTGAGTCATGAGAACATTTTCTTCAGAGCTGATCAAGGCGCTTGCGTTTTTCTTATAAATCGATTATTTGTTTTAGTTTATCATATCTATTTAAAATAAGGGAGAAAATGAAGAAGTAACCCTTTTCTATAAAGAGATAAACGCTGGTAATAGCTAGAAACTTTCTGTACAATCGAATTATACATAAGTGTTGCCGTGTTTTTAAGACGTCATTAGAAGGAGAAAGTTGATGTCTATTTTATATGAGAGATTGTTTATACTTTGAAACAAAAAGGAGAAGGGAAAAATGAATGAACAAACCTTGCAGATGTTCAAATCGTTGACAGAGCTTCCAGGGGCTTCAGGTAATGAGTATTTTATTCGAAATTTTATGCGAGAGCAGCTTAGTTTGTATGCGGACGAAATCATTCAGGATCGTCTAGGAAGTATATTTGGAGTCAAAAAAGGGACAGAAAATGGACCAACCATTATGGTCGCAGGACATATGGATGAAGTAGGGTTTATGGTGACTTCAATAACAGAAAATGGAATGATCCGTTTTCAAACTCTTGGTGGCTGGTGGAGTCAAGTATTACTAGCACAGAGAGTACAAATTATTACTAACAAGGGACCTATCATAGGAGTGATTGGATCAATCCCGCCACATTTGTTAGATGAAGCAAAGAGAAGCAAACCGATGGACATTAAAAATATGTTAATAGATATTGGCGCTGATAATAAAGAAGACGTACAAAATATCGGCATTAAGCCTGGTCAACAGATCGTTCCTATTTGCCCATTTACACCAATGGCAAATCCTAAAAAGATTTTAGCAAAGGCATGGGACAACCGTTATGGCTGTGGACTCGCGATTGAGCTGCTTGAAAAATTAAAGGATGATAAGCTGCCAAACATCTTGTATTCCGGTGCAACTGTTCAAGAAGAAGTAGGATTAAGAGGGGCACAAACGGCAGCAAACTTAATAAGACCAGATCTCTTTTTTGCATTAGATGCAAGTCCAGCTAATGATATGTCTGGTGATAAAAAGGAATTTGGACAATTAGGAAAAGGCGTTTTACTAAGAATTTTAGATCGTTCAATGGTAACACATAGAGGAATGAGGGAATTTGTGTTAGATACTGCTGAAGAAAACAATATTCCTTATCAATATTTTGTTTCTCAAGGCGGGACAGACGCGGGCCGTGTCCATCTTTCTAATGAAGGAGTTCCAAGTGCTGTTATTGGTATTTGTTCTCGTTATATTCATACACATGCTTCAATCGTTCATGTGGATGACTATGCAGCTGCAAAGGAATTGTTAATTAAATTAGTAAAATCATGTGATCAAACGACAGTTAATACGATACGTGAGAATAGTTAATCTTTCATAATGAATAAAAAATGACAGGCATCCAAATATGATGTCTGTCATTTTTATTATTTATTAATAGACTTTTTTTATCTTTTTTTTTATCTTTTTTTAGGAAGGGGATGATTTGTTTTTTATTTTTCAATGGTTTCTTATTTTCTTTTTGTTTTTCTTTTTGTCGTATATTAAATTGATTTACCTCATCAAAAAGTTCGGTAGCTATTTGGCTGAGATTAGTCGCGGCTTCACTTACTTTTGAAATCGCTTCTAATTGAATCTCGCTAGAAGCTGTTACTTCTTCAGATGTTGAAACTGTCAGCTGTGATACTAAGTGAATCTTTTCCATTTTATTAATGAGTTGCAGGTTAGAGCTTTCCACTTGCAGCACAGATGCCTCAATTGAATTAATTTTTTCATTTATTCCAGAAATGTTGTTAACAATATTTTCAAATGCGGATCTTGTTTGCGTTACTGCCTGTCCCTGCCGAAGCTTGTATTCATTAAATTTCATGATTTCTAATTTAAGCTGCTCCATTTTCAAATTCATAGAAGAGACAAGTGTATGTATTTGCTGAGCTTCCTCTTTAGAGCGTTCAGCTAATTTTTTTACCTCAGATGCGACAACAGAAAAGCCTTTTCCGCTTTCACCTGCTCTTGCTGCTTCTATCGCAGCATTTAATGCGAGTAGATTCGTATTCTCTGCAATTGTTTGAATGGTGTTAACAATAGAAAAGATATTTGTTGTTTGCTTCGTTGCTTCCTCTACTTTTGTCGTTACATGATTGGCGAGGGTTAGAAATTGATCAGATATTAATTGCAGATCGTGAATTGTATCAAGACCTGCAATTCCTTCTTTTTCCGCAAGATTTGCCTCTGTTAGTATTTCTTTGCTGAGATGATTTGTATTTTTGATTGCAGCAGCAACGCTTTGAATATTTTTTTGACTTTCTTCTAATTGCCAAGATTGTTCAGTCGCTTCTACTGCTACCTGCTTGATAGCTTGATCGACTTCTGTTGCTTGGGCGGTTGTTTCTTCAGAGATGGCAGCTAAATGCTGAGAGGCTGATTGAAGCTGATCGCCCGAGTTCAAAATATGTAAAAAAGAATTTTGAACCTTATCCGCCATTTGATTAAATGTTTGTCCTAAAAGACCCATTTCATCTTTTGAAATGATAGGAATTCGGTAGGCAAAATCACCATTCCCAATTTGTTCAGCTCCATCTTTAAGTAAGGTAATTGACTTTGATATTCTTTTTAAAAGGAGATAACCAATCACGGTGACCATGAGAATAATGAATACACTTAATGAAAAAATGATAATTGATAAAGTAATGTCTTGTTTTTGCAAATTATTAGATAGTTTGTTTTGCTGATTTAAAATTTCTTTTTCTACATCTGTTATAACAAGTTCAATTGAATTAGCTAATGAATCGAATTTTTTAACATATTCCTCAGTTTGCTGGTAAGATGAATGAATTTCAGCCAGAATACTCTGATATTTTTCCAATTCTACCTTTAACGATTCCTTTGAATTAGAATTGATAGAAGGATTTCCATTTACTTCTTCAAAAAAAGAATGGCTGGCTGCAATAAACTGAATATAGGTTTGTCCATCCTTAGTGGCCATGTATTGTTTTTCATATAACCTCATTAAGAGGAATTTCTGATCAATACTAGGGTCATTTAATACTTTCATTGTGGAGGTAAGCTCTTTTGCTGTACTCTCTAAATCACCTTTTAAACCTTCAAAACTACCAAAGCCTATTTTTTCATACATATCGCTTAATGTTTTGAATTCTTCTGAGTAAGATGACGAAATTTGTTGAATACGATTAAACTGGTTTTTGTTACTATTTTTTTGAACCTTTTTAATATCAGTTTGAATTTCTGAAATATGTTCCAAAACTAACCCATAGCTCGCATAGTCTGGGTTCCTTAGGAATGCTTGTTCATATTTTCTTGTAAGTGCCATTAAGTACTTGATATCTTTGCTTGTATTGACAACGGTTAGCAAAGCAGTTTTCTTTTCTTCATTTTTTTTCTGTAGTGTATCGATAGCAAAAGAAAGGGAAAGCATTAAAAGAAAACCGGTAATGACCATCCCTAAAATGAAAAAAAGCTTTGATCGAATTGATTTCACAAAACCACCTCTATCACTGATATTAAATTCAAAATATTAAATTTATTATAAAATTTTATATGAGATAGTACAATAGTATTAGATTTAATTAAAAAGTATACTAGATCAAATAGATTAATAATAGGTATTTTTACTTAATTATGTAAAAAACATGTTTATATCCATCTTAAATAATGACTAAAATCAATTGCTTGTTGCATTTGAGTAGACTTACATGAAGTAGCTTGCTATCATCTGAAGTATAGGTAAAGGTCAATAAACGTATGGAACTGTAAAATCCAAATGCTTGTAAAATGATTTATACTATAATGATGTCGAAATAAATCAAAAAGTATAATGAAAGAACTTAATGGGGGTTATAATATGAAAAAACTTGAATCCATCGAACAATTTTCACAATTAAAAGAAAGCGGGAAACACATCTTTTTGTTCTCAGCGAATTGGTGCCCAGATTGCCGATTTATCGATCCGTTTTTACCCGAAGTTGAATCGAAATTTCAGGAATATACATTTATTTATGTTGATAGAGATGAATTCATCGATCTGTGTGTTGAATTAGATATATTTGGAATTCCTAGCTTTATTGCCTATGAAAATGGACAGGAAACTGGAAGGTTCGTAAGTAAGGATCGCAAAACACAAGAGGAAATTGAGAATTTTGTTAGCCAATTAGCCTAATCATTCAAAGCATTCCCTCATCTCTAGTTGGATGAGGGTGTTTTATTTTTTAAAATTGAACGATCTAACCAGTTTTTTAATTTTTTATAAAGTCAATGAAAAATGGACAGCATTTCTTTTTTAGTGAGTCAGGAATAGAAAAAGGAGAGAATTTTCATGAAAATGACGAGTAGGAAAATGAAGGATGAACTTGAAAAACGCTTAATAAACGCTTCAAGAACATCCTACTATGATCGTGATAAGGATACCTATCGTATAGAGAATAAAGAATCAGGAAAAGGAATAACGATCTCACTTCCCGATATTGTGGCTAAATGGGAGATTCATAAAGAAAAAGCAATAGAGGAAGTGGTTTACTATACGGAAGAGGGCCTTCAAGCAATGGAAGGTGCTTTAATACTAGAAGGAAAAGAGAAAAATATCTTTCCAGTTATTCGATCGACCTCTTTTCCAAAGGAATCAAGTGAAGGTATTCCTTTTTTATTTGATGAACATACAGCAGAAACAAGGGTTTATTATGCATTTGATTTAGGTTCAACCTATCGTATAATTGATGAACAATTAATGCAAAAAGAACAGTGGGATGCAAAACGAATAAAGGAAATTGCTTTATTTAATGTGCGATCGTTGTCAACCGATATGAAAACCGATTCAGTTGCTGGAAATATATTTTATTTTCTAAATAAAAATGATGGATATGATGCAAGCAGAATATTAAATGAAGTGTTTTTAAAGCAAATGGAGAAAAAGATAAAGGGGACAATGGCAGTTGCCGTTCCACATCAGGATGTATTAATTATTGCTGATGTTCAAAATGATACAGGCTATGATATTCTTGCACAAATGAATATGAGCTTTTTTGCAAGCGGCAGAGTTCCGATTACAGCCTTATCTTTTCTGTATGAAAATGGGGAATTTGAGCCAATTTTTATTTTAGGAAAAAATAAAAAACGAAACTAAATTTTAGGACGATACAAAGGATTAGCAGTTATGGCTTACTTTTGTATAGTCCTATTTTGTTATTTTTCAAAAGCATTCGATTTTACCTCGAATTTTTTATATTTATTGATAAAATAGAGGGACAGAAAGATAGAAAGAGTGATAAATAATGCATTGGTTAAAAAAAATACGTGAATTTTTTATTCAGGATGTGGAGCCTTTAGATGAAATAGAGCAAGAAAATCGACAGCGTGAAGACCGCTTTTTTTATTCTCAAGAAAAAAAAGAAGCAAGTGAAAGAGTCAGAGATATTGATGCGAGGGTCGTATATCAATATCCGAAAGGGAATTTCCGCTTTCCTTTAATACCAGATGAATTAAAGTCCGATGATAAGCAAGAAAAAAGATTTTCTAGAAAAAAAGATTTTTCATCCCGAACTGAATCTGCGAATGAGTTTCGTGATACAAGCGAGCAAATGAGACAACAAAATGATCGACGAAAACAAGATAATATGACGAAAAAACCTTTTCGACCAACTGAAATACCTTCTCCTATTTATGGTTTTGATCAACGGCCAAAAAATTCAGTTTACATTGAACATGAATTGTCAAGTTTCGATGATATCTCGAATAGTGGAGTCTTCCCTATGCAAGAAGCGGAGGATTTCATCGACATTAGCTTGGAAATAAGTGATAATGATCAGCTGATCTTTGAACATGAGAGCAGGGATCATGGGCATGGGGAAAAGGAAGGCTCATTACTATCTCCATTTATTTCACAAGAGGACAATCTTCCTGCATATCCGTTAGTCGAGGATACGGAGCAAAACTTACTAGCGGTTGAACCAGTAGAAAAAAGTAGAGATGTTGAAGAAGGAATAAAAGATCATCCTTTAGATCAGCCATATGAAAGTAGCGATCGCCCTGAGGTGAATGAAAATGAAATGGCCGTTAATAAAGAACAGCCTTCAAATCCTGTTGAAAGGAAAAAATCCGGTCTTCCATTTAATGTACTTATGCTTAGTCAGGATAGACGAAGGCTGGAGCAAAAAAGAAAACAGTCAGAGGCTGATCAAAAAAGGAATGACTTAAGAGAAGCTCAACTTGAACAAACGGATCTAAGAGAAAGGTTAGACGCATCAGAAAATCAGGTGAAAAGCACGGAACAAAAATCAAAAGTAGAATTTGAAACAAAGGATCATTCTATTGAAAAGTGGGAGCAGGACCAGTCTGATAATTCATTTGAAAATATAGAAAGCTCTAATAAAAAACAAATTGAAAACAGTATGGATGCACAAAATAGCAGTTTACCATATTATGTTTTCCCGAGCAGAGACCTGTTAGTCCCTCCAATACAGGAAATTGAAAATGATGATTGGCTATGTAAGCAAGAAAATCTATTGAATGAAACATTAAAAAACTTTAATGTAAGAGCAAAAGTAGTGAATGTTACACAAGGTCCTTCAGTTACGAGATTTGAAGTACAACCTGAGCCAGGGGTGAAGGTAAATAAAATTACGAATCTAACAGATGATATAAAACTGAGTCTAGCTGCTCGAGACATTAGAATGGAAGCGCCAATTCCAGGAAAACACACGATAGGGATTGAGGTGCCTAATTATAATAGCAGGCCTGTTTTTCTAAGCGAAATTATTTATAGTTCGGAATTTATCAACCATTCCTCACCTCTCACTGTCGCTCTAGGGCTAGATATTGCTGGAAAGCCAATTGTAACGGACTTGCGAAAAATGCCGCATGGTCTCATTGCAGGTGCTACAGGATCGGGGAAAAGTGTTTGCATTAATACAATGCTCGTTAGCTTGCTTTACAAGGCTAATCCAGATGAGCTGAAGCTATTATTAATTGATCCAAAAATGGTAGAGCTTGCTCCATATAATCATATTGCGCATTTAGTGAGCCCAGTCATTACAGATGTTAAAGCTGCAACTGCCGCCTTGAAATGGGCAGTAGAAGAGATGGAGCGACGTTATGAGCTTTTTGTTCATGCAGGAGTAAGAGATATTTCGCGCTTTAATGAACTTGCAGAGAAGCATAAACAATTCTCAGATAAGCTCCCATACATCGTCATTATCATCGATGAGCTAGCTGATTTAATGATGATGTCACCTGCTGATGTGGAAGAAGCTATTTGTCGTATAGCTCAAAAAGCAAGAGCTTGTGGAATCCATTTAATCATTGCTACACAACGGCCTTCTGTGGATGTCATTACTGGTTTAATAAAAGCAAATGTTCCAACAAGGATCGCCTTTTCTGTATCTTCACAAATTGATTCTCGAACGATTATTGACATAAGCGGAGCAGAGAAGCTGTTAGGAAAAGGAGATATGTTATTTTTAGAAAACGGTGCTTCTAAGCCTACACGTTTGCAAGGAACTTTTGTTTCTGACGCTGAGATTGACGATGTAGTATCACATGTGCGAAAAGAAAAAAAACCAGAGTATTTATTTGAACAGGAAGAATTAATAAAAAAGGCACAAGTAAATGAAGATGAGGATGAATTATTTTATGAAGCATGTGAATATATCATAGATCAAAATGGTGCGTCAACATCAAGCCTACAAAGAAAATTTAAAATTGGCTATAACAGAGCTGCAAGATTAATTGAAATGATGGAAGATCAGGGCTTTATTTCTGAAGCACGTGGGAGTAAGCCAAGAGAAGTCTTAATTACGGAAAGTGAACTAGAATCTATTCAAGACACTAGTACAATCATTTAATAAGTGTTATTCTGAATGTGCATCTTTGAATAGATTAGTGTTGATCAATGAATAAGTCGATACTTTTGATTAGGTTAAGAGGAGCTTAAGGATGAAGGAAATTGAATTAAAATTACAAGGGAAAATTAAAAGACTTTCGAATCATACGTTTAAATTTGATGAACGCGTGAGAGATGGGTGGTTCTCAGCTGTTTACTTTTTAAAGACAAAGGAAATTGTAGAGAAATTTCATAAAGATAAAATTGTTACTATGCAGTTCTTTCAGAAAAATCACGCTGTCCTTTGTGGAACAGATGAAGTGATCGCGTTAATCAAAACATTTGCGGATAATCCAGAGGAATTAGAGATTTATTCTTTAAAGGATGGGGATGAAATATCCCCTTTTGAAACAGTCTTGACCATTTCGGGACGGTATCAGGACTTTGGGTATTTAGAAGGGATTATTGATGGTATTTTGGCAAGAAGAACATCCGTTGCAACAAATGTTTATAACGTGGTTAAAGCGGCTGATATTGCTGGAAAGCAAAAGCAAGTCATTTTTATGGGAGATCGAGATGATCATTATACTACCCAAGCTGGAGACGGCTATGCAGCCTATATTGGCGGAGCAACAGCACAAGCCACTCATGCGATGAATGAATGGTGGGGAAAAAGTGGTATGGGAACGATGCCCCATGCTCTTATACAGCTTTTTGAGGGAGACATAGTTGCAGCAACAAAGGCATATCATGAAACCTATCCAAATGATGAGATTATAGCATTAGTTGACTATAATAATGATGCGATCACTGATAGCTTAAAGGTTGCAAGAGTATTTGGGAGCGAGTTAAAAGGCGTAAGAGTAGACACATCAAGAACGCTTATTGACCAATATTTCCTAAGAAATCAAGATCTTTTAGGCACCTTTGACCCTAGAGGTGTAAATGCAGAGTTAATTTTCGCTTTACGTAAAGCACTAGATGATGAAGGTTATCATCATGTGAAAATAGTTGTCAGCGGTGGATTTAACGAATCAAGAATTCTTGAATTCGAAGAACAAGGTGTACCAGTAGATACATATGGAGTTGGAAATAGCCTTCTAAAGATTAACATTGGCTTTACAGGAGATAATGTATTAATAAATGGAAAGCATTCTGCAAAAGCGGGTCGCCGTTATCGACCAAACCCTCGACTTGAGCGAGTTGAATGATTCCGACTGATCGTATTGTATAACGGTTTTAACGTGCCATAGTTTTTAATTTCAAATGATGATATAATGGATTAATGTGTTTAGATTCGAGGATAAACAAATATTAGCTAAATGTCATATACTGTGTTATAGACAGACGATGGTTGGAGGTTCTTTATATGACTATTTACCATTTCGTAGGTATTAAGGGGTCAGGAATGAGTGCTTTGGCGCTTATTCTACATGATATGAACTATCAAGTACAAGGCTCCGATGTTGAAAAACATTTTTTTACTCAAGACGCTCTTGAGAAAGCAGGAATAAAGATTTTACCTTTTCAGAAGGAAAATATAAACCCCGGCTTAACTATTATTGCAGGAAATGCATTTCCTGATACACATGAGGAAATACAAGAAGCAATGAAATTAGGATTACCTATTATTCGATATCATCGTTTTCTAGGTGACTTTATGAGGAAGTTTACAAGTGTTGCAGTCACTGGTGCACATGGAAAAACTTCTACAACTGGATTGCTTTCTCACGTTATGCAAGGAGCAAAGCCAACTTCTTTTCTGATTGGAGACGGAACAGGAAAAGGGGTTCCAAACTCTGAGTATTTTGTGTTTGAAGCATGTGAATATCGTAGACATTTTCTATCTTATTTTCCTGACTATGCTATTATGACGAATATTGACTTTGATCATCCTGATTATTATGCCAATGTTGAGGATGTTTTTTCAGCGTTTCAAGAAATCGCTTTACAGGTTAATAAAGGCATTATTGCTTGTGGGGATGACGAGCATTTACAAAAGATTCAGGCAAAGGTTCCTGTTCTTTTTTACGGCTTTGGAGATGAAAATGATTTCCAGGCAAGAAATGTAGTGAAGTCAACAGAAGGTACAACTTTTGATGTATTTGTCAGAAATACGTTCTACTCTACGTTTTCGATTCCTTCCTTTGGAGACCATAATATTTTAAATGCTTTATCTGTTATTGCATTATGCCATTATGAAGAAATTGATTCAGAAATTGTTAAAGCACAGCTACTGACGTTTGAAGGTGTGAAACGAAGATTTTCTGAAAAACACATTGGTTCACAGGTTGTTATAGATGATTATGCTCATCATCCTACTGAAATAAAAGCAACGATTGAAGCAGCAAGACAAAAATATCCGGATCGTGAAATTGTCTCTGTCTTTCAGCCGCATACTTTTACGAGAACACAAATGTTTCTTCAACAATTTGCAGATAGCTTAAATCAATCAGATAAAGTATATTTATGTGATATTTTTGGCTCAGCTCGTGAAAATCACGGGAAGCTATCCATCGAAGATTTGCAAGAAAAGGTACCAGGAGCAGATCTAATTAAAGAAGAGAATACTTCCTCCCTGAAAAAACATGAAAATAGTGTCATTATTTTTATGGGTGCAGGAGACATTCAAAAATTTCAAGACGCTTACGAAAAAACAATATTATAAACAAATAAGAGCAGACGAATAATTTCATCTGCTCTTTTTGTACCTACTATGGAATAGAACTAAAAGCTTGTTTAGGAATTTATTAAGTGGTAAGCTTTTTTAAAGTCAAAGTATTAATCATCGTTTTTTTCATTTCTTTTGATTGGTTTAACTGCCGAAAATTTGGGTAAAAGAGATGTAGATTGTGGAGGTGTAGATTCACTTGATTATTATTTTATATTTAAGTGTAGCAGTAATTGCGATTGCGTTTTTCATCTTGGTCCTTTATCTATCAAAAACGCTTAAATCATTACATGTTACCTTAAATCAGGTATCAAACACACTTTCAGGCTTGGAAAAACAGCTTGAAGGAGTCACAAAAGAAACAACTGAACTACTACATAAAACAAATGCACTGGCAACTGATATTCAAAAAAAATCAGAGAGCTTAAATAGTGTAGTAGATGCAGTTAAAGATGTAGGAGACTCTGTAAAAAAATTTAATGGCTCGGTCAAAAACATGGCAAGCTCAGTTACTGATCAAGTAGATAAAAATAAAGATAAAATATCTCAGGTTTTACAATGGACCAACGTCTTTTTAGAAATTAAAAATAAATGGAAAGAAAAGAAGTCACAAACAATTCCGATTTCACAACAAGAAGAAGAATCAGTCAAGCCAAAAAGACGAAGAGCAACTTATTAAAAGGCTGTTTTCTCAAAGTTTGTTGCTTTTGACATTAAAAACATTGAGAGAAACGTTTTGAAGCAGCCTGCATACACGTAGACTCCTGTGGGAATGCGAGAAAGGCGAGACCCCGCAGGAGCGTATGCGACGAGGAGGCTTGACGCTCGCCCACGGAAAGCGAAGTGTATGCAGGCTGTGCGTTTAAAAGCAACAATCTATTGAAAACAGCCTATTAAAATGAAGGTGGGGGATGGAAATGGCAACTAACGAAAGAAATATTGAGAATATTGATCAAGAAGAACAGATTAATACAAAGGATTTTTTAATTGGAGCGTTAGTTGGAGGAATTGTTGGTGCTACTGCAGCACTACTATTAGCACCTAAATCTGGCAAGGAATTACTGAATGATATAAATGTACAAGCTTCCTCGATAAAGGAAAAAGGGGACAATATTCGAAAAGTTGTGAAGTTAAGAGGGGTAGAGTTGGCAACAACAGCAAAAGATAAAACAGAGAATATAAGCCAAGCTGTTGTAGAGCAATCTTCACACTTATTAAATAAAGTGAAAAAAATTAAGTCAGATATTCTTAGTGAATCTGAACTAGCTGTAAGTGAACCAATTGAAGATGAAGAGGATTTCATTTCATTAAACAATCAAGAAGAAATAAAGCAAAAGCTGGACGAAACAAAAAAAGTTTTAGATGAAGCAGAGAGTAAATATCATTATTAATAAATAAAATCACCATTAGTAATTGAATATAAGTACTGAAAGCTTTAGAGGAAGGAAATAACAATGAAAAAAATTGAAACAATCGAACAATTTGAAGAAATAGTAGAAAAGAATAGTCCTGTTTTTATCTTAAAGCATAGCTTAACATGCCCGATTAGTCAGGCTGCTTATGATGAATATGAAAAATTCTCACTTGAAAACGAAACAATTGCAACGTATTTTATTGCTATACAAGAAGCTAGACCGCTATCAAATTATATTGCAGAAAAGTATCATATTAAGCATGAATCTCCTCAAGCAATATTATTTTCTGACGAACAACCTGTTTGGAATGATTCTCATCGCCAAATTACAGATGTTTCCTTGACGAAAGCGTTACAATTTTAATATTGAAGTCATGATAAATCAAATAAAGAATGCTTTCTAGCTTCAAAACACTACACTTTCCAATCTTAAAAAAGCAGCCGATTCATTCTGAAGTGACAATGTTCTCTCTAGATATATGTCACTTCAGAATGAATCGGCTTTTGTTCTAATATCAGAATTTATATCTGAAGTTAGATTACTGTCTAGCTCCCATGTACAGGACGTACTAGTGCCGATGTTGCCACAGGAAGTGGCGTACTTAATCGGCTAGCACCCTATTGACGTAAAGTAGTTGAGCATATGTCAACGATAGGCAGGTCTTTGGGGTTTTTTATACCGTTTTAGATATAGGCCAAATAATGCTTAATTGATCTCCTGGATAAATAGGGCTGTGAAAGCTAGTTTCTTTCCCATTTCTTAATAATACAAAATGTCCATTTGTGTGAGTAGGCAGATCTATTTGGGCATATTGAAACAGATCTTGAAAAATAAATGGCTCTATTTTCTTTTTTTCAAGATGGATGGAATCTCCTTGATAAAGGATATCTTCCTCAGTGAGAACCACATCATCTCTTTTTATTTGAGCAATCGTTTTAGATAACGTTAATTTCTTATTATTAAATGTAACAGTAATAGCATAAGAAAGAACCCACTGTTTTAATACTGCTAATTCCTTTACTGTTGGAAGTTTATATCCTTGAATTGATATTTTATCTAGATGTTCGAAAGAGCTATTGGCTTTTACTTCTCTTCCATTTTTATATATTTTTCCGGAAAATGGAGGCAGGACAGTGTCGATTTCATTTAATTTGATTTTAAAAGGTGTCAATGCTGAAATGCATTCATGTAATTGTAAATGCAGAAGCAATTCATCTATTTTTTCAATAACAGTACATTCTATTTGATCTCGGTCTTCGATCCATTTCTCAGGAGACACAGATAACCCGTTACAAGTAATGTTCGCTTGTATTTGATAAGACTTTCCATTGATTACGATGTCTTTTAGTGGGATTTCATCAACCAAATCTTTTATTTTGACATTTGTTTTTATCCCGTCTTTCCCTTTGCTTATATAGATTCGATCCCCATTTTCTACTTGCTCATCAAACGAGCAGCTTTCCCCATTTCTTAAAATCGTTGGAGTACCTCCATACTCTCCTGGTATTGTGACACTTTGACCGTTTAGCATAACAATCATAGCCATCCCAGGTTTCCCGTAAAGTCTTGATACCTTAATACCGGTTGCTAATACACAATCTCCAATTGTAAGCTTATTCACTTCAAACAATCGTACAGGCTGCTCATTAACGTAAATGGTTTTATATTGAACCGGAGACCGTTCAGCAGCGATGGCAATTCCAATCGGTGTAACAAGTTCAGGTCCTTGCATACTTTGTTCATCATAGTCTAAAGAGGGGATTGCACTAATTCCTCTAATAGCCACGCGATTAGCAGGTAAATGTAATTTTTCAGCCACTTTTTCTGGTAAGAGCGGAGTTAAGCTTCCACCACCAACAAGCATAACAGCTTTTGGAGATATTTGATTATTCAATTGAAGAATTTCATGGCATATTGCGTCAGCTAATCGATTTATCGAAGGAGAAATTTGTGAAAGTATTTCCTCTTTTGATAGCTCTGACGTTAGACCTAGTATATCTGTAACGATTATATTATTTAATGAATAAAGTTGTCTTTTTGCTTGTTCAGCATCCGGGAAATCCAAGAGTAATTGATCGCTTATTGCTTCCGTAATTTCATCTCCAGCGATCGGCACCATTCCATACGCTACAACAGTACCTAAGTTTGTAATAGCAATATCTGAGGTCCCTGCGCCGATATCAACTAATGCTATATTTAATCTTCTCATGGAAGCGGGAATGAGGACATTGATGGCAGCAATAGGTTCAAGCGTTAATGCTTGCATGTCAAGCTGAGCAAGATGCAATGCTGAGATTAAAGATTCAACTACTACCTTTGGCAAGAATGTAGCAATTATTTCTACAGATGCCTCTTCTCCTTGCTGTTCAGTTAAATTTCCGATTTCTTCTCCATCTAAATGGTAATAAAGAACAGAATATCCAACGCAATAATACGTATAGCTTTCTAGTTGGTTTTCGTCAGCAACTAAAGCCTGTGCTTGCTGTACAGCACTAAGCTCCAAATGGAGGATATCCTGCTTCTGCATCGCAGGTTTTCCTTGAATAGGGATTGCAACCTTTGCCCTTTTCGTTTTTAGAGCTCTTCCTGCAGCAGCCACACATACTTTGGACAGAGGGCCATGTTTTATTTCTAATGCTCCCTTAATTTTATTAATAATTTTGGAAACAGCAATAATATCATGAATCTGTCCATCTAACATTGCTCTTTCAGTATGTTCATAAGATAAAACATCAACAACTTTTAACTGGTCATTTGACTTATCTAGAATAATGCCAACAACAGATCGAGTTCCTATATCAAGTGCAAAAAGTTTATTTTCTGTGTTCAAATGGATGCACCTTCTTTACGATTCAATTTATTTTATGCTTTAACGCTTAAAAGCGTTTAATTAATAAAGAAAACACGTGACATTCATAAATATTTGATTTATAATAAACCCAGATTCTAAAGAAAATGTATCATATATTGAAGAGTCGATAAAGAAGAATGGTAAATATTAAGCGTAAGAGCAAAGCTTTTTGAATTTAAATAAATCTTCATTCGACATATTTGAAGGGATGGATAGCTAAAATGGCTAACACAGAATTAGATCAACTACGTAATCGAGTTGATGAGCTTAATCTAGAGTTGCTTTCATTGATTAACGAGAGAGCTCGCCTTGTTCAAGAAATCGGGCAAGCAAAAGAAACACAAGGTGTATTTCGTTATGATCCAGTTCGTGAACGATCAATGCTTGATCTTATTAAAGAAAAAAATGATGGTCCATTTGAAAATTCAACGATCGAACATATTTTTAAAGAAATCTTTAAAGCGGGTCTAGATCTTCAAAAGGATGATCATAGCAAGGCATTACTTGTTTCTCGTAAGAAAAAAGCTGAAGATACAATTGTTGATTTAAAAGGTGTAAAAATCGGTACAGGAACGCCTCACTTTGTTTTTGGCCCATGTTCAGTTGAATCGTACGAGCAGGTTGCAGCTGTAGCAGCAGCGGTTAAAGCAAAAGGTTTGAAGCTATTGCGTGGAGGGGCTTTTAAGCCACGTACTTCTCCTTACGATTTCCAAGGACTTGGAGTGGAAGGGCTTAAAATTTTAAAACGTGTTGCAGATGAATATGATTTAGCGGTTATTAGTGAAATTGTCAGCCCTAATGATATTGAAATAGCACTTGACTATATTGATGTCATTCAAATTGGGGCACGTAACATGCAAAACTTTGAATTATTAAAAGCAGCAGGAGCGGTAAATAAGCCAATTCTTTTAAAACGAGGACTAGCTGCTACGATTGAAGAATTTATTAATGCTGCAGAATATATTATGTCTCAAGGGAATGGCCAAATCATGCTTTGTGAGCGTGGAATCCGTACTTATGAGCGTGCAACAAGAAATACTTTAGATATTTCAGCAGTTCCAATTCTTAAAAAAGAAACTCATTTACCAGTATTTGTTGATGTTACTCATTCAACCGGTAGAAGAGATTTATTATTACCAACTGCAAAAGCAGCTTTAGCGATTGGTGCAGATGGAGTAATGGCAGAAGTTCATCCTGACCCAGCAGTTGCCTTATCAGATTCAGCTCAGCAAATGGACTTAAATCAATTTGATGAGTTTTACAAAGCAATCCAAGAAACACCTTTTGTTAAAGCATAAATAATAATATTAAGCTTTCTGCTAAATTGCAGGAGGCTTTATTTTTATTATAATAGGCTCTGTTAAACGATAATGTTGATTTTGGAAGGAAATTTGCGAGACTCCTGCGGAAAAACGGGCTGGAAAGACCCCGCAGT
>NZ_VATK01000019.1 GCF_006546985.1 Bacillus sp. 03113
TCTCCGTATAAGAGTTGATTAGCTCGTAATTGACTTTACTAGCATGTGTTGACTTCGTTTGAAGTCCTCACTTTTCGGTTTAAGATTAAGCTTCGTATCTCTTCGTCATCTTCACTCATTCACATCCTCATGTACATCAGTACACTCCGGTATTCATTCATTTGATTCCTTGACCTACTCGCTTCTCTTAACCCTTTTTTGTTTATTGTTGACGTTTTGTTGTTCAGTTTTCAAAGAGCAATTTTTCGTTATCGCTCAGAGGCGACTTTATTAATTTAACACATTTTAAAACTAAATGTCAATAACTTTTTTAAAAAAACTTTTTTTGTTTTTATCTCGTTATTGAGGACGAGATATAATATACCATGATAATAATACGAATACAAGTAGAATATTAATATTTTTTTGTTTTTATTATATTTTTATTAGTCTAGTAAACAACTTATTCTCTGAATATAATATAGAAGACTATCACTTCTATATTATATTCAGAAAAATAAGTTAAGCACTCAATCTTTCCAATGTTCCTTATAATGAAGTTCTTTCTTCTTGAAGAGATTTTGAATGGGATTCTTTTACTTTTATTTTCCTTTCATCTATAATGAAAAGCAATATCCCCAAAATGACAATTAACCCTCCGACAACTTGGGTCCACAATACTTTTTCATTTAATAAAAAGAATGCCAAAATTGTTGCACCTACAGGCTCAAATAAAATAGCCATTGAAATAATAGAAGTGCTTATCCATTTTAATGACCAATTAAATAACGTATGCCCTAGTAAAGTAGCAATTAGTGCAAGGAGAATAAAATAAACCCAATCACTAGCAGGATAAGGAGCTAGTGGTTCTTTAACGATTAGAACATATAGAAGAAGCGTAATTGCACTTATCGTATAAACAACAAAGGTGTAAGTAACTAACGATAGTCTTTTTCTCATTGCCTGCCCAAACATTAAGTATGCAGTAACTAAAGCACAAGCAACTAATGCCAATATATCTCCATATAGTGCAGCACCGCTTAATTTAAAATCACCCCAGCTAATACAGACACTACCGATTATCGCTAACAAACCGCTTGCAATAGCTTTCCAAGAAAAAGTTTCTTTAAAAAATATGTATCCACCTAAAAAAGCAAAAAGTGGTTGTAATGTAACCAGAACGGTTGAGCTTGCCACGGAAGTGAAATTCAACGATTCAAACCAAAAAATAAAATGAAATGCTAAGAAAATCCCTGAGACAACAGAGAAAATCCAGTCTCGTTTAGTAATAAGACGAAGTTCATGAACATATTTAAATAAAAAGAGTGGAGCCATGAAGAGTACTGAAAATAACAATCGATAAAAAGCAATCACTCCTGGAGGCGCTGAAGAAACCTTTACAAAGATGGCTGATGTCGAAACGGCAACAACGCCTATAGCCAATGCTAAATGAGGATTTAATTTTGGTAAATTCATTTTTTGCTCCTTTAGTCTACTAAATTAAGTGTATAAGTAATTTTACAACTGTCAGTCATTGTTTTCCATATGATTTATGGAATAATGCAGAATTTATTCGATTTACTATACTTTTACTGAAAGAAGAGAGGTAATATTGAATAATTTAGATATAGAAATATTTATAAAACTTGGGTTATCAGCAATTTTAGGACTTATTATTGGATTAGAACGCGAATTAAAAAGAAAACCAGTTGGCTTAAAAACAAGTTTAGTTATTTGTATTGTAAGCTGCTTGTTGACCATTGTTTCGATAGAATCGGCTTATATGTTCCCAAAAAATGATAGAATTAATATTACGATGGATCCTTTACGCTTAGCTGCACAAATTGTTTCAGGAATAGGCTTTTTAGGAGCTGGGGTCATACTAAGAAGAGGAAATGACAGTATTTCCGGATTAACAACTGCTGCACTTATATGGGGAGCAGCTGGTATTGGTATTGCAGTTGGAGCTGGTTATTATTTAGAATCAATTACAGGAGTAACCTTATTAATCATTAGCGTAAAAGTAATTCCTTTCCTTATGAGCTTAATTGGTCCAAGACAATTAAGAGAAAAAGAAATTACTTTAAATTTAAGAGTGTCTGAAAAAGAAAATATGAAAGATATCATTTCATTTATACAAGATCAAAAAATTTCTATTAAGAATATCCGGATTAAAGACTTAGAAGAAGGCGAGCATCTCATTCACTTAAGAATTATTGTCGATCATAGAAGAAAAACTACCGATGTTTATTACAGTGTTTCGGAAATTAAAGGGATTCGTCAAATTGAAATTGAGAATTTGCATTAATATAATGAATATTTCTTTTTAGATTGATGATAAACAATTAAATGATTGTTGCAGGAATTATTTAATGTTGTATAATATTAGAAGACTGTTTGTTATCATCAATTTTAAAGGGGCATTAGCTCAGCTGGGAGAGCGCTACGCTGGCAGCGTAGAGGTCAGGGGTTCGAGCCCCCTATGCTCCATACTTCAAGCTCTTGTTACACAAGAGTTTTTTCTTTATTATTCAATTAATCAACTTTAAGTGAATATTTTAATCCTCTACTAGTTGCCACTTTCTTTTTCTTTAATTCAGTATTCCCCCATCAAACCATGAAATCGATAATATTGTGAACCGCTTCGTTAGCAAATTGAATCCATCATTGTACAAAAGCTAATTAATCTTCAGAGAATCTTTCGACATAATATAAGTGCGTGATTACTTACTACTAATATACTTTTTTCCCTACAACTTTTCTCAATATAATAAATCCAAGTATTTAACTCTTCTTCATCTAAATCATTTATTAATTTGCATGTTTATCTAATGTTTTTGTTGTTGTTAAAAATTCCATTTTCCTGGTATTGTCAGTAGTAAGCCGAGATTCTTCATTAATCTTGTTATAAAAATCAATTACCTATTGCATTTATTTTCCTCCCAAAAAAATATATTTGATAATATAAAAATAAAAATAAATTAAGTACGCTAATGAAAGTGTTGTCTATAGTTTATCTTTCTATAAAAAGGTAATACTTCCTCTAATAGTTGATGTACTTAAGGTGAGATATTCAATTACTACATCTATTTCATCCTAATTCACTAAAACCTAACTCATATGTAACATCCGTTATAAATGCCAGTTATTTTCAATCTTACTCACTTTTTCACTCCATATTGGTAAGCGTATATTAAATTTTTCCCTACTATATATAGTCCAAAAACCTTATCCAACTATTAATGTAGATTAATTTGTACATAATGTAACTTTTTGTATTTTTAAGGTAAACTCTTTTATGTACAGGAAAAATAAATTTTTTTATAAAAAGTGAATCACTTTTGTTTTATTTTATTGATTGCAAGAGATATTTTCTGTATAATCAGCCTATTGATTTTGAATAGGAAATAAGGAGGTTTTTTATTTTGGGAAAAGCTTTAATTATTGGCGCTGGAGGCGTTGCCAGTGTTGTGGTACATAAATGCTGCCAAAACCCAGACGTTTTTGAAGAAATTTGCATTGCGAGCAGAACGGTTGAGAAATGTGATGCCTTGAAGGCAAAATTGGACGGAGGCCGTACAAAGATTCAAACTGCTCAAGTAGATGCTGACAATACAGAAGAGGTTATTGAACTAATTAAGCGTTTTGAACCGGAAATTGTTATTAATGTCGCTCTTCCTTATCAGGATTTAACGATTATGGATGCTTGTCTTGCTACAGGTGTGCATTATGTGGACACTGCCAACTATGAGCCGCCAGATACACCTAAATTCGAATATAAATGGCAATGGGCTTATCGAGAAAAATTTGAAAAGGCTGGTTTAACAGCACTGCTTGGAAGCGGTTTTGATCCAGGTGTTACAGGTGTGTTTACAGCATATGCTCAAAAGCACTATTTTGATGAGATTCATTATATTGATATCGTTGATGCAAATGCTGGCGATCATGGATATGCATTTGCAACGAATTTCAATCCTGAAATCAATATTCGTGAAATCACAGCTAATGGCCGCTACTTTGAAGATGGGAAATGGATCGAAACAGAACCACTCTCAGAGAAAAGAGTATATGACCTTCCAGAAATAGGTCCAAAAAACGTTTATCTTTTATACCATGAAGAATTAGAATCTTTAGCGGTTAACATTAAAGGAGTCAAACGTATAAGATTTTGGATGACTTTTTCAGATAACTATTTAAATCATTTACGTGTTCTTGAAAATATTGGGATGACTTCGATTGAACCAATTAATTATGAAGGCCAGGAAATTATTCCTCTTCAATTTTTGAAGGCTGTCCTTCCTGATCCTGCTTCATTAGGGCCAAGAACAAAAGGGAAAACCAACATCGGTTGTATTATTCAAGGAATCAAAGATGGGAAGCCAAAAACGTATTATGTATATAATGTATGTGACCATCAAGAATGCTTTGCCGAGGTTGGATCACAGGCTATCTCTTACACAACAGGAGTTCCTGCTATGATTGGAGCCATGCTAATTATGAAAGGTATCTGGAAAAAGCCTGGTGTCTACAATGTTGAAGAATTTGATCCAGATCCGTTTATGGAAGCTTTAAATAAACATGGACTTCCATGGCAAGAAAACTTCTCGCCAACTATTCTTGATTGAGGTATAAAGAATGAAACAAATTGACTTCAGTGCCCTTCCGTCACCATGTTATATCGTTGATGAAAGACTGCTTACAAAAAATCTTGAAATACTAAATTCTGTTCAAGAACGAACCGGATGCAGTATTCTGCTTGCTCTAAAAGGATTTTCAATGCACTCTGTGTTTCCTTTAGTGGGGAAATATTTAAAAGGAGTAACGTCTAGTTCTTTATTTGAAGCAAGACTTGGATTTGAAAAAATGGGGAAAGAAGTTCATGCTTATGCACCTGCTTATGTGGATCGAGAATTTGATGAACTTCTTACTTATGTGGACCATCTTGTTTTTAATTCCTTTGATCAATGGAATAAATATAAAGATAAAGTAAAAAACGTGAGTTCAAAGACAATTGAATGTGGAATTCGTGTGAATCCAGAATACTCTGAGATTGAAACACCTCTTTACGACCCTTGCTATAAGCATTCAAGATTAGGTGTAACATTGTCTAACTTTAAGCCTGAACAGTTGGATGGTATTGATGGGCTTCATTTTCATACGATGTGTGAACAAAATTCAGATACACTAGAACGTACAATTAAAGTGGTGGATGAAAAATTCGGGGAATACATCAAAAAAATGAAATGGCTTAATTTAGGCGGCGGCCATCATATTACAAGACCTGATTATGATATCGAAAAGCTCGTCCAAACCATTTTATATCTTAAGGACAAGTATTCAGTAGACATTTACCTTGAACCAGGGGAAGCAATAGCTTTAAATACTGGCTATTTAGTCGCTACTGTACTTGATATTATTGATAACGGGATGAATATTGCCATTTTAGATACATCAGCAACATGCCACATGCCTGATGTTATTGAAATGCCTTATCGACCGAATATTATTGATGCAGGCATGCCTAATGAGCATGCTCATACGTACAGACTTGGAGGAATGACTTGCCTTGCTGGGGATGTAATTGGCGACTATTCATTTAAAGAGCCTCTAAAACCAGGTGATAAGCTTGTTTTTTGTGATATGGCCCACTATACAATGGTGAAGAACCATACATTCAATGGAGTGAACCTTCCTTCCATTGCCTCGTATAATGATGAAGAAGGAATCAAAGTAATTAGACAGTTTGGTTACGAGGATTTTAGCAACCGTTTATCATAAGAAAAGCGCAAGCGCCTTGGTCATCGACGTACAAACTGGAGGGGCTTCGACTGAGATAAAGGAAACACGGTGAGCGTTAGCGAATCGATGTTGACATATCGTAGGAAGAAGACCTGAAGTTTGATAGTCAATAGGCGCTGGAGCTAGACAGTTATCTAACTTCAGATATAAATTCTGATAGCATAAGATTTTTAGCCACTCCCTCCATCGAAATGGGGAGTGGTTTTTTTGGGGATTTTAGTCTTCTCAAAAAGCAAATCCCTCATATTGACACCTCTCATCAAATTAACGAGAAAGATGTCAATACGAGGGATTATATAAAAAGAATTATAAAGTAAAATAATTTCCGTCGTTACTGTAAAATGTTTTCTAAAAAAGTCAACTTGTCTTTCGCATTATCCACTGTAATAATATCCACACCGCTATTAATATGCTTCTCTACTTTTTTACCTTTTATTGCTTTCAAAGCATTTTCAACACTAATATAGCCCATATCATATGGATTTTGAGCAACTGAACTTTTAATCGTCCCATTTTCAATTTTTTTTACCATTTCTGTGACACCATCAGATCCAATAACAGGCATCCGTAGTCCCTGGTTATTAATAAATTCTAGCGCTTCTAAAGCTAGTCCGTCATCGGTAGCAAAAACGCCTTGTAAATCAGGATGATTCTTTAAAAGAGTGCTTATAGTGTTTTTAATATTTGAATTTTCTCCCCCGAAAGGTAAGTATGCTTCAACACTATTAATACCTGCATTTAATAGAGCTTCTTTTGCTCCTTGAACCCTCTCTTTACTTATCGTGTTAGCGGATTCTCTACCAATAAGGGCAACTTTATCTGCAGGCTGAAGTATGGTTGTCAGTAACTCTCCTGCTTTTTTACCTAAAATAATATTATCAGTTCCAATAAACGAAGTTTGATCAGACCAATCTACTTGAGCGTCAACAAGTAGCACAGGAATATTGTTCTTTTTAAATTGCTCTAAGGCAGGTATAGACTTATCGCTATCAGGAGAATAAATAAGTGCGTCTGGTTTTTCCTTTAAAGCATTTTTTAATAAACGAAGTTGGTCTGGATCTTTCTTATCAGGAGGTAAAACTTTCCCTTCTACTCCAAAATCATTAAATCCTTTTTCAAATCCCGCTATCATAAACTTCCAATATTGCCCCTCTGAATTTTTTAATATGACAATTATTTTGGGCTTGTCTGCCTTTATTCCTATTAATCCATACCCTAAAAAGATACTAAGAAAAACGGTACAAATCGTTAATATGACCCATTGTTTCTTCACTATTTATTCTCCTTCTTATTCGGTTCCTGAAATGAATGAGGACAAGAAAAATGAATAGAAAATGTAGTGCCTTGATGACTTGTTTGCACCTCTATAGCGGCATGATGACGATCTGCGATACTGTAGCAGATAGCAAGACCTAACCCCGTTCCATTTTCCTTCGTAGTGAAAAAAGGTGTTCCAATCTTATCAAGATGTTCTTGTTTTATTCCTTTACCCGTATCTATGATTTTGAGCACAACCTCATCTTGCTCAAAATAAGTTTTAATCGTGAGAATACCTCCAGCAGACATAGCTTCGAGGCCATTTAAAGCAAGGTTTAAGACAAGCTGACGTATCTCCTTTTCATCAAGCAGCAGTTCTGGGCATCTTGTTAAAACAAGATTTACACCTTTACTTGCCAGCATTGCTTCAGCATTAATAAGAGGAAATAATGCCTCTATTATGTCATTGAGGAATCGAGGTGATTTATCGCTCGCTTTATTTCTTGCTAGATTTAAAAATTCTTTAATGATCGTATTTGCCCTATTAAGCTCTTCAAGCATTAAATCAATATGCGAAAGGGAAAGTAGTTCATTATCTAGTCTTCCCATTTGTAAAAACCCTTGAACGGTCGTCATTGGGTTTCGAATCTCATGAGCAATTCCAGCAGCCATCTCTCCGATTAAATTTAATCGGTCTAATCGTGACATTTCTTTTTCTAAAAGCTCTTGTTCCGTAATATCGTTCATGACTAAAAGAATGCAAGCTTCATTCTGAATGTCAATCATTTCCGTTGATAATAAAGCATGCTGAATGGTCCCATTTTTCGTTTTATAGTTAATCTTCATATTATTTATCGAATCAGTTTGATCTTTATTTTGAAAAGAGAGCTTTTCATTATCAGAGTTTCTACAAATTTCAAAATCAAAAACTTGATTTTTTATTTCAATGTAATCGTATTCAGTGTAATGCAGCCACGATTGATTAACGTCTATACACCTTCCATCTTTGACAGAAAGAATAGCCATCAAACAAGGGCTTGCTTCAAAAATTTTTCGAAATCTTTCCTCGGAAACATATAAATCATCTGCAACTCTTTGCCTTTCTTGAATTTCCTTCTGCAGCTTTTCATTTGCAGATAAAAGGTCTAATGTTCGATCTTCTACTATTTTTTCTAATAAAAGAACTTGTTGGATTCTCTCGTTCTCTATTTCTTTTCGCTCTGTGACATCACGGATGGAACAAACAAATAGATGAAAATTTTCAAATGCTGCTTTCCCTATTTGAATATCAGCAGCAAAACTGCTTTCATCCTTTCTCAGCCCAAAAGCTTCCATTATATTACCTGTTAAGGCGTTTTTTAGGGAACTTTTTGTAAAAGGAGTCACTTTTTCACCATTTTTCATTACCGAGTACAATAGACTCGTAATATGTTTACCCAATAATTCACTTTCTTGGTAGCCAAACATCTGCTTAGCTGCAGGATTAACAGATAATATAAAACCTTCTTCATCTAAGGTAACAATGGTATCCATTAACGTTTCACCAATCACTTTAGATAAAGCTTCTGTCTTTTGTAAATCCAGTGTTGCAAGATTTAATTTATGATGAACTTCCTCTAATTCTAATGAACGCTCTCTCTCATTTTTTTTCAAAATTCGTTGATGATTTTGATGAATTTTAACAAATTGTTCTATTTTTCTTTTAATAGTTTCTGGATTAAATGGTTTAAATACATAATCAATAGCCCCAACAGAATAGCCTCGAAGGACATGATCCATATCTTTACTAATAGCTGTTATAAAGATAATAGGAATATCTTTCGATTTCTCTCTTGATTTAATGAGCTTCGCTGTCTCAAATCCATTTAATACAGGCATTTGAACATCTAGCAAAATAACAGCAAAATCCTGCTTGAGGATACACATTAAGGCCTCTTCTCCAGATCTCGCACTGACCAAATGATAGTTTGGAGACATAAGGACAGCTTCTAATGCAAGTAAATTTTCATCCGAATCGTCAACCATCAAAATGTTAACTTTTTCAGCAGATTTTTCATTATTTGATTTTTTTGTAGAGCTTTTCTTCGGGATTAAATTCGTTGTAAAATTCTGCATAGCTTGTAAATCGAACCTCCTCTCTATGTCCTAATCCAAGAAAGCCATTTAAACCTAAACTGTCATAAAGTAAACGATGAACATGATTTTGTAATTGTTTATTAAAATAAATCATAACATTTCGACATATAATTATATGAAATTCATTAAAAGACTGATCTGTTACCAAATTATGCTGGGCGAAGACAATATTTTTCTTAAGGAATGGTTGAAAAACAACTTGCTCATGTTTTACATGATAATACTCAGAAAAAGCTCTGATTCCACCAGATTGAATATAGTTTCTTGTATAAAGCTGCATTTTTTCGATAGGTAAGATTCCTTGTTTAGCTGATTCTAAATTTTTTATATTAATATCCGTTGCATATATTTTTGCTTTTTCCAACAAGCCTTCTTCATGTAAAAGAATTGCCATGGAGAATACTTCTTCTCCGGATGAGCAGCCAACGTGCCAAATACGAATTTCAGGATAAGATGTAATAGATGGAATAACCTGTTTACGCAGAGCGCGAAAAAAAGTAGGATCTCGAAACATTTCAGTCACCATTATAGAAAAATCACTAAGTAGCTTATCCATAATGGAAGATTCATGGAAAACTTTATCCAATAGTGCTGAAATACTCGTTAATTTTTCCAAGCTAAGACGATGAAAAATTCTTCTTTTGATAAAAGAATAGGCATAATTTCTAAAATCATAGCCATAGTACCGATAAATACCCTCTAATAATAAATCGATTTCAATTTTTTCTAGCTCTTGATCATTTGTCTTTAAAAGCTTCATTCGGTCTGTAATGATGCTTCCCACCTATCTGTAAAGCCATACTTGAATCAATGACAACAGCTGTTCGATATTTATTGGTTTACTAATGTAATCTGACGCCCCTGCCTCAATACACTCATCTCGATTATGTTTCATCGCTTTTGCGGTCAATGCAATGATCGGAAGTGTTTGAAATTCTTCCATATTACGGATCTTACGCATCGTTTCTAAGCCGTCCATCTCTGGCATCATAATATCCATTAACACAATATCTGTATCTTGATTTTCCAATAGCACCTCAATTCCTTCAAGTCCATTTTTTGCAAAAATGACTTCCATATTATAATCCTCAAGCGCTGCTGTTAATGCAAATATATTGCGTATATCATCATCTACGATAAGGATTTTTGTACCATTTAATAGCATAGATCCATTTGGAATATTGCTTTCTAGGAGATTCTGTTCAATGCCAAAATCAAATAATTCCGCTGAAGCAGCTTCTACTGAAATAAGATCATTGATCATTTCCTGCATCGAGAACAAATTTTCCTTTGTATTGCTAATTTGAATGTTTGGAAGATAAAGAGTAAATGAACTTCCTACTCCTTCTACACTGTTTACAATTATATAACCGCCTAAAAGTTTCGCTATCTCTCTACTTATTGCCAGACCCAAACCTGTGCCGCCATATTTACGACTAGTCGTTCCATCAGCTTGTTTGAATGTATCAAAAATCATTTTTTGTTTTTCCTTTGGAATACCGATACCAGTATCGACGACTGTAAATGCTAGCATAGATTCCTTCTGAGAGGTTATTTGGATCTCTTCATAGTCAATCTTATCTGATTTTTGAATGATTAAAGAAATACTTCCTTTTTCTGTAAACTTAAAGGCGTTAGATAATAAATTATTTAATATTTGGTTAAGACGATGCTCATCCGTATGGAACATTTCAGGTAAGTTGGATTCTAATATTACATCAAACTCAAGTCCCTTTTGATGAGCTATTGGTAAAAATTGACTTTCAGCAAAACTTTTAATATCTGTCAGAACAACTTCTCCCGAAATCACTTCAAGCTTTCCTGATTCCACTTTCGATAAATCTAAAATATCATTAATTAAGTACAATAGATCATTTCCCGACGAGTAAATGGTCCGCAGGTATTCCTTCTGCTTGGGAGTTAAGTTTTCACTACCTTTTTCCATTAGCATTTGGGCTAAAATTAATAAACTATTAAGTGGAGTTCTTAACTCATGCGACATATTCGCTAAAAATTCTGATTTAAATTTGGAGCTTTGTGAAAGCTGCTGAGCTTTTTCTTCAAGCAATACGCCAGCCTCTTCTAGTTCCTTCTTTTTTTGTTCTGAATTTTTGTTCTGTTCCTCAAGCTCTTCATTAATAGATCTTAATTGTTCCTGTTGTAATTGCAGTTCTTCAGATTGGCTTTGTAGTTCTTCCGTTAATGCCTGAGAATCTTGGAGTAATTTTTTGACCTGCATTCTGTTTCTTATGCTATTAATCGTAATCCCTATATGCTCTATTACTTCTTGCAGAAGTCTTTGTTGAAGAGGACTAAAATCCTTGAAAGTAGCAATTTCAACAACAGCTAGGATCTCACCCTCAAACTCCGCTGGAATAATCATAATTTTATTAGGAGGCGATTTTCCAACTCCCGACGTTATTTGTAAATAATTTTCAGGAATTTCAGAAAGTAATATAGATTTTTTTTCCAGGGCACACTGACCAACGAGCCCTTCGCCCACTTCAAAACTGTCAAACTGATGCTTTTGATCAAATAGGGCATAAGAGGCGATTTTTTTGAGAACCTGTTTTTCATTAAATTTTTCTTTTATGTAAAAAATTCCAGTTTCAGCACCTACCATTGGTGTAATATCTTTAATAAAAGAATGGGCTAAAGTTTGAAAATCTTCTGCTGAAGGATATTTAGACGTAATTTCAGCCACCTTTGTTTTTAACCAGCTATGTTCTTCAGCTTTTTCTTTTAATTCTTTTTCTTGTTTTCCATGTTCCTCTAATACCTTTGCCATTTCATTATAGGCATTAGCTATAGCTCCAACCTCATCTTTAGAAGTCACTTTAATCCGTGGAAATCTCTCCCCTTTATGATAAGCTATTTTCGTCATAACTGACGTTACTCGATTTAAATTTTTTGTCATTCCAGTAATAAACCAAATAATGATCCCTACGCCAACTAAGAATCCAGATATGACGTAAATATAAATTTTTTTTACTGTTGAATAATAAGTTTGGCGGGTTCGAAAGAGTTCATCTTTCATTTCTTGCTCCTGCAACGAATATAATAAATCCATCATTTGTTGCATGCGTTCCTGGTTTTGCCTAGCATTTCCCCAAAGCAATTTGTCAAAATCAGCGCCATTTTGATTCATTTGTTGGTAAGTCATGATTTCTTGGCCTGTATTTTCATAGGATGTATATAGAGTCTTAAATTTGCTGATAATTTCTTGAGATTGCTTTCGAGTATCTTTTTCTTTAAGTGCATCAATAGATGAATTGATATTGTTTCTAGATTGCTCCCAATTATTGATGATCTGTGGAAGGATATCGTTAGGAGGATTTGAGGAAATTTCCATTAACTCTCTCCCCATGTTATTAATCTCATACTGAACCGTTGAAGCCAGCTTGATTCTTTCAGTTAACTCACTAATTACAACAGACATATTAACTGTCAGTTGATTAATCATATTTAATAAAATAACTAAAAGAATCGTTGTTAAGATTAATATAGAGCCTAAACCGCTAAAAAGCTTTGTTTTAAATTTCATAAAACCTCCGCTTATTTTTCATGACTCAACCAATAGGAAGTGTGGAAATAGAGAATCTAAATTTCGTCAGCGATTGAACTAGATTAACTCAGGTGCCAGCATTGCTCTAAACACTTGCCTCATTACTCTCATTTGTTTGGAGAGTCATAGAATTCTTTCTCATTCTTAGGAAGTGACTAATGATTTAGCAAACTTGTTTCTGTAGGATGGAGTATTGGTGAATGAGGTCGAGAATCTACTCCAACTTCTTAAATTTTCCAATCTGGACTACATTTAGAAATGTGGGTATTCCGCTCGTTAAAGCGGGATAAATATTTTACTTGAGTGAATTATATTACAAAGAGATATAGGAAACAATAACTAGATTCCAATATTTGTTCTTTTATGTGAACAAATTAACTCCCTTTTTTCATTATAAAAAGAGGATCAAAAGGAAGTACTAGCTTACCTTCAGTTTACCATTAATTTAGATATTTGATATTTATTATTCTGTACTATTAAAAACAATTTTACATATACTTTTCCTGAGAGTATCGTAAATTAGTTTTTAACAGTAAAATCTATTTATGATATAATCTTACTTTATGATATTATCATACTTTATGAAAAGGAGGCTTTTTGCTTTATATGACAATCTCAGAAATTAAAAAGAAGGCAAGAACATCATTAAGTGGACAATGGGGGAAAGCAGTATTACTTACTTTATTAGTATTTCTATTAAACACTGTTATTCCTGGAATATTTGAAATTCCACTTAGCGGAGGCTTTCAAAATTGGATAGTCCAAGAAGAAACGCCAGCATCTGTTACGATTATTAATATTATTATCGCAATTGTATTAATTCCATTTTCTATTTCAGTTAGCTGGTTTTTTCTTTCCTTATCTAGATTAGAGAAGCCACAAATTGGGGATACCTTTGCGATTTATAAAGATGGAAAAACTTCAATTAAAGTGATTGGAACAAGTATTTTAGCTGGAATATTTACATTTCTATGGACATTGCTGCTTATTATTCCTGGTATTATAAAGAGTATTTCTTATTCTCAAGCTTATTTCCTACTAAAGGATCATCCTGAATACAAAGTTCTTGAAGCAATTAGTGAGAGTAAAAAAAGAATGAAAGGCTATAAATGGAAGTACTTCCTTATGAATCTAAGTTTTATAGGATGGGGAATTCTTGCATTGCTTACATTAGGTATTGGGTTCTTATGGCTCGTCCCTTATGTTTCTGCATCATTGGCTACATTCTATAATGAACTTATTGCCAACAGAGACTATCAAACTTTCGATAAGGAAACAATCTAAACTTTATCACCCATATCTTTCTACATTAAGTGACCAAAAGATTCTTGTATCTTTTGGTCACTTTTGTGAAATAATGCTTTCATCAATAGCTTTCATAATAGCGGCAGTACGGTTTTTTACATTTAGCTTCGAGTAAATGCTAGAAATATAGTTTTTTACCGTTCCAAGCGACAAAAACATTCTTTCTGAGATCGCTTTATTTTGTAAGCCAAGCGCTAAATAACTTAGCATTTTTAGTTCTTGAGAATTTAAATCATATGGATTTTTTGTATTCGTTTGTTTTTCATGATCTAGTTCATTCGCTATCATATTTTGATAAACCTCTTTTGCTAGCTGTTGCGGAACGAGTGAGCCTCCATGAAAAACTAATTCAATTCCTTTAATTAAAAATTGTGGATCTACTGCCTTTAATATATAACCTTCAGCTCCAACATTCATCGCATTTTTAACATATGTAATATCTTGAAAGGTTGTAAGTATGATCACCTTTACCTCAGGCCAACGTTCTTTAATCATCTTCGTTGCTTTAACCCCATCCAATTTAGGCATTTGAATATCCATTAAAATGATATCTGGTATCTTATTTTCACACAAACGAACTCCTTCTTCACCGTTCTCAGCCATTCCGATCACTTGAATTTCTGACATACTTTCAATCACAATTTTTAAACTCTTACGTATTAGTTCTTGATCCTCTACAATATATATAGAAATGGTCATATCACTATCTCCTTTGCTAAAGGAATTGTACACATGATTTTTGTTCCGTTTGTTTGACTAGATTGAATCGACAACAATCCCTGCATTGAAGCAAGCCTATCCTTCATAGTGGATATGCCAAAGCCTAAAGTCATGTTTTCAGATCCTATTCCATTATCCTCAACTTCAAGTGTAACTGCATCCTCTTTGAACATTAATTCAACATATATATGATTAGCCTTTCCATGCCTTTTCGCATTGGTCAATGATTCCTGTAAACAACGAATGAGTGTTGTTTTCATTCTCTTTCCTATCTCTTTTTCTGTTCCTTGAATGTAGATATCTGTTTTTGTTCCTGTATGCTTCATAAAATCTTGCACAATAAACTTAAAAGAATCTGATAAACTTAGACTTTCTCCTTTTGGTGATAATTGATGAATCGTATGCCTGACATCATCTAATCCTTTTCTAGCTAAATTAGAAATCTCTTTAATATAGGACTCGGCCTCTTCTTGATTTGCTTTTATGAGAAAAGGAAGAGCATCTAAGCTTGTGATAACAGAAGTAAATATATGACCTACCGTGTCATGAAGGTCTTGGGACACACGATTTCTTTCCTCGATAATGGTTAATTCTTCTATTCTCTTAGAGTATTGCTCTAATGTTTTATTTTTTTCTTGAATAGAACTAATTAGCACTTTCATTTTATTATTGATCTTTGCAACTCTTCCCAACGTATATCCTAATATATAGAAAATAATCATGTCTGAAATTTGTAAAATGATACTTATTGTAAATAAATGAGCAGTCCATGTGCCTATCACGACTAGCCCTAAAACTAACAAGGGGCCAATCCACCGATAATGCCTTTCTTGACTAACAAAGCCAATCATCATTATAGGAAAATAAAAAAAAGAATATACGCCAATTTCATGAAATTGATGCATTAGAAACACAAACATACTGCCTGTTAATGCACATTCTGCAATAAAAAAATAGGAAACGTTCATATAACCAGGTCGATAAAATATGTATGAAACGAGAAACAGTAGAACAAATGAAAAAAACAAAATCCACCTTTTTGATTCATCTGAAAAAAGCGGAATGATTGTGCTCGCTTGATAACTAACCCAAAGTGTTCGAATTGCCAAAAGAATACTATCCAGCCATGTCCATTTTCTTAGCTCCAAAGAAACTCCCAAATTCATCAACTACCTTCAAATTCTTCTTGATTATCATTATCCTATTTTCCAATTCTTGTGGTCAATACAATTTTTTTCTAATTGAATCGTTTAAATTGGCTAAAGGTCACTTACTTGTATGACTTTCTTTTATTATATTTAACCTGTTGAATGAAACAAATTTGCATAAAAATTTTAATCATTTTGAGGTGAAGACAATGAAGAAAATCATTATTTTATCCATTATATCTGTGTTTTTCCTGTTGATGTCAGGATGCTCGGATCAACCTAGTATTGCAGCCAAAGCAGAGAAATTAGGAAAGTCTATTGATCATTTTATTGAATATATAGACACACTTAAAGTTCAAGATGCAATATCGCCAAAAGAGCAGGAAAAAATGGTTACGGAAATCGATAGAGTACACCGATCCATTGAAACATTTAATGAAGCTAAGGTACCAGGTATAATGAAAAAGGCAAAAAAACATATAAGAAAAAAATTGATAGAAAAAGATAAGATACTTTTAGAAGTTAAAGAAAAAGCAGAAAAAGGAGAAGCTACAATAGAGGATGTAAAAGAATTAAAAAAAGAACTCTCAGATGATATCAATATTAAGTTATTTAATAATTAATGCACCCTTTTTAAGAGAAACATAAGCATGATCTTTGATTAATAAAAGAAAAATGAGTAATATATGTTTGGAAACATATTTAACTTAAGGATCATCCTTAGCTAGAATAAAAGGGGCTATTGATGTTAGAAAAACGAACAGAAGGAGTTTTTTAAATGAAGAAAATTACATCAGAAAAAGAATATAATGAACAAATCAAGAAGGATCAGCTTTCAGTTGGAATTTTCACAACCACATGGTGCCCAGATTGCAAACGTTTAGATATGTTTATTGATGAAATTACATCAGAAAATCAAGACAAGCAATGGTTTAAAATCGACCGAGATGATTTTGCAGAAATATCGGAGAAGCAAAGTGTGATGGGAATTCCATCCTTATTAGTATTTAAAAATGGAGAAAAAATTGCTCATTTGCATAGCGCAAATGCAAAAACGCCTGATTCAGTAAGAGAATTTTTATCCGGTATTAACGGATAATAGCATTGCGAATGTAGAAAAATGACCGATCTATCAGCCCTTAATAAAGCTGTTAAATCGGTCATTTTTTTATTAGCGATTAATAGGCACGACGATTTTTTTTTACCTTTTTTTGAATTAATTCCTTTGCTACTGGTATTAGAGAGACAATTATAATCAAAATAGAAAAATGAGTAATGTTCTCTTTAATGATTGGGATATTTCCAAAGAAATACCCGCCAAAAGTCATTAAGGATACCCAAATAAATCCACCTGCGATATTAAAAATAGCAAATTTTATGAAGTTCATTTTACTTACACCTGCAACAAAAGGAGCAAAGGTTCTAACGATGGGAATAAATCTTGCAATAACAATCACAATTGGCCCTTTTTGTTCATAAAACTTTTGTGCTTTTTGCAAATGTTCTTTATTAATTAGCTTAAATCGTTTGTTTTCAAATACTTTAGGACCTATGTAATGCCCGATCCAATAATTCACTGCATCCCCTAAAATAGCGGCAATAAACATCAAGCCTGCTAATAAGAATATATTGATCGATCCTTGTGCCGATAATGTACCTGCAACAAAGAGCAGTGAATCTCCCGGTAGGAAAGGAGTAATGACTAATCCTGTTTCACAAAAAATAATGACAAATAACAACAGATAAACAAGCGTTCCATATTGCTGGACAATGGCAAACAAATGAACATCTAAATGTAAAATAAAATCGATAAAACTTTTAATGATTTCCACTTTTTAACCCCCTTTTATAGTTTTCAAATCTTTCATAAAGAATATGTAGCCCCATTTTTTGATCAAGAGCTTGTCCATACCTCACACTTTTTATTATTGTTTTCTATTTAACAGACAACTGTTCCCTTTATTTTGTTCTCTGTAGGTTAGAATGAACAAACATCATTTTTGTTTTGATATATCTTCACAGTTAAATCCTTGCTTTTGGAGCATCTTCTCTACCCCAAGATAATAAGGATTCTTATAAAAATTAGCCACCCGTTTAGACCATGTTAGAGTACTAGTCTCATTTCCAGTTTGATTTCTTTCAAACTGGAAAAAAGATCGATTATATTCTTGAAGCAACTCCTCTTGTTGAGGATTATACTTTTCATCGTGTAAAACAGCTGCTTGTGGTAGACGAGGCTTTTGAGCAGGCTCCTCTGCCCCATAACCTAAACATAATCCCGAAATTGGAATCACATATTTTGGTAGCTCGAGCAGGTCTGTTACATCTAATGAATTTCTTCGTATTCCTCCAATGGGTACTGTTCCTAAACCAAGTGATTCAGCAGCTGCAATCGCATAGCTCATTGACAATCCCACATCAGTAGCACCTACTAATAAAGAATCTACTTGATGTAACGCTTCAAGTGTCATTCCTTCCAAATCCCCACATAACTTAGCACGATAAAAATCTGCGCAAAAGACAAGAAAAATAGGTGCTTGTCTAATATGATTTTGATTTCCACAAAGCTGAGCAAGTTTATCCTTCCTAATGGGATCCTTAATGGAAATAATAGATACTTGCTGCCCATGTATCCACGAAGGTGCTGCTTGAGCTGCTTTAATAATCGTATTGAGGTTCTCTTCTTTTACTTGCCTATCCAAATATTGACGGTAGGAACGGTGATTCATTAAGCTTTTTACTACTTCATTCATTTAATATTCATCCTCCTATTCATATTCAAATTTACCTTTTATATTAACAGTTTTCAATTTTTTTGGTAAAAAAAGAAAGAGCCCACTAATGAAATTCGTCGACTTGTTAATGACAATTATATTATTATCATAATAAATTTTTACCTAAAGCTGATAGCTTTGAGATAAAATGAATCCCTCCTGTGTGAAAGTATTGGTTTTTTCCTTACTGTCCTCACAAAAGGGATTATATCATGACGTTTCAGCATTTTTTAAAGATTATAATATGAAATGACAAAGTGCAAAATCGTTAAAGAGGAGGAAGGGTTGATATACTTATGGGGGCGATCTCCTTTAAAACGAATGGAGTCATACTCATCTAAATGATAAGTATCGCCATCTACTTCCACTGTCAATTGACCGGACATCACAGTAACAAATTCCATCACCCCTGCCCGGTGTGCTTCAGAGAGATATTCCGCCCTAGGTTGTAGATATCCCCGATAAAGCTCCATCGAGCCATGGGAATGAAACAAAGGCTCTGCGACTAACACGTCGTTTGAACTGATCAGTTTCAGCCCATCCCTCTTACGGGCAATAGAGACATCTGATTCAATAGACAATAGTGCGGTTATCGGGATATTGAGACCATTTGCAATTTTCCAGATTACGGACAATGTAGGATTGGCTTCTCCACGTTCAATCTTAATTAAAGTTAATTTACTAACCCCGATTTGTTTGGCCAAGGCCTCTACTCCAATTCCTTTATTAACCCGGAACTGCCTTAAGTTAGCACCGATACGTTCCCCTATATCTCCTTCTTCCCAAGGTTTTTCAGTTTTCATACTATTCACCTTCGATTCAAAAGATTTTCTCACACTTTTCCTTATATTATAATAAACAAAAAGTTAATTATAATATACAATTTCATTACTTTTTATATTATAATTAACTATAAGTTAATTATAATATACCACTCAGCGTATCTCACACCACACGGATTATTTTTTTACTTTCAATTAAGAGGGGTGCTTTCGGTGTGTTTGTATTGTTTGAGCAGTTAGTTTATTACTAAATAAAGTAAGGGGTTGTTTTAGGGTGGAAGAAAAAAAAACAACGATAAAAACTGGTTTTATGGAAGCTTTGCCACTAGCAATCGCCATTGCGGCATATGGATTATCTTATGGAGTACTAGCAACTCAAGCCAATTTTAGTTTACTGGGTTCTTTAACATTATCCATGCTAGTGTTCTCTGGGTCTCTACAAATGGTAGCCGTCGCAATGTTAACAGGGGGCGCAAGTCTAGCAACTGTGCTTTTCACATCAGTTTTGTTAAATTTGCGCAATTTGCTATACGGAGCTGCCCTTGCCGAAGGTCTTGCCCCAGCTAAGAAATGGAGATGGCTGTTATCTTTTGGAGTATCAGATGAACCTTTTGTTTTGGGTAGTTCAAGATTTAAAAAGTATGGACCAGATCCTCTTTATTTTGGGATCGTTGTTGGTACTTTTTATATCGCTTGGGTTATCTCTTCACTCATTGGAGCGTTAATTGGAAACCAAATTGATCCGCAAAAATGGGGTTTAGACTTAGCATTTCCAATTACATTTGTAGCTCTTCTAATCCCTAGTCTTAAAGAAAAACCATTAATTGCAACAGCGCTCGCTGCTGCAGTTATAGCAATTGTGCTCGAATATTTCATGCCAGGCAACGAATTTACGATCATTATTACTGGTATTTTAGCACCGCTTGTAGGTCTTTATTTAAAGAGGAGGTCCCAAAATGCTTAATCAATGGATTCTAATCGGATTACTTTCCGTTTCAACATATGTATCACGCATCATCGGCGTCGAAATAATGGCCGGACGAGAGATGAACCCTACCTTGCGATTATATTTTAATTACGTGCCAATTGGAATTATATCTGCACTTATCATCAAACAAATATTAGTTCCCTCTGATGGGCAACTAGTTATATCAATTCCAGTCCTTATAGGCTGCCTTTCCACAGCAATCTCCATTAAGATCATAAACATGTTTCTTCCTTCTGTTATAATTGGAGCAATGATTGGATTGTTAACTCGATATTTTTTAAGCTAAGTTTTTTATCC
This sequence comes from Bacillus sp. 03113, assembly GCF_006546985.1. Classification (GTDB taxonomy): domain Bacteria; phylum Bacillota; class Bacilli; order Bacillales; family Cytobacillaceae; genus VATK01. The sequence goes on from NZ_VATK01000019.1 coordinate 20,751, forward strand.
ATAATAAAACACTCCTATTTCTAGGAATGTAGTATAGAATGAAACTTTAATAATAACAATTAACAAATCTAATGCCATATTCATATCTGGAAATAAATCGCTAACAGGTTAAAAGAGTGAATGGATCTCGTTTCTCTGAACCAGTATGAGATAGATAATATACCAGCTTTCCATTGTATTCTAACTGTAGAGAGGGTAGTTCTTTTAAATCATTAGGTGTGACTAGTGAAAGAGGTTTTTGATAGGGAGTGTTTATTCCACACTCATCAAGAATCGTTGCCACAAAATGCGAGCAAAAAAAAGCATTCTTTCGATCCATTCTTTTATTAAAAACAACAGCAAAAACTCCGAGAAAATTATATTTGTATAGCTGCTTTTGAGCCTCCATTTTTTTAATTTTTTCGAGCATTGTGTTATATTGGGCTTCTGATATGGAACAGCTGTAAATGGCGCAAGATGCTTTTTTAAATAGATCACCTTGTATATTTTCTTTCACAAATCCAGCTATAAATGGGTTTCCTGATTTTTTCCTGCCAAAGCTGTATACATGCAACAATTGTTGATCAAATGCAATAGACGCATGATTTAGTGGTTTTCTTGTATAAAGTTTAATCAATCTTGAAAAAATAGTCCCAGTATCTGTTAGAAGTATGTAGACTTTCTGCTCCTTCAAATCCTCGCCTCCAAAAATAGATGATAATAAGTAAGGATGAATGGCTTTTCACTCTCTCCCATAATTAACTTTACTCTTTGAAAGTCATGTTAGATAGCTGCCCTAAGTCAGGCTTTTCAATCAAAAGTCATAACAAAGCAACAATTATAATTTTGTGAATACAAGGATCGATCCTGAGAAAGTATACATCTATACATCTATTACTCCATCACATTGATCTGAATAATACTGTTTATTTTGACAAAGTTTCTATTATTGCTTCTATCTTTCATTCTTAATCCCCTTTTAATTGGATCCATATAATCAACAAGTCCAGTCATTTTTTGTTCAAACCCTTCTGCTATACGAACAAAGATTCTTTATAAGGTAAATTTTTTTAAAAATAAAAGATGAAAATCTATAAAGAACTTTTCACATCCTCTTCGTGCATAAAAATATTCTGATAATTGGTCTAAAGTATGAAAAAAGGGACTATACTCCTACTTACAAACCATTCATTTTTGCTATAAAATGAGAATGGAGTGAAATTATGAAAATGCATTCACAATCTTAATAGGTTTGTTGGAGATAACCGCGAAAGTGAGGTAATCGCATGTGGGCATCATTGATGAAGGAACATACATAGAAACAGTCCACATAAATGGGCTTCAAATCTCTTTAGTTGCATCAGGAGACGGTACTGAAGTCATACACCATAAAATGCAGCGTGGATCACATTGGGCTTTAAGACCAGAAGAAGGATGGAGTGCATTAGAATACTTGTATATCCTTTCTGGTGAACTTGAACTACAAACTAGTGAATGTCCAAAAGTATTACGGGCTGGAGATTCTTTTTATGGCCATCCTATTCAAGAGCACTATGTTTTTCATTGTCATACTGAAACGGAATTTCTATACGTATCTTCTCAGCCTGTTTTTCATTATTATAGTAAAATTACTAAAGAAAAAATGGATTTAGCTATTGCGATTGAGGAAAAGGATGGGTATACCGTTGATCATTGTAAAAGAATCAAAGAAATTTCGATGAAAATTGGAAAGGCTTTAGGTTTGAAACCGAAGCAGATAATCCTTTTAAATATTGCTTCTTTTCTACATGATATAGGCAAAGTAAAGGTACCTTTATCTATTCTCCAAAAGCCAGGAAAGCTTACGTATGAGGAATGGGAAATCATGAAGCTCCACACGACTTATGGAAGAGAAATATTAGAAGAATCAGGTCATTCAACCTTAATTGAAGTGGGGAAAATAGTCGAACAGCATCATGAAAGATTTGATGGAAATGGCTATCCTAAAGGGTTAAAAGGCGATGAGATTTCGATTGAAGCCGCCATTATTTCAGTTGCCGATTCCTACGATGCGATGACCACAGACCGAGTCTATCAAAAAGGGAGAACAAAAGAGGAAGCGTTGGAAGAGATTTTGAAAAATCGAGGTACAATGTATCATCCAGACATTGTTGATATATTTTTAGCTTTAGATAAATAACTATTATCGTAGAGGAGAGAATAACTTGAAAAAAATTGGATTTTTACTTATGGTTTTACTGTTAATTGCTGTTTTTAATGTAAAGCCAGCATCTGCAGCGTATTTATCAGAAAAAGATCAATACATTGAGGTATCTTACGATCAAGCACGATATGCAGCCGATCTAATGGGTTTGAAAAATATTCCTTTAGGGGAAGAAACAGCTCGTCTATCATTTGAAAAGCAAGAAGCATTCATTGCTAAGCTTGAAAAAATTCTTGGAAAAGAAATTGATCATTACTACATATGGCTAGTCGTTGATGGAGAAGTCGTTTTAGGAATTGATCCACCTGAGACTTTATATTAATTAATCAATTAAATACTAAGAAAAAATCTACTCACATCCTTGAGTAGATTTTTTCTATCTATCATTTCTAGATTAATACCCTAACACACTAGTCACAAGTGAAAGTATTAACAAAATAGTCATAAGTCCGCTTACTGCAAAAGCATGTTTTCTTTGCTTCCCTTTAGCTTTCGGAACAAGAGAACGATAATACAGGAAAGAGCCAATAATGACGAGAGCCAGCTCAACGACCATACTGACAATTGGAAATTTCCATAAGCCTAGCCCAAGTAGTGGCAAATCCCCGAGAGCACCAGGAAGGATGGCCATATCTGCTCGATGTACGATAAGATCAAGAAGCCAATGACTGAATACGACCGAGGAAATGACAGTGCCTCCCCGTTTTCCCCAGAAGCGCCAAGCTAATAAGCCTGCAATGATCGAAATGACTAGTGCGCTTATTAAAGAGTGAGTATAATGAGCGTGAATGATTACCCTACCATATCCGCCACCTTCCACAGGCTCTAAGCCTTCAACACCAGAAATGAGCAATGGGACAAACACAACATCTAATAATTGAGTACTTAACATAAGAGCCCATAAAGGAACCTCCGGTGTTTTCGATTTTACTGCAGCTGCGACACCAAAATGACCTGCAAACATATTACTTCATCTCCTTTTCATTAGTACGAATTTTGCCATCAAAAATTCCACAAACCACAGTAAATAGAAGCACGAATACGATAAAACTCATTTTTTATCACTCCATTATTTGTTATGATTTTCTATCTTTTGCGACTTCATTTTATGAATGCCAGCAAGAAAGGTATCAATAAGTAAACGAATACTTACATCAAGATCAAGCGGTATTCCAAAACCTTTCTTTTGTTCAAGAGAAGCAAATCCATGCAAAATGCTGCGAAGCCCTCTTGCTGCATGAACAGATTCTTCATCCTCAAGTTCATACGCATTTAGTACACGAATAACGAGATCAACAATTTTTGGACCAATACTTTGAAACTCTGTACTACTTAAATCTGTATTTGCCCAAAGAGTTGCTTCATATAAACCTGGATGTACTCGAGCAAAATTAATATACGCTTTACTCATAGCATGGACGGCATCATCTTTTGAGCGCCCAATCGCCGCATGTGATAACACTTTATACAATTCTTCTAATCCATAAATTGCGAGCGCCTTTTGAAGACCTTGCAATCCATCTACATGATTGTATAAAGAGGGCGGACGAATTTTTAATTTTTTCGCTAGTGTTGCTAAAGTTAAAGAATATACTCCATCTGTGTCAACAATTTCTGTTGCTGCTGCTAAAATAGTATTTAAATCCAGTCCTGCTCTTGGTGACATATTCATTCCTCCATCTTGTTTAACTTATTGACTTCTCAAGCTTATGAATCGCGTGTTCAATTATATTCACAGGCTGCTTAATCATTTTTCCATGTCCAACGGCAAGAAGAGATGGTTTTTGATTTATTATCTTCTTTGCACTTTTTAGTGCCTCTTCCTTACTCCAAGTTGCCATGGCAGGAAACGGAAACAGTATTTGCATTTGACCAGAAACGGCAACTCCTCCATGAGTTTGAAAAGCATCTCCAGCAATAATTGCATTTGTTCTTTCATCAATGAAAGACATCGAGCCTGGTGTATGACCTGGTGTATTAATCGCTCTAAGCGAGCCAATTCGATCCCCCTCATGAAGTAACACATCCGGTCGGGTCTTTACCGTTTCAGGCTTAGGAACTCCGCCTTTTATAGGTGTTTTGATTTCATTTTCATCCAATGACTGATCTCCTCTTAACAAACGTTCATCTCTTTTGGAAATATAAACTTTTGCGTCAGGAAGCATATCTTTTAGTTTATCCAATGAACCAATATGATCTCCATGTGCATGTGTCAAAACAATTCGTGTTAGAGGCTTTCCGATTTTTTGAGCTGTCTCTAAGATGCTCTTATAGCTATTCGGCAGAGCAGCATCAACTAATGTTAGCTCGGTTTCTTCTTCAACCATGTAGCAATTAACTGGGAAAAGTGTCGGGTAAAAGTTTAATTGATAAATAAAATCTTCTTTTGCAACTTTCATTTTTTTACCTCCCTTATTCATTAAACTAATTATGTTAGTTTTATTCTAACTAATGTCATTAGTTTTCACAAGTATATTTTTTATAAATATTTTTTAATCACTGCTCCAAAGTGAAAAAGTACCTATATTAAAGACTGGACCTTTCAAACCAATTGACATTTCCTTCAAATAAGCATAATATATTAATAAATGAAAAAGTTGGTCTAACGCAACATTAATCCCTTTATTCAAATATATTGTATAGGAGGAAATTAAAGTGCTACCATCAAAACTCCTTCCCTTGTCTAAAGCTAAGACTGGGGATTCATTTAAAATTTCACAGATAAAAGTTGATGGAACGTTGCGTCGAAGACTGCTCGATTTAGGTTTTGTGCCTAATGCCATAATTCATGTTTTACAAAAAAGTCCACTAGGTGATCCAACAGCCTATCGTGTTAGCCAAACAACGATTGCCTTAAGAAAAGAAGAATCGTCGAACATTTTTGGGGAGCTGATGAGTCATGAATAATATGAACTTTCGAATAGCTCTTGCAGGGAATCCGAATACCGGAAAAAGCACTTTATTTAATTCACTTACAGGTTTACGACAGCATACCGGGAACTGGGCAGGAAAAACCGTTACCAATGCTGAAGGGGAAATGAATTATAACGGTCAAACCTATACGTTCATTGATTTACCAGGTGCCTATTCTTTATTTTCCAATTCAGCTGATGAAGAAGTAACCCGAAATTATATTGTTTTTGAACATCCAGATGTTACAGTTGTCGTCCTTGATGCTACTTCCTTAGAGCGAAATTTAAATCTAGCTCTGCAAATTTTAGAAATAACGGATAAAGTCATCATCTGTATTAATTTAATTGATGAAGCAATGAGAAAAGGAATTTCCATTAATGAAAAACGCTTAGCTAAAAAGCTTGGAGTTCCCGTCTTAAAGATTTCAGCTCGGAATAACATCGGAATATATGAATTTTTATCCTGTCTTGAAAACATGGCATTAGGAATAATTAAAACTCAGCCTATTCAAATGAAATATAGTGCAGAAATCGAAAAAAAAGTAAGACAGCTTCAACCATTAATTGAGAAAGCAGTAGATCGGCATTTGTCATCTAGATGGATTGCTCTACGATTACTAGATGGCGATGAAATGCTCTTGCACTCTTTAAAAGAAAGAACCAAGATTGCTAGAGATGGAGGTGAAATGAATGGAGTCTCCTATAGCATCAAAGCATAAAGAGTTAGATTCTATTTGGAATTATGCTCATACTTTATCAAATCAACAAGAAAGAGATGAAATGGTTGGCAATATATATGCAACGTCAAGATCTATTTGTGAGGATGTAGTGACTTATAAAGATCAATCAAAATCATTTCAATCAGAAAAGCTTGATAAAATATTCACTTCTCCTATTTTGGGATTTCCGATTATGATGGCCATGTTAGGTGTAGTCATTTATTTAACCATTGCTGGAGCAAATATCCCTTCTTCTATGCTTGCAAACTTTTTTAGCTGGATTGAAGGCTATTTAACATTGGGATTTACAGCCATACATGCACCTGATTGGCTATATGGGATACTAGTTTTAGGATTATACAGAGGAACATCTTGGGTTGTTAGTGTCATGCTGCCGCCAATGGCCATCTTTTTTCCAATGTTTGCATTACTAGAGAATTATGGCTATTTGCCACGTGTAGCATTTAATATGGATCGTATGTTTAAAAAAGCAGGTGGTCACGGTAAGCAATCCTTAACGATGGCAATGGGCTTTGGCTGCAACGCTGCGGCTATTATGTCAACTCGTATTATCGAATCTCCTCGGGAAAGAATGCTTGCGATTTTAACAAATAACTTTGTACCATGTAATGGAAGATGGCCAACTTTGATTTTACTTGCATCCTTGTTTATGGCAGCTTCGTATTCCGGCGGCGTTCAAACGCTTGTTACTTCTGCTGTTGTTATGGCAACCGTTCTATTTGGTATTATGGTGACTTTAGCTGTATCGTGGATTTTATCTAAAACAGCCTTAAAAGGGATTCCAACTCACTATACACTCGAGCTTCCCCCATACCGTAAACCAAAAATTTGGAATACGATTGTCAGATCCACGTTAGATAAATCCATCTATGTACTAAAAAGAGCGATTGTAGTTGCTGCTCCTGCTGGAGTACTTACATGGATTCTAGCTAATTTATATGTTGGAGATACAAGCATTTTAATGTATATCGTTCAATTTCTTGATCCTTTTGCGCATTATTTAGGATTAGATGGCTATATCTTAATGGCTTTCATCTTAGGCTTGCCAGCTAATGAAATTGTCCTGCCTATCCTTTTGATGGGCTATTTATCAACAGGTGCTATGACGGAGGTAGATGATCTAGCTTCCTTAAAACAAATCTTTCTTGATCATGGATGGACTTGGCTGACAGCAGCTAATATGATGTTATTCTCCCTTCTTCATTGGCCATGCGGAACAACTCTCGTTAATATTTATAAAGAAACAAAAAGTAAAAAATGGACCTTCTTATCCTTTGCTATTCCAACTGCAATAGCATTAATTGTTACCTTTATCGTTGCTCAAGTTGTAAGAGGGCTGGGATTGGTTTAAGATAAGAAAAACTCAAACGCCTTGGTAGCCCTGCAGCTAGACACCAGTCGGAAAAACTTATACTTTCTTAACCAATAAAAAAACGGTAATTTTCCAAAGCGGAATTACCGTTTTTTTATAATTTAACCATTTCCCATTTTCCTGAGGAATTAAAATTTTAAAACTAACCAGTATTAGTTTTAAAATGGTATTAATTAACCAGCCTAAACATTGCCTGTCATCTTTACAATAATTAACAGTAAATAATTGCTTATAAGTTGATTCTTACTTAAAGTGCTGTAATACAACTCCTTTCCCTTCTTTTACTTCTACTTCAGTGAATGCTCCATTTATAAAAGTGATTTGTGGAGGAACGTGTCCACAATCTATATCGTACATTACGGGTATTTGAAGCTAGTACTAGGAAACGTATAGTCCCTGTTCCGTTTGAACATGTTAAGGATAAAAAGAAGGGAATTCTGAACATATGTTGATTCTTTGGATATTTATAGTAAATACAATTCTGATGTTGATTATTGCTGTCCGTGAAGTTCGGCGACCAGCTAAGGCCTTGAATTGGCTAGCCTTCAGCCTTATTCTTCCGATCATCAGTTTCGGGCTCTATATTAGCACTTCAAATCCTGTCCTTATTCATCGGAAAAGATTGACATCTTCTCATATTAAATCTGATAAATTACCTGATACATATAGTCACTCTGCCTCGGTGATCGCCGAGGCTCTACGTCATTTCACCGTGCATGGACTTCGAGTCGGTCAAGTCCAAGTATTTAACAATGGAATAGAAAAATATGAACAACTCATCGAATCCCTTCAAAAAGCCCAAAAAACCATTGATCTGGAATATTACATCTATCGGAATGACCAAATTGGTAATCGCATCACAGAACTGCTGATCGAAAAAGCAGTAAACGGAGTGCGAGTTCGTTTTATTAGAGATGGTTGGGGGAGTAAAAAATTTCCGCATCAAAAAATCCTTCAGATGGTGGAAGCAGGGATAGAATGCCGGACAATATTTCCTTTACGCTTTCCCTGGATTTTGTCCAATTGGGATTATCGGGATCATTGTAAGATTGTCACGGTTGACGGAAAGAAAGCTTTTACTGGTGGCATGAACGTAGGATATGAATATACAGGATTAAAGCCTGATGTTGGCTTTTGGCGGGATACTCATTTGCAAATCATAGGAGAAGCATTAGTCGATTTACAGATTGTCTTTGACGTTCATTGGAATATCGCTGTGCCGGAACGGATAAAATCGAAAACCAATCTGAAAAAAAAATCTGAGGTAACGAAAATCAATTCAATCGGCAGAGTAGATCTTTCGAGATGGTCAGCTGAATTGGGATCAGATTTGAGCACCTTGGATGGTAAAGAGTTGGACATATCCCCACAGACAGGGACGCAAAAAGCGTACATCCATACGTTTGAAGGAAACCCTGGAATTCCTACCCCAGTTATTCGGCAAGCTTACTTTATATGTATAACACAGGCGACCAAGACTATTGATATAACAACACCCTACTTTGTACCAGAAACAGATATTATCATGGCATTAAAGACAGCTGTGGCTCGTAGTGTGCGCGTAAGATTGCTGGTTCCTCGCCACATTGATCAAAAAATCGTGGGCTTTGCAAGCCGTACCTATTACGGGGAACTTATAGAAGCTGGAGTCCAAATCTACCAGTACGACAAAGGAATGTTACATGCGAAACTGATGATCATTGATGAGGAAATTGCAGAAATAGGCTCAGCAAACTATGATATGAGAAGTTTTCGCCTGAATTATGAGGTGTGTCAAGTCGTGTACAGTGCTGATGTGGCAAGGGAACTCACAGAGCAGTTCGAGAGGGATCTTACTGCTTCTGTACCATTAAGAATTGAAGACTTGCTGCAACGATCCCTGACCGAGCGCATTGTTGAAAAGGGTGCTCGTCTGCTTTCTCCATTATTATAGTTGATATATCTTGTTTTTATTGTTCTGTATGCAAGCATTTTTCTAACGCCTTTAGATATAGTCTTTAGAGTTTTTAATCAAACTTTTTTCAAAATCGATTCATTATTTCGTCGTAATAATGCAGGTCCATACGATATTTTTGATGAAACGTTATTAAAAAAGAACATCAAGCGCTATAAACTGTTACGCAGAAAATATATTTAAAAAAGAAGCCCCCAGAAATGCTAGGCATTTTGGGGGCGTTCTCGCTTAATTAAGACAAAAATTCATTTAGCTTTTCTAATAAATCATTTCGATCTAATGTATGATTCTTATAACGTTCATTAAGTATTTCTTTATGCCATTCATTCTTTTGTACCTGGTTTAAATGACTGTTAATAATTAACTGACGTGCTTCAAATAAAAAATCCAAATAATCGCTGTATGATTCATCAAAAACAGTACTTAAGTCTTTTTTTATCCTTTTGGCTAAGGTTGGGCTTGCCCCACCTGTTGAAATGCTGATGAGAAGCTTGCCTCTTTTTAATGTAGCTGGAATTTGAACATTGCCTAACTCATGGGCACTTGCCACATTTACAAGCTGTGAATTTGTTGCATGGCGGGCAATCTGTTGGTTAATTTCCTTAGAGCTTGTTGCAGCAATAATCAAAAATGCATCCTGAAAATCAACTAGTTCAACTTCCTTAAACACCACATGGATCGCTTTCTTTTTTTGCAGAAGGATTAATTCTTCACAAACTTCTGGGCTAATAACGAGGATATTAGCACTTGAATCCATAATAGACAATACTTTTCGGTAAGCAATTTTCCCACCGCCAACAACCACACATTTCTTGTTTGTTAAATCCAATATTACGGGAAGCATAGCTCATTTTCCTCAGTCAACTCTACGATTCTTTCTTGTAATATGGATTCGATGGTTGCATGATAACCAAGATATTGACATAGAATATAATTTTGATCCTTATTTTCTGAAAAAACTCGAATGGTTTTTTTCATTGAATTCATTAATATGCCTGTAAAAAGTAGATACGGGATAATAAAAACATTCTTACATCCTGATTGCTCTGCTATTTGAAGACCTTCCTCAAAGCTAGGATTGGCGGCAATTAGATAGCAGTCTACTACTTTTTCAATCCCAATCCTCTGTTTCAATAAAGACGAAATTTCCCCAAGATCTCTTTTTACATCAGGATCACTGCTGCCTCTTCCTACTAATAAAACGATTGAATTCTTGGGGATCTTTTCATATTGATCGTGTATTCTTTCAATGAGAATATCCACCATTTTGGGATGAACACCAATCGGTTTGCCATATTGCAGCTTAATATGAGCGTACCGGTTATGAACCTCTTTCAACTCATGTGGAATGTCCTCTTTGGCATGTGCAGCTGTCAGCAATAAGACAGGGATAGCCTTTATAGTTGTTGCTCCTTTTTGAACGCATGCTTTAAATGCCTCTTCAATCGTTGGCGTTGCAAGTTCAAGAAAACAATATTCTTGTATAGGCGCTAAATTTCCATTCATGCATTTTTTAATAAAAGAAATAGCTTGATTACATGCTTCAGGAACACGACTTCCATGACAAATATAAAGTATGGCCTCCATTATAATACCCCATTGGAAAGAAGAGCTTGATTAATTTCCGAACCCTCGAACCACTTAATTTTTTCTCTTAATTTTACAACATCTCCAATTAGGATCATACAAGGATTTTCAACTTTATGATGCTGCGCATCTCTTGCTACATCTTCTAAAGTACTAACAAGGGTTCTCTGCTCTTGCATCGTTCCCCAATTAATAAGTGCAACGGGTGTATGAGGGCTTTTCCCATAATACAAAAGCTTTTCTTGAATATATGGTAGATTAGACACACCCATGTAGATCGCGATAGTATCAATCCCTTTTGCTAAGGATTCCCATTTAATTTGATCTTTTTCGTCATTTTTACAATGTCCTGTGACAATTGCAAAGGATGAGCTGTAATCTCGATGGGTGACTGGGATCCCTGCATAGGCAGGTGCTGCAATTCCAGATGTAATTCCAGGAATGATTTCAAAGGGGATTCCATATTTGGCAAGAGCTTCAGCTTCTTCTCCACCTCTTCCAAAAACAAACGGGTCTCCACCTTTTAAACGTGTGACTACTTGCCCTTTTTTTGCATGTTTAATTAAAACTTCATTAATGGTTTCTTGCTGTAAAGTATGATAGTCGGGAAGCTTCCCGCAATAGATTAACTCTGCATTCGGCTTTGCATGGCTTAATAACTCTTTGTTAACGAGGCGATCATATAAAAGCACATCTGCTTCTTGTATGCATTTTAATCCTTTTAATGTAATTAAGTCTGGGTCACCAGGACCTGCCCCAACTAAATAGACGATGCTCATTTATTTTCACCTCGCTGCTTATTATTTAAAGGACAACTATCAATTTTGATGAAATTTTCGGCCATTTAAGTAATCAATAATCTTATTTACGCATTCCTCAATAGAAAGTTCATTCGTATCAATAACAATCTCAGGGTTATTTGGCTCCTCATACGGAGAATCAATTCCCGTAAAATCTTTAATAAGACCTTTTCTTGCTTTTTGATATAGACCTTTAGGATCGCGTTTTTCACATTCGTCAATCGGACATTTAACAAATACCTCGATAAATTCATCTTGCTCTAAAAGATCTCGAACAATTTGTCTATCCGATTGAAATGGAGATATAAAAGCAGTTAATACAACTTGACCGCCATCAACAAATAACTTAGAAACTTCACCAATTCTTCTTATATTCTCTGTCCGATCTTCCTCAGAAAATCCTAAATCTTTATTCAAGCCATGACGAATATTATCTCCATCTAGCACATAATTGTTAATACCAGCATCAAAAAGCGCCTTAGCTACCGTATTGGCAACGGTTGATTTCCCAGAACCAGATAGCCCCGTGAACCAAAGCACATAGCTATGATGACCATTTTTCTTTCTTCTAAGCTCTTTTGTTAATGATTGCTCATGCCAAACGATATTTGTATTTTTACTCACCTTGATTCCCCTCATTTATCAATATCAAACTTACCCCATCAAACAGGCAGCTATCTTCTATTATTTATTTTCTCATAATTAAGCAAGAATTACCCTACCTGAATGATTTTTTTGTACAGACTATTTCATTTCCATCAAAAGACATCAATATAGGAATGATAATTAAGAGTGCACTTCTTTTTGTTGCATTCCTTTTATTAGCACTTCTACCACTTCTTTTCGACTGAAGGTGCTCGGAGGAATTTCTCCATTTCTCAACATTTCTCGAACCTTAGTTCCAGATAAGATGACATGGTCTTCTTTACCATGAGGACATGTTTTTGTTGATGCCATATTTTCACATTTTTTACAATAGAAGCTATGTTCAAAGAAAAATAACTGAATACCTAATTCTTCTGAGCTAAACTGAGAAAAAATAAGCTGTGCATCGTAAGTGCCGTAGTAATTTCCAACTCCAGCATGGTCACGTCCAACAATGAAATGTGTACATCCATAATTCTTTCTTACAAGCGCATGGAAAATAGCTTCCCTTGGGCCAGCATATCGCATTGCAGCTGGAAAGACCGCAAGGAATACTCTATCATTCGGGTAATAATTTTTGAGCAATACTTGATAGCTCTCCATTCTCACATCTGCTGCAATGTCATCAGATTTTGTTTCCCCAACCAATGGATTTAAAAATAAACCGTCTACAGATTCTAAAGCAGTTTTTTGGATATATTCATGAGCACGGTGAACAGGATTTCGTGTTTGGAAACCAACTACTGTATTCCAGCCCTTTTCTTCAAAAACCTTTCTAGTTTCTGATGGATCTAGATAAAACTCTTGAAATTGATCGTGCTTAACTCGATTAATAAGCTTAATAGGTCCTCCAACATAAACCGTTCCTCGATCAAATAATTTTTTAACACCAGGATGTTCTAAATCTGTCGTACGATAAACATTTTCTGCTTCTTTCCCTTTATCTGGTATATAAAGATCTGAAACCGTAAGAACTCCATAAGTGATCCCATTTTTAACAAGCTTTACTTCATCTCCAATTACGATTTGTTTTGCTTGTTCTTTTGTAATTGGCAGCGTAATCGGGATGCTCCAAACTTCACCAGTAGAAAGTCTCATGTTTTCAACAACTGATTGATAGTCAGCTTCAGTTAAAAATCCATCAATTGGACTATAAGCCCCTGTACCAATTAAATCAAGATCACTTAATGCAATACCGTCTAACTCAATTTCATTATTGAGATGAGAAATATCATATTGCGGCTCCCATCGATTAATTAATTTTCCTCCATGCGGCTTGCTAGTAGTCATTTTTTAAATCCTCCTAATAACTTTTTAAATATTTTATCATAAAAAAGTGGTCGTGCTTTTTTTAGTCAGTGCAATCCAACTTGCGAAGTGCGGCTAGACGTACACCTAATTCTCTTGAAACAAATTATATTCCGCCACCTTGTTCATAAGTTGCTCTGCTGTCTTCTCTAATCGTTTTAATAAGACTGATAGTTCCTAATGTAGATATGCAAACAATCGCTAAAACAACTACTGTATAAATATCACTTTGAACAAAAAATTTCACTAATCCATATGAAATGACGAGCGAAAAGATTGGTGATACAATCCAAACTTTAAGAATTTTATTAATGATTTGTTTTCTTAAAATACTAAATCCATCTTGAGATACTCCGATCCCCATAATCGCCGTACTTGTTACTTGAGTTAAAGGAACAGGAAGACCAAAGATCGATGATAAAATAACAAGAAAAGCACCAGTTCCTGAAATAGCTACGCCTTCCTGCAAAGAGAACTTGGTAATCTTTTTCCCATTTGTTTGTAATACTTTTCCACCTAGAAACATAGCTCCAATCGAAATGAATATTCCACCAATAAAAATTCCAAAGCTAATAGAAATTAAATCAGCCCCAACTAATGGCCCTATCGCATTCGCAACATTATTCATTCCTGCTGAAAAAGCTTCAAAAAATCCAACAATGATAAGAATATAGGCCACTATTCTTTGATATTTTTGTGTCAATATTTGCGGGAATCGATTTTCAAGCCTTTTAATAATTTTCCCTAAAAATAGAGCCAAGATAAAGGAAAAACCAGGAACCAAAATCCAAAATAAGACAATCCAGAGGATATTAGTTATATATAATGCATGAAAAGCTACACCTGCTCCTACCACTGAGCCAACAGTAATTTCACTTGTTGAAAGTGGAATCCCGATTAAATTTGCAAAAAACAAGGACATTGCTGCTGAGGACAAGATAATTAATACGACCTTGGGTGATAAAAATGACTTAGGGATTAGACCTTCCCCAATCGTTTTTACTACTTCACTTCCTCCAATCACAGCTCCTAAAAAAATCGCGATTCCACAGATAATAAGTGCCTTCCTCTTGCTAGATATAGCTCCAGAGCCGTATGCAACACTGATAGAAGCAGCCGCTCCACTTGCACCTATATTCATTGCAAAGAACAAGGCCATAAAACACGCTAAATAAGTAATGATCATTCTTTAACTCCTCTTATTGATGTAATCCGCATTCTGTTTTCCCACTGCCCTGCCATCTTCCAGATCTTAGATCATCCAAGTTAAAAGCTGGACGGGTACAAGGCTTGCAGCCGATGCTTGGATAGCCTTGGTCATGTAAAATATTATATGGCAGCTGATTTTTATGGGCATATCGCCAAATGTCCTTCCATGTCCAGTGAATAAGAGGACATATTTTTACAGATTTAAAGCGATTATCTTTATTAATGAACTGAGTATTTTTTCTTGTTTCAGACTGTTCTCTTCTAAGTCCTGAGAGCCAAGCAGTTGCTCCAGATAGAACTTCTTGAAGAGGGATAATTTTCCGTATTTCACAGCACTTATTAGGCTCTCGTTTCCAGAGTTCATCCCCATATTGCTGTGCTTGCTCTTCTAAAGTAAGTTTAGGTTTTTTTAATTCAATTCGTAAATCTGGGTATTTTTGCTTCACTTTCTCAATTAATTCATAAGTTTCTTCAAAATGAACACCTGTATCCAGAAATACAATTTTTGCTTTAGGATTTACTTTTGAAATCAAATCAATTAACACAATTCCTTCTATCCCAAAGCTGCAAGCATAAATTAATTCTTCTTGATAATGGTTATAGGCCCAATGTAAAACCTCTAGTGCCCCTTTCGTATCATTATCAATGGAAAAATCGATTGCTTCCTGCGTATCAACATTCTCATAAGTTAATAACTGAGTCATAATTAACATCTCCTATCATGAAAAAGTAAGATAAGTAATTTGAAATTTCTTAAACTCACTTGACTATAAGTATACATTCCTTTTTGCAACAAAAAAAACAGTTCTAACGAAAAAAATGCAGTCGTTAGAACTGCCTCTAGTTTTTCTAGTCAGCAATTACATTACTTTATTCTTATTTTTTCACTCTTTTCAATTTGAATAACTTTTCCGTCTTGGACGATTAGGGTTATTGAACCAAATTTCATGGACTCTAACATATTCTGCAAATGTCCCATTATTTGCTCAAGCTGATTTTTCTCTCCCAAAAAAGTCCCTCCTTTTAGAAAACACGAGGCTCCGATTAACTTTCAACAATTATGAATAGAGGTAAACATATAAACACTGCCCTTTATTTAGAGCTTTATATTCATACAAAAAAATCTTCCATATTTAGAAAGATTTCTAGGTAAATATTTACCTTAACTTTCAAAATAGTCATACCTTTTGTTGGGCGTTACACCTTATTTTATGCCGTTACAGGGCATCGCGAAACCAATTCTCTCCGCCCACTCTAAATAAGATTGATTAGTTAAAATAATAACAGAATAAACGTCATTGTCAACAGTTTATTGATTGGTTTAGTCGGAATTGATAAAAGCACAACGTCTTTATCCGCCGTAACAGAAAAAAGACGCTAAACACAGAAATCCTGATAGATCTCTGATACTATAGACTTTTTTTCATTAAGCA
The DNA here is from genome assembly GCF_006546985.1 of Bacillus sp. 03113. Classification (GTDB taxonomy): domain Bacteria; phylum Bacillota; class Bacilli; order Bacillales; family Cytobacillaceae; genus VATK01. The sequence continues at coordinate 36,893 of NZ_VATK01000019.1, forward strand.
GCTTTCTACTTCTAGAAAATTTATCTCTTAAATAGTATTTATAAATTAATAAACCATGCTTTTTGTAATAGTCGAATTTCCTTCTTCAATTTTTGCTTCCTTTATACTGCCAAAGCTTTTTTTGCTAAGAACATCGCACCTACAATTCCTGACTGATCGATAAGTCCTGGAGTCACAATATATTGATCTATTTCAGTCGATAGTTCTTTGAAAGATACATATTTATTCAATAGTTGTTTTACATATTGATGGATTAGCGGAATAAGCTGTTCTTGCTTCATTACTCCTCCACCTAAAATGATTTTCTTAGGGGAGAGGATCAAAATATACTGCATAAGCGCTTGAGCGATATAATAGGCCTCCATTTCCCATACCTCATGTCGATCTTTTAAATAGGAACCCTTTTCTCCCCAGCGCTCTTCGATAGCTGGCCCCGCCGCTAGACCTTCAAGACAATCATGATGATAAGGACAATTCCCATTATAATTATCTAACGGATGACGTCGAACGAGTATGTGGCCCATTTCAGGATGAGTTAGTCCCTGAAGGAGATTCCCCTGTACAACTGCACCCGCACCAATTCCTGTACCAATCGTTATGTATAAACAACTATCAAGCCCTTTTGCAGCCCCTATAATGGATTCACCCAATGCGGCTGCATTCACATCCGTATTAAACCCTATAGGGATAGGGAACATATTTTTAACTGTTTGTACCAAAGGATAGTTCTTCCAAGTTGTTTTTGGCGTTGTCGTGATCGAACCATATGACGGGCTATTCACATTTAAGTCTATCGGACCAAAAGAGCCAATGCCAATAGCATCCAACTGATACTCCTTAAAAAAAGTAATTACCTGATCCATTGTTTCCTTTGGATTAGTAGTAGGAAACGATATTTTATGTTTAATTTCCCCATATTCATTTCCAATTGCACATACAAATTTTGTTCCGCCTGCTTCAATTCCTCCAAAAAGCATTCAATTTCTCCTCCAATATAAAGGCAACTTGTTGTTCTCTACTAAAAATTGTATCATAATTGCTGTTAATTGAAATTGAAAACCCTTTCTAATTCTAATTAATTATTTAAATAGATCAAACCCTATAAAGTGAAACTTCCATCAGTAGGAGTTTTCCGACGTACAGGAAGTACTAGTGCAGACAATGCGACAGGACGTCGCGTTTTTGTCTTCTTCATCTCCCGCTGATGGCTAGTTAAACCAATCACGCTATATATACCACATCCTGTGGCATTCGCCTGACTAGGACGTCCTGTCCGTCGTCGGGCTTTTACTGGCAGTTATCCCCCCCTTCGCTTCTTCGATACTCTTAAGCTTAGTGGTGGGGGACTTACTGCCAGTTAATTCGGGATAAAAAATAAAAAGGACCGAAATTTTGGTCCTGAGAAATTTAAATTAATTTATATATCAATTTAATCCATCCAAAGACAGATAACCATAACGGAATGCTAATAATTGTGCCGTAAAACATACCTCTTAGAAAGCCAGCTTTCATAAGAAACACCACCTAAATAGTATATCTTACATCTTATCCAATTTTCCATGACTTATTCGATTATCATTACTTACATTATAATTGGAAACGCTTTCATTGTACATGTTTTTTTATCATTATTAGTAAGTTTATATGAAAAATATTCGATTGACTAAAAATGTTTTTTTACATAGACTACCTTAAAAAAAATGAGAGAATTCTAAAATCCTCTCACCTGAAACTTTTCTATTAGGAACCTCTCAAGTATGCTTATAAAATATTTATGATCAAATTGGATAAGCTGTAATACAAAGATCTGTTCCAATTTTTTCAACAGAATGAAACTTCAGCTCCAATGCCTCATCCATTTTTTCAACATTTTCTCCAGTGAAAGGAGCGATTGAATCTCTTCCACCTAGTACTTTAGGAGCCACATAGACAAGAAATTTGTGAATTAAACCAGCTCGAAGAAAAGCTGCGTTTATCTCACCCCCGCCTTCCACTAATAAATCAGTCACTCCTTTTTCGTATAAAACATCCATAATAGAATGTAAGTCTAATCCTGAACTATTTGAAGGAGCAATAATGATTTCGACTCCTTTTTCTTTTAGCGCCTCTACTTTCTTTGGATCAGAGTCTTTCTGTGTCACAATCCAAGTCTTTGCTTGACTACAGTCAGTTATTTTTGCATCAAGAGGAATTCTTAAATGAGAATCTAACACAATTCGAATTGGATTTTTTCCTCCCTCCGGCAAACGAGTTGTCAGCATAGGATCATCGGCAAGCACAGTCCCAATTCCGACTAATATGCTATCTACCTCATTCCTTAACTGATGAACTGTTTCTCTAGCTGCTTCTCCTGTTATCCATTTAGAATGACCATTATAAGCGGCAATTTTTCCATCTAAGGTCATCGCTGTCTTTGAAATCACAAATGGAGTTTTCGATATCATATTGTGAATAAATCTTTCATTGAGAAGGGATGCTTCTTCTTCTAATATACCGACCTCGACATCGATACCAGCTTCCCTAAGAAGATCAATTCCTCTACCTGCCACTTGAGGATTAGGGTCCTTCATCGCCACAACTACGCGTCTCACACCTGAATCCCTTACTAATTCAGCACATGGAGGAGTTTTTCCATAATGAGAACAAGGCTCTAATGTAACATATAATGTAGCACCCTTCGCATGATTCTCAGCCATGCGGAAAGCATGAACCTCTGCATGCGGTTCACCTGCTTTTCGATGGATACCAGAACCTACAACTACACCATCCTTGACGATAATAGCTCCTACCACTGGGTTTGGATTTGTCTTTCCTTTAGCAGTAGCTGCTAAATCTAGCGCCATTTTCATAAACATTTGATCCATATTCATATATAAGCTCCTTAAATCACGACCGTATTTTTTTGTAAAGGAATGTGTCCGGATTTTTCTATTTTTGTACTCAAATAACTTCTATTATAATCCGACTCATCCCCCCATAATGGAAGATGATGCTCAACTTGCAGTCCATGAGCATTTAAAGCTTTTATTTTTTTAGGATTATTTGTAATAAGAATAACCGATTTCGTTCTAAGATGTCCTAAAATCCGTATAGCATCTTCATATGAACGAACATCATCCTCAAAACCTAATGCATGATTTGCTTCAACTGTATCATACCCTTCTTCTTGAAGAAGATAAGCTATCGATTTTGAAAAAAGACCAATGCCCCTACCTTCATGATCAGCTAGATAGAATAAAGCACCACTTCCATTTTCGACGATCATTCTCATTGATTGGCGGAGCTGATATCCACAATCGCATCGTTTACTTCCAAATATATCTCCAGTATGACATATACTATGCATCCTAATAAGAGCATCCTTTGCTTCTTTAAAATCACCGTAAACTAGTACAGACGATTGTTGCAATGCGGCTAAATTCATACTAGAAAGAGAATCGAATATATCATCCTTACTCATATCCTTCTGTTCAAGCTTAAGCCAGCTATACCATTGAAAGATAATAACCTGATCATCTAGTTGAACGGGCAGTTTTACTGGCCCTACTAGACAAATGTCAGATTGATTACTACTTTCAAGAATTGTTAGTTTATTATTTAATATATTTTTCACTTTTTGTTTGATCATGAGAACTTTCCTTTCCCCTATTCTGTAAAAACATAATTATGTCAATACTTACTATATGTAAGTAAGTATAAATAGATAATTTATAGAGGTCAAATGAGATGCTTTATACGTAAAAAAAGAACCTTCATTTATGAAAGTTCTCTATAATCATTTTTCATTAGAGGTAAAACAATTTTGATATTACTCTGAAGCGATCACGAGATATTTTTAAATATATTCTCTTTTTTGTAGACGATTGAGTATAATATTCAAATGTTTTTGTTGATTCGGCACCATTTCTAAAAAATGTATACCATAAGCTACCAATTTATTTTCTAAGTGATCTTCTCTACGAACGATCTTTCCTTTTAAATTAAATACAAAATCTTTAAGTTTAAATGAAATGAGAATACTAATATCATGTCTGACAGGTAATTCGTAATCACTTAATATTTTTAATCCTGTTAAGCTTATATTTTCAATATAACCGTTGATTTTTTTATTTTTTAGGTTTTGTAGCTTTATGTTACCGAAATGATAAAATGTGATTGTACAATATATTTGATTTACATTCACCCGGAAGCTGGATCTTTGATCTTGAAACTGGTTTTGCTGTGATTTATAAGAAGAAATTTCTTTAACTTTTTCAAAGTGTTGCGTTTTAACTCCGGATTTTTTTTTGTTTTGGTGATATAAGCGATGCATTAAAAGAAAAATGAATGTTAAAACAATTAAAAATAGAAAAAAAAGATATTCCGTTAAAGACATTTCCTCCACCTCTATTTTACAATTATTAAAGTAAAGAAGGCATTCCTAATAGGTACCCTTGTGCATATTGGACACCTAAATCTTTTAACGTTGATAATGTTACTAAATCTTCAATTCCTTCAACAATTAAGTGACAGTTGAACTTATTGCAATAATGAACTAAGTATTCAATCATATCTTTTTTTCTTTCCGAGCAATGCAAATTTCCCAAAAAATATTTATCTAGTTTTATAAAATCGGGATCTAAATCAATAATAGATTTGATGGATGAAAATCCATTCCCAATATCATCAATAGCAATTTGAATACCTAGTTTTTTCAAAAGAAAAAGTTTCTTTTTTAATAGATGGAAATCATTAATTCTTTCATTTTCATTTATTTCTAGAACAATTTGTTGACTTATCTTTTTATTTTCATTAATAATTATACTAATAAAGGAATAAAACATTTGGTTCATAATGGTCGATGGAAAGATATTAAGAAACAATTTTTTATCCTTTATCTTCGAGCCTGCATTATTGTAGGTTTTTAAAGCTTTATGAATAGACCGCGAATCTAATTCATAAAGCTTTTTCTGTTTTTTCGCCTTCATAAATACACTATCAGGCGGTTGATCACTGTAAGTTCGAAAAAGACACTCATAGCCTAAAATTTGGCCATCCTGTATATTTAGAACTGGTTGAAAATGATGGTAAAAATACTCTTTTATTAATAGGTTATTAATGGACAATGCTTCCATGTCACCTCCTTTCCAAATAAAAAATCCACATAATGACCCAAAATGGGATTATGCGGATTTCTATCTCCCACTTCCTTCGGGAACTCAGCCACCATTGCATCTGCTTTAGGTCTGTAGCTTTGCGTCCTTACCTTTCGATAAGTTTGCCATTTATCGTGTGAAGTGCTTATGTATAGTACTATGATTACAAAAAATATGACAAAAGTCTAGTTTTTTAGACAAATTCCTTAAAAAATTATCAAATTTTTACAAAAAACTTAAAAAATTAGGCGATTAAGCATTAAAAAATATATACTCTAGTAAAAAAGATGGTATAAAATTTGACTCAAATACCATATTAAACTAACTTTAAATAAATAGTAAAGTACAGAAAAAACCCCTTATCCCATTCTATATCGTCATTTAAAGATGATTGACATATAGGGTATGGAATAAGGGGTATCATTTTATTCAATTAATTATTAGATCATTATAATATTAGCAAATGATTTAATTAAAGTCTTTTTTCTAGCTCTGCTTTTTTCTCTTCAAAACCTGGTTTACCTAATAATGCAAACATATTCACTTTATAAGCTTCAACACCAGGCTGATCGAATGGATTTACTCCTAATAAATATCCGCTAATCGCACACGCTTTCTCAAAGAAATATACTAAGTAGCCAAATGTGTATTCATCCATTTTCGGAATGGAAACAACTAGGTTCGGCACGCCGCCATCGGTATGTGCAAGAAGAGTTCCTTCGAATGCTTTGTTATTAACGAAGTCAACCGTTTCTCCAGCTAAATAGTTCAATCCATCTAAATCGTTTTCTTCAGCTTCAATAATTAACTCGTGGCGAGGACTATCAACTTTCACAATGGTTTCAAATAGATCACGACGTCCCTCTTGAACATATTGACCTAATGAATGAAGATCAGTTGAGAAATTGGCTGATGAAGGATAAATCCCTTTTTGGTCTTTTCCTTCACTTTCTCCAAACAATTGCTTCCACCACTCAGAGAAATATTGTAATCCAGGCTCGTAGTTAATAAGCATTTCAATTGTTTTCCCTTTATTGTACAAAACATTACGTACAGCTGCATATTGATAAGCAATATTATCTTCTAATTCAGATTGGCTGAAATCCTCTCGTGCTTGATTTGCACCCTTCATCATTGCTTCAATATCAGCACCACTAACTGCAATTGGAAGCAATCCAACAGGAGTTAGAACAGAGTATCTTCCTCCAACATCATCTGGAATAACAAAAGATTCATATCCTTCTTCATTAGCGAGTGTTTTTAAAGCGCCTCTTGCTTTGTCCGTTGTTGCATAAATACGTTTACGAGCTTCCTCAACACCATATTTCTCTTCTAATAGCTTACGGAAAATACGGAAGGCAATCGCTGGTTCAGTTGTTGTTCCAGATTTAGAGATAACATTGATAGAAAAATCTTTTCCTTCTAGTAAATCTATTACATCTGTTAAATAAGAAGAACTGATATTATTGCCAATAAAAATAATTTGCGGTGTAGAACGTTTTTCTTTTGGAAGAACATTATAAAAGCTGTGTTGAAGCATTTCAATCGCTGCACGAGCACCTAAGTAAGATCCCCCAATTCCGACAACCAATAATACATCAGAATCATTTTTAATTTTTTCAGCAGATTTTTGCACGCGAGCAAACTCTTCTTGATCATATTCAGCTGGTAAATCAATCCAACCTAAAAAGTCATTCCCAGCCCCTGTTTTTTCATGCAAAGAATGATGAGCTACTTTCACTGCATCTTGTAAATATGTAATTTCATGTTCACCAAAAAAGCTAAGTGCCTTTGAGTAATCAAATTTAATATGTGTCATTTATTGATCCTCCATTTATTTTTTTCTTCTCTATCACTTTATCGAAAGGAGCCGCACAAATCAAGGAACATCCCATAATGAAAGCGTAATCAATTTTGTAATCTTTTTAACACATCTTCATATTGCTTTTTTTATATTGAGAGAACTTATTTCAGAAGACTCATTCAAATCAGGTGGAAAATGCTCCACCTGATTTGAATAATCATTTGTCTTCTTATAGTGAAGCTTGATAAATAGCAAGTACATCATCATAATTTAATTTATTAAACTGACCAAATTCACCATTAATCATTGCCTTCTTTGCCATAATGTCAAGTTGACTATCATCAATTCCGTAATCTTCTAAACGCGAAGGAGCACCTATACTATTCCAAAATTCTCTAAGTTTCTCAATTCCTTCAATAGCAATTTCTTCATCTGTTTTGCCTTTTATTTCCACTCCGAATACCCTCACAGCTAACTGCTTAAAACGCTCCGGCTTTACATGCAAATTATGCTTCATCCAATTTGGGAACAATATCGCTAAGCCGCCGCCATGTGGAATATCATAAACAGCGGAAACTGCATGTTCAATATTATGTGTTGCCCAATCCCCACGATAGCCCATTGAAATCATGCCATTTAAAGCCATCGTTCCACTATATAATATGGTTGCTCGACCTTCATAGCTCTCAAGATTTTCCAATAATTCAGGAGCTGCTTCCATCACAGTTAATAATAAGGATTCACACATTCGATCTTGTAACAAAGTGTTTTCTTCATGATGAAAATAATGCTCTAAAACATGCGACATCATATCAACAATGCCATATACGGTTTGATCACGTGGAACCGTGTATGTATTGACTGGATCTAATATAGAGAATTTAGGATAGGTTACAGGGCTTCCCCAACCGTACTTTTCTTTTGTTTCCCAATTTGTAATAACTGAGCCAGCATTCATTTCAGATCCAGTTGCTGCAAGAGTTAAGACTGTTCCAAATGGTAAGGCAGAATTAGGCATGGCTTTTTTCGTAACAATATCCCATGCATCCCCTTCATATTTAGCGCCTATTGCAATCGCTTTTGTACAATCAATAACGCTTCCACCGCCAACAGCTAGTAGAAAATCAATCCCTTCCTTTTTACAAATATCCACGCCCTTACGTACAGTAGATATTCTTGGATTAGGTTCTACTCCAGAGAGCTCAAATACTTCTGCATTGATTTCCTTTAATTTTTCTAAAACTTGGTCATATAAACCATTTCTTTTTATACTGCCACCACCATATACAAGCAATATTTTTGTTCCATATGGTGAAATTTCATTACTTAACTGATTGAGCTGTCCTTTACCAAATATAAGCTTTGTTGGATTTAAAAATGAAAAACGATCCATATGTTCACTCTCCTTTATTCTCTCACACCTACTACCAATTTATAAAAGTTAAATCTAAAAACCAAGTTTTATGTCTTCAAATGTAGAAAAAATTTTTAATACAAGTCATGAATATTTTTTTATTACTGAACTAAAATAGAAGTGAACACACATACTAAGGAGGAAAACAACATGAGCATGATTCAAAGAATTGCCCTTGTCCTTACCATCATCGGTGCAATAAACTGGGGGTTAATCGGATTTTTCCAATACGATCTTATTTCAGCTATTTTTGGAGGCCAAGACTCAGCAATAGCAAGAGTTCTCTATGGACTTGTGGGAATTGCAGGTCTTATTAACCTAGGTCTATTGTTTAAACCTAATGAAGAAGTAGTCAGAGATCCAGACACGAGAACCGTTCGCTAATAAGAAAAGCGCAAGCGCCTTGATCATCGGCGTACAAACTGGAGGGGCTTCGACTGAGATAAGGCGAACCTTCCATCAGGGTGTTCTTTCCCTGATGGTTAGTCTGAGCCGATCAGGTTTTTACGGACAGTTTACTATACACTGTACATTTTTTTAGGTCATATCTTACTGCCCGTTAAAACGTGATAAAGGATACACGATGAGCGACAGCGAATCGATGTTGACTTATCGTAGGGAGGAGGACTGAAGTTTGATAGCCGATAGGCGCTAAGCTAGACAGTAATCTAAATTCAGATATAAATTCTGATATCAAAATGACATAAAAAAATCACCACGAATATTATTTAAATTCTGTGGTGATTTTTTTATTTACAGGCGCTACGCTTTTCTTATTAAGCTTGGGATTGTGCAATCCACTCTTGTAATTTATCTTTTAACGTATTAAACCCTTGTGATCCGTCCGTGTCGTTATTAATAACAACTGCTTGGCGCTTTTTAGGTTTTTTTGCTTTCTCTTCTACTTGTTGAACAGGTGCTTCTTCAGTTGCACGAATGGATAAACCAATTTTTCCAGCTTTTTCATCAACGGAAAGTACTTTAACTGAAACCTCGTCTCCAACTTTTAAATAGTCGTTAATATCCTTAACAAAGCCATGTGTAACTTCTGAGATATGAACTAAACCTTGTGTACTTTCATCTAGAGATACAAATGCACCATAAGGCTGGATTCCAGTTACCTTACCATTTACTACGCTTCCTACTTCAATTTTATCAGACATAAAAACACTCCTATTGTTTTATTATTTATCCCATTTATCCCGCATTAACGGGCAGTAAGCCCCTCACCAGGAAGTTTATAAGTAATAACGAGCAATTCTAGGTGAGGGATAACTGCCCGTAAAAGCCCGATTAGTTCAACTAACAATCAGTGAGGAATAAAGCCTCCTCACTGATTGTTAATTGAACTTTATACGCAATATATTATTATACTGTAATTATACATTAATAACAAGAAAAAAAAGCGCAAGAAATTGCGCTTTTTCCAGCATTAACGGGCAGTAAATCCCTACCTCTAAACTTTAGTGAAACAGAGAAGTGAAGGTGGGGCATAACTGCCCAGTAAAAGCCCGATGAAGGATAGGACGTCCTAGTCAGGCGAATGTCACAGGATGTGGCATGTATGAACGTGATTGGTTCAACTAACCTTCAGTGGTGGATGAAGCCCCCCCACTGAAGGAAGTTTCACTTTATGATAGCCTCTCAACAAAGTGGTTCATGCGTTTCATTGCCTCCTGAAGCTGCTCCATTGATGTTGCATACGAACAACGGATATGTCCTTCACCACTTTCACCAAAAACATTTCCAGGAACTACGGCAACCTTTTCTTCTACTAGCAATTTCTCGGCGAACTCCTCTGAGCTTAGTCCTGTAGATCGAATAGAAGGAAAAGCATAGAAAGCACCTCCAGGAATATGACAGCTTAATCCCATTTCATTTAATGAATGAACGATTAAATTCCGTCGTCTGCGATAGCTTTTTCTCATCTCTTCTACATCTTCTCTCCCGCTAAGCAGTGCCTCAAGACCTGCATATTGAGCCATAGTAGGAGCACACATAATCGAATATTGATGTATTTTCAACATCGCCTGAGCAATATCCTTTGGTGCACAAACAAAGCCTAATCTCCAGCCTGTCATAGCAAATCCTTTTGAAAAACCATTTACAAGAATCGTGCGATCCCTCATGCCTTCTATAGTTGGTAAGCTTGTATATTCCTCGTCATAAACCAACTCTGCATAAATTTCATCAGATATGACCAAAAGATCATATTTCTCAGCGATTTCTGCAATTTTTTCTAATTCCTGCTTATTAAGCATAGAGCCTGTTGGATTATTCGGTGAACATATCATAATTGCTTTTGTTCTTTCGGTTATCACTTCTTCCAGCTGATTCGGTAGAACCTTAAAATCATTTTCCTTTAATGTTTGAATCTGAACGGGTACACCACCAGCCAAACTCACTGTTGGAACATAGGAGACAAAGCTCGGCTCTAACACAATCACTTCGTCACCAGGATCTATAATGGCTCTTAAGGCTATATCAATTGCTTGACTAGCACCAACTGTTACAATGATTTCAGATTTAGGGGAATACGTTACTGAAAAATATTTCTGCATATACTTGGCAATTTCTTCTCTTAATTGAGGCAGCCCTGCATTAGCCGTATAGGATGTATATCCTTGCTCTAGTGATAAGATTGCCGCTTCCCTTGCATTCCATGAAGTCACAAAATCAGGCTCGCCAACACCAAGAGAAATAACCCCCTCCATACCAGCCGCTAAATCAAAAAAACGACGAATACCAGAGGGTTTTAATTGTTCCACATGTTTTGCAATATAATTTGTTTTCGTTTGTTTCATTACGGAGACACCACAATTCTTCTGTCTTCATCGCCCTGTTCAAAAATAGTTCCATCGTGCTTATACTTTTTCAAAATAAAATGAGTTGTCGTGGAAAGAACAGAGTCTAAAGTTGAAAGCTTATTAGAGACAAATCTTGCTACTTCATTCATTGATTTTCCTTCAATAACAACCGACAGATCGTACACTCCAGACATTAAATACACTGATTTAACCTCTTTGAATCGATAAATTCTTTCAGCAACCTCATCAAAGCCCACACCACGTTTTGGCGTCACTTTCACATCAATCATTGCTGTAACACCTTCATGGCCTTCTACCTTTGACCAGTCAACGAGTGAAACATAGCGAATGACTACCTTTTCTTCTTCAAGCTTTTTAATCGTTGATTCTGCCTCTTCTATACTTAAATTAGTCATTTTTGCAATATCTTCAGTTGAAATACGAGCATCTTTTTCTAATATTTCTACAATTTCAATTTCTTTTGCTGTCAGCTTCATCGAATCTCTCCTGTCGCTTTTTAAAATATGTTTATTATAGCAAATATTTTCTTGAATGAAACGGGACTTTTTAATTTATCTACATTTTTATTTTTAGTTTATGTAAAACAAACGTGGATGATAAAAAGTGAATTTTGATTCATACGTGTGAACGCTTCTTTACATGTCTTAAGGTACATGAAATGCAGAGAAAAAGTCGTTTAATCCTCTTTCTTATCCTTTTAAAAAAGGAGAGTGATCTTATTTCGATCACCCCCCTATTCATTCCGTATTCGTCCGAACGGTTATACCTCTGTATTTTGTACGTTGACCTTTCCATCCAAATAAGCATCTGTATCTAACTGCTCGATCTGTTTATTTTTCTGGTCGAGTTCTTTTTTCAGCTGAGAAATAGTGTTTCTCATACGAATAATACGCACAAATCCAAAAGACGCAATTGCAAGACCTCCAATAAGAGCTGAACCTAAAATAATTAAAACGAGAGGCCACTGTGCTGTCCCAAATAAATAATTAAATTTAACCGTATTTCCATTTAAGATGGAAAACAGTGCAATCACTATTGCAAATAATAGTGCGATGATTAAATTAATTTGACCTTTCAATCCTATCTCTCCCCTAAAATGAAAAAACAAAAATTATTTTTTCCCTATTTTAGCATACTATAACAATTAGGATAAATATACTTTTAAAAATATTGCCCTGTTTCATCCAACGCTCTCCCCATTTGGAATTCTACTTTATAAAGTTATTATAATGAACAAGAGCTGCTCTCTTTTATATCCATAAGCTCTTTAGAAATGTGCAGGCATTTGTCATATGCTAATACTTCTTCAAAGGAAAATTCATATATTTCTTGAATCTTCTTTGCTATTTCTTCTATTGAATCGAAATCATGCATGGCTTGAATGGTATCAGCAATTTCAGTATCATAGCTTCCTTCACCAAGCTGAAAAGGGTCCCAATCATTTAACACCTTTACAAATCTCAAATGCATTACTTGTACATCCATTTTCTCACCTTTTTATTTCTATTTTTATTTATTTATCTTATCATATCTTATAGGAAGAAAAACTATTAATAGGCGGTGGCATTGATGAATAATATTTTTGATAAAATCATTGAAAGACAAAATACAGCTTCCTTTAAATGGGGCTTTAACAAGGTTGTATTTGGAACAGACGATATTCTCCCAATGTGGATAGCGGATATGGATTTCGAGCCTCCTAAAGAAGTGACAACTGAAATGCAAAAGCGTCTTGAGCATGGGATATACGGTTATACATATGTACCATCTTCTACATCCAAAGCCATAAAAAATTGGCTATTTAAAAGGCATGATTGGGAAATCAATCAATCTTGGATCGCTTATAGTTCAGGTGTAGTTCCAACGATAAGTACAGCGATCCAAGCTTTTACCGAGCCAGGAGATTATGTCATGCTTCAAACTCCCATCTATACACCCTTTATGGAAATGATTGAAAAAAACAATCGGAAGATCTTGAACTCACAACTTAAATTGGTCAACAACCGATACGAAATGGATTTTGATGACTTCGAAAAAAAATTGCAATCCGGAGTGAAGCTATTTCTCCTTTGCAGTCCCCATAATCCAGGTGGGAGAGTATGGACAAAAGAAGAATTAGTAAAAATAGGGGATTTATGTTTAGAATATAATTGTCTTATTCTTTCCGATGAAATCCATTCTGATCTTGTATTTAAGCCAAATCATCATTTACCAATTGCTTCTTTAAACGAGAAATATTTAGATATTACCTTGACCTGCGTGGCTCCAAGCAAAACATTTAATATTGCTGGTCTACAGGCATCTGCTTGTATTATTGCAAATAAAGATGTAAAAAATAAATTCACAGAGGCTCAGCGTGCACAAGGCTTCCATACGCTTAACACCTTTGGCGTGATTGGAATGGAAGCAGCCTATTTATATGGAGAAAGCTGGCTTGAGGAATTGCTTGCTTATTTAAAAAGGAGCATTACCATCGCAAAAGACTATATCGAAAAGAACATACCTGCTATTAAAGTAATAGAGCCCGAAGCAACCTATCTTCTTTGGTTGGACTGCCGTAATTTGAAGTTAAGTGATGAAGAATTAAATAAAGCATTAATTGAAAAGGGCAAGCTTGGGCTACAGGTTGGAAGTCTTTTTGGAAAAGGTGGAGAAGGATTTATCCGTATGAATATTGGATGTTCTCACGAAGTATTGTTAGATGGTTTGGAAAGACTAAAGCATGCTTTAAGCTAAATCCTCCCAAATTCACAATATTAATTCAAATATACGTATTGACAATCTGTTTAGTTGGTTTTATCATTTCTTTTAGGTGTGAAAATGAATAAAACTTATCCAGAGTGACTGAGGGATCAGGCCCAATGATGTCCAGCAACCTCCTATTTGGAAAGGTGCTACTTCCTGCAGAATGATTTAATTCTGGAAGATAAGTCGTGATAGATAAACGATGCCTCTTTCAAAAGAAAGGGGTATTTTTGTTTTGTTGGTACAGGAAATAATAAAATAATTGGCTGATGCAATATCACGAGTGAAGAGTTCTTGTTTTTATTCCTTCAGTCTAAAAAAGGTGGGAAGACGATGATTGAAGTTAAGAATCTAGTAAAGATTTATGAGACAAAAAAAGGCAAAGTTACCGGAGTCGATCATGTCTCCTTAAAAGTGAAGACCGGAGAAATTTTTGGAATTGTCGGTTATAGCGGAGCCGGAAAAAGTTCCTTACTTAGATGCTTAAACCTTTTAGAAAAACCAACAAGTGGAGAAATCGCAGTAAACGGTGTTTTCCTTACGTCATTAAAGGAGAAACAATTACGAAAAGAACGATTAAAAATCGGTATGATCTTCCAGCATTTCTACCTTGTAAGTTCAAAAACGGTTTTTGAAAATATCGCTTTTGCTTTAAAAGCAGCAAAAACGCCTAAAAAGAAAATTGAAAAACGAGTCGTTGAGCTTCTTGAGATGGTTGGCCTATCGGATAAAAGAGATGTTTATCCCTCCCAATTAAGTGGCGGTCAAAAGCAGCGAGTAGGAATAGCCAGAGCTCTTGCTAATAATCCAACCGTCTTGCTTTGTGATGAAGCAACCTCTGCCCTTGATCCGAGCACAACAAAATCGATCTTGACTTTATTGAAAAAAATCAACCAAGAGTTAGGATTAACAATTGTATTAATTACACACGAAATGGAAGTCGTTAAAGATATTTGTGATCGCATGGCGGTAATGCAGGATGGCAAAATTATTGAAGAAGGTCCTGTTTATGATTTATTCTCGAATCCAAAGCAAATTTTAACGAAAACATTTATTAATACCGTCCTACAATTTGAATTACCAGAACATTTGCTTCAGGATCGAAAAGGGAAAATCATTAAAGTGTTCTTTAAGGGAGCCATTGCAGAAGAATCGATTATTTCGGATGCTTTTCAGAAATTCCAGATTAAAGGGAATATTTTACACGGGAAAATTGAATATATCCATGACACCCCTTTAGGAATTTTTATTATGGAGCTTACTGGCGATACACAAGAAATTGAGAGAGCTGTTGAATTTATCAAGGAACGAACTCAAAATTTGGAGGTGATTCAACATGCTTCTTGATAGTTTAATCAGTCTGCTTCCAGATTTAAACAAAGCTTTTTTTGAAACATTATACATGGTTGGTATTTCAGTTCTTGTTGCGATAATATTTGGACTTCCGATTGGAGTACTATTATTCGTAACAGATAAGGGACTATTTTTAGAAAATACTCTTTTTAAAAATGTCGTTGGCTTTATTGTCAATATGGTCCGCTCTATTCCTTTTATCATTTTATTAATTGCCTTACTGCCATTAGCAAACATAGTTGCAGGAACAACAATTGGACCTACTGCAGCATCGGTATCCTTATCTGTCGCAGCAATTCCATTCTTTGCAAGATTGGTAGAACAATCCCTTAGAGAAATAGATAAAGGGGTCATTGAGGCATCTGTCGCAGTAGGGGCTTCACCATGGATGATCATAAAGGATGTCCTTATTCCTGAAGCAAAGCCAGGTATCGTTCAAGGAATTACCATTACCATTATAAGCCTTGTTGCTTATTCAGCGATGGCTGGAATTGTTGGCGGAGGCGGAGTCGGTGATCTTGCCATTCGTTTCGGATATTACCGCTACGATAATACGGTCATGATTACAACCGTTGTCATTCTCATCTGCCTCGTTCAGCTCATTCAGTTTTTTGGGGACAGAATATCAAAAAAAGTGGATAAACGATAGCATCATTGGAATAACTGGGTAACCTCTGTTAACTGTTGATAGACTTTACCCGTTATATATAAACAAATAGTATGGGGGCAAAAAAAATGAAAAAAATAGCATTGCTGCTTCTCATTATTCTTTCATTTGGCATTCTTGCTGCATGTGGAAATAATGGAGAAAAGGCATCAGAGGGAAAGAAAGAAGATAAAAATGTTACTATTGGAGCTACATCTGGTCCGTATGCGGACATGGTGAATAAAGCCATTAAACCTATTCTTGAGAAAAAAGGGTATAAGGTTAAAGTAGTAGAATTTAGTGATTATATTCAACCAAACCTAGCTTTATCTAAAGGCGATCTTGATGCGAACCTTTTTCAACATAAAATTTATATGGAAAATTTCGCAAAAGAGCATAAGCTTGAACTATCTGAGTTAATTGTTGTGCCGACAGCTCCAATGGGTATATACTCTAAAAAATTTAAAAAGTTAGATGACATTACAGAAGGGGCATCCATTGCCATTCCAAATGATCCAACGAATGCGGCACGTGCCTTCCTAATCCTTCAGGATGCTGGATTTATTAAGCTTGATCCAAATGCGAATCCTTTAACGGTTTCAGAAAAGGATGTAACTGAAAATAAGAAAAACCTTAAATTTGAACCAATTGAGGCAGCTCAGCTTCCAAGAGCAGTTGATAGTGTTGATTTATCAGCAGTTCCAGGTAACTTTGCACTAGCGGCGAAATTTAATTTGTTAGATGCATTGCAATTAGAAAACATGCCAGAACAATATCGCAACCGTGTTGTCGTTAATACGAAAGATTTAAATACACAAGTTGCGAAAGACATTAAAGCAGCAGTAGAATCTGAAGAGTTTGAAAAAGTGATTGATGATCAATTCAAAGGCTTTGGGAAACCTGACTGGATGAAATAATTATTAATATTTCTAAAGAGGCAGATCCGCAGGTGCTAAAAGCACTTTTGATGGATCGGCCTTTTCATCTATATTCAATACAGGAGGAGAAAGCATGGTTGAAATTGAAGTTCGCGGAGCTCCAACCTATTATGCGTGTCAAGCTGGAATTCTTGATCAGCTGGAAGAGCTTTTAACACGATATAAAAAGAAGAATTGTCTTGTCGTTCATGGCGAAAAATCATGGAATTCCATTAAGCCTTATTTCCCAGTAAATCTTTCGGAACAGCTATCCTTTGTACCATACAATGGAGAATGCTCTGATACAGAAATTAATAGAATTTCAAACATTTCTACTGAGGGAAATTTTGATGCGATTATTGGGATTGGCGGCGGAAAAGTATTAGATGTTGTCAAAGCTGCGGGGAATGCTACTGATCTTGATGTTATTTTAATTCCTACACTTGCTTCAACTTGTGCAGCATGGACCCCATTAAGTGTTATTTATACAGAGCAAGGGGAATTTATTCGGTATACCGTATTTCCAAAAAGTACTTTGATGGTATTAATTGAACCGAGAGCCATCTTACACTCCCCAACCTCCTACCTTGTTGCTGGAATTGGGGATACGTTAGCAAAATGGTACGAAGCTGATGTCATTATACGAGATTTAGATGAAAAACCGCTCGTCGTCACCATTGCCCATCAAGCTGCAAAGCTTTGTAAAGATGTATTGCTAACTTATGGCTCACAAGCTGTTCAAGATCAAAAGAATGAACATTTGACTTCTACTTTTATTAAAGTCATTGAAGCTAATATCATACCAAGTGGTATGGTAGGTGGCTTTGGGGATAGATACGGACGTATCGCAGGTGCTCATGCCATCCATAACGGCTTAACAACCCTTGAAGAAACTCACCACTTGCTGCATGGAGAAAAAGTAGCCTATGGAATTCTAGTTCAATTGGCCCTTGAAGGAAATTGGGAGGAAATTAAACAGCTGCAATCCTTCTATGAATCATTAAATCTCCCACTCACTTTCCAAGATTTAGGATTAAATGTTATTAATAAAGAAAAGCTTTTACAAATCGCTGAAGCTGCTGTCTTACCAAATGAATCAATTCACTTAATGCCTGGTATCATCACAGCTGATGATGTCCTTAAAGCCATCAATTCACTTGAAAGCTTTATTGTTAAACAAATTTAGAAAAGCGGAAGCGCCTTGATCAGCCCTGAAGAAAAATGTTCTCATGACTCAAAAAGTGTTTTTTACTTTTAGAGGCATGAGGCTATTTTTCACAAGGGATAGGCGCTAGAGCTAGACACTGGTCGGAGTTTCGAAAACTTATACTTTCGTACCAATTATGAAAGAATCAGGTGGATTACACTTTCTACCTGATTCCTTTTGTTATTGTCTTACTAAGGATAGTTTACTTTTTCTTTTTCGTAATGGACCCACATGCAATTCTTTCTCCAGAATCACCTGCTGGTTGTGTCATTCCGTCATCCTTTTCTTCGGTTATCACAATCGATGTTCCTTTTTTCGTAAATAAAGAATTTTTTCCTTCTTTTAAGGTTACACTCGGCGCTAAAATATCCGCTTTTACCTTTCCATCATCCCCTACAATTATGTTAGGTAGATCACCAGCATGAGCACCTTTTGGATGTAGAAGTCCATGCTCTTTCTTATCTGGATTAAAATGATTTCCTGCTGATTCGAAATCGGGCGGATCACATTGATTCTTCTCATGTATATGAATCCCATGCTCTCCAGGAGGAAGCCCGTCCAAATCAATTTTCATCATAACTCCTTTTGCTTGCTCCTGAAGCTCAATCTTTCCTAATGAATCACCCACCTCGTTATGAATATCAACCTCTAGTTTCTTTATCTCCTCTTCCATGCACCCGGTCAGTAAAAGAAGAGGAATCAGTATAGGCCATAATCTCTTCATTAATTCCATCCTCCACAAACAATATGCCCTTATTATGCTCCATTAAAGATCCACTCTATACAAGGATGACCTAGAATTGTTACCTAGAGGATAAATGATCCTTTGAACTTTTTATTTTCTCAACAAGCTGTTCGGTCTTTTTTTCTTCTCGTTTTGAAACACGAATGATGATAAACATCGTTAAAACTGCTGCCAAAAAAAAGAAAAAGAAGGAAATAGCAGCTGGAATATACTCTGTTTTATCCTCCGGAAAATACAAAAAAAGCGACAACACATACCATTGACTCATGGCATCAAGTCCTTTCTATATTTCATGGTTATAGAAATTCAAATGATCTAAGAAATGTCGCTAAATCTATTCAAAAGAAAGCTGTACCTTTTCATTTTTGATCATACAAGTCATAATAGGATGGAAAGTAATTCATTGAAAAGAGGATCGATAATGAGTGAATATCAAATTGGTGATAAAGTAACCGCTTTTTATAAAACTGGAAAGTATATTGGAGAAATTACTGATATACGCCCACAAGCTTATTTGGTGAAGGTTCTAGGTGTATTAAAGCACCCCCAACAAGGAGATCTACATAACCCAAAGGAGGTTCAAGTAGCACTCTTTCATGAACGCAAGGCCTTAAGCTATCGCGAACAAACCAATGTACCTAAGAATATGGTGAAGCCTTACGATGGCCCTATACCTCAATATGCAGACACATTAAAAGAAGCTTTGCAAAAAATGAAAGCTGAATTAATGGCAGATCCATCTCCGTTTGCACAGCTTAGCTTAAAAAATGTAGAGACCCTGGAAAAAGAATATTTCTAAAAAGGTTCGTCTATTTATAAATAATTGCCAACATTATGCAAAACGATTTATTAGCTGTGTAAAATCGATTCTATCCCCAATGGTTGTTGGTTCATGCTTTTCTAAATACCTTTTATCTTTCTCAACGAGCTTAAAAATGTGATAGGTTGTTAGAGCATCATCTAACGCACGGTGATGCTTTCCAATCCCTTCTCTTCCATATTCCTTTACTGCCTTCCATAACCCTGTTTGATTTTTATCTCCAAAAAAATGTTTGTATTCCATCGACAAATCGATTTCCATTCCTGAAAAAGGAAATGAAATATTTCTTTTATTACAATTATTTTTCAGCACCTTTAAATCCATGTTTCCCCAGGTGATAATGGAATTTGTATAATTTTTGCCTATGTCACTAAGCTTCTTGATTAATTCATAAAATGTGATCCCTTCATCTACCTGCCGCTGTGTGATATGTAAAAACGATTTGCAGCGTGCCGTTAACAATGGAAATTGCATTGGCGTCACATAGGAAGAAAATTGCTCTCTTATACGATCATTGACAACCGATACTATTCCTACTTCAATTATCTCTGGAAAAAATCCTTTATATCTGGAGCTTTTTTCTGGCATTGTAAATTCAAAATCAAGAAATAATAACTGATGGTTTCCTTTCACTGGTTTAATCCTCCTATCAAACCAAATTGAAAACGTTTTTATTAAACATTATATCACAAAATTTTCAGTATTTTCATACTTATTTTATAAAAAAGGAAGCCAATGCAAAATTCTACATTCTGCATTGGCTTCCTTTTTTAATAAGTGTTGGAAATTCGTACATATTCTCTTGGAGCAAATGGTTTTGTTTGCTTCCTATGAATCGTTTGTTTTTGATCTGATACAAATTTGACCTTCAAAACATTTGTCTCAGCAATTGGCACTTCATCCCTTCTTTTAGACCTCTGATCTATAATCCATGCTCCCGTAAATAATAACAAAAAAACGGATATGACAACTACAAGCTTTTGCTTCATTTACATACCACCATCCATATTCATAGTATGTAAAAAAGAAGTTAAAATTATGCAAAATAATGAACTAAAAATTGGGTATATTAACAAACAAAACCATTTATTTAAAGTAAAAATTAAACGTTTTTAAAAAAATATATGAAATTTTTTATCGATTTTTTACGTGTTTCTACATATTTAATAACAAAAGCTAAACCTTGATAAAATTCCATTTTTCACCATGCAACCAAAAAATGTTTAGGTTATAATTTGTTTAGGATAGGTTTTAATTTATGAAAAATAAGAATAAACATTTTTTTGTGATGATTTTTACAATAAGAAATATCTAAAGAGAATGATGCTTTCTTTAAGTATTTAGTAATACAAAATTCAGCTATCAAATTGATTTAGCCACAAAAGGAGGATTTGTTTTGACATTACTGCATTGGGCAATTATTTCGCCATTTTTGCTGGCAATCATAATTCCTATATTAAATAAGAAAACAAAAAGCATACATACTGGTTGGTTTGTTTTACCATTGCCAATTGTTTTGTTTATTTATTTCATCACATACATACCTATCATCTCTACACAACAAGATATCATTCAAAGTATTCCATGGATACCTACGCTCGGAATTGACTTTATTGCCAAAGTAGATGGCCTCGGCCTCCTATTTTCCCTATTAATCACAGGCATTGGATCTCTCGTCATCCTTTATTCTATTTATTATTTATCAAAGGAAAAAGAAAAGCTCAATACCTTCTATGTATATTTACTTCTCTTTATGGGTGCCATGCTCGGAGTTGTCTTTTCAGACAATTTAATTGTTCTGTATACATTTTGGGAGCTTACAAGCTTTTCCTCCTTTCTATTAATTGGATATTGGTATAAAAGAGAAAAATCACGATACGGTGCACAAAAATCAATGTTAATCACGGTTTTAGGTGGATTAGCATTGCTCGGAGGAATCATTCTTCTATACATGTTGACAGGTTCCTTTAATATTTCCGAAATCATCGTCTATGCAGACAACCATAATTTAATAGAAAAGCCATTACTTCTGCCAGCTATGCTCTGTATTTTATTAGGAGCATTTACGAAATCTGCTCAATTTCCTTTTCATATTTGGCTTCCGGATGCGATGGAAGCACCAACGCCTGTCAGTGCTTATTTGCATTCTGCTACTATGGTAAAAGCAGGAATCTATTTAGTCGCAAGACTCAGCCCAGTGTTTGCTGAATCATCTGTTTGGTTGTGGGTGATTGCCGGTTTTGGGATTGTGACATTATTTTGGGGTTCATTTTCTGCTGTGAAGCAAACCGATCTAAAATCTATACTTGCTTTTTCAACGGTTAGCCAACTCGGATTGATTATGTCTTTATTAGGAATTGGGGCTGCAGCACTTCATTTTGATGGTATGAAAGACAGCTACTTTACAGTGGCGACAACAGCAGCAATCTTTCACTTAATTAACCATGCTACATTTAAAGGGAGCCTATTTATGATTGTTGGGATTATCGATCATGAATCAGGCACTAGAGATATACGAAAGCTTGGCGGATTAATGAATGTTATGCCGATTACCTTTACATTAGCAATTATTGGCGCTTTTTCGATGGCAGGCATACCACCTTTTAACGGATTTTTAAGTAAAGAAATGTTTTTCACAGCGATGGTACGTGTTTTAGAAATGGATTTTTTCCAGTTGGATTCATGGGGTGTTCTTTTTCCAATCCTTGCATGGATCGCTAGCATCTTTACATTTATTTATTGCATGATTATTGTATTTAAACCCTTTACTGGAAAATACCAACCAGAGAAGCTAGAGAAAAAGCCACATGAAGCCCCTCTTGGGATGCTTATTTCTCCGGTTATTCTTGTTTCATTGATCATTATTTTTGGCTTATTTCCGAACATTCTCTCAAAAAGTATTATTGCTCCTGCAATGAGTTCTATTTTGCCTAGCTTACTCGATGAAGGTAAACATTTTGATGTTCATATCCATTTTTTTCATGGCTTTACGATTGAATTGTTTATGACAATCTGCGTAATTGCTTTAGGGATTCTATTATTTCGTACATTACCAAAATGGCGAACTGTTTACAATCTCTTCCCAGAAAAGCTAACATTAAACAAGTTTTACGATCACAGTTTAGAGCTTTTTGAAAAGGGATCATCGAAAACGACAAAAGCATATATGAATGGATTTATTCGAAACTATCTTGTCTATATATTCACATTTTTTATTCTCATAACTTTTATCACAATCGTATGGAAAAAAGCATTCGCTTTTCAAACTAGTAATGTTTCCGCAATTGGATTTTATGAGGTGCTCCTTGCTTTAATAGCTGTTGTTGGGTCCATTATGATCGTATTTGCGAAATCAAGACTTACTTCCATTATTTTATTAGGTGCCGTTGGATATACTATGGCTCTATTCTTTGTATTATTTCGAGCACCTGATTTAGCTTTAACTCAGCTCGTAATTGAAACCGTTTCTGTTGCACTATTTTTACTATGCTTCTACCACTTGCCTAAAGATTACCGTAAAGAAGAAAAAAATAGCTTTAAACTGACAAATGGACTTATTTCCATAGGTGTTGGTCTAGTGGTCACAATTGTTGCTTTGTCCGCGCATAGCAATAAGTTATTTGATTCCATTGCTAATTATTATGTCAAAAACACCTATGAATTGGCCGCTGGAAAAAACATGGTGAACGTCATCCTAGTTGATTTTCGTGGATTTGATACGATGTTCGAAATTTGCGTGCTTGCGATAGCCGCTATTGGGATCTATTCCATGATCAAATTGCGATTAACTAGGAGGAAATGAAGATGAAAACAAATGATCTTATTTTACAGACCATTACAAAGATTGTGCTATTCATCATTATTCTCTTTTCAATCCATCTCTTTTTCTCTGGACACTATTATCCAGGAGGGGGATTTATTGGAGGATTAATGACTTCAGGAGCGATTGTTCTCCTCTTACTAGCCTTTGATCTAAAAACCGTTCATAAGATATTACCTGTTAATTACCAGTACATGATTGCCATTGGTTTACTTTTTTCGGTTGGAACTGGAACTGCTTCGCTCATTTTTAATGTCCCTTTTCTTACCCACGCATTTACGGACATCTATCTACCGATTCTCGGAAAAACAGCACTACATTCAGCCGTGCTGTTTGACACTGGTGTATATTTTGTTGTCATTGGCGTTACCATGACCATTATTCAAACGATTGGAGAGGATGAATAATGGAAATATTAATGGCATTTGTCATCGGCATTTTATTTATGACAGCCACTTATTTAATGTTATCAAAAAGCTTATTAAGGATTATTATTGGCACTGGATTATTAAGTCATGGAGCCCATTTATTAATCTTAACGATGGGTGGTTTAAAAAGAGGAGCATCTCCGCTATTAGGAGAACATGGACCGTATGTTGACCCTATTCCACAAGCACTTATTTTAACCGCGATCGTCATTAGCTTTGGTGTCACTTCCTTCTTTTTAGTTCTTGCTTATCGTGCCTATCAAGAGCTTGGAACGGATAATATGGACCAAATGAGAGGAACAGATCATCATGATTAATTTAATCATTTTACCGATACTCATCCCGTTATTAACAGGGATTATATTAATATTTTTTACTAAAAAAATGAAAGCACAGCGATGGCTTTCCGCTCTATCATTGCTTTGTACAATGATCAGCTCCATACTATTGCTTATAAAAGTAGAAGAAAATGGCATTCAAACACTCGACTTAGGTGGGTGGAAGGCTCCCTTTGGCATCACGCTTGTTTCTGATACACTCTCAGCCCTGCTTGTCTTAACAACAAGCTTGATTGCTTTTACTTGTTTCATTTTTTCATTATGGTCTATTGATAAAAAACGAGAGGAATTTTTTTATTACTCTATTTTTCAATTTCTAATTGTTGGAGTGAACGGAGCTTTTTCAACTGGTGATATTTTCAACCTATTTGTCTTTTTTGAGGTCATGCTTATGGCTTCATATGTTCTTCTTGTTCTTGGAGGGACCAAAATCCAGCTGCAGGAATCCATCAAATATATATTAATGAATGTCGTTGCTTCTGCCTTTTTTGTGATCACCGTTGCTTATTTATATTCTGTAGTAGGGACATTAAATATGGCACACATTTCTGTACGAATAACGGAGGCTGGCCAACCTGGTATAATAACGGTTATCGCCATCCTGTTTCTCATCGTATTCGGCGTAAAAGGAGCGATTTTCCCTTTATTTTTTTGGCTGCCTGGATCATACTACGCTCCCCCTGCTCCTATTTTAGCTTTGTTCGGAGCTCTATTAACGAAGGTTGGCGTCTATTCCATTATGAGAACCTATACGTTATTTTTCTATCATAATACGGGATATACCCATAAAATCCTTCTCATCCTGGCTGTATTATCTATTATATTTGGCATCATTGGAGCAGTAGCTTATTGGGATATAAAAAAGATCATCATTTATAATATCATTATCGCGATTGGTGTTATTTTATTTGGTGTAGCCGTGATGTCTAAAGAATCTTTAATGGGTGCTATTTTCTATCTCATACACGATATGGTGATAAAAGCTGCTCTATTTCTACTTATTGGTATCATTGCAAGTATTGCAGGTACGAGCAATCTGAGAAAAATCAGTGGACTAATAAAAGGATATCCTGGGCTCACTTGGACCTTTTTTATTGCAGCTCTTTCACTTGCTGGGATCCCTCCTTTAAGCGGTTTTATTGGCAAGCTGCTCATTACACAAGGCGGGTTTCGCGAAGGACATTACATAGGATCATCTGTTGTACTGTTATCAAGCCTATTTGTTTTATATTCCATAATGAAAATTTTCATCAATGGGTTTTGGGGAATCCCTCGTACATTTAATGGAGAAAAAAACATCCCAGTCAAATTTCTGCTTATTGCACCCGTTATTTTAGTGGCAGTGTCCATTATTATAGGACTTGGAACAGAGGCAATTTATCCATATATCTCACAAGCGGCTGAAACATTGATCCATCCATCGATTTATATTGACGCTGTTTTAAAGGAGTAATGCAAAATGGCTTTTCAAATTTTATTAAACTTTGCTCTGGCTTTGACTTGGATGTTTTTAAAAGTATCCTATGATCCGGTTACTTTTTTTGTAGGCTATTTCTTTGGTTTACTAATCATTTATATTTTTAGACGTTTCTTTCCATCACGTTTTTATTTATTGCGGATCATTGCGGTCATTAATCTTTTGTTCATCTTTATCAGAGAACTTATTTTATCTAATTTTGCAGTATTAAAGGTAATTTTAAAACCTAAATTGGATATGAAGCCTGGGATATTTGCGCTGCAAACTAAATTAACAAACGATTGGGAAATTACCATTCTTGCAAATCTTATTACGTTAACACCTGGAACATTGGTTGTTGATGTTTCACCTGATAATAAAATTTTATATATTCACGCGATGAACATTGATGATATAACGGATTCCATTGATAGTATTAAAAATACATTTGAAAAGGCGATTATGGAGGTGAGTCGATAATGTTTGAAGTGATTGTACATATTGCGTTAGCTTGTGTTTCAATTGCCATGATTGGATTAATTTATCGCGTCATTAAAGGACCCTCCATCCCGGATCGAGTCATTGCACTTGATGCCATTGGCATTAATCTGATTATTATAATAGCTCTAGTTTCTATTTTATTAAAAACTCATGCTTTTTTAGAAATTATTTTACTATTAGGGATATTGGCATTTATCGGTACTGTAGCTTTCTCCAAATATATCGAAAAGGGGGTAATTATAGAACGTGATCGAAATCATCATTAAAATCATAATAGCTGCCCTTATATTAATTGGAGCCTTTTTAAGTCTTGTAACAGCGTTTGGATTGATAAGACTTCCAGATGTTTATACTAGAAATCATGCTGCCTCCAAAGCAGCTACTTTAGGCGTTATGTCTATTTTACTTGGTACTTTTCTTTATTTTTATGTGGAAGAAGGACACTTTAATTCACGATTAATATTAGGTATCGTGTTCATCTTTTTAACCTCTCCTGTAGCAGGCCACCTCATTAGCCGAGCTGCCTACAACTCAGGAGTAAAGCTCTGGGAAAACAGCGTAAGAGACGATTTAAAGGACGAAAAGCGGAAGCGGCCTGTTTAGCCCCGACAAGCATAAGTCGCTCCTGATAGAAGGTGTACTTTACCTTCAATTCAGGAGTGGCTTATGACCTCGAGGTGTTGGGCGCTGGAGCTGGACAATAAAGAAAAACAAAAGCAGCTTGATAATTTGCAATTAAAAAACCTTGTCTTACTCGACAAGGTTTTTTCGTACGTTTTATTTTCTTTTTATGATAGCAATAGTACACCTAGAAATACAAATAAGCTCTTCTTCTTCGTCCACAATACTTATCTGCCAGACCATTGTTGTTTTTCCTCTATGGAGAATTTCTCCTCGACCTGTTACAAAGCCACTTTTCTTTCCTTTAATATGATTGGCATTGATTTCAAGACCAGCGATTGCTTCTGCCTCTTGATCGACAAGCTCATAAGCTCCTACACTCGCAATCGTTTCCGCTAAAGCAACAGATGCCCCACCATGGAGATAGCCAAATGGCTGTCTTGTTCTCTCATCAACAGGCATCGTTGCAATTACTTTTCCCTTCTCTATATGCGTTACATGAATGCCAAGGGACTCCATTAACGTATTCTCAAAACCCACTCTCTACACTCCAATCTTTATTAAAAGGATAGGTATCCTTCAAAATCAGATGTCTATACATGATTAATTTTCAGACTGTTGCACAGTTTCCTGCCTTCTTAATAGAGGAACAACAAACAGCATCCCAATAATAAGCAAAAAGGCTGATAGTTCATAAATGATTACTAAGGATAGCGTTTCTTTTAAAAATCCACTTAGTGCCATCGTCAAAACCATTGCTCCCATAAATAATGGAGTTAATATACCATTTACACGTCCAACAAAAGATTCTTCTGTATTTTGTAATATCATCGTATTAATTCCAATATGAATACAAGGCATCACAAGTCCTGAAATGAATTGAGCTGCCAATGTCAGCCAAAGCCCAGTCGATAATCCCATTACAAGAAAGCCTAATGCACTGATGCCCAGTCCAATTGTAAGCAGCATTTGAGCTGACGTTTTTTGAGAGGCTGCCATCGTTATTCCGCCACCTAAAATCATCCCAATTCCGAACGCCGCCATTAACCACTGCAAAAACTCCTTTTGAAGCTCTAGTCGCTCTGTAATAAGGAAAACAGCAAGCGGCTGTGTAAGACCAATTGCTAATCCAGCAGCAATGAAACAGCCACCAAGTAACATAAGAGATCGTTTGTTCAACACATACGTAAAGCCTGCCTTCATTTCCTCAAAGAAAGTCGTTTGCACTTCTTTCTTTTCAACCTCTTTATCAGGAGGTAAAAGGAACAAGATGGCAGCAGAAAGCAAGAAGGCAACCCCCATGATTCCAATAGCTACGATAATACCATAATGCTGATAAACTAATGTACCAATAATAGGACCCAAGATCATAAACAAAGCAAAAATCGTTTGATACATAGACATTCCTAACTGTATTAAGTCTTCTTCTACATGGATCTTAAATAGCTTCATGCCAGATGGCTGTGAAAATTGAGATAATATCGATGAAACAAGGGTGGCAAAGAAAACCATCTTCCAGCTGCCAAATACAAGCGTTAATAAGACGATAAAGATCGAAAGGGCACTTAATAAGTCACACCCAATCATCGTTCTTTTTGGCTTCCAACGATCTGCAAATGTGCCACCAATAAAGGAGAATAGAAAAATTGGTGCAAATTCCGCAACAGAAATAAGAGAAACTGCAACTGGATTCTCATTTGTCTTCTCTATAACATACAAGAGAATAGCGTAATTTCGTACCCAAATGCCAATTTGCAGAAAAAATACGGATAGCAATATCGTACGAACGACTTGATTTTTAAATAAAGCTCCCATTGAAACTTTTGATTTCACTTCGACTGAATTCATAAAAAAAACCTCCATTTCCATTTTTCGGATAGGAGGTATTAAATAAACAAACAAAACTGCCTAGAACAGCATGTTAAAATTTGTTTGATAAAAAATACACAGACTAATCCTATCCAAAAAATATATCGTACTTATACGAATGATTTTCTAAAAAAGGATTAGCTGTTCATTGTTCTTTTGTTCACCCTTCCGTACACTTGTACGTTAATCTTACATGAATTATTTTACAATTTCAAGGACATTTATTCTTTTCATTTCATTATTTTCAAAAAGTTTTTTGCTATTCTAAGTTGTATCTTTTTTTTCTTCTTTTTCTTTTTCTTAATATGAAAAAGGAAAAAATGAATAGGATGAAAACAGCTACTAATACAATCATTATCTCTGTTCCATAGGATATGATCACTTCAATATGATCTCCAAAAAGATAGCCAATGGAATAAACAATACTTACCCATATAAGTGCACCAGCGTACGCAAAGAAAGCAAAGGTTTTAAAAGAAAGCTTGCTGAAACCATATAAAAAAGGAAGTAGATTTCTAATTCCTGGAATAAAATAACCGATCAGGAGGGAGGCAGCATGGTATTTATCAATTAATTTTAAGGAGTAATGGATTCCCTTTGTAAATTTTTTTTTACGGCGAAAATAATAAAGAAAAGGTCTCCCTAAAAATTTCCCCAGCGAATAACAAGTTGTTAGTGCCGCTACAATTCCAGCATAAACGACTAAAAAGGTGTAAAAGGGATTAATGATTTTTGTAGAGGAAAGCATCGCTACTGTCATCACAATCACTTCATTTGGAACTGGAATTCCAAATACGCCAATCCATAGCCATAAAAAAAGACCTAGATAACCATAATTGTCGACTAATTCAAGGACAATTTCGAATTCCAATTGCAAAAACTCCTTCCCCTTTACAAAGCATTTCTATGAATTTACGTATACTTTATTATAGCTCTCTTATAGATTCAAGGAAAATTTTGTGAATATCATTCAATTAATTCTCATGGATAAAACATACTAAATAGGGATATTGCATATATTTTTCTAAATAAAGGGGGAAGAATAAAATGAAAACCTCATCGAGACATCCTATGTATTATTATCCGTTCCCAAATAACTACCACATCAATAACTTCATTCCAATTCATTATCCATCTTCATATTTCCCTTACCAAATCAGACCGTTTCCTACAGTTAATCCAGCATTATTTAATGGATAATATTAACACAGACCTATTAAACAATAAATAGATCTGTTTCATAAAATATTCTTATATTGTTTGAAACCTTTCAACAAGAAGAGCTAGTGTACGAGTCATAACACCAGTTGCTCCAGCTGGTCCTAGATCTCCATTTTTATTCGTAGTCGCTGTCCCTGCAATATCTAAATGAACCCAAGGAGTATTTTCAGCAAATTCGCCAATAAATGCCCCTCCCATAATCATATGACCTTCTCGGCCAGGAGAATTATTGAGATCGGCAATTTTGCTGTTCCTTACTCTTTCTCTGTCTTTTTCAAATAAAGGCAAACGCCATATAGGCTCTCCTGATTCATAAGATGCCTCTAATACTTTTTCAAAGAGAGTATCGTTATTCGTTAGCGCACCAGTTGTTTCTGTTCCTAACGCGACGATGACACCACCTGTCAGCGTGGCTACATCAACAAGGTAATTCGCCCCATGATGCTTTGCATACGTAACAGCATCTGCTAGCACCAATCTTCCTTCTGCATCTGTATTTAACACTTCAATTGTTTTGCCGCTAAAAGAAGTAATCACATCGTCAGGCTTAAATGCGGACCCGCTAATCATATTGTCTGTAGATGGGATAACAGCAACGACATTTTGTTCTGGTTTCGTTTCACCAATGATTTCCATGGCACCAAGCACTGCTGCTGCTCCGCCCATATCTGTTTTCATACCGACAATACCTGATTTCGATTTTATGGAATAGCCGCCAGTATCAAAGGTAATACCCTTCCCAACTAAGCCAATGACATTCTTCCATTCTTCTTTTCCTTGATATTTCAACACAATCATTTTCGGAGGCTCTGAAGAACCTTGATTGACAGCGAGGAATGCACCCATCCCAAGCTTAAGCAAATCTTCTTTTCCCAAAATTTCTACTTCAAAATCATATTTTTCTCCAAGTGTTTTTGCATAGTTCGCTAAATCAGTAGCAGTCAGCATATTACCTGGTAAATTCACAAGTGACCGAGCTGAATTTGTTCCTTTTCCATACGCATAGCCAACAGCTAATGAGGCTTCCAATTCTTCTTTTTCTTCTTTTTCACTGTAAACGGTTATTTTCTCAATCTTTTTTGCTGGCCCTGATTTTTGCTTATAAGTTTCAAGTTCGTAAGTGGATAGTGAGAATGCTTCACTCAATCCAAATGCAGCATCCAGAGGGTTTACATGATCCGTTGTAAAAGAATCTAAATAAACTGCTGTTTCTTTTAATCCATCTTTTGTGATTAATTGAAAGACTCGTCCAAAAGCTTCTTTTAATCGTTCAAATGAATAATCCTTCACTTTTCCAAGTCCAACAAAATAGATTCTCTTTGCCCCGATTTTGTTAAATGTATGAACCTTTTCCATGTATTTCAATTTTGCTGAAATGTCGCCATCCTTTACAAGCTCAGTAAGCGTTCCTTCAAAAATCTCATCTAGTGCAGCAAGCAAGCCCTCAAACTTAAGCGGTTGATCAAAAAGACCGATAATCATACTCTCATGCTTATTTAAAAAATTAAGTTTCTCCTCTACAAAAAACATGCAGCTACCTCCTATTTCCACTCTTTCATTATATCTAATTAACTGGAATACTTCGATATTGTAATGATATTCTATTTATGAGGAGGATAGCATTGTAAATTATAAATAGGTTCCTTTAAAATGATAAGTAAGCAAAAGAAAAAGGTGGTTTCATTATGGAGATATTTTCTAATTTCCCGTTGTGGGCAGCTTTGATCGCGATATTCTTCGCTCAGTTTGTGAAGGTTCCCATTCAATTTATCGCGACTAGAAAAATTGATTGGTCATTATTAACAAGTACAGGCGGCATGCCTAGTTCCCACTCTGCAGCAGTAACAGCATTAAGTACTGGCGTTGCATTGGACATGGGACTGGACTCACCTATTTTTTCAGTAGCCGCTTTATTTGCGATCATAACGATGTTTGATGCAACTGGAGTTAGAAGACAAGCTGGGGAACAAGCGATTGTCTTGAATGAATTAGTTTCTGAATTTAATCGATTTGTTGTAGAAGCAAAAATTTGGCAGCAGAAACCACAAAAAGAAAAACAAAAAAAGCTAAAAGAACTGTTAGGACATAAACCCATTGAAGTATTTTTCGGCGGATTAACAGGAATTTTTCTAACATTAGCCCTTCATTATTTTTTATAAAATAAACAAATCTTAAATGTGAAAAAGAGGCAGATCTACAAGAATACCATTTGATCTGCCTCTTTTTTAATGGAAGTATATTAATGTACTTTTACATTCATATCAAATACGATAATTAATTTCTTTCTGCTTTTATATACTGCTGACGAAATACCTGCATTGATTTTTCTTCATTTAATAATTGAAGGTCTTTCTCTGTCAAAGATCCATTTCCCACTTTTACAACATAGACATCAAGCGTTTTTTTCCCCCAAAACTTGTAGACGTCATTTACCGTTTCATAATACAAATCTAGTCGATTCCCTTTTATGGCTCCTCCTTTATCTGCAACCACACCAAATCCATAATCAGGAATAAATAAGATCGTGCCTATTGGAAAAACGCTAAGATCTGCTGCTACTGTTGAATATAAATCCCTTTTAACCTTTACACCAGAATATGTAATCCCAAAGCTTGGATCACCCGGGTTCTTTCCCGTTGATTCATAGCCTGCAGTATAACCAGTCGCTACCACCATTTTCGTTGGATATTGTGAAAAATCAAAGGCATCCTCAAGAACAGGGATTTCACCAGATACTTCTTTACTAGAAGAAATTTTCGTATCCGCTGCTGCTGCTTTTTTTAAATATTTCAAACCAGAACCAATTGATTTCATTGAAGGATGAAAATTAAATTCTCTTTTCAATTCCTGTTTAATGTTCTCCATGTTCATGTAAGAACCTTCCTCCGCAGCTTTAACACCTGTAATCGAGCGGAAAGTCGTGAGCAAGGCCATTATTAACAACAAAAACATGATCAAACGTTTTGTCCAAACTTTCATTCTATTCATCTAGATTTCACTCCTCCCATGACTATTCATGTCCAAACACATAAAAAAATATTCATAAGAGGGATAAATAGAGTGAATATTAAGATTTTTAAAAATTAATTCTAATGAATTTTAATCTAAAATTAAAACATATAGTAGCCTTTTTTTCTAAGTAATTTAATAGTAAAACCAGCCGCTATGGCTCCTATAAATCCACTGCTTATGATGAGGATATCAGCAATAGCTAGATGGGAAAATCGATTTATAAGATCATTAAAAGAGGCTAAAGCATCAATAAAGTATTGACTAAAACGAACACGATCGATAATGAGGATCGCAATAAAAGGATAAATCATTGCCATGATCCACGACATTTTCAGGAGCATATTTAAAATAAAACCGATTCCAAAAAACAGTACAAAGAAAAGCAGCATGGAAATAGGTAAAACAAAAATAGTCATTTGCATAAAATCCCTTCCCCCTTTCCCAATTATTAAAAGTGTACGGAATGACTGGGTTTCGAGTCAATGAAAATGGTTACATTTTTAACTTTTATCCCATGAAAAAAACTCCAATAACGGAGTTTTTTATATAACCTCATGTATTTCACCAGAATTTTACTTTGCCCTTTTTCAGAACGAGTGTAGGACCACCAATTAGGAAGAGAGCACGATTATCAATCATTTTTTTCATAAACGATGCTTTTGTACCTACTATTTTCTTTCCGAAAACAACACCAATGGCATCATCTTCTCCTAAGGAGCAAACTGTTCCTTTTATATCCGGTGTAAATGATTCTAGTTCAGGTTTATTATCAATAAGTGAGACTATATTTTTAGCACATACTTCTCCTTGCTGCATGGCAATTTGAGCTGTT
This sequence comes from Bacillus sp. 03113, assembly GCF_006546985.1. Lineage (GTDB taxonomy): Bacteria > Bacillota > Bacilli > Bacillales > Cytobacillaceae > VATK01. The sequence goes on from NZ_VATK01000019.1 coordinate 70,605, forward strand.
GGAGGGAACGGTCGATTATTTTCCTCATTAATCATTAATGAACAATCACCAATTATAAATATATTTTCATGTCCAGGCGCTCTTAAGTCTGGTTGTACCTTCACTCGCCCTCTCATAGCTTCAAACCCTGATTTTTCAATCAACGAATTTCCGCGGACTCCTGCAGCCCAAATAACAGTCGCTGCTTTTATTTCATCCACCTTTTCTTCTTTACCAACAAAAATCCCTTCTGAAGTACATTCCTTTATGGACGTCCCAATCAAAAATTCTACGCCCTTTTTCTCTAAAAGAGCAACCGCATATTTGACTAAATCAGGATCAAATCCAGGAAGTACCATTGGTGCTGCTTCCACACAATAAACCTTTACTTTTTGAACATCTATATCATATTCACTGCATAATTGTGGAATTCGATTCATTAATTCTCCTAAAAACTCGATTCCTGTAAAGCCTGCTCCCCCTACCACAATGGTTAAGCGATCTTCTTGTTTCTCATCTTCCATGTTATAAGTTGCGAATTGGTATTCAATATGCTCACGTATTTGACGAGCCGCATTGATATTCGTGATCGAAAATGCATATTCCTTTAGTCCTTTAATTCCAAATGTTTCTGGCTCTGCCCCTAGCGCGACCACAAGATAATCATAATCAACTTCGCCATTTTCTAATAGAACCTTTTTCTCAGCTGTTTTCACTTCAAGAGCTGAAGCTTGTACAAAATGGACTTTATTTCGATCAATTACTTCATTAATATTATACCTTGCTCGATCATGATGCAGAGTTCCTGCTGATGCTTCATGCAGCCAAGTTGTTTCATAATGGTAAGCATTATTATTAATAAGTGTAATTTCAACATCGTTTACATCAACTGCTTTTTGTAATCGAGTAACTGTCATTAATCCGCCATAACCTGCCCCTAATACAAGCACTTTTGGTTTATTCAACATTATCACGCCACCTTTTTGATTGAAAATGAATAATAATCATTCAAATGGGGCTCAAAAGATTGTTCACAGACATTTATAAAGCCCAGCTATGCCCCCATTTTTCCCAGCATTTCTACAATACCCGTTCTAGTCAGATTTATTCCTACATTAAGGATTGTCATTTTGCTGTTGGGATTAATTTATGTAACAATATTGCTACATAAATTCTTTTTTTTAGACACAATTAATGAAAAGCGGTACTTATTTAATGGCTGTTTTCGTATAGATTGTTACTTTTAAACGCGCAGCCTGCATACACTTCGCTTTCCGTGGGCGAGCGTCAAGCCTCCTCGTCGCATACGCTCCTGCGGGGTCTCGCCTTTCTCGTATTCCCACAGGAGTCTACGTCTATGCAGGCTGCTCCGAAACGTTTCTCCCAATGTTTTTTATGTCAAAAGCAACAAACTTTGAGAAAACAGCCTATTTAAAAAGGTGTAGTCTATCTCATTTTCCATTCTCCTGGCAAAAAAATACAAAAAGGGTAAAACCAATCTAGTTAAAACTAAATGGTTTTACCCTTTTTCATTCCTAGTTATAGAAAAGATGACATCAAATTAATAAGCTAAGCTGAATAAACCTTTAATATGAGTTAAATAGCGTACATTACTAGCTTCTTTCATTAAGGAAGCTGGTAATCCTTTAAGCTGAGTTGAATTTGCACCAATAGTAGCAACTGCATCTTTACGTCCAAGGCTTGCTAACGTACCAGAGTTCACTGGGCTAAATGTTTCAAATGCTTTGTTTTGTAAATAGGCATAAAGATTGTATCCGATTAATTCTCCCATTTGCCACGCAATTTGGGCTGTTGGAGGATATGGACGACCATCTGGAGCAAAGTAAACTGCACTATCTCCTGCAACGAATACATCTTCATGTGAAGTAGATTGTAGATAATCATTAACAGTAGCACGACCACGATTTACTTCAAGACCTGACTCCCCTACCATTGGAAGACCTTGTACGCCGCCTGTCCATACAAAAGTATTGGTTACGATCTTTTGACCATCTTTTAAGTCAACAACATTTCCTTCAACATTTGTCACAGGAAGGCCTGTTAAGAATTTAACACCACGAGCTTCTAAGCTAGTTTGTGCACGTTCAATTAATACATCTGGAAGAACAGGAAGGATTTTTGGACCTGCTTCAACTAGTAGTAAAGAAATTTCTTTTGGATCGACCCCATAGCTTTTCGCTAGGTTAGGCATGATATCAGCAAGCTCTCCAACTAGTTCGACCCCAGTTAAACCGCCGCCCCCAATAAGAATTGTTGCATCTGCTTCGTTTTTTGTTTTCGCATACTCACGAATACGATCTTCAACATGTCTATAAATTTTATTTGCATCATCAGCTGATTTTAATACCATACTATTTTCCTCAAGACCTGGTATACCAAAATAAGCTGTTTTGCTTCCAAGAGCTACAACAAGAGCATCATATGATAAAGTTGAACCGTCAGCAAAAACAACTTCTTTCTTATCTACTGAGAAAGAATCAACCTTTGCAATTTTCAAATCAACATCTTTACCTTTTAATAGCTTGTCAAGAGGCATAGCTATCGCTTTTTCCGCTACACTTCCTGCTGCTAAACGATGCAATTCAGTAATAATTTGATGAGTTGGATATTGATTAACGACAGTAACCTGAGCTTCAGATTTACTTAAATATTTTCGAACTGTTAAGGCAGTTAAAAGTCCACCATAACCAGCACCTAAAATCACTATATGTTTTGACATAATTCATCCTCCGTCCATATCAATTAAAAAAGCGTCTGGCGCCTAGTTATGTAAAGTCATGATCTATGACTGTATCGGCGCTCGTGCAATTTGTACATTAAAGTTAGACTCTTATCTACTTTAATAATAAAAAAATTGCCTATCTAATTACTTTTGACGTTCGCGTTCATTCATAATTTGCAAATACGCTTGAGTAAAGCGGAATAGTTTTTGAGCTTGCGGATCCTTCATTAATCTTAATAAACCAAATAATCCAATTGCTTCATTGCTTTGCTCAGCACGATCTTTCGCTTCAATAGCATTTGCTGCTATTTCTTTAACTGATTCTTTTACGGGTTCAAAAATTTCAGTAATGGCACCTACTGTATCACTTTTTAAAACATCATCAGTAGCTACAGATTGAGCAAAATCATAAGACTTCGTTAAAATATTCACTAACTCAGTCAGCTTTGGAAGCTGTTCAATTAATGCAGTTAATGATTCTTGTACTTCAGGCTTTAATAACTGATCTAAAAGATCTTTGCCGGTAGACGCTGTCAGTGCTTCATTTTCAATGTTAGTTTGAGTAATTGTTTCTGACATAACCGATTCTCCTTTACAATAAGCAATACCTTTTATATTTGTTTTATCTTAAAACAAGGCATGCACTTTAAATAAAAAGATTGTGAACTACTTCACGAACTAAGACAAAAAAATGTTCTAATTCCGTCACAAAACTTTAACAAATATATCTACCCTCATATTATGCCTTTTACAGCTTATTTTCAAGTATAAAAATCGGCAAAAAATGTCTTTAGAAAATTATGAATTGTCGCGTTTTTCCTATAATAATGGTATTAATATTAATTGAGAATTTTTATCATTTTCCATATGGTATACAAACAGAAATTGCATATTTTAATTTTGGAGGGATACGGAGTGAAAACTCATTGCATGTGGATTTTAGGAAGCACCAACAGCCATTAACCATGCAAAAGCATATATCGAACCAAAAGCAAAAGTTTAACCGTTGAATAGTACATCCTTATTTAAGTAACATAAAAAGCACCGAATCCCGGTGCTTTTTACTTATTAGTAAAACCCCAAAATAGGCCTTACCGTATTAACATTCCTCTGGTGTACCAGCATTTGCCGCTGTACGGAAGGATGAACCACAGCCGCAAGAAGCAATCGCGTTCGGGTTATCGATCGTAAAACCTCCACCCATCATCGATTGTTTGTAATCAATTTTTGTTCCGTTAAGAATAGGCTTATCGTCTGATGCTACAAGAACGTTAATTCCATACTGCTCAAATTGAACGTCATTTTCTTCTTTTTCATGTACGAAACCCATTCCATAGGATAAACCGCTACAACCGCCGCCTTTAACAGCTACACGTAAAAAAGCACTCTCCTCTTCATTTTGCTTCATCATATCTTTTATCTGAAGAGCAGCTGCTTCTGTAATCACCACTATATTTTCCATGCAATTGCCTCCTAAATTAATAATTTGTTCTACCTACAGTATATACATTGTCACATCCTTGCTCAACCTAATGAGCTTATGATTACTATGTTTCAGTTGTTTTTTAGAGATAAGTCTATTTTAATAGGTCTTTTAACACAATTTAATGTATAATTAATTCATAAAATAATCCTTATTATCTATATATCCTTACAACTTTTTTCTAGAGAAGGTGTCTATATGACCAATATTCAGCCACTATACAATAAGAGCTACAAATGCCCATTGTGTTGCCAAACCTTTTCAACAAAAAAGATGCGTTCTCGTTTTATAAAAGTATCACATTACGATACTGATTTTTGTCCGACCTATTTTTCTGATGAATTAAATCCAATCTTTTATTTTATTAATATTTGCCCATCCTGTGGTTATTCATTTTCTAATGCATTTTTAGATTTCTTTCCGCCAAATACAAAAAATACTTTATATGATCAAGTTTGTCGTCATTGGGTTACTCAAGATTTTGGGGGAATAAGAAAAATAGAAGATGCTATTAAAACATTAAAGCTCGCTGCTTATTGTGCCAATTTAAAAAAGGAAAAGCATATTACCGTTGCAGGATTGTATATACGGCTAGCTTGGATGTACCGATCAATGGGTCTTCAAAAGGAAGAACTGAGATTTATGAATATCGCTCTAACAGAATATCTCGAATCTTACTTGATCGAAGATTATCAAGGTACACAAGTTTCCGAATTAAAAGTACTCTATCTTATTGGGGAGCTTTCGAGGCGAACCAAAAGAACAGAGCAATCTATTAGGTATTTTTCAAAAATTATCGAACAACAAAATCAATCCAACGAACCGAGAATCATAGAAATGGCAAAAGATCGGTGGCACGACATAAGAGATGAACAAAATATACAAAGGCACCAAGCTTTGTAGCTTCACTTGTGAAGTCATATTAATTAGTGCCTATTTACTATGAATGGCTGAAGATACCTGAGAGAAGGTATTGACAGTCCTCTCTTGCATATAATGAACTATAAGAACATCGGATTGTCTTCTAAATATTGATAAATTTGTGTGACTAGCTCCTCGGCAGTTGCACCTGTTACAACTTCTCCATTTACTAATGCATATAAGGATCCAGCACATTTTCCGCAATATCCTAGACAACCGTATTCAATAATATCTAAATTAGAATCTTTTTCAAGAACTTCTCTTGCTGCTTGAGCTCCATTTGCTAAATTACTTATACAAAACTCAATAATTGGTTTGATCAAAATCCTCACCTCTCTACCTTTACTATCGTAACTATTTTTTATTTGATTAGCAAGATAACCGTTTAATCAGTATCTACTTGATGAGCCATTTTATTTTAATTGTGATTTCCTGTTTATTTCGTTATACTTTTTATGGTATTTAATCCATTAAATTTGAGAAATTAAACTATAACATTATTTTGAAAACGTTTTTAGCAGTATTTTTGCTATTTTAAAATAGATCATATTACAACAAGAAAATGGTGTAAAAGGAGTCATTTCCATATGAAAAATCTTGTTATACTTGGTGGCGGATATGGAGGAATGAGAATTCTAGAACGCCTCTTGCCAAATCATCTTCCTGAGGATATATCCATTACGTTAATAGATAAGGTCCCTTATCATTGTTTGAAGACTGAATATTACGCATTGGCTGCTGGTACAATATCAGATCAGCATATTAGAGTTGCATTTCCAGACCATCCACGATTAACAATTAAATATGGCAACGTTATTGGAATTGATTTAAAAAATCAAAAAGTTTATCTTAAGGACCAAGAACCCATTCTTTATGATGATTTAGTCATCGGCTTGGGGTGTGAAGATAATTTCCATCATATTTCAGGTGCGGAACAATACACACATAGTATCCAAACAATTGAAAAATCCCGGGAAACGTATCAAGCCTTAAATAATTTAGCACCTGGATCGATTGTTGCAATTGTGGGAGCTGGATTAAGTGGGGTCGAGTTAGCTTCAGAATTAAATGAGAGTAGATCTGACTTGAAAATTATGCTTTTTGATCGCGGCAATTACATTTTATCTGCTTTTCCAAAACGATTAAGCACCTATGTTGAGAATTGGTTTGATAACCATGGAGTTGATATTGTTAATAATTCTAATATAACATCTGTTGAAAAAAATCTTTTATTTAACCATGAAGAACCTATCTACTGTGATGTGATTGTTTGGACCGCTGGGATTCAACCGAACAAGCTTATTAGAGAGTTAGATATTCAGAAAGATTCACAAGGAAGAGCTGTTTTAACAAAATACCATAACATTCCAAACGATGAACATGTTTATGTAGTCGGAGATTGTGCAAGCCTAAACCGAGCTCCAAGTGCACAGTTAGCAGAAGGTCAGGCGGATCAAATTGTTCAAATTCTATTAACTAGATGGAACGGGGAAACACTTCCTGACTCTCTACCTGAAATTAAATTAAAAGGGATACTTGGATCACTTGGCAGAAAACATGGCTTTGGTATTGTTGCGGATAAACCTATCACAGGACGTGTTGCACGACTGATCAAATCCGGGATTCTCTGGATGTATAAACACCATAAAGGATAAATAATGGGAACAGTAAATAAGGTGGAGCTTAATCCACCTTATTTACTTACATAACCGTATTTTTCTAATTCTGAATAGATTGTTTTTAAACGGGGATTGCCCTCCCCAACTATTTCCCCTTCAATAACAACAACTGGATAGAACAGATCCTCCTCTATAACCCTTTGAGCAAATTTCCTTTTTTCTTCCTCCATAGGAGGTTGAAATATATCAATATAAGAGATTTGAAAGGGCTGATTAGGAAATTTTCTGCTGACAGCTGCTTCAAGCCAATCGCACGTTTCTTTTGAAGAAGGAAGATTCACACAACTTGGGCAGGTTTGTTCAGCTCCAAAAACATTGATTTCAATTTTTTTATTATTCACATAAATCCCCCTAAGTTCATTAATACATTCATTTTACAACATATTAATATTGAAAAAGAACTTATATAATAAAAAATCATTTGTTGGACGCATTTATTCTCTTAAATATGCTTAGTTAAAAATTGAAGTTATTGTCTTACCATATTTCACAATGGCTTTTTCATTTCATTCTGTATATAATATAGACTAACGAAAGGAGTAGATAATACATGTCAGAGCAAGATATTAAAGAACAAGTACAAGAAGTGTTGGATAAATTGCGCCCCTTTCTCCTAAGAGATGGTGGAGATTGCGAATTGATAGATGTTGAAGAAGGTATTGTTAAATTGCGTTTATTAGGTGCTTGCGGAAGCTGCCCAAGTTCAACCATTACTCTTAAAGCTGGTATTGAACGCGCACTTTTAGAAGAAGTACCTGGAATTCTAGAAGTAGAACAAGTATTTTAATAAAAAAGAAGGTGTTTGATAAAAGTTGCTAACTTTATCAAACACCTTTTTTTATGAAATTAAACTGACAATTTAAGACAAAATGCCCTTTAAGCTTTCATTTTTGTTTATCTCATCAGCATGATATAGTTGGCTTCCTTTATTATCAATTTGCAAGCTGATAAAGGACATATTAGGAAGCTTTTTTTCTATTTCAGAAATTAGGGACTGAGATAATCCTTCTTGAGTGAAGCAAAGGACAGTTGGTCCCGCACCACTTAAAGCGACCCCAAAAGCTCCATGTTGTGGAGCAATTTCTTCAATAATCGGTAGATGTGGAACTAGCTTTTTACGGAAAGGCTGATGATATCGATCCTTCTTCATCATTTTTCCTGCTAATTCGAAGTTTCCATTTAATAAAGATGCAATTAATACATTCGCAACTGCTCCTGCAGCAACAGCTTCTTTGAACGAAACTTCTGTTGGCAAAACACTTCTTGACTTTTTCGTTAAAAGCTCTTCATTAGGAACAACAGCAACCATTTCAAAAGATAAATTATAAAAGATCTCTGCGTTTACTTCTTCTTCCGTTTGACAGCCAACAACAAGACCCCCAAATACGGAAGCTCCTACATTATCAGGATGGCCTTCAATTTCACTTGCAATTGTAAACTTATCTTTTTTAGAAAGCTGTAAATCACACAAAGCGTCGGCTAGTTCAATGCCTGCAACTATCGCAGAAGCACTTGAACCTAAACCACGTGCAAGCGGGATATCGCTTTTTACCTTTAAGCTGCATTTTGGCAGATCTTTATTATATTTTTTAGCCACTTTAAGGGCTGTTTGAACAATAAAATTTGATTCATCTTGTGGAAAGACCTTTAATTCTTCACACATGGGAATCACTTCCCAATTGGTAGATCGATTGACCTCAATCGTTAAATAAAGATTAAGGGCTAGTCCAACAGAGTCAAATCCAGGACCTACATTTGCTGTACTCGCTGGAACTTGAATAATGAGCCTTTCTTCTTGGCTCATATATGAACAGCTCCTTTAATATGCTCAGCTACTTTCTTGATATCATTCGGTAATTTTACTGGAGTAATCGGACTGCAATCCATTGCTGTATTCGGATCCTTCAAGCCATTACCAGTTAGAATCGCTACGATTTTACTACCTTTTTGAATGTCTCCATTTTTCAAATGCTTAAAGACACCCGCTAATGAAGCACATGAAGCTGGTTCTGCGAATACACCTTCAGTAGCAGCAAGCTTACGATATGCTGCAATAATTTCTTCATCCGTTACTTCATCAATTTTTCCATTTGATTCTTTTTGTGCATTTACAGCTAGCTCCCAGCTAGCTGGATTTCCAATGCGGATTGCTGTTGCTATTGTTTCTGGATTTTCAAATACTTTATTATGAACAATGGCAGCCGCTCCTGCTGCTTCAAAGCCATGCATTTTTGGAAGTCCTGTTTGCTTAGCTTCATTGTATTCTTTAAAACCTTTCCAATACGCACTAATATTTCCTGCATTCCCTACTGGAATCGCTAAAATATCTGGTGCTGAACCAAGCTGGTCACATATTTCAAAAGCAGCTGTTTTTTGACCTTCAAGGCGATATGGATTGACTGAATTTACTAGCGTAATCGGTTCTGTTTCGCTAATTTCTCGTACCATTTTTAAAGCTTGATCGAAGTTTCCTTCAATTGAAATGATGTCAGCACCATACATAACAGCTTGAGCAAGCTTACCCATTGCAATTTTCCCTTCAGGAATAACAACGATACATTTCAAGCCTGCTCGTGCTGCATATGCCGCTGCCGCTGCTGATGTATTTCCCGTTGATGCACAGATAACCGTTTTACTTCCAGCTTCTTTTGCCTTCGCAACGGCCATAACCATTCCGCGGTCTTTAAAAGATCCTGTTGGGTTAGCGCCTTCTGTTTTCACATAAAGCTCTATTCCTAATTCCTTTGAAAGATTTTCTAGCTTTATTAAAGGCGTATTTCCTTCGTTTAGTGTCAACATAGGGGTTGAATCATTAATTGGAAGATAATCCTTATATTCAGCTAATAAGCCTTCCCATCTCATTATTTTGTTCCTCCTTCAACTCTATAAGAGCTTTTAACGGTTTTTACCGTATTTATTTCTTCTAAATTTTGTAATACATCTTCATAATCTTGCAAGGAAGCGGCGTGCGTAACTAATACAATTTCCGCAAGACCTTTTTCCTTCACAGGTAACTGAAGAATCTTCTCAAAGCTTACACCATGTTTAGAGAAAATTGAAGTGATTTCTGCAAAAACACCTACTTCATCTTTAACCTGCAATCTTAAAAAATATTTAGAGTAGATCTCAGATGGATCTTTTAATTTTTTTTCATATTGAGGTGTTACTGCACTTTGACCGTTAACACCTAGACGCATATTTTTCATGATTCCGACTAAGTCCGATACGACAGCAGTTGCAGTAGGAAGACTACCTGCCCCAGGACCATAAAACATCGTTTCTCCAACGGCTTCTCCATAAATAAACACAGCATTATATACATCGTTTACAGATGCAAGAGGGTGTGAATCTGAAATTAAGGTAGGCTGCACACTTACTTCTACCTTTTGATCAACTCGATCAGCAATTCCGATGAGCTTCATCGTGTAACCAAGCTGTTTTCCATAACGAATATCCTCTTCTGTAATTTGGCTAATTCCTTTTACCTTTACATCCTCTAAATCAATATTCATGGAAAAACCAAGTGTGGATAAAATCGCCATTTTTCTAGCTGCATCTAACCCTTCCACATCAGATGTTGGGTCTGCTTCAGCATAGCCTAGCTCTTGAGCTTCCTTTAGCACCGCTTCATATGGGCTTCCAAAGTTGCTCATTTTTGTTAATATATAATTCGTTGTCCCGTTCACAATTCCCATAATTTTCACAATTTGATCTGATGCTAATCCATCAACAAGTCCTCTTAAGACAGGAATTCCCCCTGCAACACTCGCTTCAAAAAATAAGTCGCATCCATTTTCAGAAGCGACTTTTAAAAGTTCTGAACCATGTATAGCCATTAAATCCTTGTTAGCTGTTACGACATGCTTTTTATTATAAAGTGCTTTGAGAATTTGAGTTTTAGTGCTTTCAATGCCACCCATTACTTCAATTACAACATCAATTTCAGGATCACTTATAATATCTTCAGGATCTGTTGTCAAAATCGCTTCATCAATTTCGACATCTCTCTTTTTATTTTTATTATTAACGAGAATTTTCTTCACTTTTACTGGACATCCAACTTGATGCATAAGCTTATCTTGGTGATTCTCGATAATTTTTACAACGCCTGAACCTACTGTTCCAAGTCCAAGCAATCCAATTGAAATTGCCTCCATTGATTTCCCTCCAAATGATGTTCTCTATAAATGAACATTTGTCTTCTTCTAGTAGACATTATAGTAATAGATGCTATTTTTTACAAGGGTTTATTTCATTAATTTTATTAAGAAAACGCTTAACCCAATACAATCACTTGTTTTTCCTAATTTTTATAATTTAATATGTATGACCTAATGAACTCGCTCCAGTAAGCTGAAACGAGTTCACCTGAAAAATCATTGTTATCCTTTAAACATTTAATTTATTTACAAGTGTTGTTGGCTCTTTATCAGACAATACTGCCTGAATATTTTCCACACACAGCTTCATCATGCCTAAACGAGTTGCCATGCTTGCACTCCCAATATGAGGAATTGCAACAACATTAGACAGGTTTAACAGCGGATGATCTACATCAATTGGTTCTTTTACAAAAACATCTAACCCTGCTGCAGCAATTTCTCCTTCAACTAAGGCATCGTATAGTGCATTTTCATCTACAACAGCTCCACGAGAAGCATTAATAAAGATCGCTGTTTTTTTCATTTTCTTGAATACGTCACGTGAGAATAAATTTCTCGTTTGTTCTGTTAATGGGGTAAGGCATACAATAAAATCAGATTTAATAACAAGCTCCTCGAACGTGCAATATACAGCACCAAGCTGTTTTTCTGCTTCTAGTTTTCGGGATCGATTATGATAGAGAATATTCATCTCAAAACCAGCTGCTCTTTTTGCAACTGCCTGACCAATACTTCCCATTCCAACTATCCCAATTGTTTTATGATGAATATCATGTCCAGCTAGCAACAAGGGACTCCAGCTTTTCCATTCCCCATTTTTAATGAATTCAGCTGCTTCAACAATTCTTCGTGCTGTTGACATAAGAAGCGCAAAAGTCAAATCAGCAGTAGAATCTGTTAAAATATCAGGAGTATTGCATATGGCTATACCATTTTCCGTTGCCGCTTTGATGTCTATATTATCAAATCCTACCGCTAAATTGGCTATGACTTTTAAATTTTCAGCATTATTTAGGACTTCTCTATCTATAGGGTCAGAGAGCATCGTTAAGAGCGCCTCTGCTTTTTTTGCGTGGGCTCGCAATGTTTCAACTGGAACTGGTACATCCTCTTTATCCCACATGTTTACTTCATATTTTTCCGTCAGTGGAGCAATGATCTCATCTGGCAGCTTCCTTGTTACAAAAATAGATGGCTTCAAAATTTCCCCTCCTTAATCTTCATGTCCATTATAAAGGAAAGAGAAACATAGATCATAGATACAACTATAAATTCTCAATTTCGTCACAACAAGAAAAGCAGAAGCGACTTGTACAGCCCTGAAGAAAAATGTTCTCATGACTCAAAAAGTGCTTTTTACTTTTAGAGGCATGAGGTTATTTTTCACAAGGGCTAGGCGCTGGAGCTGGAAATAAATGAAAAGCGGCCGATTAAAAGCGCCACGTCCTTATGTCTTCATCGGCACTAGTACATCCTGTACGTCCGAAGCGACTTGTTTAGCTTACATATCCATCTTCAGTAGGATCTAATTTTCAAAACGATTAAGATCGCTTTAACCATTCTAATTCGGGTATTTTCATTTTTCTTATCGGTACTTCAGCATGTTGAAAAAAATCTCTTAAAAACCTTTCATATTCACTTGATTGGTGTAAATATTTTTCTAGTTTATCCTCTAAATAATTTTTTTGCTGTTCAGAGCTGGTTGAATAGTAATTCTCAATATTTTCAAAGTAATGGAGTGGAAAAACCATTCTTGCATATAACAATCTCCACGAAAAAGAGCTTAAAGGAGTAATGGTTTGATAATCTGTTAATAACTTAGCCATATCTCGATGATACGTCTGCATATTTTGAAAATATCGATCTCTAATCCATTCAGCTAAATCTCTACTGCTGTGGTCAAAAACCCAATCAAATGGATTTTTTATGATAAACGATTCTCCCCACGCAGACGATGAGAAGCGATTATGACAAATCGTCCCACTATCCATCGGTAATGGATCATCATCAATTTCTGTATCAATTAGGTATTGAATGGAGTTTTCAGCTAATCCCAAATAGTAGGAAAATGATTCAATAAACATACGATCAAATTCATTTTCTGGCTGTTGATAAATCATAGTGCTCCAAACTTTCTCCATTTGATCCAATCTTTTTTCCCAAAGCTGCTTCCACTGACCAACCCTGCTCGATCTTGTTACAGTAAAATTAATAGATCTACCTCGATGATGAAACTTTCCGAGCATTCGTCCACTTCGATCTTTTTCTTGGTTGCGAATTTGATTATTAAATAGGATGCAATACTTTCTTTTTTCCCATTCCGTTTCTCGTTTTCCATCCTTTGTATGAAGAAATTGAACAATATCACGATCTCCTTTTTGGACTAAATGAGTAGCGAATCGTTCGAGCTCGTTAAGATCGTCTTCCTCATACTGATGAATTGGGACAAGCATATATAATTGATTGTTTCGTTTACAAGCTTCATAACGCCCTATTATAATTTCTTCATCGGCTTGAATTTCAAACTGCTTTGAAAGTAAGGTTTGAAGCATTTTCTCACCTCATTTTTACACTAATTATTACATTTATATGAAATAGGATAAGAAACTTGTAATTTTCTTCAATGACCACATAAAAACAGTTAGCACTGGTACAAACATATATAGTAGAAGATTTATTAAAAATAAAGGCTCTTTTCGTATAGATTGTTGTTATTTAACCCGCATCCTGAATACACTTCGCTTTCCGCGGGCGAGTGCCGAGCCTCCTCGTCGCTATGCTGAGGCCACTGAAAAACTTTCGTTTTTTTTTGTTTATATTTGAATGTAGACATATAAAAGGCAACTTGTCTCCAAAAT
>NZ_VATK01000020.1 GCF_006546985.1 Bacillus sp. 03113
AAAGGGCGATTCATCACCCACCTAAATGCTAACGCATTTTGAGGAAGGAGTCTTCTCGCATAAAAATGATAAAAAATAGATTGGGTTTCTATGTTCGTTTCTATTCAAAGAACGAGACAAAAGGAGATTTTACGACTCATATCGAAGTACATCTGTAGATGATCATATTGGCAAATAACAATCCTACTAAAATACATATTATTGGATCCGTTGGAAGCGGTAAAACAACATTAGCAAGAAATCTGTCTACAAAATTAAACATTCCGTTTTTCGAATTAGATAATGTTGTTTGGAAAAGATTCAAATCTGGGGATATAAGAAGAAGCGAAGATGAAAGAGATGAATATTTAAATAGAATTATTCATTCCGATGCTTGGATTATAGAAGGTATTCATTATCAATGGGTACAGCAAGGCTTTCAGAATGCAGACTTAATTATATTTTTAGATACAGCCTATTCGAAAAGGATTTATCGAATTATCAAAAGGTTTATTTTACAAAAAACAGGAATAGAAAAAGCAAACTATAAACCCACATTAAAAATTTTTATAAATATGTTTAAATGGAACTCCTGTTTTGAAAATGAAAATAAGCCAGAAATATTCGATCTTTTAAACAAATACAATGACAAGGTAATTTTTTTGAAGGACAACAGTGAGATTGACAAATACTTTAACAAATGAGTTAAGTATTATCTTCTTATGCTACTTTAAAGGTTATAGGACTCCTTTCCAGAAAGAGTATGTTACAAAATTTAGAACGGTGTTAACACATCTACATTGGAAGGCTCCGAATTTTAGATAATTCTTTAGAAATTAACATAACATACTTCTAATTTCCTTAATCATAAAAATTAGAAATGAATCTTTATTAACACCTTTGGGAAATAATAAAATTTAAAAAGGAGGAATCTCATTGACGAATATCATAGATGGAATGGATGAAGCAAGATTTAAATCTCCTAAAGGTAATAATAACAAGCCTCAAGAGAAGAAGGTAAAAGAGGAAGAGAAGAAAATGCCTATGGTTTTAAGAAATCTTAAAAACGGATCATGATTGAAACAATGTTCATAAATCAAGTCCGTATGGAAAATTAAATTATATACAACGAGCCTGTTTTTGAAAAAAATTCATCAAAACAGGCTTTAATTATTAAAAGGAATACTTTGAATATAGTAGAAGTCAGCTTACCAAGATTAATACTGGAATCTATAAAAAATTAATCATACAATATAAGCATGACGGCTTTTAAAGCACTTTTTTAAACTATTTGTCGTTCAATCAATGTAACGGAAATTCCCTCATGTTCACTCTCCTAAATATGAAAATTAATATTTCAAAGTACTAATTTCTATTTTACAAATATTAATACTATCGATACAATTCAGATAAAACTTACAATTAATAAAAAAGAAAAACCAATCATGTGAATTCCGTAAGAGTACTAGGACCATTTTTTGATTTAAATAATTATAAAAAACAGATAAGGAGATTGATAAGCAATGCAAAGTGCACAACTGATTAAAGATTTGCCCGCATCAAAGACTGTTTCCATTCAAAATAAAGTTTTTGCATTAAAGCAAGAAGGACATAAAATCATTAACCTTGCCGGAGGGGAGCCTGATTTTCATACACCTGCTCCAATCATAAAAGAAGCAGAAAAGGCGATGGATTTGGGGTTTACTCATTATGTAAGTACAAATGGGATACCTGAGCTGCGTCACGAAATCGCTTTAAAGCTGCGGAATGAAAATGGAGTAGCATGTGATCCATCACAAATCGTTGTTACTGCCGGAGGAAAACCTGCATTATATGTTGCACTAACAAGCCTGCTAAATGAAGGGGATGAAGTACTGGTCATTAATCCTGCGTGGGTCAGCTATGAGCCGTTAATTACAATGGCCCGAGGAGTACCTGTTACGGTAGATTTGAATCCTGAAGATAACTTTATGCTAGATAGAGAAAAACTAATGGCAGCATGCACGAATAAAACCCGAGCGATTATTGTGAATAACCCTAACAATCCAACAGGCAGAGTGTTAACCGAGGAAGAGATTCAGATTTTAAAAGATGTTGTCACCGCAAAAAATATAATCATTATTTCAGATGAGGTTTATGAAAAGATCGTATTTCGTGATCATCGGTTTATATCTCTAGCAAGTGTTTCAGGATTGGAGGATCGGACTATTACCGTCCAAAGCTTTTCAAAAGGACAAGCAATGACTGGTTGGAGACTTGGGTATTTAGTTCTCCCGAAAGAACTCGTTACGGCCGCATCGAAAATTCAAGGGCATCTTGCAACGTGCACTACTTCTTTTATTCAGTATGCGGGTATAGCTGCCTTAAAATTAACAGATGAAGTAGAATACATGAGAAGCTGTTATGAAAAACGTGTTAATCGGGTCGTCTCTGCTTTAAATCAAATACCTGGTGTATCCTGCCCATATCCTGAAGGTGCATTTTATGTATTTCCTGAAATACATTTTCGCGATTACACCTCCAATGAAATTGCCGAATATCTGCTGGATCAGGTAAAGGTTGCAGTTACTCCAGGCACTGCATTTGGATCGAAGTATGAGAACTATTTGAGACTATCTTGTGCAACGTCTGACCAGAATCTTGAACAGGCTATTATGCTTATCGAACAAGCATTGACTTCGAAAATCTATTAAACTAGATCATTCAATTCATTGCATGACTAGCAGGATGTTAAGATCCTACAAGATTATTTTTAATATAGAAAGGAAGGAAATTCAGTATGAAGGTTCTTTTTAGTGTAGGAAAAGCGTATTATCCCATTCACGAATCTTTTGTCCAGCGAATAAAAGATTTAGGAGTGGATGTGACAGTCCTAATGGTTGACGAAAATAAAAGCAAGGAATTGATCATAGAAAACATTAAAAATGCAACTATATACATAACGGCGGTTGCACTCGCCGATCGGGAGGTTATCGATGCAGCACCCGAACTAAAGTATATTATTAAAACAGGTACCGGTGTTGATAATATTGATGTTGCCTATGCTACACAAAAAGGAATTATCGTCAGCAATGCTGCTGGTCAAAATGCTAATGCTGTCGCCGAACTAGCCATCGGACTCATGATTTCCCTTTCTAGAACCATTCCACAGCTGGACCAGAAAACAAAAGACGGAAAATGGGTACAAAGTACAGGATTTGAATTGAAAGACAAAACATTGGGCATTATTGGATTTGGGTCTATTGGGCAGATCATTGCTCATTATGCGAAAGTCTTTGACATGAAAATGATTGCTTATGGGAATCACAGGGATGATGCAGCTGCAAATAAGCTGGGCGTCAACTTCGTAGAATTTGATCAATTGCTTTCAGATTCCGATTATATCGTAGTGGGTACATCTCTGAAAAAATCGACCTATCATCTTATTGATAAGCAAGCGCTCAGCAAGATGAAAGAGTCCGCATTCTTGATTAATATCTCTCGGGGAGCGGTAGTAGATGGTAAAGCATTATTTGAAGCTTTAGAACAAAGAAAGATATCCGGCGCCGCTCTCGATGTGTTTGAAACGGAGCCTCCAACCGAGGAGCTCCACCATCTGGATAATTTGATCGCCACACCCCATGTCGGTGGTACAACCCTTGAAAGTGCGAATCGAATTGCAGAAGTGACCGTTGAGAACATCCGACGATTTGTTCATCATGAACCACTACAAAATGTACTTAATCAAAAAGAACTTGAAGCAATACAAAAAATCTAACTTATTGATCGTGAACAAAAAGCCGATGCAGTCTTTTGCCTCGGTTTTTTTGTTGCAATTAGACATCTTCTATTACCTATAGATTTTAGTGGGTAATGCTGCTTCTCCTACCAATTTTCTGAGCTAATAATCAATGTTTTTTAATAAACATTTGAAAGCATTTATAGCCTTAAAAAATGTTTTGTCGTAACGACCATCCTCCTGAATCGTCCAACATGTTGCGAGTACCGTATGCGAAAAACCCCATGATAGAATGCTTTGTTTGTCTAAATTTAGTTCTTCTACTAAAATATCAATTCGCTTTTCAATCACTGTTTCCAAATGGTAATCTGGCAATTTATTTAGCAAAAATTGAATGACATCATATTCCCTGTCCCCAATTAAACCTTTCGGGTCAATCGCAACCCACGATTCTCCTTTCCCAATCAAAATATTGTAATGATGTAAATCTCCGTGTAGTAAAAATAAGTTGCTTCGTCTACTATTCATCATTTTAAAAGTATCAACTGCTTCTTGAAGAATTTCCTTTGTGATTGGACCGAACCCTTCAGGATATTTTTGAAATATCCGGATCAATTTCTGTTCCATCTGTCTTGTTGTGGGAATGTTTGAGGTGTTTGGTGCAGGAATCCATAATTTTTTCATTACTTGTGAAGCAATACGTGTTGCTTCTTCTTCATCTACTAATGAGGCTAGAGTTTTTCCAGGAATTAATCGTTCCAGAATTACAATCCCTTTTTCTAGATCCACATCGATGATTTTAACCATGCCGTTTCCGTTAAATAGGGTAAGTGCTTCAACTTCAGAAAGAAATTCTTCGCTCGGGACAACAAGCTTTATAACAACATCAGTCCCGTCTTTTCGCTTCGCAGGTGCAACAAAATTGTATGATAAGTCAAATGGAGCCAAAACTTTCATATCCCATCGCTTCTCACAATCTTCAATTAGTTGATCAAAATCAGCTAACCATTTTTCCGCTTTGTGCTTATGTACATCTTTAATTGTTTGTACAAATTGATTTGGCAATTGAATCATAGTATGCCTCCTTGGAAAAAAGCTTTTTTCGAAATATTCTTCATGTCATAATCAAAATCCTGTATTCATGGGATTTTTCATATTCCATCTTCCTTAATCACAAATTAACTAACTTGAAGTTTCAAATATAGAAACAAATAGTTCTTTTTTTGATTTAACTTTTCCATGCCTTTAATATAAACGTATCAAGGAGAAAGAGGTGATGGCAGTGAGTCAATACGAAGTGGCCACTTTGAAAAAAGGACTCCTAATCTTAAATGCTCTACAACAGGAAGAAAGTATGACATTAAGTGAACTAATGAAAAAGTTTTCGTTAAATAAATCGACAACCTTTCGTTTACTGTACACGCTCGAACAAATGGGGTACATCAAAAAAACAGATCATTCATACAGCGTCACCACTAAAATAGGGGGCAGAACAAATCCCTATAATGCTAGATTAAACTGGTTATCCGTTCCTCCACTTTATCAATTAAGCTCTGAAATTGGAGAAACTGTTTATATCGGGGTATTAAATGGAACCGATGTTGTAACCACTCAAGTGATTGATGGAAAACATTATGTCCGAACCTGCTCAGAAGTTGGAGAACGTGCTCCTGCGCATCTAAATGCTCTTGGAAAAGTTATTATGGCTTTTTTAGAAGAACATAAGTGTGAAAGCTTACTCAAACAATTAATTCTAATACAAAAAACAGAGAACACATTTATCGATCTTCACTTGCTGAAGGAGCATTTGAAGGTCATTCGTTCACAGGGTTATGCAGTGGATGATGAGGAAACTGAAATTGGGTTAAGATGCATTGCCGTTCCCATTATATATGAAGGAGAAGTAATAGCTGCTGTCGCTTTATCAGGACCAGCTGCACGTTTGAATAAAAAATGGGACAAAACAATCAGTAAAAAACTGATTCAATCCAGCGCTCAAATGTCTAAAATGCTCTAAGGCTTCAATTATTTTTGTGCAACAAATAGGGGAAGGAGTAGGAAATGTCTACAAAAGTATATATTGGTTTACTTTCTTTAGCCGTAAGTGCTTTTGCCATTGGAACAACCGAATTTGTCATCGTCGGCTTACTGCAAACGATTGCTGATGACTTAAGCATCACCGTTACAAAATCTGGAGCATTGATTTCAGGATATGCAATCGCGATCGCTGTTGGAACTCCTGTCATCACGGTAATAACAGGCCGTGTTCCTAA
Organism: Bacillus sp. 03113; assembly: GCF_006546985.1. Taxonomy (GTDB): domain Bacteria; phylum Bacillota; class Bacilli; order Bacillales; family Cytobacillaceae; genus VATK01. The sequence continues at coordinate 5,971 of NZ_VATK01000020.1, forward strand.
AAAAGCCTTTCTGCTCATATTAATGGCAATCTTTACATTAGGAAATCTGCTTTCAGCTCTAGCTGGATCGTATGAGCTCTTAATGTTCTCACGTGTTGTAACAGCCATTTCACATGGGGTGTTTTTCGCAATAGCAGCCATCGTCGCAACAGATATCGTCCCTGACAATAAAAAAGGAACAGCGATATCAATTATGTTTACCGGATTAACCGTTGCGACCATCGTTGGTGTTCCTTTAGGAACGTATATTGGGCAGCACTTTGGATGGCGCGCTACTTTTGGCACAGTTGCCTTCCTAGGGCTCATTGCCTTTATTGTCAATATATTCGCTATCGATAAAGTAAAAAATCAAGGGAATCCGCCTACATTTAAGGATGTCGGTGAGCTAATAAAAAATCAGCGCATCCTTCTTGCTTTACTTATGACAGCATTCGGATTTGGAGGAACGTTTGCCTTATTTACCTATCTTTCTCCCATTCTAGAAGAAATCAGCGGATATTCTTCTAGTGCTATTTCCATTTTGCTTCTTGTTTATGGGATTGCAGTAGCCATTGGAAATATCCTTGGGGGGAAAATGGCAAACGAGCATCCTGTCAAAGCTTTGCGTTGGATCTTTTTCGTTCAAGGTATTTTTCTTCTTTTACAAATATGGCTTCTGCCAAGCAAATCTCTTAGTATTCTATCAATTATTTTATTAGGGCTGCTTGCCTTTATGATGTCTCCAGGCGTGCAAGCTTATATCGTATCGTTAGCTGAAAAGCTAGTTCCATCTGCAAAGGATCTTGCGTCTGCCCTAAATATTTCAGCATTTAATGTTGGGATTGCTGCCGGCTCTGTTTTAGGTGGATTAGCAGTCGATCACTTAACCTATTTGGATACTGCCTGGATTGGTGCGATTATGATTGCAATTGCTCTTCTTCTTGCTGCAATAAACTATTCATTCGATAAAAAACAAAATCTTTTTTAAGGGAGAGATGATACATGAGCCTACAACAGCTTGAGCAATTAGAAAATGAGTTGCAGTTTAAACACTTTACGAACGAAGATGCCTTACTTTTAGGCATGACCCTCATTAATTACGCTAAAGAAAACGGCAAATCGGTTGCCATTCATATTGAACGTAATCGTGTGCCACTTTTTACGCATTTAATGGATGGAACATCAGAAGAAAATGTATTCTGGCTACAGAGAAAAAAACGCGTTGTTGAACATTACAACCGCAGCTCATATTATATCGCAGCACGATTTGAAGCATCAGGCACAACGCATGATCTAAGCTCTCTGTTATCTCCAGCAGAATATCAAGCTGTAGGGGGCTCTTTTCCGATCCGTGTGAAGGATGTTGGGGTCATCGGTTCTGTAACAGTTGCTGGTCTAACAGCTCAGCTTGACCATGATTACGTGGTTGAAGGCATTAAAAGATATTTAAATAAATAGGATGTAAATCTGTAAAATGATTAAAGAACATGCCTATCTAACAATTAATCCATTTTCCAGACAGGAATTTATTAGCACTATTCATAAAGCCTTTCCTTATTTAACATCTGCCGAGGGATATATAGGCCATGAATTGCTTCAAAACTATGAAAAACCTAATCAATTTCTACTTGTTGTCCACTGGAGAACAATCGAAGATCACACAGAAACCTTTGTGAAAAGTGATGTTTTCAAGGAATGGGAGAAATTAATCTCGCCTTATTTTGAATCTGAACCAATTGTTTTGCATTATTCTGATGTGAAGTAAAGAAATAGTCTAGACAGTTATAATCTTTCAACATAAAAATGCACAACAGCCTGTTTTTGAAAAAAATGGATCAAGAACAGGCTTTTTCTTAATTTATTAATTAATTATGCTACCTAAATGCTTTTGTGTGATTGCTGGTTTTCTTCCAATATACGATTATTCTCACCTACAAGAATTGTTAGTGCTTTACCTTTATAAGAGCTTCTTTCCATGCTGAATAAAAATTCTTCAACAGATGAATAACGCTGGTCCCTATTAGGCTTAACTGCCTTAGCAGCTACTTTAAAAAGTTCTTTTTCCGCCTCCCATTTAGAGTAAGAACGGTCGAGTCCACCACCCAAAAGGCCAAACACTATTGCTCCCATATTATACACATTTGTTACTTCATCAATATCCGCACCAAGCTCAAATTCTTCAGGGGACATAAATCGTGAAGAACCCCATAACCTCCCCATCGTATTTTTAAAGGGTTTTCTCTGGTACAAGTCTATGTCGCAAATCATCGTTCTATTATTTTTAAAATCATATAAAATACTACCATCGTAAAAATCAACAGCGACATAGTTTTTTCTTTGAATATGTAAATGAAAACTAATAATACGATCCAATGAAGATAACCTATGATGAATTGGCAATTGCTTATAACGAAAAAACGGAGAATCTGGGTGGTTGTATTTAGCAGGAGGTGGAAAGGACCAGTGCGAATGAAGACACTCTCCTTCAAACCAGTCAAAAATCATAACATAACCATTATCAATTTTAAAATGATCGACTAATTTAACTAAATTCGGATGGCTTAATTCTTCATAAAGTGAGGTAGCTTTCTTCAGGCGATTTATAGCGTCTTGAGGATCTCCGGAATACTCCAACGTTTTGGCACCTGCATATTTCACAAACTGTTTCTTACCGTCTTTTTCAACACCAAAGCATATATTCCCAGAATCTTGTTGATTAAAAATGCAAAAAACTTCTCCTAAACGACTAAGCCAATCAAAATTATGATATTCTCTTAATTGAAAAGTAACATGACCCATTTGAAACGTTACTGGAAATTCGTCCATTAAACCCCTCCTCATTTATTACGCTACAGACGTAACAGGATGCTTAACATGTTCTGGAAAACAAAACTGACCATTCGTTTTTACAAATAATGTTCCGCTCCCATTAATAAGATTACAATCAAATATTATCCCTTTATAATCTGGCGTGTAATGAAAAACGATCTTATAAGTACCTTCTCCTGAAATCTTCATAAGAATATTGTTAATGTCTACAGGCCTTTTACTAATAATGTCTAAAATATCAATTTGATTTACGCCTTTGTTAAAGATGACAATAGCATCCTCCGACTCTAAAAAATATAAATCGTTATAAAAAACATTCAGGCAATGATACATAAAGATGCTGTGAGCATTTTTAGTCCCAAATCTCTGAGAAACAGGTGATCTATTTTTAGCAAACTGATCAATAAAATGAATATCATCACTATTTGTTGTATCAAGTTTACGTAGTTCATTTCTTTGTTTAAGGATTGATGAAAATTTCATAGAAAATTGATACTCATCTACTATTTTAAAACCAAACTTCGGGTAAAAATTTAGAACACTTTGATTCGCAAAAAGATACATGAAATCATATTTGCCTTCATATTCTTCTAAAACCTTAGTCATTAAGCTCGCCGAAAGCCCTGTTTTCCGATAATCAGGATGCGTCATGACTGTTCCAATCTGTAAAGCACGATACGACTTTCCTTGAATAATGAAATCGATCATATTAACCGAAACATTTGCTACGACTTTATTTCTATCAACATATGAAAAAGGGATATATCTATTTCCCCAAAAACCTTTTTCATGCCAGCTTTCAAAATTTAAACCAAAAATACTGTTAGCAAGCTCAAAAAAGCCCTTTCTTAATTGATCATCGTCTCTATAATTTTTAATAAATTGCAGCTCGTTCATCAAAGTTGTCCCCCCACAATATGATTAAATAAAGTTCATGCAAGTCCTTGACATTACATTATTTTCATCTTACAATGAACGAGAAATATTTACCAATTATTATTTATGGCTAAGAAAAGGACATGAATCTTTCTTTATTTTCTTTCTAGAGAACAGGGCCATCGGCTGCAAGCCCTGTAGAAAAGAGATTGATTTACCACCTTGGAGCTATTATGGGGAAAGGTTCAGCTTAGTATCCATAATCGGGATGACCGTTATCTTTTTAAGCGTAATGTACCTTTTTTGTATGTTACGGAATTTGGGTGGAACCACGACCGCACTCGTCCCTTCTTTTGGGATGAGTGCGTTTTTTATTTTATAATATAGTGCTTTGATAAGGACACGAATCTTTCTTTATTTTCTTACTAGAGAACAGGGTCATTGGCTGCAAGCCTTGTAGAAAAAAGTTTGATTTACCACCTTGGAGCTATTATGGGGAAGCAACTTAGTATCCATAATCGGGATGACCGTTATCTTTTTAAGCGTAATATATACTTGTATGTTACGGAATTTGGGTGGAACCACGACCGTACTCGTCCCTTCTTTTTGGGATGAGTGCGGTTTTTTATTTTATATATGCAATGCTTTGATAAGGACATGAATCTTTCTTTATTTTCTTACCAGAGAACAGGGTCATTGGCTGCAAGCCCTGTAGAAAAGAGATTGATTTACCACCTTAGAGCTATTATGGGGAAAGGTTCAACTTAGTATCCATAATCGGGATGACCGTTATCTTTTTAAGCGTAATATACTTTTGTATGTTGCGGAATTTGGGTGGAACCACGACCGCACTCGTCCCTTCTTTTGGGATGAGTGCGGTCTTTTTTTATTGAAAAATAGGAGGAATTAACATGTCAATTGAAAAAGAAGTAGAAAGACGGAACCATAGAAAATTAGGTCAGCAGCTGGAATTATTTTTATCAATGGAAGAAGCACCTGGAATGCCCTTTTTCTTGCCGAAAGGAATGATCATTCGAAATGAACTTGAAAATTTGTGGAAAGATAAGCATCAAAAAGCTGGGTATCAAGAAATTAAAACACCTATTATGATGAAGCAAGAGCTGTGGGAACAGTCTGGTCACTGGGATCACTATCACGAAAATATGTATTTTGCAAATGTGGATGAGCAATCCTATGCGATTAAACCAATGAGCTGCCCAGGAGCGGTTTTACTTTTTAATAGTAAGCGTAGGAGCTATCGAGAGCTTCCGATTCGATATGCTGAGCTCGGATTGGTCCATCGTCACGAACTTTCAGGATCTTTAAATGGGCTGTTAAGAGTTCGCTCTTTTACTCAAGATGATGCCCACCTCTTTGTAAGAGAGGATCAAATCGAATCCGAAATTGAGAAGGTGTTGGATTTAATTCATGAGTTTTACTCGGAATTTGGATTCAGTTATAAGATTGAGCTTTCTACTCGACCAGAAAATTATATGGGCTCAGCTGAAATATGGGAAAAAGCTGAATTAGCTCTCGAATCTGTATTAAAGGAAAAAGGATTACCCTATCAAATCAATCATGGTGATGGTGCTTTTTACGGTCCAAAAATTGATTATCACATCCTAGATTCACTCGGACGAAGTTGGCAGTGCGGGACAGTTCAGCTCGATTTCCTTATGCCTGAAAAGTTCAATTGTCATTATATTGGAGAGGATCAGAAACAGCACCGTCCCATTATGATCCATCGAGCAATTTACGGTTCAATCGAACGGTTTATGGCTATTTTAATTGAGCATTATGAAGGAGATTTCCCATTTTGGCTAGCTCCAATACAAGCAAAGCTATTGCCTATTTCTGATTCTCAATCATCTTACGCAAATCAAGTCAAAGGACAATTAGAATCAGCTGGATTTCGAGTTGAGATCGATGACAGAATTGAGAAAATTGGATTAAAAATTAGAGAGGCTGTAATACAAAAGGTTCCTTATATGATGATCATCGGCGATAAAGAAATGGAGAATAACTCCTTAGCGATAAGGAAGCGTAAAGAAGGAAATCTTGGTGAAATGAGTATGATAGAAGTCATTAATAAATTCAAAGCAGAAAGGAATAAGTGAAAGCTTTAAATAGGATTCTCAATTTATGACCTTATTAAAAAACATTGATAGAATGAAGAAATAATTAGATTTAGTTTAATCAATGAGGGGGTAAAACATGCAAAACGTTATAGATCAATTAAATCATTGGATTATTAAGGTTCCAGAGGAGTTCAGCCAGATGTCTGAATTAAAGGTGTCACACCGGCCTATGCCTCATAAATGGTCAAAAAAAGAGATATTGGGTCATTTATGTGACTCAGCTATTAATAATCTTGAAAGATTTATCAAAATTCAATATGAACAACAGCCTTTTCTCCTTAACCCCTATAATCAAAATCAGTGGGTAGAACTACAAGGTTATCAAGACATACCAATTGAAGAAATACTAAATCTATGGTGCAGCTTAAATAAAAAAATCATAAAAGTGATTTCAAAGATACCCAGTGAAAAACGATCTTATCTATGTGATATAGGCAATAATCAGCTAATGACACTAGAGTGGCTGATTCAAGACTATCTTGAACATATGGAACACCATTTAAAAAATCAAGTTTTCGAATATTAATCGTTGACCATCATTCAGAGGGTGTCCCAAAAGTATAACTTTTAGGGGCACCCTCTTATCTCATTATTTAATAAAATTTAACTCGGTCTTCTAAAGGTTTGAACTCTTTTTCCCCGGCAGGAGCAGTTGGTTTGCCAAATGGCATTTGAGCAATCAATTTCCAACTGCTTGGAATGTTCCATTCTTCTTTCACTTCATCGTCAATAAGTGGATTATAGTGCTGTAACGTTGCACCGAAACCTTCTAGTTCTAAGGATGTCCATATTACATATTGATGCATCCCGCTTGTATGTTGTGACCAAATAGGGAAGTTGTCAGCATATGAAGCAAATTGCTTTTGAAGTGATTCAATGACATTCATGTCTTCAAAGAATAATACGGTGCCATAACCGCTTCCAAATGCATTCATTTTTTGTTCTGTTGGCCCAAATTTATCTGCAGGAACCTTTTTTCTTAATGTTTCTTTGGTGATGTTCCATAATTTTTTATGATTTTCACCTAATAAAACAACTACTCTTGTACTTTGAGAATTGAATGCGGAAGGGGTATGCTGCACAGCATGGCTTATTACTTCTTTTATTCGTTCATCTGAAACAACAGCCTCGCTGCTAATCCCATAAATCGAGCGTCTTGATTCTACCGCTGCATAAAAATCTTTTGTGCTTGTCATAGCACTTGCCTCCTTATCACTTGGTTCACCGAATAATTTTTGTAAAAAGCTCATCGTATATACCTCCTAATTAGTTATTTGTTATATTTATACAAAAAGTTGAATATGATTCTCCGAAGGGTCTTTCGTAATGACAACGCCGTCTTTTTCGTTAATCCAAGCACCTATTCCTTTTAATTGCTCGATCACTTTTTTTCTAGCTTCCTCATTCGGATATACTAGTGAGAACCATTTCAGTCCAACACTATTTTCAAGAGGCGGAGGCGCTCCTACTCCATTCCATATATTTAATCCAATATGATGATGATACCCGCCTGTTGAGATAAAAAGTGCTTGATTACCATACTGGCTTACAACGTCAAATCCAAGTCCTTTGCAGTAAAAATCCTCTGCTTTTTGCAGGTCAGAAACATGTAAATGAATATGCCCCATTACGGTATCAGCAGGAAGTCCATCCCAAGGATCTCCTTTACCTTCTTCAAGAAGATTTTCTGCATCTAAAGCTACAGTGGGCATTGTCACTTTGCCATTTTTCCAATTCCAGGTTGCAGCTGGCCGGTCTGCGTATATTTCAATGCCATTCCCATCGGGATCTGCAAAATAAAGAGCTTCACTTACATAATGATCGGATGCCCCTTGAAGCGGATAACCATTTTGAATAAAGTGGTATAATATTTTTCCTAAATCAGCACGAGTAGGCAATAAAAGTGCAAAATGATATAGTCCCGTTGTACGCAATTGTTTCTGAATCACATCATCTGGCTGCTCAATCGATAGTAATGGAGTTCTGCCGTCTGCCGTTAATACCACTTTTCTTTCTGACTGTTCGAGGATTTTAAAACCAATCAACTTTTCATAAAACGCAAGCGAACGTTTTAAATCCGATACCTTTAAGACTACTTGATTTACAAATATAGTTGGTTTGCGATGAAAATCCATAATTCCTGCCTCCTGGTAAAAAACATTCTCATGAAAAGCTACACAACCTAATATGAGTTTAATCTTTAGTTACTTTATGTAAGTTAGTATATAATTACAATTTAATTAAGTCAAGTAAATTAATAATGATTTGTCATCAACTTATTCTTATTATAAAATAGCCTTAGAGGTGAATAAACGTGAACCAATCGACCCTGTGTCCAAAATTTGAAAAAGCAATCACTATTTTAAGCCAACGATGGACGGGCTTGATTATCTATCAATTGCTTTCTGGTCCTCAACGATTTAAAACACTTGAATCCTCTATTGCAATCAGCGGAAGAGTTCTTTCAGAGAGACTAAAGGATTTAGAGCAGCATGGAATAATTAAAAGAGATGTCTTCCCTGAAACCCCGGTTCGAATCGAATATTCTTTAACAGAAAAAGGTCTAGCCTTAGAACCTGTTTTGAAACAAATTGAACAATGGGCTCAAGACTGGTTGAAAATAGAGGAAAAAACTTAAGTAAGGAAGCCTAGTGAAAACATATTCAAAATAGAGCCGAATAGACATTTAAAGAATTGCATCAACGAATAAAAGCTGCCCTAGAGGCAGCCCTTTCTATTTTATGATTCAATTGTCTTTTTAGATGCAAATAAAAAATAAACCAAAAACACCGTACAAACGAATGAAACGAAACCAAATCCGCCGAAAACATCAAATTTGGATGAAAAATAACCAAAGCCCAAACCTGTCATGATTAGAACTGCATTCAGCCCCAATGACTGAAAAGAATCAATGGTTGCTCTCATGGAAGAATCAATTCGATGATGCAAATAGCCAGCTGTAATAGGTTCCATAATACCTGAGAACAAGCAAATGATAAAAATTGCTCCTAAACTGGTAAAGTCTTTGATCACTGATACATATAAAAAACCTGATGAAAAAACTACAGTCACGCTCACAAGTATTCCCCTATAGCGGAATCGGTTTTTCAAATGGTAGGCAATGATATTTCCTGGAAGCCTTAAAAGCATAATAACTGTTGAAAATAAACCAAAATATAAAACTGGAATCTTTAATCTATTTAAATACAGTTGCCAAAACTCATCGATAAAGCTTAAAGCAGCACCAATAACCATTCCTGAAAGCACCACAAGGCACACTTCTGGATTTTTTCTGAAAAAGGTCACAGATGTTTTTATATATTTTCTAACCTCGATTGAATTATTGGTAATGCTTTTACCAGCAGGCTCAATTAACAGCAATGCCATCCATACAGAAACAAGCGAACTAACAAACGATATCCAATAATTTAACTGAAACCCAAATCTGCTTGCCAAAAAACTGCCGCACATGGCTGCGATGATTGCGGAAATAAAATCACACACATTCAAGCGGCCAAAATACTTTTCAAAAGCTTGCTCTTTGCCATTTTCCTTTAATGAATCATAGAGCAGTGCATTTTCAGACCCGCTGCTAGTAGATCGACCAATACCTGCTAAAAAAATAGCAGCAGCAAAATGCCAAAAATCCGTTGCAAACACGAGGATAATAAATTCGCAACATTGCAATAAGGAGCTTAGCACAATCATTTTCTTTCTGCCCCACTTATCAGCAATGATTCCTGTTGGAACCTCAAGCAAAACAACGGTAATCGCGAAAATAATTTCTGTATATATGACCATCTGAATAGTCATGTCTCTCTGTTCCCAGAAAAGTCTTTCAATCACATATGCAGGTATAAGATTTTGACAAAATCGAATGGCATATAGTTTCCAAATATTATCCTTATAATCCATCATAAAGCTCCTCCCATATTTGATTGCACAAGCCAATCAAAACATGGAGGTGCTCGCGAACGCTTTAATTCTAAATCTTAGCAGGGAGGTCTTGCGTATGTGATCATATCAACATCTCCTCTGTGTTTATAAGTTACATTCATCATAAGTTTTAGGAAAAAGCGGGTCAATACCTGTGAAATGAATTAGGGAGGTTTTTAAACTTCTCTTCTCATCGCTTTTAAAACATCAACCCTTGTCGCTCTTTGTGCTGGCCTGTAGCCTGAAAGGATGGTAACCGCATAGCATATGATTACACAGATGACAGGCAAGGTAATCGGAATGTCACTAAGCAGCAAATCTTCAGGTGGTTTTTCATTAAACGCTTTTTCAATTATGATTGGAAAAGCAAAATTGACAAGATAGCTAACTACATAAGAAGCGGCCGTGCCAATCAAGGCTCCAATTAGACCGATGTAACTGCTCTCTAAAAGGAAAATTCGCTTAATCGTTCCAGGATTGGCTCCAATTGCTTTCATAATTCCAATATCAGGAGCACGTTCTGTTACTGCCATTGTCATCGTATTATAGATTCCGATTGAGGCAATCACGATCGCTATCGTTCCGATAAAAATAAGCCCTGCTTTTACAATCGCAAAAAGTACATTTACCTCTTTTAATTCATTTACTACTGAATAGGTGGCAAAACCTTTTTCTTTTAACGCAGCTGCGATTCCTTCAACGGCTTCCATGTCTTTTGCGTAAATCTTCACTTCATCATACGTGTCCGTTTCAACCTTTTGCTGGACTGCACTACGATTGTTCGGATCATTGAGACTGCCTCTTGGTGTTCCTGTAAATTCTTCTATTTCCTTGAGCAATTCTTCTGAGATAAAAATATTTGTGTTGGTCATCCATTCTCTTTTTGGCTTGTTTCCAATACCTGCTATTGTGACCGAAAAAGCCTTTTCCTCTATTTTCCCATCTATGTTTTGCCTTACAATTAGATCAATCTTTTTGCCAATTAAGTCCTCTTTATAACGGAACTCTTCCTTCACTCTCCCTTGTTCATCAACCACATCTTCAAAGTTTTTATTATCTGGTACTAAAGATTGAGCAAAATGATAGCCTACTACAACTTCATCCACTTTTTCCGGAAGTTTGCCTTCTGATAATTCAAAGCCTGCCTTTATTTCGGAGGGCATGTTGGCCACGAGAGTCTGTGTGTTCATACTGCTGTAGTTTTCAAGCTTATAAGTACTTTCTTGCTGCAGCATTTTCCGCCTTGTAACGGCTTTGACATCCTTCATGTCTTCAAAGTTTTGAATATCTTGATCCATTACTGTTTGATAGGAACCATTGTCCTTCTGTTTTCCATAAACATCAATTTGTGTAACCGCCCTTTGTTCAGTAACGTCCTTAATAACCGATTTATGAAGACCGAAACCGACAGAAGCTAGTACAATTAAGAATGTACACCCCATAGCAGTGGCCAAGATCGTCATAAAAACTCTCGATTTGTTCTTTTTCATATTTTGTTTAACGAATCGAAATTGATCTTTCAACTTCATACGAGCACCTCCTCATAAATCTTTCCGTCCTTTAGTTTAATGATCCTGTCGCCGATTTGAGCCACTTTGACATCATGAGTAATGATTAAAAAGGTAATTCCAAGCTCATGGTTCAACTTCTTAATCAATTCTAAAAGGTCTTCCTCTGTCTCACTGTCAAGGCTTCCTGATGGTTCATCTGCCAAAATAATCTGCGGATGATTGATCAATGCTCTAGCAATGCTGACTCGCTGCTGCTGTCCGCCAGATAATTCACCCGGATAATGATCCTGGTAATCCAACAAGCCGACCTTTGCCAGCATATCTTCCGTTTTCTGTTTACGTTCAGGCTTGCTGATTCCTTTTAGAACCAAAGGCAGTTCTACATTTTGAAAAGCAGTCATGCTTGCAATCAATTGGAAGCTTTGAAAAATAAACCCGAGGTGCCCAATCCTAAAATCAGCAAATTTCCCTTCATTCAACAGGGTGACATTTTCACCATTCAACCAAATTTCTCCGCTTTTTGGACGGATATATCCGCTAATTAAATTTAAAAGAGTTGATTTCCCCGAACCGCTTCGGCCGACAATCGTAACAATTTCTCCTTTTTTCACTTCAAAGGATATATCCTGTAAAACAGGAATGACCGTTTTATGTCCTTTTTTTCCAATCTCAAAATCATGGCTAACATTTTTTACTGAAATCAACCGAAATCTCCTCCTTTTTTCATCTCTCCATAAAAGACGAAGATAACAGTTAAAATCACTACAGAAAAATGTAATTTTCAAGAAAAACATTATCAAGCATCTTCTTCTATCAATTTATCGTTTTACTAGGATTTTATTGACTTAGAGCGCAGTCTAAGATGTAAAATTATGTTATGGAAAAATTTTTGAGCATTCAAGACATTTCAAATCTTACCGGTATCACTGCTCATACCTTGCGCTACTATGAGAAGAACGGTTTAATTCACTCCATAGCCAGAGGGACGAATGGTCGGCGCCAATATTCATCTGCTGATTTGGCATGGATCCGTTTTTTAGTCAGACTTCGCAGTACAGGAATGAGCATTAGACAAATGCAGCAAATCGCCGAGCTGAGAAGAAAAGGTCCAGCTACGACCAAAGAAAGGAGAATATTGCTCGAAGCACATAAGAAAAAATTAGCTGAGCAAATCGAGAAGCTTCAGGAACATTATGAAGTGATTAACGAAAAAATAGAAATTTACCGTAAATGGGAATTAGAAAATTAATAGAGGGTGCTAAGAAATGAATCCATCTTACGAAAACGGAATAAAATTTTTTCAAAATACGGATGAAACAGCTATCCATGGCGTTGTAGTAAATTTAAGTGACGTATCACCTCATATAAGCAGATATACTATTGAAGTTTACGGGCAGCTTTTCAGCAATCCCGTGCTTACGTATCAGCAAAGAGAAATGGTCATCATCTCTGCGTTGATTTCATTAGGAGATACTCCAAGCCAACTTAAATGGCACATGAACTTCGGTTTAAAAGTTGGCATTACACCAAACGAAATCATTGAAATAGCCACACATTGCATTCCCTTTTGCGGGTTTCCTCGTGCTTTAAATGCCATTGGTGTTGCCAAACAACTTTTTACAGAACAAAATATCGAAGTAACCATCGAGGACGAGCTACTAAATAATGTAGGAGAACGACGGGAAAGAGGCTTAGGGAAACTACAAGAAATTGACGGGAAACATGGTGAAGCGGTTGCTGATTCTCTCGCTGATATTGCCCCTTTATTAGCAGAACAAATCATCGAATTTGCATTCGGTGAAGTCTACAGCCGCTCGGGATTAAACCCTAAACAACGGCAGCTTGTCACATTAGGAGCCTTAACTGCACAAGGTGGCTGTGAACCGCAACTTCATGTTCATATCAATGCAGCTATCCGGGTAGGCCTAACGAGACAAGAAATAATCGAAGCACTACTACAATGCTCCCCATACACGGGATTCCCTAAAGTGTTGAACGCAATAAACGTTGCGAAAGAGATCATCTTAACAAAGTAATTTTGACTCTTTCACAAATAGCTAAATTGATTTGATCTTTACATGCTAAAGTTGTATCGTTTTGAAAAAAGTAAACTAATTATATATGGATTTTTTTATTAAGCAATCGGACTAGATTGGGAATAAGAAACTAAAAGTATTATATTTATTGGCTGTTTTCTCAAAGTTTGTTGTTTTTTACATAAAACATTTGGAAAAGTGTTTCTTAGCAGCCTGCATACACGTAGACTCCTGTGGGAATGCGAGAAAGACGAGACCCCGCAGGAGCGTATGCGACGAGGAGGCTCGACGCTCGCCCACGGAAAGCGAAGTGTATGCAGGCTGCGCGTTAAAAAGCAACAATCTATACGAAAACAGCCTATTTATTTGAAAAATTGATCACAAACTGACAGATCATCTACTATGAGCCTACCCTCAATAATCGAGGTTTTTTAATTTATATTTATAGATCAGAAAGCACCTCAATTTTCAAGGACTTTCTGACGTAAGAAAAGAAGTACTTATGAATAAATAATATGTACTGGTAGTGATGTGGTGAGAATTGGTAAATTTGGAGAAACAAATCAATTGAGTATTGATACGATTAGGCATTATATGGATCTGGGGTTGATCGTGCCTGAAAAGAGAGGTGGGCATTACTTTTTTGATAAGCGCTGCCAAAACGATTTAGAGCTTATTTTAGAATTTAAAGGGATGGGCTTTAGTTTAAACGAGATTAAAAATCTTTTTCTTTATGAAAATTTCGGGAAATTTACGGATTATGAAAAAGATACATACTATCAATCTTTGTTTATGGATAAATATGAGAAGATTGAACAAGAAATAAAGAATCTAGTAGTAATAAAAGACAAGCTAAAGGCGAAATTGGATGATTTATCAGCAAAATCTGAAGGTTCAAGTTCAATGATAGGCATTGATTTGAAAGTACTTGATATACTGAAGTGCTTAAAATGTAGTAAAAAGCTCATTCTTCAAGATGGGATGATTAGTAGAAATCAGATTATGGAGGGAAAGCTAACCTGCGATTGTGGTGAAGAGTACCTTATTGAATCAGGTATTTTAAGCGTTGGTAAGCCATTCAAGTCGACCACTGGACTTCCATTTGAGGAATATATTCTTGAATATATTCATGTAACCGATCCAGCTTATTTGGAAAATATCCATAAAGGGGGGGAATGGTCAAAGAGAAAAATTGTTCAATTAGATTTAAGCGATAAAGTTTTACTTGAGTTAGGGTCAGGAGTCGGTTTTTTTCTGCGAAATATTTATCAGGAATTACCGGAAGATTGCTTATATATTGCCGTTGATCGCAATTTGGAGCGGCATCGATTTTTAAAAAGTGCATTAGAGAGAACTAGTTCCAAAAGAAACATCCTTTTTATTTGCGCTGACTTTCTAGACATTCCTATACAGGATTACTCTGTCGATATGGTGATTGATCAATCGGGTACTAGTAACTACAGCTTTGAACATGAGGAGTTTTTGCTTCGTGAATTGGTTTCTCTTTTTAAACCCGATTGTTACTTATTGGGATCATTTATTGCTTTTAAAAATTTCAGCACCAAAAGCAAAATTGAAGCTAGATTCAGAGATAACTTTATAGCCAGCAAAGTTAAGGAAAACATCAACAGTTTAAAGTATATTCCCTTTGATGAAAGGACTTCCGAATATATTGATAAAGGTGGAAGGTACGAAAATTTCTTTGTGCAGGGAGAAGAGATCTATTCCTATTCATTTTTTGGCAAAAGGTAGGGTTAGCCCTATCTTTTTTTTATTTTCTCATAAAAATTCATGGAATGTACTTATTGATATTGGGTTCACCCGACAGCTTAAACTTTATTGTATAAAAAGTTAAGCGAGGCGGAGTATTCATGGATACATTACAAATGAGTGTAAGGAATGAAAAGAACCAAAAAGAATTAAAAAACCTATTCCTCTATTCTACGGGAAAAACCATTTCGATTTTTGGAACAGCTATTTATAATTTTGCGTTAGGATTATACGTTTTAAAGCTAACGGATTCGGCGTTAAGCTTTGCAGTTACCCTCATATTAGGAGTTATTCCGATGATTATGATCAATCCGTTTGCTGGGGTGATCGCGGATAAGCTCAATAAAAAGACTTTAGTTGTTTCAATGGATCTTTTTAACGGAATCTTGTTAATTTCTGTTTATATATTATGTATTAAATATGAATTAAACTTGCTCATCATTTATACTACTACCTTTCTGTTGACGGTGTTTACCACCTTCTTTGAGATTGGGGCAGAAGCGGCAAAGCCAAACCTCGTGTCTGAAAAAATGTTAATGAATATCAACTCTATTAGTAAAATAATTGATTCTGTCTCTTCTATTCTAGGCCCGATGTTAGGTGGAATTGTGTTTGTGTTCTTTGATATAAGAACTTTTATTCTCATTAATGGAGTTTCTTTTATCCTTTCCGCTTTATCGATGATGTTTATTGATTTCAAGCTTTTCAATCACCAATCAAATGAAGCGCATTCAGGTGGGAAAATTCATTTTATTAGAGATATAAAGGATGGATTTCAATATTTATCCGAAAGAAAGAGTATTAAGAGCATGTTTACCATCTTAATTTCAATCAATTTCTTTCTCGGCTTTGCTGTGACTGTTCCATTGCCATATATCATCAATACCGTTTTGAAGCTAAGTTCAAAGGAGTTTGGTATAATCCAAGGGGCCTTCCCGGTTGGGATGATCTTAGGAGCTTTATTGGTAAAAAGAATCACAGAAAGGATTTCCTATTCCACTCTTTTGAAATATTTAAGCTTTTCTTTATCGATTTTTATGATCATCTTAGGAGCTCCAGTTATACTCAAAAGCTTACAAGTGAATTCCATCGTATATGCCTGTTTTTATAGTGCCGTCATGTTCTTTTTTGGAGTGGTCATAGCGCTTATTGATATCCCTTTGGCTTATTTTATGCAAAAAGAAATCCCAGATGAATATAGGGGTAGAGTACTAAGCATTGGCATTAGTATTGGAAAAATGATGCTTCCAGTGGCGATGGTACTATCAGGAGTTCTATTAAACCTTATCCCTTCTTATGTCATGCCTGTTGCAGGAGGAATGTTATTCTATCTATTCAATATGCGTTCTTCGAATAAGTCGAACATTGAACTTACTTCAGAAAATACAAATTAATCAGTATAATGTATCAAACGACGCATTTGTGGAAGAACAAGGATAGAAAATGATCAATTAAACTCCCTATTGGAAAATCATAACATTACAGTTACAATAATTAGTAATTGATTAAATAATGGAGGGTATAAAATGTTATCGTTACCAAAAACGAAATGGTTGTGGTTTAGTTTTTTGCTTGCTTTAGTTGTTAGTTCCAACGTACTTATTTATCGTCTTGATATGATGCAACCTCTTCCGAAAGAAGTCGCTCTTGGCACATTGTTTGATTTCATCCTTGTCGTACCTCTAATTACGTATTTCTTTATCATTCGAAAACGCTATTCTTTGAAATATTTACTCCCTGTCGTACTTGCCGGATATGGTTGTGCTTGGCTAATTATGCCTCAAGGACTGCTCTCATCTTATTCCTTTGTAAAATATATTTTATTTGCTTGTGAGGGAGCTTTTCTCTTAATAGAGTTTTATCTTGGTTTTAAATTGATTACGAAATTTCCAGCTATTATCAAAAAATTCCGAACGAATTTAACGGAAATTCCTACCTTTCAACATCGTTTAGAACAAACTTTATCTTATCATTTTAAATCATCTCGTGTGCTAGACATCATTGCCTCTGATATGACAATGTTTTACTACAGCTTATTTTCTTGGAGTAAAACATCTATCCCCATTTTACAAAATAGACAAATATTTACTTATTATAAAAAAACTAGCACTGTAGCTTTTTACCTCATGCTTATTCACGCACTCGTTCTTGAATCAATCGGCTTTCACTTTTTACTCCACTCTTGGAGTCCAATTTTTTCTATTATTACACTAATATTAAATGGATACACTGTTCTGGTCCTTTTAGCACAACTACAAGCAATTCGGTTATGCCCTTTTATGATCACGAATCAACACCTATATCTTCAGGTAGGAATAATGAAGCAATTGACTGTCTCTCTTCAGGACATTAAAAGTATTCATTATTTTACAGGTCCAGAAAAACAATCTAAAGACGAAAAAAAATTCATTTTCGATGCAGTACTTACTGATTTTGCAAAAGAGAAACCGACCTTAGAAATTGAATTTAATACTCCTCAAGAAGTTAAGCTTATGTATGGATTTAAGAGAAAAATAACGAAGGCTCATCTTCGACCAGATGAATCACAAAGATTTTACGATGCTCTTACTACTAAACTAAACGAAGGAAATGAATAACTTTTAGATGAAACCCTCATATAGCTAATGGAAAAGATAACAGTTCCGTATTAAAGAAAAATATGCTTTTTGTTTTCCAAAAAGGTGTTATCCCTTTTTGGATTTTTTGTATTAACCTGTGTTGTTGATAAATATGTATTCATAGAATTATATTTTTGGAGAGTGAGATAAATTGATTAAAGCAGTCATTTTTGATTTAGATGGAACTTTATTAAATCGAGATGTTTCATTAAATAATTTTATCGACTTGCAATTTGATCGATTGCAGCGATAAACGTCTGAAGCCTTTTTGATTAACAATTACCTTTAAAACCAGAATAAATAAAATGGTTCTTATTGAAAATAAAAGTTTCTTTTTCTTTCGTGAAACCAATTTTCTCTGCCACGCGAATAGACGAAGCATTTCTTGGATCAATAATACTTATTAATTTATTTAAGCCCAAATGATAATAACCATATTTCTTACAAGCTATAGCTGCCTCTGTTGCAAACCCCTTAGACCAATACTTTTTATTAATGTGATAACCAATTTCAACCTCTATCCTGTCATTTACTTTTTGTTGAACAAGACCACAATCTCCAATAAATTCATTCGTCTCTTTTAAACAAACAGCCCATAATCCATAACCATCATTGCGGTATCTATCTTGATTTCGTTTAATCCAATCTTGAGTTTCCTGAATACTGAATGGGGCTGGATAAAACTCCATCGTTTCTGGGTCTGAAAAAATACGATAAAGAGGAATAAGATCATCCTCTTTATACTGCCTCAACAACAGCCTTTGTGTTTCAAGCGTAAACATTTTCTTCACTTCCTTCTTGATAAATTGATATTCTTTAGCCATCTTAAGTTAACCAGTCTATCAAAGCATTTTAAACAATAGAATAAGAAGCCCCTACACAAAAACAAATTAAAGTGCAGGGGCAGTTTCTAACTCACAGAATATTTCTGTCTCATTTTATTTGGTCATCTTCAAAGTATTCATGGAGCTTTTCATTCTCTTCGTCACTAACTTGTTCTGAAGCATATGGATTATCTTTTTCTCCAGAGCTATCCAAATTCGTTTTTATGGCTATAAACGGTCCTTTTGATGGCTCCGCAATGATGCGATCATTAAGTTCTTTAAAATCAGGAATATCATTTTTTCCTTTTACCATGATCTCACCTCCTCACTATTAGCGTGGGAAGTTTTTTCTTTTCTATGTAAGAGAAAAAATTTTTAGTGTAAACCTAGATAACTAAGAAATGTTAAAAAAAGACCAAATCGGTTACGATTTAGTCTCTACTTACTTAAAAAAATCTCTTTTATTATTCAAACCTAGAATAGAAGTGTTTTTATTCTATAATTTTTCCACTGAAAAATTCTTCACATCAACTGGTGCTACTAAAAACTCTTCTAATTTTGCTATAAAGTTCGTAAAGTGAGGTTCTTGATTATGTGTTTCAACGGCCTGCTGATCTTTCCATTCCTCTACCATAATAAAGGTATTTTTCGAATTGACTTCTTCATAAAGCTGATAAGTAATATTTCCAAGTTCAGATTGCGAACCAGCAATTAAAGTCTTTGTTTCAGCTAGAAAATCAACTCGTCTTTCTGGATTAACTTTAAACACAGCATGAATAATAACCATTGTTGATCACTCCTTAAACCCATCTTATCTATATATTATACGTATTGAATCCCGCCATCAATTAAAATGGACTGTCCTGTTAAATAATCGGAATCGTTTGATGCAAGGAATGATACAAATTTTGCCACATCTTCAGGAGTCTCAGTACGTCCTAGAGCAATGCTATCTAAGAATTTTTGTGTAGCTTGACCTCGTTCAAGGTGCAAATAATCTGTCATTTTTTCATCAATAAGATCCCACATCGGAGTAGCAACAATACCAGGACAGTAGCTATTTACAGTAATGCCGAATTGGGCAAGTTCTTGTGCGGCTGCTTGAGTGAGACCCCTGACCGCAAATTTTGTAGTCGAATAGGCACCAAGTAAAGGAAGTCCTTTATGGGCAGCCATACTTGCTGCATTAATAATTTTTCCGCCTTTTTTATTTGCTTTGCAGCAGCTTGAATACCTTAAAACAAAAGAAATTCGTGCACTTGGAACAGGCGGTTTCTTCTGCCGATAACATTTTTGAATTCATATGCAAAAAAAACCTGTACTACTCTGATTGAAAGAGCACCTTAATACCTCTTCAGATTACTCATAGTATGGCATGAGATAAGGGTTACTATGCGTAGTTTCCAATTACGGAACGGATCAAATAGAACCATTTAATATTTTTTATTATCCAAAGGAACAATCAACTCTAATTCCTTTATTTCTTTTCTTTGCCCTTCTTTATCGACATCTTTTGGCATGAGGATAAATGACTGAGGCAATATATCCATTGGTGGCAATGTCAAAACCATATGGCGTCCATTGCTTCCTGCCATACCTTCTTGCAGCTTTAATCCCTCATATACTTTTCCTTTATCATCGACTATGGAAAAATCGAACCATGGCCATGTATCGTTTTCATCCATTTCAGATGGGTAATCTATTGTTAAGTCGATTCTTGTAGATAAGGGCGAGAATGTTACTTTGTCAGCTGTTAAAGCATATACTTTGTTAACTGTTTCAGCTTTTACTTCTGGATAGAACTCATATATATCGCCCTTTATTTTTTGCAGTGGGAAGTCTACTTTCCACTTCCCTTTGTGTCCGAATAAATTTTCCCCATGGACAGTAATCTCAATATTGTCACCGAATTCATTATAATTGGCTAAGGTAAATTGGTGGTGCTCGATAATTGTCCTCGAATTGATTGAATCCTGTCCTGTGGAACCAATTGCAGGTTTGATTGGTTGTCCATTAATAGTTATATAATTATAGCCAATATCTTCTTCACGTAGCGAGATCTTTTTTTCTGCTGTATAAAATACTGTTATGATTAACCGTCCACCATCATATACTGCTTCTTGTACACTCATCGTTAAACCATCATGACTATCTTGTTTTTCAATGAATGTCGTAAGATGATCTCGTTGAATTTTTTCGGAAGCAATGTCACTAAACTGAGCATAAATAGGACCGATTAGCGGTATATTCGATAAGGCGTTTGCCATACCTGAGGAAACAAACCCAGAACCAAGTAGTGTAATGCATAACCCACATGCAACTAGAATAGAATGCTTCGTTGTTCTTCTCGCTTTCCTTCTTTTCATTGCCTGAAGAATAGCTGCCTTCTCCCTTGTCACTAACTTTTCAAGAGGTATATCTATATTATTAATAGATTGATTAAACTTTTCTTTATTCATAAGTATAGCCCTCCTTTAAAATCGGCCTTAGCTCTTTTTTAGCTCTATTTAAATGAGATTTTACCGTTCCTTCCGGATAATTCATGATAGAAGCAATTTCCTTAATAGACAAATCGTGATAGTACCTTAGCAAAATAATCATCTTGCATTTGGGATCTAAGAATTTAAAGGCTTCTAATAAATCCATTGAATGAGCTATGTAATCGACATTTTCATCACTAACTAATTCAGCAAATATCTTCTCGTCATCTGTAGTAAAATGTCTGGACTCCTTACGAATAAAATCAATTGATTTGAAAATAAGAATCTTTAAAATCCAACTTTGAAAACTCTCTGGCTTTTTTAATGTCTTCAGAGAAGTATAAGCCTTATAAATTGTATCTTGATAAAGATCAAGTGCATCTTGTTCATTTCTAACATAGGAGTAAGCGGTCCGATACAATTTATTGCGAACAGAACTAATCAATTGTTCAAATGCTTCATCATTCCCCTTCTTCGCTTTTTGTACTAATTTAGCTATATCCATTTTGACTTTCCCCTCCGTTCTATAATAAAGTCGAATAGAGAAATAGAATCGTTGCAACAATTTTTAACAAAACCATTATTTTTCAATTTACGTGAAAATAAACGACATATCATTTAAAACAACATCATAAAGACTTGTGGGTTCGTTTTTTTAGTATAAACTATTAATTAGCAATGCAATTAAAGAGGGAATACGTAAGCAAAATAGCAGCAAAAAGGCATTATATAGAAAAATGCCTTTTTGCTGCTATTTTTTAATCTATCAAGAAAGGTGCTTGCTTTATTAAAAAACCACAATTGTTTAAAAAGGAATATTTCGGAAACATTCATCTCCTTAACAAGAACACCTTTAAATTATTGATATTTAGACATCAATTAATTTCACCTTAATAATTTGCATCTTAAAATATGCTAAAGTATCAATTAAAAGCCCAAAGGAAAATAATATACTTCCGCCCACTAAATAATTATTAATATAGCTCTTTAATATAATATTATAAGTATTAGGATCCGCGCCTCCTTCCTTTATCAACCATTTTTCTGCAAGCGACGTTCCAAAATTCACACTATTAAACAGCATAACAAATCCAATTATTCCAATTAAAGACCCAAAGATTAATGTACCGACTAAATTCCCTTTTGTCATCATACTCCCCCAATAACATTTAATAAAAATCCCATCTTCACATTTATCTCCTCAACAATGATAGTGCCAATCCTTTATTCAATAAAAAATGACCTTATATATATTTCACTATATAACCCCAGTTTACCTTTGGAATTTTTTCACGAAAATAAACCAAGCATAATCACTTGACCTATCTTAAATAAATAAGTGAGCTCTTTATCGGTAACTCAAATCATTGAGCAAGAAATAGCAGAATCTTCATCATCTCTCTTTTAAAAAGATTAAACTGATTTCTTCGAATAAAATCATTGTCTTCTAGAATCCATTGATTAATAATCTGCATACAAAGTCTCATTAACTAAAAAATCTAAATCCAATAGAATTTACTTTTACCCACCATAACTGCTTTTTATATAATAACATCTTAAATCCATAATAAAGAAATTATTACATATTTTGTTTATAAACCCAGGGAAATTCGCTAAAATATGGATAATGACTTGAGTATTTTCTCAATAAAGGGGGATTTATATTGATTAATAATAAAGTCCTACAGGAGAAACGAGTGATTCTCCGAAGCATTCAAGAAAGCGATTTACCTATATTATGGAGCCTGATCTACGGGGAAGAAAATCCGGAATGGAAAGAATGGGATGCTCCTTATTTCCCATTAGAAAAAATGGAATACGATGATTTTAAAAGCCACGTTCATCAACAATTGCAGATCAATGATGTCGAATCTAGATACATTATTGAGGTTGATGAGAAGATTATTGGGACGGTCAGTTATTACTGGGAGCATAAACCGTCTAATTGGTTAGAAATAGGCATTGTTATATACGATCCAGCTTATTGGAGCGGCGGCTATGGAACAGAAGCATTAACAAAATGGATTGATTATTTATTTACTAATTTATCGATCGTCAGAGTAGGTCTAACTACGTGGTCTGGAAACTTGAGAATGATGAGGGTAGCTGAAAAGTTAGGAATGCAGCTAGAGGGTCGTTTACGAAAATGCAGGTTGTATAATGGAACGTATTACGATTCGATTCGCATGGGCATTTTAAGAGAAGAGTGGGAAGCTAAGGATAAAATTTGAGCTCCCCACTCTAAATAGAGGATTCCTGCAAAAAATCCAATATCTTGATCATATAGTATCCATCGTTTCCTTCTATTATTTCTTTCAGCTTTCGTCCAATTAACGAATAAAATAAAAAAATTCTCGTTATCAATTAGCTTCAACCTGAAACCGTAATACTGTTTTAAGCTTATGAGGTTCCGTTTTTCGAGGGTCTGAAAGATATATTTCCCTATGCAATTTAGATGTTCTCTTATATCCATTTTCATTGCAAAACTGATTCATCCTTTTAAAGCTCTCAAGCTCGTTATCATAGCTTCCGATGTGAAGCATTTGACAGCATAAGCCCTCTAATATGGAGCCAAATCTCACTTTTTCTAACAAAGGATTTGGCTTTTTCTTTTTTGTTTCGGATAAAAACCGCTCGAATAAATCATCTATTAAAAAATCAGGCTGACGAATCATTAGTTTGTATTTTAAATTACTTTTAATAGTGGGCGGTAAGGTTTTATCGATAAGAACCCAGACACCCTCAAGTGGAAAAACGGTGTAGTCATAATAACCAGCAGGAACGTCATTACTTTTGTAAGACATTTTCACTGCATAACTAAGACTGTATAGTGCGGCAGTAGCAAGAGCAAATTCCTCACCATTTGGGTCACCCATACCGTCTAACATTATAAAATTGATGGCAGGCACATTTACGATGACGGGTTTTCCTTTTGGTAGATATAATTCTTTATATTCTTTCTTGTAATCTACTTTATACATTCTTACCCTCTATTATTTTAATGAAATGTAAATATGTATTTCAGCATTTTTCATATCACTGCCACTTTGATACTCTTCAAAATCAAAGCTGAATTTTCGATCCAAATCCATTGACCAAAGTTTTCCCCAAAACTCTCCTACCGCTTTCTGTACATCACCTTGCACAACAAATTTTGCATATTTCCCACCAGGTATTGTCTTTACATGTAAACCGATCGGCAAGGAAGAATTAGATAAAATCTCACAACATACCATCATATCGTAAGCACCATTTGCATCGCTCTCATAATTTGTATATAAGCCTATGGTTTTATCATTTTGTTTATTTGGTATAGACTGATAAACACCCTTTTCAAAAAATCCTTGCCACAGTTCACCAATTTCTCTACCCATACTCGGATGATTGTTGCTTGTTCGAATTTTTAACCCTGCTACTGATTTTTCTTCTACATACACGATTTCATAATCCATCGATTATACCTCATTTCATTAAGATAAAATGAGTATAACAACGATAATATGACAACTATATGTCATGTTATAAATATTTTTGCAAACTTTCTTCCAATTTTCTTTTGATGATTTCCCTAATATGCTTTGGCTCTAAAACCTCAGCATCAGGACCATATGATAAGATATAGCCATACACCCACTCATCCTCGGGGAAGGTTATCATTGCCGTAAAGCTTCCATCTTCATTTCTTTGAATACACGCTGGATCAAGCTCGTCATATAGACGATAAGCTATTCTTTCATCAAATCTTACTACAAGTGTTACTTTTCTAGCACTTCTAGATTCCAGATCATCCCAAATATCATCAGGAGGTTCTCCTTCAAAAGTCTCGTCCAATTGGCTAAGATTTTTTACACGTGTGATTTTAAAAATTCTAAAATCATTTTTCACCCGGCAAAAGCCGTGGAAATACCAGCTTCTTCCTTTATAAAGGAGCTTCAGTGGTTCAACCATTCTTTCCATTTTTTCACCATAAGCATTGAAATAATCAAACGCCACAACCGTCTTATTCAAAATTGCTTCTCTAAGCAAGTTAAACTTCTCTCGTTCTCTATCGTCACTGCCCCAATTCGAAAAATCAACCTCTATCCAATTCTTCCCTTGCTTATTGAATATAAGACTAAGTTTGGTAAGCACAGACTCAATTTCAGGAAACTTCACAGCGCTAAGACTTTGTAGACCTATCAATATTTCATTTTGTTCCTTCTCAGAAAATATCGATTTATTTAGTATAAAATCATCGATAAGGCTGATACCACCGCCTTTTCCCCTATTTGTATAAATAGGGATTCCTGCGGCTGAAAGGGTATCAACATCTCGATAAATCGTTCGAATCGATACCTCAAATTGTTCAGCTAATTGCTTTGCTGTAATAGTCTTTTTATTAAGCAGCAAATAAACGATTTCAAACAATCTATTAATCTGCATACAACATCACCTAGAAATATTATAAAGATAATATGACAATAACGCGTCATATATTAACGAATAAAAGAATACTCTTTATTTGCAAAAGCGTCATCTAACCAACAAGGATGCATATTCAGTAAATCAGATGGAAGATTGTCCTTATGAAAAAATTGGACAGCCAAAGATTCGGAGGAATTGCAACGGAGGGTTCCCCCTACTATTTCAGCTAAAAAACAAGTTGTGATAAAGTGAACCTTTTTCCCGTTAGGATACTTAAAAACTTGAGAGGAAGGATCAGAATAAACACCGATTAATTTTTTGATACGGATCTGCAGGTTCGTTTCTTCAAGTACTTCTCGAATAGCAGCTTGTGCTACTGTTTCGCCAGGCTCTACATGCCCGGATGGAATTCCCCACAGACCGACATCCGCACGTTTTTGCAACAAGACCCGTTTCTCTTCATCCAAAATAATAACAGCAACCCCTGGTCTGATTTCAGTAATTTGATTCATTTATAAATTTCCTCCTTTAAAAATAAAAAAGATCCAAAGGGAAAGATATCAGTGCATGAAAAATACACTGAACCTTTCCCCTCGGACCTTTTATGTCAATAGGTGCCTCTTGCGTTATGACAAGAGATGCAGCCCTCGGTCACAGACCTTCTATACAGAAGCGGAACCCTAGCTGCAATTTTCCAGTTCATTATACATACTCTAGATTATACCATAATAATCTATAAGAAATGCTACAAAGCAGCAGAAAATAGCACCAAAATAACAGCTATTCATTATTAGACTGATTGTTGAGTCAATTGACGTTTGGATTTTGTTTTTCTTAATCCGCTGCTGAATGTTGCTATATAAACGCCAATGATAACCATAGCCATCCCAACGAGCTGTTGCCATGTAACGGTTGATCCATAAAATAAGATTGCAGTCCAAGTAGCATTAATAGGCACAAAATTCATATAAATGCTTGATTTACTTGCACCAATTTGATGAACCCCCTTATTCCATAGAAGAAATGCAATTACGGTTGCAAAAACAACCATATAGATCATTTCGAACCATGATTGACCCGACATAGATAAAACGTCTTTCCCTCCTCCTTCAAAGAAAGACCAAATAGCAAGAAAGAAAGAACCAATCAAAGAGGTAATCGTGGTAGTAAACAACGGAGAAATACCCTGCATTACAACTTTTCCAATTAATCCGTGGATAACCCAGCTAAATAACGCTGCTACAAACAATAAGTCACCTATATTCAAGGAGAGGGAAATTAAAGTTTGAAAGGACCCTTGAATAATAACGAGAAAAACGCCTGCGAAGGATAAAAATAGTCCACATCCTAAACGTATGCTCCATGTCTCATTCAGGAAAAGTATAGCTCCTAAGGTAATGAATACAGGAGTGGTCGCCATAATTAATGATCCATTAACAACAGAGGTATGTTCCAACGCTATAAAGAAAAAAGCATTATAACTAAATATGCCAGTAACAGCCATAAGGAGTAGACCTCTCCAACGCTTTTTTAACACCTCCCAGTCCCATTCCGAGCGAATTAAAACGATAACAAGTAAAATCAATCCAGCTGAACCAAACCGTAGAGTTGCTGCTGTAATCGGTGATATTTCCGTAATAATATGTTTGGCTGCACCAAAAGCACCACCCCAAAACAGTGGAACTAATAATAATAAAAAATACATACTTTTATTCCCTTTTTCGGATTGAGCACCCACTTCTCTCACTTCTTTCTAAAAATCAGTTTTTTATCAATAGATAGCTTAATAATCAAGCAATTTATAAACATCCTTTATTTGTTCCACTTACGTACTTTAATAAAGAGACAACCTAGCAATAAAGCATGGTAGAGGTAAGAACTAAAAATTGTATTCGCATAAAAAACGTTCAACTCCTGGATACCTTTCGCCTAAGCTAATAATCTTAAAGCCATACTTTCTATAAAAGTCTACGGAATCATTATCTGTTTCAGCAGTAATTATATTCATTGAATACTTATTACAGATAAACTTAATCATTTTGCTGCCTATCCCTTTTCCTCTATGTAAGGGGGAAACAGCAATATGTTTAATCTTAAAACTATTTGAATTTATAAATTCAGTACCTATACAAGCCACTATTTCCCCTTTTAGCTCAAATCCATATAATTTTCGTCTTAATAATTGTATATATTTTTCATATTCTAGGTTAATTTTATGTTCTGAAGTCGCATAAGATAGAAGTCTTCTTATCGATGGATGAATAATACTCGAATCGATTTCTTTCATGAAAAAAACACCTACTATTATATCAGTTTAAGATATTTAGTAATCCTTAACAACTACACTATAGCAGGTAGGATATGAACTTATTATGTATATAAGTGAAATGCTAAAAGATTTCTATTATTGTTTTATAATCCCCTTTTTCTACCAATGTAAAGCAAGTGTGACGATATCCCAAGGGTGTAAGGGTCTGATGCTTTCTCTATAAGCAACTTTATTATATTATTTACTTCTTGCTCTCCTTTATTTCTCCAGTAATTCCAGTTTTCATTTGTTAATATTGCACCAACATTTGAACCTATTAGTTCTAAGCTTTCGAATCCTTGTGATTCCATAAATGGTTTGATTTCTTCAATATTAAAGTAATATGCACCTGTAAAACGTACTTCATCTGCATGGTTAAAACAACCTGATTCGGAAAATTGAAGGATAGTATCTATATTATCATTCGGCTTCCAATTTTCAGGGGATGATAGTGATGAAAGAATGTGTCTTATCCTAGACATAAATGCTACAAAAATAATTCCATCTTTTTTTGTCACTCTATATAATTCTTTTACTGCCTTAATACGGTCATTTTCTTCCTGCAAATGATACAGAGGACCAAGCATTAATGATGCATCAAACTGCTCATCTTTTAAAATATTAAGCTCTCGAGCGTCTAAAACATAAAATCCATTAAACTGTGCTGTTAATTCAAGTTCCTGTGCTTTTTTTTCTGCAATTTCAACCAATTTTGGTGTTAAATCAGTTAATGTTACTTTATAGCCTTCTTTAGCTAATTCTATTGAATATTTTCCCGGTCCTGCACCATTATCTAATACATGACCCTTTTTTGGAAAATATTTTCTTATGAAGGACCAATTTACCTGGAATTCAATCGGTTCTCTATCAAGTCGTCCCCATTCATCAAACTTATTGTAATAATTAACGATGTCACTCACAAATTCACCTGCATCCTTTTCATTTTTCTAATAGTTCTGCAAAAAGAATATAATTCCTTCTTTAACTACAGTTAGCACGAATCGAATTGGAGTGAGTGATAAAAATGCGCTACCCTTTCTATAAGTGATAGAGAAAGAATAACGCATTTTTTCGTTTTGGGGTATTTAATTACTTTACCTTGATAGCGATGGGGTGGGCCCCTTAAAAGATGTTAAGTAATGAGCCACACCTTGTTTGTGAATACCATATGGACCTATATTAAAATAACCCTCCTGCAATTAGAGGTTAATTCAAGTGTTTTCAAT
Organism: Bacillus sp. 03113; assembly: GCF_006546985.1. Classification (GTDB taxonomy): domain Bacteria; phylum Bacillota; class Bacilli; order Bacillales; family Cytobacillaceae; genus VATK01. The sequence goes on from NZ_VATK01000020.1 coordinate 34,906, forward strand.
CCTTGGCCTTTTTAGTTAGAAATCAACTTTGATACTCTTAGCTTTTTCAATGATTTTTTGGTCTTTATCGACGGCATCACTTGTTAATAATTCAACTGATTTTATTTCTTTCGTATCTTCGAGAATAAATCCCATATTTCCCTTCTTCACATCATTATCTTCTATCTCTCCACCTAGTTCTTCAAGATAAATATCATCTTCCCATGTTTTATGCTCCGCGCTGTTCATGTTAAGAGCCGCAACAGGAGTAAATTTAATGGTGTCACTTGATGTATTTTTCGCTTCTACGCTAACTTTTACAAAATCAAATTCTTCATCATGGGTATAAGAGTGAAAAAAGTCAATCATGCTGTAGGCTGGGACAAAATGCATTACTTTTACATCTTTGATGAGTAATTCAACAGGACCTACTTGAACCGTTTGATTTACATTTTTATAAGCTTTTAAAGTAAGTTCGCCTTTTGCATCGGTTACTGTTTCCCCTACTTTCACAAGGTTAAGGTCATCTGTCACTTGCGGGTTTGGGACATAAACATCTTCTTTAATATTTTTATCCGTTTTTTTCACCTGCTCTTTTTGTTCTGTATTCTGATCTTTATTGTCCTTTTCTTGATTTTCAGTATTGCCTGTTGAACAGCCGGCTAGAATCACCGATAGTACAATAACAAATAATAATTTCTTCAAAGAAAGTCCCCCATTAATTTAATGAAAGCACCCGTTGCTTTTGGGGAGCAACGGGCCTTTTAATTAGTATTTAATTTATTTAACTAATTATTTATTTTCCATTTTTTAAAATATCAAAAATGATTTTTGCGTGGTCTGTGTTATCAACTTGTCCGGCAAAACGCTCTTTATATGGTCCAAATGCATAAACCGGTACGTCTTCACCAGTATGACCACCTGTTGTCCAACCGGTGTGAGAACGCTTGTTGAAGATTGCTTCTATTGCGTTATCGATATCGACAACCTTCTTAGAAGCAGCATCTTTAACCGATTGAATTTCTTGTGCTGTTAATGTCAGTACTTTTTGATCAATATTCTCTTTTAATGTTTGCTCAACATCGGCGCCTTTAGAGATTTGTTCAGCCATAAAGTCAGGCGTGTGTTTAGCAGCCTTGATTGGCTGACCGAACCAGTTATAGATTCCGTCTGCACCGATAGAATATCCTCCCGTAGAATGGTCAGCTGTTGCCACTACTAGAGTATGCTTGTCCTTTTTGGCAAATTCAATAGCTGCTTTATAGGCTCTTTCGAAGTCTTCCATTTCACTCATCGCTGAGACGATATCATTGTCATGGCCAGCCCAGTCAATTTGACTTCCTTCAATCATTAAGAAGAAGCCGTCTTTGTCTTTGCTTAAGCGTTCAATGGCTGAAGTCGTCATTTCTTGAAGTGAAGGAATATCTTCATTACGGTCAATCATCTTTGGAAGTCCGCCAGGTGCAAATAAACCTAGAACTTGTTCGTTGCTGTCTTTTAATAGTTGCTCTTTGTTTGTAACATAGCTAAAACCATCTTTTTTGAATTCTTCAGTAAGGTTTCGATCAGGGCGTACTAAGTTTGATACTCCCCCACCTAGAAGAACGTCAATTTTGTGTTTTCCATTTACCAATTCGTCGTAGTAGTCATCTGCAATTGCGTTCATGTTTTTACGGTGTTCATCATGGGCACCAAATGATGCTGGAGTAGCATGAGTGATTTCAGATGTCGCAACGAGTCCAGTCGCTTTGCCAACTTCTTTTGCAGCCTCTAAAACTGTCTTCACTTCTGACTTGTCGTTATCAACAGCGATCGCTGCGTTGTAAGTTTTTACACCAGCGGACATAGCTGTCGCAGCAGACGCTGAATCGGTTACGTTTTGTGCTGGATCTTCTGGATAGGTCATTTGTTGTCCGACAAGGTACTTATCAAATTCGGTTCTCTCAGCAACCGGTGTATTAGAGTCATCTTTCAAATAGCGGTATGCGGATGTATAGGAAACTCCCATACCATCCCCAATCATAAAAATAACGTTTTTAATTTCTGCATTATTGCTTTTTGAAACCTCAGCATGAACATCCTTATTTGGTAATATTCCGCTTAAGCTACCCAAAGCAATGGTTGAAAGAACTGCAACGGGAAGAATCTTTTTGGTCAATTTATTTTTAAACAATTTTTAAACCTCCAATAAAAGAAATAAGTACTCGCTTGTACAAATATACAGCGAAGTTATTAAATTCTATTTAATAGAGTGTAAATGTTATGTTAACCGAACGTAAATAATTAACGCCAAATTCCACCATATCTAAATCCTTATATTAAATAAACGAACTGCTATATATGTAGAAAATAAAAATACAAAAGCCCCGACTAATGGTTCGCATATCACAACGCCTATATCAGAATTTATCGCCAAGTTGATGAACATGCCTAGTACACCTAAAAAAGGAGTTGCTATAACAACCCCTCTTCTTTAAGGTAAACTGCTCTTTAATTACGTACCTTTATTCCCCTACTAAATACCCACTTCAAAATCTTTAACATAAACTGCATTTCCAGTAATCTCTATATCATAAGTGTCATTATTTTTATAAACTTGTACCATAACCCGACCATCTTTTCCAATTTCGTGACCTTGCTCTACGATAAGATTTATAGATTTCTCAAACTGATTGTTCATGTATTTAGCATAGTATGCCCCCATTACCCCTGATGCCGTTCCAGTCACTGGATCCTCTATTGTTCCAGAATAGGGTGAAGAAAAGTGCCGAGCATGCATATGAGCATTGGAATCATAGGTTTCTAGACAAAAAGGATGGATAGATGCATTCGGCATTTCTTTTAAAATTTGGGGGAATAATTTATTATTTGGTTTCATTTTTGTAAAAGCATCTAGTTTTTTAATTGGAATTAATAGCGTCCAAGTACCTGTACTTCCGTATAAAATCGGTAAATCAGCATCTAGATCCTCTATCGTTAATCCAATCGATTTTGCTAAGTCTTCCTTTGAACCTGCGAATTCTTCAAACCGTGGTGAAGCTTGCTTCATCGTTATAAATACTTCATTCTCAGAATTTGAAGAAATCTTAATCGGTAAAATTCCTGCTTTCGTTTCAATCTTAAGTTCCGTTTTATCGCCTAATAATCCTTTTGTTTTTAACGCATAAATCGTTGCCATTGTCGCATGTCCACATAGGTTCATTTCATGACCTGGTGTAAAATAACGAATTCTAAGGTTAGCAACGTCGGATGTAACTGGAAAAGCAGTCTCATTGAAGCCTACTTTTAAAGCAATTTCCTGCATTTCCATTTCTGTTAAATCATCGCCATTGAAAACGACCCCTGCTGGATTCCCTTTATTAGCTATGCTACTAAATGCATCATATTGATAAACTTTTACCGATTTCACTTTTTGATCCCCCTTAAATCCATTCATTCCCATACTATTGTACAACCGTTTAGTCAATTTGGGGAAGACACGAAATCCCTTATTGTCATTTAACCTCTTCACATAACAATATATAAACTAAACAATTCTTACCATCCTTATTTACGGCATTAAAGAAAAAAATGTTTAAATTGTTTCTAGCCTTGCTTCCCTTTTAGAGAATTACATTCTAATTTTGTTGATTCACCGGACAAGTTATTTATTGAAGGAAAATAGCTTGCAGCACAGAAATTCTAATATGGGGATTTACAACTTTTTAAAGGAGTGATTTTGAATATGTACGAGCTTAAAACAAAAGAAAATGATCGTAGTGTGATTGAATTTATTGAAAATGTCGAAAATCCTAAAAAACGTGAAGATGCATATAAATTATTGGATATTTTTACAGAAACAACAGATTATCCAGCGAAGATGTGGGGACCAAGTATTATTGGCTTTGGTTCATATCATTATAAATATCAATCTGGTCACGAAGGTGATGCACCGCTTGTTGGCTTTTCCCCTCGCAAAGCAAAAATCAGTTTGTATTTTGCGACAGGAGACACAGCACGAGAGGAATTGTTAAAGAGCTTTGGAAAACATACGATAGGAAAAGCCTGTGTGTATATTAATAAGGTTGCAGATATTGATGTCGATGTATTAAAAGAGCTAATTAATCAGTCTATAAATTTTCTACAGGAAATGTACCCAAATAAATAAAATCGAATCGGCAGTCTGGAGCATGAAATTAAAGCCCTAGACTGCCATTACTATTTCTATACAATCGGTTTAATTGAATGTTCTTGAATTACTCATCTGATTGTACAAATTGGAGAAACATTGGCGCTAAATAAACTAATACTCAACAGAGTTAGATTTTCTCATTCTACCATTTGTGTTGCCAAGCATTCTTACTAATATGCATATTGAACCGATAGCTATTGTAATACCCAAGCTATAAGCAGCAACCATACCATAGCCTCCATCTCTTGGATCGAGGAAAGGATATGGATACCAATCAACAAACGGTCCGCGTACTAAACTGTACACAACATATACGAGCGGGAATAGAAGCCAGCTTAAAGTATTTATCCAAGTAATACGCTTTATCGGTGGGTTTATTACCCAATCTAAAAGAGCTCCTATTGGCATGATATAATGCAGGACAACATTAACCCACGGAATGGGAGTTTGCAGTGATTCCTCTAGACCCCTAAGCAGTAGAAAATAAATAAAACCAGTTGTAACAATATAGACCGTCGCTGCTCCGCGAAGAATCCCTAGTTGCTCGAATCGACCGTATTTAGCAGTCGAGAAGCAGCTTAAGGCGAGGATGGTCGCAGCCAGGATGTTGCTTTCAATCGTAAAATAGCTAAAAAAGTTAACAGGGTTAAAAGGCTTTGTTTGCGATCGCATGATAAATTGCGTAATGACTGCACTGAATGTCAACGTACTTAAGAAAAGCCTATAACCAACAATGACGCTACGTTTTTCCATAAGCTCTCTCCCTTCTTACTCATAATATTGATAATCCTTTTTAGGATGAAAGAATTGAACCTAATTCTATTTATTAGACACTGCTACTTATGCCCTAAAAGAAATGGATAACGATAAAATATAATTTTCAAATTGTTACCTTATGTAAAGGAAAGTTAATATCATACTCCATAATCTTTGCTGTTCTTTGAGCAATCTCTATCCCTAACAATCTGGTGATAATATGAAAAGACATATTAATTCCGGCAGAAATTCCTCCTGATGTAACAATATTGCCCTCATCGACGAATTTAATATTTTCTTTGACATCAACATAAGGAAACTCATTTCTAAATCTTTCTATGCTTGCCCAGTGAGTTGTAGCCTTTTTCCCTTCTAATAATCCAGCTTTTGCTAACAGTAATGCACCTGTACAAACGGACGTCATGATTTTGACTTGTTTCATTTGTTCTTTTATCCAATTTATAAGGATATCGTTATGAATCTCATATTCTCTCGCTCCAAGACCACCCGGAACAACTAGAATATCTACTTTAGGAAAATCATCAATACTATAATCCGGTTGAACCTTTAGTCCATTTCTGGCTGTTATCATTATGCCTTTTTGTGAAACCGTACATACATCAAAAGGTTTATGGCCATTTTTTTCAGTCGTAACAGAAAAAACTTCAAATGGCCCTGCAAAATCTAGTAACTCTACTTCATCAAACAATAAAATTCCGACTTTCCAATTGTTTTCTTCCATGTTTTTTCACGACCTTCTTTATAGTATCTTAAATAGGCAAAACTTCATTTTCATAGAAGCTTTTATATTAAATTATATATACTAAATATTTACAAGTAAATCATCCTTTTTAGCTTTCCCCTCTTTCTAAAATAGATTAAAAAGTTAATCTACTTTTACTAAAAAATTCATCCTAGCTTCGCAATAAATCAAGCTTTCTCCCTACTTCTTCTCTTTGAAGGAAACCAACCTAGAAAATTGAATTTAATACTCTTCAAGAGTTAAGCTTATTTATGGGTTTAAAAGAAAAATAACGAAAGCTCATCTTCGACCTGATGAACCACAAAGATTTTACGATGCACTTACAACAAAATTAAACGAAGTATGTGTCTAGAATTGTTAGCCATGTTTTAATCTGGATAGTTTCATCACTCCTATGTCCTTCACTATAATAATGAGGGATTTTATTTTCTGTCTAGCCAAATTTTCTTTTTGAAACCGATTATTAAGCTATTCTTCCCGCCTCCAAGCCATGGAATTTCGCTTTTGTACAAAGCAGCAATGGGGCACAGCAAGGAATTGTCTGGTGTCTACCTTGTGAAAAGACCAAGTAACAGAATTAAAGTTTTCCGGGAATGGTAGAAAGGTTCTGGAGAAAGTGAACTCCATCTATAAGCGGGAGTTTGCGGCAGAAGTCAAAGCCTAAAAAAATTTCTTAAGAAAAAAGGCTGGAGATTGTCTAAATTATTAATACAAACACTGAACTCATCTTACTACTTATCCCTTTAGCTTAATGGCGTTGTGAGTCTACACTTTTATTTTTCAAATCTATTACTTCATTTTTTTTTAACTAAGGTTATTGAGTCTTAGAAATAATAGGATATACAGGTTGCCTAATACCTATAATATTATCCTTTCTATCTCGATTTGCATCTTCTTCAAATAGTTATTGAAGCGTTTATTTGAGATCATAATCGATATTTAATTGAGTTTATTGTCATACTAAGTTCGGAATTAATGAACAATAAAAAGAAATCTTAAACAACAAATTTCAAACAGCACCCTATTATGTGGGTGCTGTTTTGCTCGTTTTAAAATTAAACATCTTTATTGTAAATACTCAAAATGAATGGAAAATAATAGTAGAATAGATTTATAATATTCATTACTATTAAATTATCAAGAAGGAATGATTTAATCATACTTGGCATATCTATTTTTCGATTACCTTTATTCCAGTTGAGAAGCATGGAAAGTTTCTAGCGAGTTACTATCAAGATCGCGGCACCAATCATCATCGCTCCTGCAACGCGATCAATTTTCCCCTTGGAATTAGGCGAAGAGAACACTTTTCTTGCGACCTCTGCTATTATGCCATAGCCGACCACAATGATGGTCATCACACCAATAATAATGGAACACAATATGACGAAGCTGTTCAATGTTACACCTGAGACATCAACCACACCTGGAAGAAGCGCCATGTAGAAAACGATTGCAATTGGATTGGAAAGAGTCATTGCGAGGCCCAGGCCGATTTCAACCGCGAAATTGACAGGTTTTGTTTCCTCGTTTACTGCAAACACACGCCCGGCGTTTCTCCATTTCTTGATCCCCAGCCAGACAAGATATGCGACACCACAAAATTTCAACGCCACGAACGTGGGGCCAAGTATTTCCACAAGGGCTGTGAGGCCAAGAATCGCAGCAGTAAGCATAAGCAATTTACCAAGAATGATCCCGACGGCGAGAGGCAAACTGGCAAACGATCCGCCAGAAAGAGCTCTAGACAGAAGTCCTACTATTTCTGGGCCGGGTGTAGCCGCAGATGCAGCAAAAGCCAAAATAAAAATTGTGTATTCTGTCACGTTAAGATCCTCCTGATTATGAGTACTTTCTTAAAAATCCCTTCCGACTTCAGATCACAACTAATTATCATTGCTGATACCAGTTATTATGTATCATACAAGGTAGGGGACAGAACAGATGAGTCACGACAGAACAGATTAATTAAGCTTAGTATTATTGTTTTCTAAATAAGGATTTAATACTAAATATTTACAAGTAAATCATCCTTTTTACCTTTCTCCTCTTTTTAAGATATTAAAAAGTTTATTCCGCTTTTCCTACACTTTTGCTAAATTTTATCCCAGCTTTGTAATAAATTAAGCTTTCTTCCCTACCTCTTCTCCTTTCTCGCGATTTTATTTTCTGTCCAGCCAAATTTTCTTTTTGCCATGATAAATCTCTGAAAACAAGAGCTCGAAACAGGAAAAAACTGTCATTATGATTAACTCATAACAACAGCTTTAATAAAGAACTTTGTTTCTAAGTAAAAATCATTGATTTTTCAAATACTAAAGGCGCCTCTTTGTTGGTATTCAATTAAAAGGAAAGCTAAACAAAAAAGATGATAACAAGGTGCTTCTATCTTTCTATTTGAAAAAAAATTCGGACCAAACTTCTCATCATCACCATACATAAATTAACGGCTTATTCGCACAGGTAAATTTTTCACGCCAAAAACAAATGGACTCAGAATAGGATCAAGTTGCGTAATTTCTCCTCTTTCTAGCTTAGAAGAGGATGTCAATAGTTTAGAAAGGGAGATTTTTGCCTCTAGTCTAGCTAAAGGAGCCCCTAAGCAGAAATGGATGCCAAAACCGAAGCTTAAATGTGGATTTGGATGTCGCTCCAGTATAAAACGATCAGGCTCAACAAACTTTTGTTCATCCCGATTTGCCGACGCGATCCAGTTAACTACTTGAGACCCTTTAGGAATCATATGCCCATTAATTTCTACATCTTCAGTCGCAATACGACCAATTGATTGGATTGGGGGATAGAAACGAAGTGTTTCTTCTACTAAATTAGGAACTAAAGAAAGATTAGTTCGCACTTTTTCTTGTATATCCATATCCTCTATCATGTAACGAACAGCATTTGCTATCAGATTCGTTGTTGTTTCGTTGCCTGCGACTAATAGTAAAATACAAAAGCTTAGCAGCTCTTCTTCTGTTAGTTTTTCTCCATCAATATCTGCAGCCAATAATAAAGTGATTAAATCCTCTTCCGTGTTATTTTGTTGCTTTTGAATAATAATCTCTTTAAAATATCCCCTCAGAAACTGTGCTCCTTCCTGTCTCTTTTTCATCACAACTTTCAATTCTTCATCTGATTCATTTTTCGCTCCTGTAATAAACATATCAGAATAGGTTTTAAAAATTCCCCTATCTTTTGTAGGAACTCCTAACAATTCAGCGATAACAATAACAGGTAGAGGGCCGGCAAAATCATAAATAAAATCCACTGTTTCCTTCCCTTTTACTTGATCTAAAAGAAAGACTGCGATGTCTTCAATACGTTCAGTAAGCTTATTAACAGCTTTAGGAGTAAAAGCTTTGTCAATAAGCTTTCTCATTTTTGTATGTTTTGGCGGGTCCATGGTTAATATACTTTCTTTAATGTCTCCAATATCACGTTTAGATGAAAACAACTTTGGATTCTTTAAGATATAATGCACATCTTCATATCTAAATACATCCCAACACTTTCGAGTTTGATCATATCTTACCGGCGTTGTTTTACGAAGCGTGTTATAGATAGAAAAAGGAAGCAGCCGATCTTGAGTAGGCTGAAGCTCTTTCATAGGAAACAGGAGTGCATATCGATCTGTTTTAGATGTTGTCATAAGTTTATCTCTCCTTTTTTCAATAAAATAGTTAGAAAGACTTTTCATGAAACTCTACACTAGGGCAACGGTCATTTTAATCCACATACCAGACTGTAGAATTACAGATGTGCGGCATTTAAGAATTCACCTAAATACTCTTCTTAAATATTAAGTTTTTAGATTCCTCTGCTGAAATTATTAGGTGTTAGACAATGGTTCTGACTTTTAACTCTGCATTTGATTGCCACAGGTGCAAGTATACACTTGCATTCTTGCAAAGTCTGTCAAAATTTAGAGCGTTTTTTGGAGATTTTTAGGATAAAAAGGTTTGCTATATTGAAAAAAGCTCAAACATCCTATTTTAGATGAATTGAGCTTTTTTCATATTATGAAAAGAGAGTCTTTTTTCCTTAATCTGAGCATGCATACCTTCTCTCGTAGATCATAAATGACAGGAACAGATCTAAACAACAAATAAGCAGCAACTTCTATACCACAAAATTCTAAAATGCCTAATGCACTTAAAAAGATATGCATCAGGCGTTTCAAATTGTTATTCTATGAAGGGCTATGACCCAATTGTTTGTGGACTTCGGTTGCTTCATGTACGGTGATGAATGCCTTCTCATCGATTCGATTAATGTATTTTTTAAGCTTAACAAATTCTTGGCGATTTACAACGATATGAATCACTTCTTTGTTCTCATTGGTGTAAGCTCCTTTTGCGGAATACACAGTGGCGCCAATTCCTAATTCGTTCGTGATAAACGTCTTAATTTGATCACAGTGCTGACTAACAATAACCGCTTCTTTTCTGATATTGAATTGCTTTGTAAAATAGTCAATAAGCGCACTACGAAAAACAATTCCAAAAATCGCATAAAGGCTATTATCTAAACCAAAGGCAACTATGGATAAAATAGCAATAGAAAAATCGAACATAAGGACTGATTTCCCTATATCGATCGAAAAATATTTATTCACGATCATTCCTAGCAAATCCATCCCGCCGGTTGAAGCATTCTGTTTCAATACAATCACGAGGCCAAATGATGCAATGATGGTACCTACAACAAGCTGAATGAATTTATCATGGGAAATGGGACCGGAAAGTGGAAATAAATTTTCCATTGCCCAAACCATAATGGATGAAGCAAAGCTTGCGTAAATGGTTTTGACCCCGAATTCAAACCCAAGAAAAAAGAATCCTATCACAAAGAGTATGACATTTAAAATAAGCATTAAAAGACCTATAGGCAGGTTTGGAAAAAATGAATGCAAAACAATGGTTAAACCTCCTAAACCACCTGCCGCAAACTCATTCGGTGCAAGAAAAACATAGATATTAAAGGATACAAAAAAGATACCAATATTAAAAACTATGAATCTTAAAATTTTATCCATTATTAAATATCCCATTCCTCTGACAAATCGTAACAGATAGGCGTTTCAACAATCTGTTTTACATCTTTAAGCTGATTCACTTGCCCTAATGCCCACATTAGTTTTGGGATGATCGCCTCCGTGTTCATATCTCCAGATACAATGATTGAATAATTCGCAACTTTACGTCCCACTTCATATAAATAAATATCTTGACCTTCTTCAAGACATTGTGTGGATATTAATACAGCGATCCCAGCTTCCGTTAATTCCTTAATTTTAGGAAGAAGATTTCGTCCTTCGAAAGGCACTCCACCATTTCCGAAGCTTTCAATGACGACCCCTTTATAATTCATTTTAATATAATCAAAAATTTCAGGCTTTACACCTGGATACAGCTTTAACAAAAAGACATCTGCACATAAGTTTGTATTCAACTGAAAGCGTTTATCTGTCTTTTCCGGCTTCCAATAATATTCAACGGATTCTTTATTTACAGTAGCTACATAAGGATAATTGATGCTTTCAAATGCATCATAGCTTTTTGTTCTCATTTTCACAGCACGAGTACCAATGATAACGCGGCCATCAAAAACAACAAAGACACCGGCAATATCCTCCTGGGCAAATCGAAGGGCGTCCTTTATGTTCTTTTTTGCATCAGTCTTTTTAAAGCTTATTGGAATCTGTGAACCTGTTAAAATAACAGGTTTTTCTAAGTTTTGCAGCATAAAGGATAGGGCAGATGATGTATAGCCTAGTGTATCTGTGCCATGTGTAACGATGAAGCTATCATAATCATCATAATGTTCAGCGATGGCTTCCGCTATTTCAATCCAATTTTCAGGCTGCATATTCGTGCTATCTCTGTTCATTAAAATTTTACACGTGACATCAACTAGTGAGTCATCATAATCATGGTCAAAATGCTGAAGTAATTCGTTAGCCGTTAATCCAGGAACAAGACCATCCTCACTAGTCACTGAAGCAATGGTTCCGCCTGTTGCAAGTAATAGAATTTTTTTCATGCCTTACCTCTTCCTTGTTGAATATATATCTTAAATGTTCGCGTATTGTGTTCTTATGGAGTACATTATACGACTATTAAGGGCGAAAAATCAATAAAAGTACGCGAATTGAACACAAAAATCTTTTGAATAAAAAAGAGACATGGTATAATGTAGAAAGCGGAGGGAGAAAAACGTGCTAAAACAATTGGAACACTTAAGAAAAAAGAATAATTGGTCCCAGCAAGATGCAGCTGACCGTTTAGGGATCGCGAAAAGCACCTATGCAGGGTATGAATCGGGATATCGTCGCCCCCCTTTACAAGCGCTTATTCAAATTGCGGATCTATTTGATGTATCAATCGATTATTTATTAGGACGCGAGATTCACAGTAAAGTTGAAGTCATCGAAATGCTTCACCATGAAAAACCATGTCTTTTCATTGATAACGTCCCATTGGATTTGGAAGAATTGAGTGAGTTCATCGCCTTTATTAGAGTAAAACGGGGGATAAGAACAGAGTAAATCAAGATTTGATTTATTTTGTTGTAGAATTGTAGATTGAAAAATATGAGTTTATTTATAAAAAAATAGCTAGATCGTTTGTTCATTCACCATTGGATCCTGTTTAGCTTGATTCAGTGAATAGACCCCTGTCCTAAAGGAATAAAAACGGTGAATGACCAATGAGTGGATGGGGGCAAATTATTTCCTAGATGCGACAGGCTATAACTCAATTGCAATCCCGTATCTTTTCCCTTTTTGATACTGATTTATGACTCGTTTTTCGTATACTTCTATGGTCGAATAGAGGATCAAAAATAATTTTCTACTGCTTTGATCACATTAAAGGAACCCGAACTTTTATTTGAAGGTACAACAAGCTTAATGCCCAGATTAGGATACACGGATGAATGAAAACTGACGCCAGGATCATATCCCATCACATGGTATTTGAAAATGGTATTTTGTCTTTTGTTTATCCATAATCCATAACCGTAATACACTTCACCCTTAACGAATATATGCGGATTTAAAAGAGCATTGGTATATTCTTCACTTAACAGCTCATAGTTTAATAATCTTTCCCACAATTTCATCATATCCAGTGCAGTAATGAATGCTCCACCATCCGCACCACCTTTAACAGGTATGGAGTATACATTTGTTCTCCAGGTCCCATCTTCTTGATTATCTATATACCCATAGGCCGTATTTTTCGGAAGGTGATCTATAGCAAAATATCCTGAATCTCTCATACCGCATCGAGTAAATACTTCTGACTCAATATAATCTGTAAAACGAAGCCCTGTTTGCTGTTCGATGACTAATCCTAAAATAATATAACCCGCATTATTATAATGAAACTTTTCCCCTGGTTTAAACATCATTTCTTTATTTTGAAACATCGGCAAGAAGTCTGTTAAACTCTTTAAAAGATACATAGGTTGTTCCTTCCAAAGATCTTCAAAATCATCCATCATTTCTTCATCAAAATAGTCAGGTACCCCAGAGCTATGGGTCAAAAGGTGATGGATGGTGATGCTTTCATCGAAGTTTGGAAAATCAATATCCAAACAATCTTTCAGTCGAGTATAAAAAGAGAGAGTCCCTTTTTCAACCAACTGACAAATTCCTATAGCGGTGAACAGTTTGCTGCCAGACGCGATGCCAAACCGCGAATTCAACGTGTTTGACAATTCTTCAGCTCTGTTTGCATAACCGTACGCTGATTTAAAGACAACATCATTTCCACTCTTCATATACACGACTCCTGAGAAATCTATATTGTCAACAATGTCTGCTACTATCTTATCAATCTGAATATTACTTTTTTGCATGGTGCCACCCCATTTTATTGAAAATATTCGTATGCGTATAATTTTATTTCAGCGGTATTACTCTCCACGAATTTTCAATGATGAATTGTTCTCCTATCATTTCTTCGAGATCGAGTTCCGGCATTGCCTGGTTTTTTAAAGCAGGAAAGGTTAAATTTAGATATTCTTGATGTGCTTCTTTACTTAACCACCCAGTGAATACAAAGAAACGGTTATCTGCTTTCAAGGAAGAACTAAATTCTCTACCGAGCATTTTTCCTGTCATTTTCAAGCCTGGATTCCATACACTCCTTTGTATTTCTATAAAACGAGAAGTTCTTCCATCCTTTACATCACACAAGGCAGTCCTTATAAAATGACTTTCTTTCAAAACTGAAATGATATTATCCTCCACTTCAGGTATTTCAAATACCGTATTAAATAACTCTACATCAATTGCAGTATATGTATTAGATTGATCCATATTTAAAAAGATATCATCATGTACATAATCCATAAAATAATCATAGTCATCTTTACTCTGCCAAAATGACACTATACAAGCAGTAAACTGATTTTTTATGCTCCATCCGCCAACTTGCCCTAAAAATCCAGTAATTTGGTTCAAAGGTTGCCATTGTTCCTGATATTTCGAGAATGCGTCTGCTTGATTTTCTTTCACTTGACATGAAATCCTTTTAACGATCATAATCTACTTCTTTCCTTTCATTTATTATAGCAGCCGGTTTGTTTTGTATTACTTATTTTAGTCTACATTTTACGTTACTTGTATCCATATTTTGTTGTTATTAAGCCTATCAAACGCAATAAAAAAAGCAAAAAACATCATTAATAACATTTAATAATATATTGATCTACCACAGTCAATTGCTATTGTGATAGATCAAATTAAATATAAGAAAAAAGCATGGAAAATTATTCAACTGGGAGTAATTGATCAACGACAATACTGTTTATAGCATTGATATACGCTAATGCACTTGCTTTCATAATATCCGTCTCCGTTGCTTTGGCTATATACTTCTCTCCTCTATATTCCACTTGAATCTTCACTTTCCCTAATGCTTCTTTACCTCTTGAAACACTACTAATATTGTATTCAATTAATTTAATATCTAATTCGCTAATTTCTGTGATGGCAGAATACAATGCATCAATCGGACCAGAACCGACTGCACTGCTTTTCAAAATTTGATCGCCCCTTTTCATTTTCACGCTTGCAGACGGGAAATTAATATTACTAATCACTTGCAAGTCCATTAATTCATAAAAATGATCACTATAATATGTCATATTTTCATTATGAACATCTTGTTTTGCATAATAATTCTCAACGATGACATATAAATCATGATTATATACTTCTTTTTTCGCATCTGCTAATTCTAAGAAAGCTTCAAATATCCCTTCAAATTGTGAGTTGGTTATTTGATGAAAACCTAATTTCTCAAGTGCATTTTTCACTGCATGACGACCAGAACGTGCGGTTAAAACAAGTTCCATATCGTCTAAACCGACTTCAACAGGGCTAATGATTTCGTAAGCATCCCTTGATTTTAATAATCCGTCTTGGTGTATTCCTGAAGAATGGGCAAAAGCATTTTCTCCTGTAATGGCTTTGTTTACTTGTACGTCTAGTCCCATTAAGCTGCTTACCAACCTAGATGTATTCATAATTTCCTTTGTTTTAATATTTGTGTGCACATTATATATGGATGAGCGCGTATTAATTGCCATCACAACCTCCTCTAAGGCAGCATTTCCTGCACGCTCACCAATGCCATTAATCGTACATTCAACTTTATCGGCACCATTTTTAATAGCAGCTAACGTATTGGCAGTTGCCATACCAAGATCATTGTGGCAATGGACACTTAACAGCACTTTATCATTCAAATTTTTTAAGCGATCATTTAATTTAAAAATTCGTTCACCAAACTCTTCTGGCTCAGCAAAGCCAACGGTATCCGGCACATTAATCATCGTCGCCCCTGCTTTTACTACAGCTTCAATCGTTGCCCATAAGTATTCAAACTCGGAACGCGATGCATCCTCTGTTGAATATTGAACATCCGGTAAAAGTGTTTTTGCATATTTTACAGCCTCAACACCAATATTTAAAATTTGACTTTTCGATTTTCCAAATTTCTTTTCCACATGAATGTCTGAAGTGCCGAGAACGATATGGATTAATGGTTTTTCTGCATATTTCACACTGTTATAAACTGCATCAATATCCGATTTCACTGCCCTTGCTAATGCTGTGATCATCAAATCGCTTGTATTTCCAACTTTAGTAGCAATTTCTTTCACAGCATCAAAATCACCAGCTGAAGACGCGGGAAAACCAGCTTCGATAATATCAACTTGTAGCTTCTTTAGCTGCTGAGCCACTTCTAGTTTTTCATACAGATTCAGCTTAGCCCCTGGAACTTGCTCTCCATCTCTTAAAGTCGTATCAAACACCCAAATTTTTCTCGTCATTTCAGAAACACTCCTTTTTTTCAAATTAATGTATAAAAAAAGCCCCGTCTCTATAAAAACATAGAGACGAGGCATTGCTCGCGGTACCACTCTAATTGATTAATCCATACATCATTAACCCACTTATTTTCGGTGGCTATCACCACCTATCCTCATAACGGTAGAAACCGACATCCCCTACTTATAACGTTCAGGGAGTAGCTCTTGGATGAGTTCAAAGGCAATAACTGCCGATTCACACCAACCATCGGCTCTCTGAAAAGATTATACACTCTTCTACTATTTCCAATCTTTGCTTATTGTTATTTAATTACATGCAATATTACAACCATCCACTCGAGTTGTCAACTGAATTTGCAAGAAAATAATCGGTATTTTTGTTAAAGCATCGCACCTATTTAATCATAAACTTCATTTATATTTCCTTAAACCACTCCAAAACTCTACTCCTCGATACTATGATCCTTACTTATCTGTATTCAGTTCTTTTAATATCTGCTGGACATGTTGTTTTAACGTAGGAATTTTATTTTGGACCACATCCCAAACAATTCTATGATTAATAGAGAAATAACCATGGATCAACATATCTCTCATACCAGCCATCTTTCTCCATTCAATTTGAGAATTTGCTTGCCTAAATTCATCTGGAATGTTTTTCGTTGCTTCGCCTATAACTAAAATATTCTTAATCACGGCATCTAACACTAAATCATTATCTAGGAATTCGGCATAAGATAAACCTTTTGTATATTTCTCAACCTTTACTGCTGCAGTGAAAATATCCTCTAAAAAGACTTTAACTTCCCTCAGCATACTTGGCACTCCTTAAAATACTTGGCTTTAGAACTGGTTTAATATCTTCCACGATGACTAAATCTATCGGCTTTTGAAAGGAATCTTCAAGATTGAATTTCAAATCCATATAGTTATCGAACGTCATATTAGTATCTGTAAATTCGACTAATACATCAATATCACTGGATTCTTTTTGTTCTCCCTTGCTATACGAACCGAAAAGTCCTATCCTTTTCACTCCGTATTTTTCTTTCCATGTATTCAGGTTTCTTGACATTTCATTAAGGATTTCTTGCTGTGATAACATTTTTATCACCGCCATTTTCTGAGTATTCGATACTCTCATTATAGCATTCCTCTTTTTAATTATTCGCTAAAAAAAGAAAAACCCTTGCTCTCAATAAGATTTCTATCATTTTATGGAAAATAAAAAATTACTTTTCAAGCTTCCGTTGGTAAGATTAATAATCAATCTTCTTCATTAAATATTTTGGAGACTCCGTATAACCTTGTCTAAAATAAAATCGATGTGCGTCTAGTCTTCTTGAATGGCAATGTACTTCAATCCTGTCACAGTTTCTTTTCGTTGCTAAGTCAGCACAATACTCTTCAATCTTACGGCCAATACCTTTACTTCTAATAGTTGTATCAACCGAAAAATAGCTTATCCTTGCAAAATCGCCTTCTAATGCTATTTGAGGAATGAAATGCAAAGAAATGAATGCTATAACTCTGCCATCGTCTTCATAAACGAGTAGTTCCTCGTCAGGATGGATAAGTAGTTTCTCTATCTTTCCTTTTATGAAGGATTCCGTATTTGGATAATCCAATTGATTTAGCAATTCAGAGATTACTTTCCAATCCTCTATCTTTGCGTTTCTGATCATTATGTAAGAGCTCCTTTTTTAATCAGGCATTTTTCTAGCAAATCGGTCATCGGCCCGTTTATGTATAGCTTTTTCTGATACCTCACCCATCCAACCGGTCAATACAGCCCCCTTAGGAACATCAAAATCCGGCACGAACGGCTTAATATCCAATAGAGGTGTTCCATCAAGCACATCTACTTTTTTTAAATCTATATAACAACCATGAATACGTTCGACCTCGACCACAGAAATCCCAATCGAATTAGGACGAACCGGCGCTCTTGTAGCAAATACACCACGTTCCTGAACATCTAGGAACGGTCTTACCTTCAGGCGAGTCGGTCCTGCCAAATGGAAAAAATAGATTAAGATAACATGTGAAAATCCTTCTAAATCTTTCAATCCTTCTACATACTGCGGCAGCACCTCCACAGATCCAGAAGCTGCCATATCCCCGACTGGCTGAATCGGCATATTATCAGGTGTTATAAACGGACTTCGGATAACACCTATAGGACTCAGCGTGATTTCAGGTAATAGGTTCATTCAATCTGCACCTCAAATCGATAATTATAGATAATGAAAATTCTAATATAATAGGTTAAAGCAAACTCTCTCTGCAACACAAGAATAGTAGTCTTTTATGTATAAATTACATTTCGAAAAATGTATCCCTCTCTACTTTACAAATTCTTAATGCGAATTTTTCGTACCATTCTGTTTTGCCTTTTTCTTGTGCAACTTTATGAGCCGAATTTTCCTTCCAATTTTTAATGGCATCTAAAGAGTCCCAATATGAAACTGTAATCCCTAGTTCTCTATCACGAGCACTTTCTACACCTAAGAATCCCTTTTGTTGGGAAGCTAACTCTACCATTTTTTCTGCCATTCTCCCATAACCATTTTCCCCTTCAGTTCGCTGAGAAGAAAATATCACCGCATAATATGGTGGTTGAGGAGTTTTTGCAATCCCACTCATCATTTAGTTCCCCCAATAAGTTAGTTTTGAAATATTCCTACATTGAAAATTTTAACATATTTTTCTTTATCTATAAGATAACATAATAAAAAGGGGCTTCACGATCTCTAATCCTGTTCAGATGTCTATTAATGAATAATGGGCGTACCTAATTTGCCCTTCTTTTTTTTCGAATCCTAATGTTTTCATTTTTAAACAATAGCTTCTAAAATACAAAAATATTTTTTTAAGACTTTTTATTGTCTTATTATGTCTAACGTATAGAAAGAAAAAAGGGGGAGTCTCCTTGGAAATAATGAAACTACTAAAAAAAGCAAAAAAAGGAGATGATGAGGCATTTTACGAATTGATGCAAGTTCATAAAGTTCAATTACTAAGGATAGCGATGTCTTACCTGCGAAATGAAGAGGATGCATTAGAAGCGTTACAGGAAGTAACGTTTAGAGCTTATTGCTCTATAAAAAAAGTGAAGCATGCTGAATATTTTGCTACATGGATTATCCGAATCATGCTTAATTACTGCTACGATCAAAGTCGAAAAAAAAAGAGGATTGCAAACCCAAGTTTAATAGAAAATAAAGCAGAAATGATGGATTACAGCCAAACGTTAGAAATTGAAGAAGCCTTGCTTAAAATAGATCCGAAAAGTCGCGAGGTTATCATCCTAAAGTATTATCATGATCTTAAGATAAAAGATATTGCAGAAATTTTAGAAAGCCCAGAAAGCACCATTAAAACATGGCTCTATAAAGGATTGAAAGCACTTCAAGATCAATTAGGAGAAAGAGGTGAGATGAATGTTTGATAAAGAAAAGAGGGAATTAGAAAAATCAAGATATATATATAATTTTCTTTCCATTTCAGAAGAAAAGGCTGATCTAGCAATTCTTGAAGGCATAAAACGTGTAAAAAGTAGGAAGAAGAAAAAACATCTCCCGATTAAGATGCTTCTCACTGCAAGCATCCTCATTATTACCTTTATTTCTTCGGTTAATGTTTCCGATACGGTGGCGGATTATGTTTCAAATATACCTGGAATAGATAAGATTATCGGGTTGGTCCGCTATGATAAAGGATTATTGGCAGCAGTTGAAAATAATTATATTCAAAAAATTGATGCTACAGATGAACACGACGGAATAAAGGTAACTTTAGATTCAATCATCCATGATGAAAAGAATTTAATCTTTTTTTATAAATATCAAGCTGATAATGAAGAACTAAAGATCTCTCCCGAAAACATAAAGTTGTTGAATAATAAAGGAGAGCCCTTTCCTGATGAGGTTCTAGGTCAATTAAAAACAGGGAATAAGGATTCACTACTAGAAATAAGATACCGTTTAACAGATAGAGAACCTTTGCCTAAAGATCTTATCCTTTCTTTTCAATTTAGCAAAAATTGGGATCATCAAGAAGGGGTTTGGAACATCCCCTTTACACTAGATGAAGAAAAATTTGCGGCAAAGAAAGTTCTTGAACTAAATAAAACCGTTGAGATTGAAGGACAAGAGATTACATTTAAAAAGGTAACATTATATCCTTCCCTTACAGCAGTTGATGTGTTATATAATCTACAAAACAGCAAACAAATTTTTGGAATTAATGATCTTCAACTAGAAGATGAAAAGGGTCAAATTTGGAAATCAAATCATTTAGAACCCATTAAGGTTAACAAAAATGAAGAAACGATTTATTTAGAGAGCAACTACTTCACCAATCCTAAAGAATTACACTTACGTTTTAACTCTATCCGTGCACTTGATAAAGATGAAATATGGGTTACGATTGACCCTATAAATCAAAAAATACTTAAAGCACCAAAAGATGGGAAATTATCTAAGGTAGAAACTAGATCCGATGAACTTTACATTCAATTGGAAGCCAAACCATATTATTTTAACAAACAACTTTTTATGTATGCAGAAGATATGCAAGGCAACATTATTGGTAAAAATAAACCATTTGGAGCAGGTTGGTCACCAGGTGACGACCATATCACTTATAAGGTCCCATATTCATCCGAAGAAGCAGGCACTGGACCTGTCAAACTCGAATTAATAGACTATCCTACAACCATACAAAAAGAAGTAAAACTAAAAATAAAATAGAAGCTTTTATATACTTTTTTCATGAGAACATAAGGCTGACTTCAAAACCGACTTTTTGGAGCCAGCTTTTTAAATATTTTACAAATATGTGTTCTTTGCGATCATTCAGTTTCCTATAAATATAAATTATCGAATAAAATAATTTTATCTGTCCTCATAACAACACTCCCCTAAACCTTTAATCACCACAATATATACAATTGGCTATTAACAATTCCGGCCTCGTTAAAATATAAGATGTTTTTAGCACTTACATATCATGAGATGATTACCATCAGGGTCTTTAAAATTAAAATACTGATTATGTTCAATTTCAGTTAGTAATTCAACATCCTTATTCTTCATATACTCATATGCCTCTACAATATTTTCTGTATTAAAATGAAACATAGGGGTTCTAAAAATCTTTTCCTTTGAGAAAATCTTACTATCTAAAACAATTCCCGTACCTTTCATAAGTAAAACATACAAATGGCCAAATTGGATTTCTCTATCTACTGGCAAATTTAATAAGTCACAATACCAATCACGCGCGTTTTCGATGTTACTAACTGGTATAAAGACAGCTCCAATTTGATTTAATATCGGACAATTCATAAAAACGCCTCCAAGTTTTTACTAATTCTCTTGTATAGGCTTCGCTTTTGTATGAAAATATCCTTCCATAATTCCCCTACTACTATACTTATATTTTTGTTGCCATAATCATTGACTGTGGATAAAATCCCAATTTCTGATAAAATGACACTGCCTCATTCCCATACACGACTGTCAATTCAATTTCATTTATATTATTTTCCTTAAACCAATCCATGGCACTATTCATTAATCTGTTGCCTAATCCAATTCTTCGGTACTTTTCATCCACAAAAAGAACTTCTATCTTCCCGCTTACTCTTTTACTATAGGCGATACAAAACCCTATTATATTGTTCGTTTGTACGTCAATTAATAATTCAATTCTGTATTCTCCTGTTTTTGCTTTTTTTCTATACTCTTCTATACGTTCTTCAAAGGTTACTCTTGGATAGCTGCCAGAAAAATAGGTTGATTTACGATTATGGTATTCATGTAGTTTATTTAATGGGTCTCTTAATAATTCTATTTCATCAAGAGTTATCAGATTTGTAATAATTTCCACTCTTACACCTCACCAATCTACTTTTCTGCAATAAAACTACATGCTATTTCATTATCATTAATTATGTTGCCGCCGATGCAGAACTATTTCTTCTTCTTTTTTCTATTGCATTGACGCCCATTACAACCGCTATTAGCTCTTCTGATGAAGGATCGTCTTCATTATGAACTAATTGGTAAGCCGGTGATGAAAAGAAACCACTGATTCTATCAAATTTTGCAACTACCTCTGTCTCATTTTTATAGATCATATATTGCTTTGAAAAAGCTTCAGATTTTATCTGAAATACTTCACGATCATATGCATGATATTCATACTTCTTAGAGAAAAAAGAAAATTTGCCTTTTAAAATCCCAATTTCTGTTCCTTGATTATTGTAGATTTTCCAACCAAGTCCAAAGAATGGAAACTTGCCGCTGACTTTTACATTTCCTTCTAGATCAATAACCTCAATTCCAGAGGTAAGAATACCACTCAGATCAAGCTCTCCTACTTTTTCCTTTGAGTCGTTAAAGATCTCTGTCCTTCCAGCAGAAAAAAAGTTATCAGAAAAATATAATGTTTCCTGTGCCACAGAAACCCCTTCTTTCGATTTAGCTTATTAGGCTCTATAAATAATAAAACATATTAAATCCTTTTTTATCCAATAATTATTATATACGTATTAATCGTCTATTAGTTTTCAAAATTCAATAAAAATTTTGATTAGTAGTGAAAGAAAAAGCCTGTTTTTGAAAAAAAGAGATCAAAAACAGGCTGGTACATATATTTATTACGTTGAATAACTACTTAGATAGGCTTTATTAATCTTTATTCTTCTGACAAAATTAACTCTCTTAGTTGATTTGTAAACTTGGACGAAGTTAGGTATGTTTCTCCCTCTCCTACCATGTACATTAGGATGCTTGATTCATTTTCATTTCCCAACCATAGGTGAATGGCATGTTTGGGAAATTTATCTCCATATCCAACGATCAAATCAAAGTCAGGGTCGACTACGTTCATAGCTGATTCCTGTTTGGTTGCGGTTCTGATCGCTCCCTCAAAGATTTTAATGGATTGTTTATCATCGAAGGATAACATGATATCTTGATTTATGTCGCCAACCCCATTGGATTTAGATACTTCCACCTTTTTTACCTTTTCATCCAACAGAACCATCGTTTCTCCTTGGTTCAATTGACAACCTGAAATAACTACTATACCTAAAAGTATTAGCAATAAATATAAAACTTTCAATATACCTACTCTCCCATAAACTATGTAAAATATATCATGTTTACTCATTTAACCATTCGTAGAATGTTAAATGCAGCTTGATCAATTTCTTCTGAGAAAATACTTAAGAAACTACGGCAGCTTGGAACATGAACTTAAGGTTCCAAGCTGCCTCTACTATGATTAAGCAAATCTTTTTATATCCTCTACTCTGGACGGATTCGTATATGAAAAAGTTATTGAATCGATTGTAGATGCTCAGCAAGGCGATCCCAAGTTTCAGTAATTCCTTGCTCCATCCCCATTTCCATAACGGTTTTGAGTGCTTCAGCAGAAGGGAATTTAGAACGGCTGATGAGCTTCGTCTTTCCTTCGTACTCTACAAAAGTCATTGTGATCTCAGATGGCGGCATCCCCTCCGCTTCATTTCCTTCAGCATCAGAGAAATAGTCGATATAAACGACCTTTTCATTCTCTACTATTTCCTGGTAGACGCCTTTACCCCAAGATTCGAAACCGTAGAAATCCCCTTGTTTCTCGTCAATGCACTTCATGCAGTAATGCCAAATGCCGCCCGGACGAAAATCGACGTTGCAAACCGTTAAGATCCAGCCGCGAGGGCCCCACCACTCCTTCAAATGCTCAGCCTCTGAAAACGCTTTGAATACAAGCTCGCGCGGTGCATTAAAAACACGCTCTAAAATAAGTTCCGGACCGTCTGTCTTTATACTCATTTTATTTGTCATTCAAATCTCCTCCAAAATTCAATTTTGTTTGTTTTCGTTGGATTGAAGCTTTTGCAGGTAATTCTCCAAATTATCGAATCGTTCGTTCCAAATACTTCGGTAAGCTTCAAGCCATTCATCCAGTTCTTGGAATGGCTCTGATCGGAGCTTGTAGTTACGGCGATTGGCGACAGCCTGTACGTCAACCAGCCCGGCCTCCAATAGGACATGGAGATGCTTCGAGGCTTGAGGCTGACGGAGTTGAAGGCGATTAGCGATATCCCCTACATTTAATGGACCTTCGATTAAGAGCTCTACAATACGTAAGCGGTTTGGTTCGGCAAGTGCGCTAAATGTTGTTACATTCATCATTCAGATGTTCCTTTAATGAATCATTTCTTACATTTAGTATGGTGCCGGATTTCCCCACAATTTCAGTCACATCAATCACCCCTTTTCGTCTGTTTGTTACCATACTAATACTTATAATATACCTTTTTATGAATATTCTCGTCAAGGAATATTAAAAATAGTAATACTATTTTTTTCAAGTACAAAAGCAATCTCTTTAAAAATGAAAATTCTAAAAGATGGCTTTTTTCAATATTTCACCATTTATTACCACTACCTAACAGATGCCGATTCTACGTTTAATATTCGATTCAGTTCTTTAAGCTTTTTGATTTGATAGGTTGAAATAATTCCAGTGTCATTGGGTTTCATTTTAGGGTTGAACCAGCATGTATCTAGGCCAGCTCGCTGCCCGCCTTTGATATCTGCGTTTAAGGAGTCACCAATGATTAATCCTTTTTCTACAGAAAAATAAGGAATTCGTGCAAAAACATAATCAAAATATTCCTTCATTGGCTTTTGAAAACCAGTATCCTCTGAAACAAAAATATCCTTAAATAGCGGATATAAACCCGAATTACGCAAGCGTTTATCTTGAGTCTTAGAAACTCCGTTCGTAACAATATATAAATCATATTGATTTTGCAGGTCTGTTATCAGTTCCAAGGCCCCATGAACAAGCTGGTGCCCCTCTTCTAAATAGCTTCGATAATTCTTTTCTAGTAAAACTCCATCAATCACTTGACCGAACTCCTTGAATAAAATGGAAAAACGAGTATTCACAACCTCATCACGATCGATTTTTCCTTCCTCAAAGGATCTCCAGAGACCTTGATTTATTTTTTTATAATAAGCTTCGATTTCAGCGGTTAAGGGAATTTTTTGATCTTCAAAAAGCAAGCGCAGTGCCATGTTTTCTGCTGCACCAAAATCCAATAAAGTATCATCTACATCGAAAAATAACGTTTGATATTTTTTCAAAAAAGATCTCCGCCTTTTCTGCTTTTGTTATCCAGTATGATTGCATCATGGCAAAAACCATCTTTAATCATCTTAGACACCCTTTGTTTCTCAGGTCTTCCGCCCAATTTAAATACAATAATGCCTCCACTTATGATCAGTACACCTATCAGCTGCTTGAAAGTAAAAGGGACCTTATCCAGACCTAACCAGCCCAGTGAATCCCACAATAAAGCAAACCCGAGCTGTGATGTTAGAACGAAAGAAATGGCATAAGTAGGACCAAGCAGCTTTATCCCCTGAACCAGACAGATGACCACTCCTACCCCGAGTAAACCGCTGAACCAGTACCATGGCTTCATATTTTGTAAGATAAATAGTTGATTCCCTTCAAATATTAGACCGATCGTTAGTGAAGCTAAGAACCCCATTCCTAATACTACTGTAGTTGTTGCCCAGGATCCCGAGCGCTCATTCACCTTACTGTTGAAAATATTTTGCAAACTAAGAAGCGAACCCGCGATAAGAGCCAATAATAGTCCTAGAATCATATCTTTAACTCTCCCATTTTGAATCATTATGTTATAGCCTACTACATAAATAAATAAGTCTATTCGTAAATATTATTACCTGCCAGCGCTCTTAACCCTTCCCAATCCTTTACTAGAATGAACCCTTTTTTACGCTCAACCAGACCTTCTATACAGAATTGTTGGATGACCCGATTCAGATGTCTATAGCTGGTTCCAATTAAATTCGCTGCATCCATTAAATTCGCTGTGCTTAGCTGCCCTTTAAGTGGAGAATTCGATTCATCAAAGGAAACAGACATTAAATAGCTTGCTAATCGCACATCTACTGGGTACATCAAATTAAAGCTCAAAGAATTCGATTTAACGTAAAACTTTTGTGTAATGATTTCTAGTAAAAATTGAAGCATAGGGGCATAATCTCTTCCGTATTTTTTCAGCCAACGATGATGAACACCAATCATACAGACAGGTGATACTGCTTCAACCGTATTGATAATATCAATATCCCTTACATATTCAATATCCCCGATTACCTCCAGTGGTTTCTTAAAGGAGAGAATCAATGTTTTGCCTTCTGCCGAGGTCGTATAAATCTTCACCTTCCCCTTCACAAGTACGTACAGATAATGCGAAGGCTCTCCTTGAGAACAGATAAGTTCCCCTTGATCAAAGCTATATAGTGACAAATGCGGTATTAATTGTTCATTTAATATGGATTCTATTTGAAAAAAATGCAAATAAGATGTTAGTTGCTCCTGATCATTGATTTCTTTCATTACCCATTGTCACCCTCCAGCCGAATTTTCTCCATCATTATAACCTAAGTATCACTACACCCAAGATCATCATACCGATCCCGATGAACTGTGGCAGTCTCATCTTCTGCTTCTCCACGCCAAACCAGCCATTACTATCTATTATAAAGGTCAAACTCAGCTGAGCAATTAGTAGAGCAGCTATCGAAAGGGTAACACCAATTTTGTGAACAGCCGTGACGTTACTGAAAATAATGACTGCCCCTAAAGCACCGCCAATTAAATAGATCGGTTTCACTTGCTTAATCCTTTTCCACTTTCTATCTCGAACGAGCATCAGGATAAGTAACGCCATAATGAATCCAGTTAACTGGGTAATCGTCGCCGCTTGCCAAGTACCTATATCTTGACTAATCCGAGCATTCGCTACTCCCTGTAGGGTAATAAATGCCCCGCCTAAAAAAGCAAATAAACTCCCTCTCATTTTTTTATCTCCTTAATTATGGATTTCATTATTATTAAACGATATAGCTAATTATGTTGGAAAGGACATATGTCCTCGATTTGTAAAAGATTGGTTTCCTTATCCACGAGATCAACGATTACTACATTTACAATGGATAGATTTGTGTAATAACAAGTTATTTACTTTTAAAACCGCAAACAAGCTTAACACCGTCCACATTTGCAGACGGTGTTGTTCCATTCTTAATCCATATAGACCAATAAGATATATTAAAAATAAAGAAAATACATGGATGGGTTTTAGTTTTTAATGATAATTTTATAGATTAAGGTTATTCTGTATAACATTTTGACTGCTCCCACAGCTGAAGCAGTGGGATTCTTTATCCCCAAGCTCGTTAGATAGAGTTTTTTGCACACATTCTATCTGCTGTGAGTTTTCCTATGTCCTACAAACCTTCGGTTATCTAGTCTCTAGCGATTCTCATTAGGCTATCCCCGTGTGCCCCACGGTTAGAAATGATATTTATGCTACTTGAGGTTGGTTCATTTCAGAAAGTATTCTCAACCCTTCGGCCAAAATATTTTTAGCTGCATTATGGTCCCGGTGTATTTCTTTACAATTAGGACACTCCCATTCTCGCAAAGCTAAATTTTTAACAGATTTATTTTTATAACCACAATTGTGACAAATTTGAGAAGATGCATAATTAGATCCAATAACCACAAGTGTTTTGTTGTACCAATCACATTTAGAAGTGAGCATTCTTCTAAATTTTGACCACGAAACATCTGAAATAGCTTTTGCTAAATTTCCATTTTTTAATAGATTTTTCACCTTAATATCTTCAATGCAAATGACTTGGTTTTCGTTCACCAGCATTGTCGTTATTTTTTGTAAAAAATCTTCTCTAGTGTTGGCTATTTTTTCGTGTACTTTTGCTACTTTTATTTTTTGTTTATACCAGTTTCGACTTCCGATCACTCTTCTTGAAAGAACTTTTTGTTCTTTTTTCATTTTTTCTTCAAGTTGATAAAAATGTTTAGGATTATGGATCACAGAGCCATCTGAAAGGGTGGCAAATTCTTTTAATCCAACATCTATCCCTGTTTGAAACATACTTATTTGAGAAGGCTCTTTTTTTACTTCAGCTAAAACAGAGACAAAATACTTTCCTGCTGGTGTTCTTCGAACAGTGGCGTTAATAATTCTACCTTTTATTTCTTTTGATTTAGCAAAACGGACCTTCCCTACCTTTGGTAGAATGATAGAGTTTTCATCTACAATACGAATGCTTCCTACTCCATTGTTATAATTGCATTTAGAAGTGTAGGACTGAATTTCATTGTTCTTTGATTTAAATTTTGGTTTTCCTTTTTCTTTTTTATAATAAGATTGATAGGCATCTCCTAAATTTTGAATAGAGTTTTGAATGGCCGTCGAATCTACTTCTTTTAACCACAAAGTGGTTTTCTTAAACTCAGTGCTATCTTTCAGCGAAGCATTAGTACTAAATCTTGTACCTTTCCATTCATTGGAAAGAAGTTGTCCATTTTGGACCATTTCTTCTGTGATCCACCACAAGAGATCTTTTTCTTTTTGTTTAGCTAATGCCAAATTAAATGAAAACCGACAACAACCTATCGTTTTATTCATTTGAGTCGCTTGTTCAGTTGTAGGATATAGGCGAAATTTAAACCCTTTATAATAAGTCTCCAATGGATAATCCCCTTACGAACATTTGTTTCTATTATTATATAATTTTGAAAATAAAAAATACAAGAGGAATACTCTTATCTACCTGTATATTTTCAGATACTTGAAGCACCATAAACCTTCGGTCTTTATGGTACTCCGTATCTGATCTCACTTTCACCCCACCCCTAAAGGGGGTGCTAATGCACCGCAGTGGCTTTCCCGTTCGAAAAATCTGTAAATGTGGTATAATGATGCCATGGAAAAATTATTAACCATTCAAGATATATCCTCAATCACTGGACTTAGCACATATACTCTCCGCTATTACGAACGTATAGGATTATTAGGTAGAGTTGATAGAGATGAAAATGGATACCGTAGATATACAGAGACTGACATATCATGTATT
Source organism: Bacillus sp. 03113 (assembly GCF_006546985.1). Classification (GTDB taxonomy): domain Bacteria; phylum Bacillota; class Bacilli; order Bacillales; family Cytobacillaceae; genus VATK01. The sequence goes on from NZ_VATK01000020.1 coordinate 63,932, forward strand.
GATTTTTTGATTAAACTGAGAAAAACAAAAATGCCTATCAGTGATATGCAAGAATTTGCTGAATTAAGGCGTAAAGGTAATTCTTCTGTGAAGGAAAGACGCGCATTATTAGAAACACATCAAGAAAATGTTATCAAACAAATAAAAGAACTAGAAGATAATCTACTAAAAATTAACCAAAAAATAGATTATTATAAGAAACTGGAGGAACAAAGCTGAATAGTTTTACAAATTAGTTTGTTAAGACCTAATATTAATAGGTCTTTTTTTTATTATCTAAATTTCTCCCCTTTCCTTATAGTGCACTCTAATCGATATACTCTTACTGTAAACATTATCCTCAGGACTAGAAACGGAAGTCATAAAGACATAAAAAGCTTAATTGAATAATGAGGTTATTAAACCAGTGAGAGAAGTGAATAAGTTGGAAGTCTGGAAAAAGAATATGTATATTTTAAGCATTACACAATTTTTAGTGATGTCTGCATTTAGTTTAATTATACCTTTTATCCCAATCTACCTTAAAAATGATTTAGGAGTTCATAATCAAACGGACATTCAGCTTTGGACGGGGATGATTTTTGGTGCTACTTTTTTATCTGCTTTTCTATTTCAACCAATATGGGGGAAAATTGCAGATAAAACAAGTAGAAAAACGATTCTTATACGTTCTGCCCTTGGCATGTCACTTGCAACGGCCTTAATGACTTTTAGTTCTTCAGCTTGGCATTTATTAGTTCTACGATTTATTTTAGGGATATTTGGTGGATTTATTCCTGCTTCTTCTCCATTTATTACGATGAATACTCCTAAAGAAAAAATCGGTTATGCGCTGGGCGGTGCTCAGTCTGGCGCATATGCCGGCAATATTTTAGGACCTTTAATAGGGGGAATCTTGGGAGAATGGATAGGATTTTATAAGATTCTTTACGTATCAAGCTCAATGCTACTTATTGCAGGTTTTCTTATCTTCTTCTTTTTAACAGAGCTAAATAAACCGGAGCTAACTAACTTAAAACATGCCACGACTGAAAAAAAACAATTAAACTTTCTTTTAGAATTACAAGAAATCATTAAAAAGCCCCTAATTGGACCTTTATTTATAGCCGGATTTCTGATTCAATTTTCAACGATGAGCACTTCTCCATTTTTAGCCTCGTATGTGGAAAGCATGTGGGATAAAGGAGTTTTATTGTCAACCATGGTTGGTTTATCTGTTTCGATCTCAGGGTTCTCAATTATGATTTTTTCTCCCATTTTAGGAAAGAAAGCGGATCAAGTTGGACCGGAGATGATCCTGTTAATCTGCTTGTTCGGGAATTTTATTTGTTATGTTTTTCAAGCATTATTTTCCTCTATATGGCTCTTTCTTTTCGCTCGATTTTTGATGGGGATATTTATAGGCGGCCTACTCCCTTCCGTAATCAGTTTAATACGAATCCATGCACCTCAAAACATGGAAAGCTTAACATTCGGTTATTATCATAGTGCTCTTTTCTTAGGAAACCTCATTGGTCCTATATTAGGAGGCTATTTAAGTGGCATTATTCACATTAAAGGAGTTATTTTTTTGGCTGGGCTGCTTTTTTTAATGAATAGCCTTACTTTAAAGTTTTACTTGTTTAGGCAAGAAACATATGCTTCTTTGTTTATGAAAATGAAAAAAAGTGAAGGTAAACTATAATATTACTTATATAGCAAGAGTGTAGTGTAATAGTTTCCTTTTCTTCCTCCATTAATATCATCGACTGGCCATTATTTTCAATACAAATAAAGTGGTTTACTCTTGATAGCACTAAAGCCGCATTTTCCTGTTTGAGAAATGCGGCAATTTTAAAAAATAGTTATTTTTATTTTTTTCAGAAATCACCTAATTATTTTCAGATCATGAATATTTCTCTAAGATCTTCTTCGTTAAGAGTAGACAAGACTTTCACCTCAGAATCGATGATTTCTTCCGTAAGATGTCTCTTTTTCTCTTGCAATTCATTTATTTTTTCTTCGATTGTTCCTCGGGCAACAAGCTTGATGACCTGTACAACATTTTTCTGACCAATACGATGGGCACGATCAGCTGCTTGTTCCTCGACTGCAGGATTCCACCAAGTATCATATAAAATAACGGTATCCGCACTCATCAGGTTGAGGCCTGTACCTCCTGCTTTCAAGGAAATAAGAAATAAATCACGTTCTCCAACATTAAATCGATTGCAAATTTCCACTCGTTCTTCAGATGGGGTTTGTCCGTCCAAGTAAAGGAAAGAAAGTCCTTTCGTTGTTAACTCTCTACCTATGAGCTCAAGCATTTTCGTAAACTGTGAAAAAATTAATACCCTTCTTCCAGATAGCTTTGCTTCTTCAACAATCTTCAAGAGCTGTTCTAATTTCGCTGATTTTCCTTTATATCCATCTACAAAAAGACCTGGGTGGCAGCAAATCTGCCGGAGGCGAGTCAAACCTGCCAAAATTTTGATGCGATTTTTCCGAATGGTATCCTTATCTAGATGCTTTAGCGTATCATGACGCAGTTTCGCTAAATATGCTGCATACAGCTTCTTTTGTTCCGGAAGCAGCTCCACGGATTCTCTCGACTCTACTTTTCCAGGAAGCTCTGAAAGGACATCCTCCTTCAACCTGCGAAGTAAAAATGGCCGGATTCTTCGAGCAATATTTTCCCTTGAAAGCTTACTATATTCTTTTAATCCACGGAAAAGCTCTGGAAAGACAACGTGAAAGATCGACCACAGCTCCTCGATAGAATTCTCTACAGGTGTACCAGTAAGAGCGAAGCAATGAACGGACTGTAGCTTCTTTGCCGCCCGTGCTGTTTGGGTTATAGGATTTTTAAATGCATGGGCCTCATCAAAAAACACGGTATGAAATGATTGTTTCTCAAACCAGCTGATGTCCTGGCGTAATAACGGGTAAGAGGTGATGACCACATCGATATCTGTTAATTCTTTCCTTAACTTGGATCGCTCTTCTTTATTCCCATCGATGACAGCCGCTTGCAGGCTGGGTGCAAACTTACTAATTTCACTAAGCCAGTTATAGGTTAAGGATGAGGGACAAACAATAAGGACCTGCTGTTTATTTTTACGGATATCAGGAAGCACGGAAACGATAAACGCGATGCTTTGGATCGTTTTTCCAAGTCCCATATCATCTGCTAGAATCCCTCCGAAGCCATAGTGGGCAAGTGTTTTCATCCATTTATACCCTAACTTTTGATAATCTTTGAGGATTGGCTCTAAGCTCTTTGGCTCTGCGAACTCCAAACTGCCAGGATGACGGAGGTGATCAAGAAACTGATGAAAGGATTCCTCAAGCTTGAAGGCATCGCTAACCTGGACAGAATCTAAAAGCTGAAGACACTGTTCGAAGGGTAAATCCAACCCACTTGCCAAATCTTTATTCTGCATATGAGGTGCATGAAGAAAACGATGAATTTCTTCAAATTCGCTTGTTTGAAGCGAGAGAAGCGATCCATTAAGCAAACGATAATACTTCCGTTTTTCCTCTAAAGCTAATAAAACCTCGCGTATTTCTTTTTCAGGAATGCCTTCCATTTCAAATTTGAATTCAAGCCAATTGGTCCGCTCTTTTTTGACCTTCACCCTCACCTGTGGACGAGCATTTCCTCTGAAAATCCGGTTTCTTACCGCCGTTGTTGCATAAATTTGGACCAGCTTTTGGAGCTTTGGAACGACATGGACCAGAAACTCATACTCTAGCTCTTCATTATGTAAAAAATATCCTCCATCCGTCTTGGCAAATGCGCTTTCCTCCATCAGCTGCAGTATGTCATCTTCCTTATCTACATCCCTAATCAACATGGATTCTGCTGAGAGTTCTCTACTTTCTAATGGATTAATGATCATATTTTCGTAGTGAAACTCTAACCCAGCAAGCAGTCGATTTTTGACACGATCCAAATAGAGCTTAGCCATTAACGGTGTCTTCATAAACTGCTTGGTTAAAGCTTTGGATATTTTTACGTCTCCTAGTTTCCTTAAACCTAAAGCCACTTTTTCCATAAAAAAACCGATTTGCCCTTGAGGAATTGGAATTTGATTCGTTCCTGAAGCATCTAGCATCTGTTTTAGGTCCGAAAGACGTTTACAGTCCTGAATTTCCAATTGTTTTAATTTCCCTTCATATAGAACAGACCGATAGGATTCTAGCACAACCATTCTATTCAAGCCTTTAACCTTCAGTTGATAGTTTTTGCCCTCCAATTCTGTAAAGTCAAACTGTAATGGCAGTGATTCATCCGTTATGTGCAGTTCCTCAAAGGTTTGTCCCTCGTATTCGACCTTCACTTGTGGTGCTTTTTGTAGTAAAGGCTGTAGTCGCTCCCAAGAAGTGGAAGTTATGAGCAGTATGTGATGGTGATCCTTGTCAGGCAATGCATCACCATACACCTTTTCATCACGAATCACTTCAATGAGCTGCTGAATCACCCCATCTGTTTCTTTTTGAAAGCAATGAAGTCCTGGATGGTAAGTGAATGTACTAGAAAGTATGTATGGGTTCCCTTTTCTCACTTGTTCCAGAAAAATGCGGATATTTTGCACTTTGGTCAGCCCAATCTTCATTTCTATTCCGAATATGTACCGTCCTTTTCCTATGGTGACGGGTTTACATGTAAACTCTGTAACAAGCACTTGCCTATTTTCAAAGTGAAGTTGATGACCGCTTGATCGTCCGAGCTGATCATTAAAAAGGGTCAAAAAGCCTTCTGTCAGTTCCTGTTTTGTTGAATTTGTAACAATAGGGATTGTTTCTTGAAGTTGATGTTTGTAAATCGACAATAAAACGGCCGCAACATGCTGACAATCCCTTTCAAAAGAAACTAGCTTAGGACAGCTGCATTTCGTTCGAATGTCACCATTAACATCCTTTTCAATAGTGACATGGAAATCTTCCGTTCCCGCTACTGTTGCTTTACAACGATCAGGACTATAATGATCAAACGTTACTTTATTGCTACGGTAAAAAGAATCTCCTCTTTTGAAGGAGACAGTACCACACATTTCTTTAATAATTTTTAGATTTAATTTTATGTTCAAATACCTTGCTCCTTCCTTGAGGATATTTTGGTTTAAAATCACGACTGAAGTCACGAGTGTGCGGGCATTAATCATCAATATATTATCATTATCTTGTATTTTCTAAATAATAACATCGTTAAATTATAAAAAGAATGGTATATTTCAGTAACCATATTCCTATGATAGTTCAATGGTACAAATTTTTAATCGCCCTTTGAAAAAGGGGGCTTCTTGGCTTAAATGATAAAAAAACCTGTTTTTGAAAAAAGAATGATTAAAAACAGGCTCTATACATATTTAAGGCGATTTATTTTCAAAAATTTAATCATTTTCGGTTAAATTTTATCCCTTATAAAAACATCCTCTTTTTAATTACCTAATTCTCCCATGAGCTGTTCAGGATATCTCAATCCATTAATAGCTGAAAAATCAAATAATGTATCTAATTCAGACATTTGTTCAGCATTTAAAACAACATCCACTGCTTTCATATTATCGATCAAGTTAGTTCTCTTTTTTGTCCCAGGTATAGGGACAATATTTTCACCTTTGCTTAATACCCAAGCTAAAGCTAATTGGGCAGTAGTAAAATTCATATCATCTGCTATTTCTGTAAGCTTGTTTACTAGTTTTCTATTGTTCAATAAATTTTCATTTTGAAATCTTGGGAAAAATTTTCGCATATCATTTTCTACAAACTGAAAATGAGTGGTTAAAAATCCCCTGCCAAGTGGACTATATGGAACAAAACCAATACCAAGTTCTTTTAATTTAGGTAAAATAGTTTTCTCTACATCCCTGCTCCAAAGAGAATATTCAGATTGTATGGCTGTAATCGGATGAACGTTATGTGCCTTCTCAATAATATCGAGTGATGCTTCACACATGCCGATATATCTGACTTTCCCCTCGGAAACCAAATCGGACATCGCTCCAACTGTTTCTTCTATGGGCACGGTTTTATCTATACGATGAATATAATATAGATCTAGACATTCTAAGTTTAATCGTTTTAAACTGTTTTCAATTGATGTCCTTATATAGTTAGGGTTTCCATTTATGTACCTCTTAGCAATATCGTCTCCATTAACGATTCCAAATTTAGAAGCAACAATTGCTTTGGTCGTCCCCTTATACAAAGATAATGCTTCCCCAATTAACTTTTCATTATGTCCATTTCCATACACGTCTGCTGTATCCAAAAAATTGATTCCATTGTCCAATGCATAGTGAATCGTCTTTATGGCTTCTTTTTCATCAATTTTTCCGTATGATTGACTCATTCCCATACAACCTAATCCTATTTCAGAAACTTCAAGATTAGAGCCTAATCGTCTTTTTCTCATTTTTTATTGCCCCCTCGCATCTATTCGTTTAACCATAATATTTGATACCAAGTTAACCATCTTCGTTCTAGATAATAATTTCGGCAATAGGACAGATGAAAAGATGTTTTGCTTCCCATCTATCACACTTATTTTTTTCTTTTTAAGCCCTTCGAACGCTGTTTGAACGACATCATAAGGTGTTCGTTTATTTCCAAAAGAAACCCCGCCATTATTGAAAAAATTAGTATCCGTTGCGCCTGGACAAACAGCAATAATATCAAATCCATACTGACGATATTCCTTGTTTAATGCTTCGGTAAATGATAATACAAAAGCCTTCGTCGCAGCATAAATAGACATATATGGGATAGGATGAAAAGCCGCAGTTGAAGCAATATTTATGATCGTTCCTTCATTTTTATTTTTTGATAATTTGTCTTTAATAAACTGATAGCACATATCCATTACTGTGACAGAATTAAGCATGATTTGTTCATGTTGATGTTTAAAATCGATGTTTGTTAATCTTCCATTTGTAGCATAACCTGCATTATTAACTAAAATATCTATTTCTATCTTTTCTTGTTCGAGATAACTGAAAATGTCGTTCACAGAAAACTCTTTTGATAAATCTAATACAATAATATGCACATGAATATGATATTTTGTTGTTAACAAATCAGATAACTTTAATAGTTTTTCTCTAGATCTAGCTACTAGTACTAGGTTATATCCTTTACTCGCATATTGTTTTGCAAATTCTTCCCCAATCCCAGAAGATGCTCCTGTTACCAAGACGGTTTTCTTCATTGACTCTCCTCCTCAAATATATGTTAAGGCATATATGTTTAGACATATAATATACAAAGAAAAATTATATGTCAAGGCATATAATATGTTATACTTCTCCCATAAGGAGTGAAAAGTTTTGAGAGCAATAGATAAATTACGATACTTAATTCAATGTGTTCAAAGAGAAGGGAATAACCGATTTTCTACTCTGCTAATAGAAAATGGACTAGATATTACACCTAGTCAAAGTGAGGTTATTACGGTTTTAGCCGAATTTGGGCCTATGTCCATTGCGGAACTCGGGGATTTATTATTATGCAACGCTCAACATCCAAGCCGTCTTGTCGCAAGATTGCTAGATAAAAAATTTATCGATAAAGAAATTTCTCAGGATGACAATCGAAAAGTAATTATTTCGTTAACCCCTGAAGGAAAAGAATTAACGACTCAAATTCGGCGAATTGAACAAATATTCAACAATGAAATTCAAGAAAAAATGAGCGCTTTAGAAAACTTTACCGTTAACGACCTGAATTTATTGCTTTCGGAGCATATAAAAGAAACCGTTAGCGAAAAAAAAATAGCTAGACGATTCGAAGATAATAATTAAACCTCGAAAAAACCACCTTCGATTTTACTTATAAGTTATAAAGATAAAAAAGAGCTTGTTTTGAATGAATTCTCTATCAAAACAAGCTCTTTTGGTAATTATTTTATTTATTTTTTGTCTAAAGCAGACCAATATGTTGGCCGAGAAAGTAAGCTCGGTAATTTTTATATGGATAAGAGAGAAAAATACTCTTAGTGAGATTTATACCTATAGGTCAGTATCCGATACCTTTATGTTCCAACGCTTGAAACAAAGGTTGTCTCATTAAAATGAATTTCTATACGGCTGGCGTCGCTTTGTCCAAAAGAGGGCATTAAAAAAGTTGGATCCAACTCTCTGAGGATTAGTTTGCTCACCTAACATAAACCAAATTCATAGATTTATCCTGTTTATGGAACAAATATCTATAAGTATCTTTATAAAAGTTCATTTACAGAATAAATTTTTCCGTTCATTAAATTTTCATTCAAAATCAGGTCAACCAAGGCTGACGCTACTTTGCTAGGCTGACGTAAATCTCCATTTGTTTTGAAGCTTAGAAATTTATTTATTTCAGTAAATGCTTCCTCTTCAGCGCCTCTTATGGTGCCTTGCATATCTGTATCCATAAGTCCAGGATTAAAGGCAATAATCTTATGAGAGCCTTTTATATTTTCCTGTTCAAGTCCTGCAACTTTTGTATGCATATTGATGGCTGCTTTTGTCCCGTTATATACATTCCATCCATGAATAGGTCGCTCAGCTGCGCCAGAAGTTACATTGACAATGACTAACTCAATATCTTCGTTCCTTAATTCTTTTAAAAATGTGTTGTTAATCAGCATGGGTGCAAGAAGATTTAAATGGACAGCTTGTTGAATCGAGTGATTATCTAGAAAACCCAATCTTTCAATGGGTTCGATTATGCTTGCGTTATTAATCACGTATAATTTTTGAGGCTTTTCTGCAAGAATTCGCTGGCATATCCTCTTAATGAGGGATTCAATCTCTTCCACGTTAATAAGATCAGCTGATATGTGTGTATATTGACCTTTACTATTTGTCATAAGGTTTTTCACCATTTCATTGGTGTTCCTAGACAAACCTATAACCTCAATACCATGTTCAGCCAAAACCTCACTTATGCTATATCCAAGCCCTTTAGATACTCCTGTAACAAATGCCAGTTCCATATTTTCCACCTCTCGTTTTCAACAAACCAACAGTGGGAGATTGACGCAGACAAAATGCGACGCCCTGTCGCATTCTCTGCACTAGTATTTCCTGTACGTCGGAAAACTCCCACTGATGGAAGTTTCATTTTATAAAATTGATTGTATGATTCCACCCTCTACGCGTTGAGCAACTCCATTGATAGCAGATGCATTTTCAGAAGCGAGGAACACGATCGTATCGGCAACTTCTTCTACTGTTGCGTATCTCTGGATAAGTGACGTAGGTTGGTCATTTTTAAAGTATTCTTTTATAAAGGTATCTAAATCTTGTCCTTTTTCGTTTGCAAGATCTGTTATGAATTGAGCAAAACCTTCTGTCCATGTAGGACCTGGAAGGACTGAGTTTACGGTTACTCCAGTTCCTTTAGCAATTTCAGCAAGTCCCCGGGAAAGTGTTATTAAAGATGTTTTAGAGACACAGTAAGGAACCAGTTCGGGGTATGGTTTAATACCAGCTTCACTTGCTAGATTAATAATTCTGCCGAAGTTACGCTCCATCATCTCTTTTAAAAATGCCCTTGACAATCGGACAGCACTTAAAACATTTACTTGGTAATAATTTAACCATTCTTCATCTGTTACTTCCAAAAATGGCTTTACTTCAAAAACACCTGTATTATTTACTAAAACATCCAAGTTTCCGATTTTTTTAACTTGTGTTACTAGATGCTCGCAATCTTCCGATTTAGAAACATCAGCTGCAATTCCGTATACTGTGCCCAATGATGATAGTTCTTCAACAACAGCCTTAACTCCTGCTTCAGTACGTCCATTGATAATGACTCTGGCACCTTCTTGTAAAAAACTTTTGGCAGCACCTTTACCTATACCGCTTGTCGAGCCCGTTACTAATACTAATTTTCCACTTAATTTCAAGTCCAATTCTATAACCTCACTTCATCTTGATAGAGTTTTTTATACATTAACAAAAATACTAAATTGATGAAAGTTACCAATATGATGTACTACTCCCCAGGAATCCCCTTAAACTAGCAAATGGATAAATACAGGTGATATATTCTACATCATTCATTTCTAATACAGTTTATAAAGCTCTTCATTTAAAAAGGTTTTTTAATTTCAAGGATCTAAACTAAAGATTAAGCTGTTGATTCCCCAGTCATCATTTTGGATTTTTTTATTACAAATGTTATTCTAATTCCGGATAATTTATAAAACAAATTACTTTTTTATAAATTAACGATAAAAATATTTATATTAAATTTAAAAAATCTACTACCAATCAGTAAAGTGCCAATTTCATGTGCATTTACATCCGCATTATTTCTTGCTCATAGAATGTAGTTAATAAAGTTATTGTCTAGGTGGTCACATAAAGAGGGATATATAACCAAAAATATATCAGCTAAAATAAAAGAACCAAAAGCGGGTAAACGTATTCCAAAGTTTTTAATCTAGCTGTAGTCAATTTTATAGGAATCCACGATTTCAAAAGAAATTAAATAAACCTTAGCCCCTTTAGAGTACAGGGCTAAGGCAGCTGATAAAGTTTGGTTTTCTTGATTATATTCAATCATCTTGAAGTTTGTACAACACTGGAGCCTTTTCTAACTAGTCCATAATAAGAGAGCAGCGCTATAAAGCTAGCTGAAAAAATAATAATACCCATAGGGATGGCTGTATGTTCTCCTGCTATTCCAACAAGTGGAGCAGTTAATGAGCCAAGTATAAAAGGCAATAAGCCTAAAAGTGCAGACGCACTTCCCGCTATATGTCCTTGTGACTCCATGGCTAATGAAAAAGACGTTGTTGTAATCATTCCAATGGAGGACACAATAAAGAAAATGGGGACTACGATTGCCAAGAGTGGCGCATGCAAAAGGATAGCAACTAATAGCACAGCGCCAGATAAGGTAGATAAAAATAAACCTATTTGCAAAAAGGTTTTCTCTGGAATGAAATCTGTATAACGCCCTACCAGTTGACTTCCAATCATTAAAGCAATCCCATTCATTCCAAATAATAGACTAAAAACTTGTGGAGTCACACCATAAATATTCTGATAGACAAATGGAGTTCCAGAAACATATGCGAATATTCCAGCAATAATAAAGCCTTGTGTTAAAGCATAGCCTGCAAATTGGCGATCTTTGAATAAAGAACTAAAATTCTTTAATAACTGGGATAAGTTACTTGGTACACGGTTTTCTTCTGGCAATGTTTCTTCTAGTTTCCATGAAACCATTAAAAATAAGACCAAGCCTATACAAGACAAAAAAATAAAAACCCCAGTCCAATTTGTAAAAGTCAGGATACTTCCTCCTGTTACAGGTGCAATAATAGGACCAAGATTGTTTACCAGCATCAATAAAGCAAAAAACTTGGTCAGTTCCCTCCCACTATACACATCACGAACAATAGCTCGAGATATAACAAGTCCGCCGGCTGCTGAAAAACCTTGTATAAAACGAGCTCCGATAAAGAAATAAATATTCGGTGCAAGTGCACATGCAAGCGAGGCAATTAAATAAAGAATAAGAAAGATAAGTAATGGTTTGCGACGACCCTGAACATCACTCATTGGACCGATAATCAACTGACCTAATCCAAGCCCCAATAGGCAAGCTGTTAGACTAAACTGTACTAAAGAAGCGTTTGTCTTATAATCTTCCACAATAGTTGGAAATGAGGGTAAATACATATCAATTGAAAATGGACCTAAAAGTGCAAGTGATCCAAGCATTAAAGCCAATCGCAAACGTTTATTTTCCATTATTTTATTCAAATATATACTCCTTTCTGATTTTTCTACATTTTTTTCATGAAAAATTCTATCATCATAAGTTTAGGATTATTATTTCTTTTTGACTATTGTGAGCTTCCTATTCATTTTTTCCTCTTCTACAAATTTCAAGAACCAGCGCAGCTTAAGGACACTGGTTCTTGAAATTGCCTTGCTATATTCCGTTCTTATCATTCATTGCTAGTTTCTTGGAAACCCAAATTCATATTGTTTTGGAATTCCCGCCTCTTTATTAAGAATAGCTGCAGCCTCCAATGTCCAATAAGGATTTCTAAGCATCCCTCTGCCTACAGCAACAAGGTCGGCATCTTCATTTCCAATTACAGCATTTGCCAGAACTGGTTCATCCAATCTGCCAACAGCAATCACAGGGATATCAAGAGCTTGCCTTATTTCTCTTGCAAGCGGAACTTGATAAGCAACATGTGTACCAGGTCTTCCTTCAGCAGCAATGGGTCCTTCTCCTCCTGCACTCACATGAAAAATATCTACTCCTTCTTTTTGATATTGTCTAGAAAACTCTACACTTTCATTAATGCCATATCCGCCTTCTACATACTCTTTAGCGGAGATTCGCATGATAAGCGGCATATCTGCAGGCATCTCGCTTTTTGCTGCACGAATGACTTCTTGGCCAAATTTAGTTAAATCTTTTCCATACTCATCTGTTCTCTGATTTGTTAATGGTGATTGGAATTGATGAATTAAATATCCATGTGCACCATGAAGTTCTATTGCATCAACTCCTGCCTTAATGGCTCGCTGTACAGCCAAACGGAATTTCTCTATTATTTCTTTTACTTCTTCATTAGAAAGTGCTCTTGGTGTTTTTGATTTATTATCAAATGGAATAGCAGATGGCGCAACAGGAACATCAGCATCTTCTGCTTTACGCCCAGCATGAGCAATTTGAATAGCCACTTTTGCTCCATATTGATGACAAGCTTCGATCATTCGTGCCAGTGCAGGAATTTGATCATCTGACCATAATCCTAAATCGTAATCTGTAATGCGACCATCAGGATCGACATCAGTCATTTCAATAATAATTAAACCCGTTCCACCAACTGCACGGCTTACATAGTGCATGAAATGCCAATCTGTAGCAATTCCATCTTTGTTTACCACTGAATATTGGCACATCGGCGGCATAACGACGCGATTTTTTAATTCTAAACCTTTTAACCTGTATGGGGTAAATAAATGATTCATAATTAAGACTCCTTTTTTCTTTTTAGCGAGACAATCCTCTACGGCGGCATGCAGATGACTACCCTTCTGCATTAGAAGGGAAACTGTTTTCTGAAATTAAATGTATGCGCGTGCATTTAAATTAACATGGACTAAAACATTCCGTCAAGTTTAAACGCTTATGAATAAAGAGAAGGCTTATCTTTTTAAGAACATTTGTTTATCCTTTATCTGGGATGGCATAAAAAATCCTATCAAAAGAAGAGAGTAGAGGAATTTACTGAATAAATTAGATATAAGGCACAATCAACTTTTTATTTGCTGAATCAAGTCTTTTAGCCCATCCTGAATATCTTTTTTAGTAAAGATATTTGCAAGAGTTTCATTAAAAGTAACGAATGCTTTCCCTAGCTTTTCTTCTCCCTCTTTCGTTATTGAAGTGAAGATCGCTCTTCGATCTTCCAAGCAAATATGTCTTTTTAATGCCCCGCATCCCTTTGCTTCAAATCTACTTACCAGCCTTGACATGGCACTTTGGCTTAAACCTACCATGTTCTGTAGTTGCTGCAATTTTAATTTTTTTTCAGGAGCTTCAGATAAAAATAAGAGCACGTAGAACTCTTTTAAAGATAATTGATGATGCAGCTGAAGGGTGCTTTCTAAATCATTTTGAATATTCATTTGAACATTCGTTAAAGATAGCCAACTAGTTATCAGTTTTTTATTTTGATTTGGTTCCATTTGTCTCCACCATTCTACGTTCTTGTTAATATATTTCCAAATTTAATCTGCTTATTATGATTTATATAGAATTTTTCATGAAAATTAATACTAATAATTCCAAGTTTTAATAGTCAAACTCGGGTCTGTTTCTTATTGGTAAAAAGGAATTTTTTTCAAGTGGTTTATCCGCAGAAAGATTTACACTACATCTGCCATACTACGTATCACAGAATTTTCTTTCTAAGATATATGACGCCTTTATGGAGATTTTATCAGTCTGCGATCCTTATATCAATTAAGATGTTATTCGATCAGGATTTTAACACTTCATACTTTTAATAAAAATGCATTTATTGACTTCTTGAATGGAATAGTTAGGAACAGAAAAAGGAACCTTTGATAATATCCCACAAATGTTTGAGCAGATGCTGGAAAATCATAATGAAAGAAAAGAATAAAAAAGAGCATGCTTTTATTAATCCATAATCAACACATGCTCTTAGATTGGCATTCTTTTAAGTTATTTCATTTTTTACTCAAATCATCCAATTTGTTGGGCGTGAAAGCAAGTGAGGTAACTTTGTGTGTGCATCGCCCTTCGCCGAGTTAATCTGAACTTGAGTCAGAAAGATACTCTCGGTGAGATCTGCTCCTCTAAGGTCGGCGTCTCGTAAATCAGCTCCGATAAAGTCAACTGCTCTTAAATCGGCGTTTCGGAGGTCAGCAGCAATAAGGTATGCCCCTCTTAAGTTAGCTCCTCTTAGATCTGCACCTTTAAGCTTTGCACCTATAAGATCGGCTCCTCGACGATCGATTCTCTTGCTTTTTTTGGAACTCTTTTGCTGTCGACGCGACTCCGTCCACACTAGTTCGCTTGTCTTTAATAGTAGAGTGTTAACATCAGCTCGGTGCGATGGCACATCTAGTTCCACAAGTGAATTGGGACTAAGTTGAGTAAGTCGTTCCGTCTCGTCGAGTGCGGAGCTAAGCTCTCTGTGGATCGGACGAGTCGCTTTCAACGAGAGAGCTTCTGTCAGATACCAGAGCATCTCATGCAGCTGTTGCATAATTGGGAACACTTTGAACATCTTCTTTGCCGTTTCTTGATCTTCATGCCAGTCGACTCCTCCGAAAGTAACTTGGGAAACCTTTTGCCCTGCGCCGAAGCATTCAAAAACGGTACACCCTTTAAACCCCTGCTGTCTAAGGTTTTTATGAATGCTGCAACGAAAATTCGATTGCAGATTTGGGCAAGGCTTGCCACCAGCTTTTTCGATTGCAAAATCTACCGAAGCTGCGAAGGGCAGTGCAACACAGCATAAGCCGAAGCAGTTCTCGCAGTCAGCACGCAGATTGTTACGACTAATATCGCGTTTTGGATTTGGATCATCATGGTACTCAGACAACACCTGCACCTCCTCACATCCATCTTGTCTTTCACATCTTGTCTATGCTCGATCGTTCCTTTGAACACTGGTTTATTTTTCGTTGTAC
>NZ_VATK01000021.1 GCF_006546985.1 Bacillus sp. 03113
TTGTGGCGGTCAGAAAACTTCTTTTGGCATTAGCTTGAACAAAAATCTGTTTTTTCATAGAACTTTTGACACTACCAGCAGCGTAAACTCGACCAAATGAAGGAAACAGTTGAAAAGTCGCAATGACACCGTATATGGCTAATGTTATTCCTCCAATAAGGCCTAAATATGCAGGCTTTCCTTCTCTTAACCACAGCCAGATTAAATAGCCTCCCCCAATTTCAGCAATCCCTGCTAAAAGAAAAATAAAAATAACTGATAACAATATACTTTCTTCCTTTCAAAATATTTAGATTGAATTCCCTTTGTTAATCCCATTCAGCATTCACGATTCTTTGATTATAGATCTCTCCAACCATGGCACGTCATGGATTATTCCTCATCGTAAAAATGAATGCTCTTATTTTAAACCGATCAGTTGTTTAATTCAATATTATCCATTAAACTTATATTATTCATTTCTATAAGTATAGGAGGCGACCAAAATGGCAGTAGGAAGACCACGTGCCTTCGACATAGAAGGTGCATTAGAAAAAGCATTAGAATTGTTTTGGAGAAAAGGATACGAGGGTACATCCCTGTCGGATTTGACAGAAGCAATGAATATTAATCGATCAAGCCTTTATGCTACCTTTGGAAGTAAAGAACAGTTATTCCAAAAGGCGCTTGATCTTTATTTTGAAGGACCACCGAAGGCAACGGCTGCTGCCTTTAAAGAACCTACGGCACGTCAGGTTGTCGAAAAGCTGCTTCATGTAACGGCTGATTCAGTTACGAATCCCGAAACACCACCAGGATGTCTCACTGTCCAAGGTGCTCTTGCTTGCGGAGAAGAGTCGGAGGCGATTAAGCTGGAGCTAACGTCAAGACGCGTTGATTCTGAAAAGGCCTTAACCATTCGTCTCGAAAAAGCAAAACTGGATGGAGACCTTCCTGGAAATTCCAACCCATCCGCTCTTGCCCGCTATATCCTTACTCTTGCCTTTGGCATGTCCATTCAAGCTGCTAATGGTGTAACGCGTGAACAGCTACAGGAGATCATCGAAATTACGATGCAGTCCTGGCCGTCATAGCACAAAGCCTAATGTTTATTTGGGAACTGGAAATGTTTATAAAAACAACTCAGTTCCCTATCATATAACAGTCTAATTCTTGTTGTACAAAATCCTTTCAAGGACTATAGGCCATAATGGCATTTGATTGCGGTATTAAAAGAATAATTAAATTTATTTCTTCCTATCAATTGGAATTAGGATATCAAAATGAGGATCATTTAAATCACGATCAACCGGATATCTTTCGTGTTTTATCGCTAAATCATCGTAATATACCTCATTCCTATCTACATACGGGACGTAGTCGCTTTCCTTCAGCCATTGAAGGATTTTTTTATATGTTTGACCGATGTCTTTTCCCTTCTTGTGATGTGTCTTTAAGTATGTCATCTCTGGTACATGAATTTCTACCATTCCATCGGGAACTTGTTGCATGTCACTAACTTCATAAACTGAATAATGAACAAAGCCATCATTCCTACGATGATAAGATAACCCTAATTGAACCTCTTGGTTAACAGCATGATCTAACTCTCCCACTCTACTACTCATGCGAATAATAAGCTTTTTCAACGTACTTATTTCTGCGTAAGAGCCATCCCACTTTAGTCCGATTCCTCGATAAGCAGGTAATTTCACAATTTCATATTGGAATTCTTCCACTTCCAATCCCCCTTCAAAACATGTAAATTGTAGTTGTTAAAAACAAGTAAATGATGACATCTCCTTAGCTAGGCGCC
This sequence comes from Bacillus sp. 03113, assembly GCF_006546985.1. Taxonomy (GTDB): domain Bacteria; phylum Bacillota; class Bacilli; order Bacillales; family Cytobacillaceae; genus VATK01. The sequence continues at coordinate 1,796 of NZ_VATK01000021.1, forward strand.
AATAAATCCATATAATTATTTTAATGCATTTTTTCTTTTTATTGATAAAGATTGATTACCCCCTTATCAATGTCGTTAAATTCTAAATCATGTTAAAATAGAGAAAAAACAGGTGTGTTATTATGAGAAAATGGGTATCAGCAAATGAAAAACGAAGCTTTTTAAAATGGTTTCTTGATAATCATCGCCTTAAAAGGATTGAAGCTCGTAGATTAATTGAATTCCTAAACAATAAAACACATATTCTTGAAAATCTTTCATTTACAGAAAAAATTAATTTAAAAGAAAAAACAATTGTAATCTCAAGTACCAATTCAGATGAGACAGGCTTTGAATATTACTATAATCAAAGAAAAACATTCGATGTCGCTACTGCAATAGGAGATATTACAGCAAATCCAACTTCTAAGATAAATATCATCCTTCATTTTTATGGAAAAATGCGCAATGTACGCTACAATCAATTAATAGAATATACAAATGACGAAATAAAGCCATATGAACTTTATCAAAGACAAGCAAAGGCTGCTGATCAAGTGATTGCAATCCTCATGTTGGAGCAGGAAGTAAATAACATAAAGAAGGATATCGACATGGCTCTTGATCAAAAAAATGAGGAACAATTTCATAAATTAGTGGAAAAATTAAAAGAGCTAGCGAAGGAATTGCAATCAGCAAAAGGGAATTCAAGCATTTAAAAAGAAGACTACCTTACTATTAATCTGATAAGGTAGTCTACTTTTTTATCGAATGATAAACTTTTTTTAGTCCGACTGGTGTCTAGCTCCAGCACCTAGCCCTTGTGAAAGATAACCTCATGCCTCTAAAAGTAAAAAGCATTTTTGAGGCATGAGAACATTTTTCTTCAGGGCTGATCAAGGCGCTTGCGCTTTTCTTATTAGAAAAAGATTATGTAGATAACGGCTGCTAGTACAATTCGATAAATCGCAAATGGCAAGAGTTTAATTCGATCAATCAATTTCAGGAAAAATTTAATCGAAATCAATGCGGAAATGAAAGCAAAAATAAATCCAACGATGAAAAATGGCAGTGCATCCATAGTGAAATATTGCCAATTTTTTAAAATGGATAATAAGCTTGCTCCAAACATAATCGGAACAGCCATTATAAAAGTAAAATCAGCCGCTGTCCGGTGACTCATTCCTGATAACACTCCACCTGATATCGTTGCACCTGATCGAGAAAAACCAGGCCATAAAGAAAAACATTGTACAAGTCCCACTATAAAAGCTTGTGTATATGTTATTTGATCAACAGTCGTAACCCTTGGATGCCTAGGTCCAAATTTGTCAGCAATAATCATCAAGATGGCTCCAAGAACAAGCCCGATTAAAACAGTAGCCGTTGAAAATAAGTTATCGTCGATAAAATCCTCAAAGAGAAGACCAAGAACGGTTGCAGGAATTAGACCTACAATGACCTGTGAAAGCTTTAGTCTGCTTGATCCATGTACAACATCTTTTTTAAGTCTACCTAAACCTAATAGATTAATAAATCGATCTTTAAAAACGATCACTACAGCTAAAATTGAACCTAGTTGAATCACAACCTTAAAAGTATTGGCAACATACTTCCCTAAATCCTGTTCAGATTTCAGCCACATATCGTCGACTATGATTTGATGACCTGTTGATGAAACAGGAGCAAACTCCGTCAAACCTTCTACAATTCCTAAAATGATGGACTTAATAATAAATAATAATTCCATTGGTATAATCTACTCCTTAACTTAAATTTTAATAAGAAACTCTCTTCTTTTACCTTTTTTTTCTTTTACTACGGATGAATAAGATAAGGAAGATAATGATTCCAGCACCTATAATGGCATAAGCAATGTTTGAATAAATATCCATAAAATGAAGGATTGTTCTCCATTTCGTTCCGAGCGCTGCGCCAATTGAAACTAGGATGATATTCCAAATTAATGTGCCAATCGTTGTGAAAAGAAGAAAAAGAGAGAATTTCATATTTGACATCCCTGCAGGAATGGAAATTAAACTTCTGATTAACGGTACCATTCGACAAAAAAGGACCGTCCAATAGCCATATTTATCAAACCATGCATCAGCACGATATATATCTTTTCGAGTTAATCTTAAAATATGTCCCCATCTGTCCACAATTTTTTCTAATCGCTCCACATCTAAAAGCAAGCCAATTCCGTATAAAACAACTGCTCCTCCAACGGATCCTAGCGTTGCAGCTGTGACGACACCGATAACACTCAGGCTGGATGTAGTCGTCATAAAGCCTCCAAATGTTAAAATAATTTCAGATGGAATTGGCGGAAATATATTTTCTAGAGCAATTAATAAAAAGACCCCTATGTATCCGTAGTCCTCCATAATTCCAGTAATCCAATTTTCCATTCATACACTCCTTTTATCATATAAAATTGATTTTTTTACTGTTATTACCTTACCATGTATCCTAGATAAAGGCTATTTAAAATTAAACACCTTAGCTGCCCTTCTTTCATTACTACCCCCGCGATTAATTTTTAGGAAACCACACAATGAATCATCTGTTTTCGAATTCATTTATTAAAGACGGCTGATATGATAAAAAAGTTTCTTTCTCCAATGAATAAATAAAAAAAGGGGATAAATGTACTCAATTGCACATTTTATCCCCTAATAAAACGATATCTTTTGTGAATGCTTCTATGAAATTCCTAATGTTAAGAAATCTTCATGAAATTTCTTTCTTAGCGAATTTTTTTCAGATGAACTTAAAAATGCAGCTTCTATTCCATTTAGTAGAATTTTACTTATTTCTTCTATTGAAAATTGAAATTTATCCATTAAATTTTGTAATTCTTTTGTAATATCTGTGTTAGACACAGTTAAGTTATCAGTGTTCACTGTTATAAGAATGCCATTGTCAAAATAGTCTCGGATTGGATAATCATCCCAATCGATACAAGCTTTTGTTTGTATATTGCTAATCGGACACATCTCTAATGGAATTCGGTTCGCCAAAATAAGCTCTTTCACTTTAGGATCTTCACGTAATCGAACACCATGACCAATTCGCGCAGCATGTAAATGGGTAACAGCTTCATAAATATTTTCAGGCCCACCTGCTTCCCCTGCATGAATGGTTACAGGTACTCCTTTTTTATTAGCAAGCTGAAACACCTCACGAAAAAGATGGGCAGGAAATGCAGCTTCATCTCCAGCTAAATCTACAGCTGCTAACCCTTTTCCATGAAATGATGAGGCGGCTTCGATTACCTCTAGATTTTCTGCAATCGAATGATGTCTTAGGCAACAAGCTATGACATTGGTTTTTACCCCATATTCTTTTTCTCCTCGCTTCAATCCATTTATCACAGCTTCGATGATTTGTTCTAGCGATAGTCCATTATTACGATGCAATTGAGGTCCAAATCGTACCTCAATATATTGAACGTTTTTTTCAAAAGCTTGTTCCACTAATTCATAGGCTACTCTTTCAAGTGCCTTCTCTGTGTGCAAAAGGCTGGAAACTAGATCAAATTTGCTTAAGTATTCCTTTAAGCTCGTGCAAGTGTCTTGAATTTGCAGATAGGATAGCAGCTCGTTTGGATTTTTAGCAGGGAGATTAAGGCCTTCTTGAATCGATAAGTCGAAAACGGTTTCTGGTTTTAAACTACCATCAAGGTGCAAATGAAGATCTACTTTTGGTAATTTTTCTAATATATCACTAGAGTACTGTTCTCTCATATTTATTCCCCTTCCCAAATTTTGTTGTAGATATTTAGAGTATAATATTCCTATTTTATGATAACAAAATGAATCTATCCATATTTGTGTTAAGAATTTTTACAATAAATTAATAACTTAAACATGATTTTTTCTTTAAAAAATAATATGATAAATAAAAAATTTGTATATAAGGAGAAAAATATGAACAAGTTTCGGACACTCTTGAATGTAAGTGGAATGATTACCCTTTATAGTTTACTTGTTTTTTATATTAGTTGGAACGGATGGATTTGGTTAAAGACTGCTTTTTCAATCGAATATCCTCTTTTATACGCCATCCTTATGATCATTATTTCCTATTCTTATTTAATCAGTCAATTTTTGAAATCAATTACAATTTTTAAAGTAATCGGTTCTTTTTGGTTTGCTGTATTCCAGTATTGCTTGCTCCTGTTGCCTATTGCAAACTTATTCGTTTGGTTGGTTGGCTTTACATCTATCCCAAAAGATGCCTTGATCATTTGGGCAGGGTGGTTTGTCTTATTAACGATTGGCTTAATTCTTGGGTTTGGTCTATATAATGCTTATTCACCAACCATTAGAGCATACCAAATTGCAATTCCGAAGAAAGGATCTCACCGAAAATCGTTACGAATTGCTATGGCTTCCGATATGCATTTTGGAGTTCTTTCAGGCAGAAAACATGTACAAAGATTAGTTCATTTAGTAAATCGTCTAGTCCCTGACATCATTCTCCTGCCTGGAGATATTATTGATGACGATCCTCAATCATTTATTAAGCAAAAGATGGGTGATCTGATGAAAAAATTAAAAGCTCCATTAGGTACTTACGGGGTTCTTGGAAATCATGAATACTATGGTGGGGAAATTCCTCAATACTTAAAGGAAATGAACGAGATCGATATTAAAATTCTACTGGATGAGGTTATGACAATAGATAATAGCTTCTTTATTATAGGGCGTAAAGATAAAACGGACAAAAATCGAAAATCTGTTGAAGAATTGGTGGGAAATCTAAATCAGGATCTTCCAGTCATTTTAATGGATCATCAGCCTTCTGAATTAAATCAAGCGATGAACAGTGGAGTTGATGTGATTTTATCTGGGCATACTCACCGCGGCCAAATGGCTCCCAATCATTTAGTAACAAAGAAATTATTTGAGCTTGATTGGGGATATAAAAAGAAAAAACAGCTTCATGCGTTTGTTTCTTCTGGATTTGGCTTTTGGGGTCCTCCTATAAGGATTGGAAGCAGATCTGAAATTTTGCAGATTGATATTACTTTTGTATAATTGCCAGCGCTAAGAAAATGCGGATTTCCAACAGTAATCCAATATTTAAAAGCCCAATTTCTCACTATTAAAATAGAGAAATTGAGCTTTTTTTTACTTCCTATTATCATTTCTTTATTCGCTTCCACTATTTTTCCAAATTGATTTTAGCTTATAAACTTCAATTGATCTGATAATGATTGAATCATCTCCAATAAGAGATATATAATCACTGTTTTTTAAAGAAGGATAAGTCCTACTAGTAATCATTTTTTTGTCATTCAAGTAGCATTCGATTGTAGAATGATCGATATAAATATGTGCGATGAATCCTTTATCAATGTCGAGTGATCCGCCTTGTATATCTCCTGTACGTTCCATACTGCTTTTACTTCGGTCAATCCATACTTGTTTTTGAACTTTATCAAAGATTAGACTTGTTTTTTCCTGGTTCGTCGGATGCTTTTTTAATTCCAAGCCAACTACTTTGTTTGTATCTTCAAATTCCACTATTATTTCAAGCATTTTAGAATGGACTGCTTTAAGTTTTTCATTGATATCAACTAATAACTTATCCTTTTCATTGACCAACGATTCAGCTCTCAAAGCTACTAGATTTTCCAATGGTTTCATTCTTAGCTCATTGTTTTCTAGGTAAAGTTCAATAGGAAGTCCCGCATTATGAGCCCAACCAGCATCATGCTCTTCCTGTTCATTCCGATCGCCTTGAAGGATTGAAAATACAACAGATTTGTTTGTCAGTGGATCTACAAAACCACTTGGCCCGCTAAATTTAAACCTTCCATAATCGATTAGTTGTGCTTCTAGGGAATCAGGGATAAATTTAAAGTTATTTTTATCAAATTCCCCAAGAAAGTAATAGGTATCCACTTGTTCTCTTGGCTCTGAATTGAAATAACTCATAAATAGAAACATATATTTTGTATTTCCTTTATCGTCAGACACTGGTAAAAAAACTGGAAGCTCCCAATTCGTTCCCAATAAAGGGTACTTTTTATTGTCTACCGTAAAAAACTCCCCTTTAAATGTCCAGTTTACACAATCATCGGATAAATATATCCAGGCTGTTGGGCCCTTCCCTTCTATGCCGCCGCCAATAATTAAATACCATCCCTCTTCTTTTTCATCTTTCCAGACAAAAGGATCTCTAAATTGTGAAGGTATTCCTTGTTTATCGGTTTGAGTGATTACCGCATGATTGGACATTTCCCAATCAACTAAGTGTGGATCTTCTACATTTTTCGGACGAGCGATAGCTACGCCTTGATTACGTTTCTTACCAAAATTGGCAAATGTATAAAAGAGATATGGGTAGTCATTTGGTCCAATTGCTGCAGACCCAGACCAGACACCTGATGGAGTTAGGTCGCCCTTTTGTGGAAACAACGCCGTTTTTTCATTTTCCCAAAAAACTAAATCATCGCTTTTCCAATGTCCCCAATGTAAATTTGAGAAATAAGGACCTGATGCATTTTTTTGATAGAATAAGTGGTATTTCCCATTAAAGTAAAAAGGAGCATGAGGTTCATTCATCCAATGCTGCGGCGGGATTGCATGGTATTGCGGACGATGTTCGTCGTCTAAAAGTTTCCCTTCATCAAGGTCTATTTCCTTTAAATCTAGTGACAGCTTATCACGCAAACTAAGAAACTCTTTTTGGATCGTTTCGGTGGACAAAGCTTCATCAAATATTTGGATATAATCAATTAATCCAGAAAACATCCCGCCTTTAAAAATGTCACTTATTTTAAATGGGCTATTATTTAATCCGATAGATAATGGGATTATTGAAGGTTTCCAAGTTGTAATGGATTCACACTTCAATTGAAACTCTGAATTTATATAGAGAGATGCCTCTTTTGTTTCTTGGTTATACGTAACGGTAATGAGTGATTTTTTATAAGGTTTAATTTGTTTTTTACTTCTTAGTAGATAGATTTGATTTCCGTCCCCAATTTCAAATTGAATTTCACCATGTTGATATAGACTCAACGCAAATCCTTTTTTATCGTTTTTATCTAATTGGTCAACGATCGTTGTTGAAACTTCTCCATGACAAGCTTCGAAACATCTAGGTGCAATGAATGCGGATATCGTAAATGATTCGATCAAATCCAATGGTTTATCTATGATAAAGGTAGAATAACCATCAAAATCTAGCGCGTACCCTGATATGGGGGACTTAATCCATCTAAGTGAACAATTTTTTTTATACTTGGCATTATTAAAAATGTATTCGATTTTTAATAGATTGCCGCGTATAAGTTCTTTAGTTTGATTACCGTACCCTTCATCAAAATTAATGTGATAAATTAAACTCATAAGTCACCTCTAAAAAATCTTTTATTTAATTCCAGAAGATGAGTTTTGTGGCGTGATGTATTTTTGTGCGAAAATATAAACCAATAAAATTGGTAATGTTGTTAAAGTTAAGCCTGCCATCACTTGGTTTAAGAATACAGGCTTTGTCTCGTTCATAATATTTACAGCAACTGATAATGGATATTTTGATGTTTCAGTGAAAATCATTAGAGGCCAGACATAATCATTCCAGGATCCGACAAACACTAATATTCCAATCGTCAGGAAAATGGGTTTAGAGATCGGTACAACAATTTTAGTGAATATTTTCCATTCCGACGCGCCGTCGATGTATGCTGATTCTCTTAATTCTTTTGGGATTTTTTTAAAAAATACCATAAATAAATAGATGTAAAATGCACTTCCTATATGGGGTAATGCCAGCCCCCAAACTGTATTCGTTAGATTCAATTCATTGATGATAATGAATATTTGGATTAGAACAGATTGAAAAGGAAAAATAATTAAAATAAGTAAACCTCCTGTAATATACTTTTTAAATGGTATATCAAATGTTGCTAAAACATAGCCCGCTAACGAATTAACTAATAAACTCCCTGTAACTATCACAAAACTATAAAAAACACTATTAAAAAAATGAAGAGAAAAATTAAATCTACTAAAAATTTCTTTATAAGGTTCAAACCAAATATTTATATTATTTAAATTTGGGATAAAACTTTTAAAAGTACCGATTTCTTTAGAAATTTCTGCGACTGTTTTTGTGCTGCCAACAAACATCCAAACAGTTGGGAATAAGAAGAGGATAGCAAATATGATTAACACAAGAATTTTTAGAGCATTACTCACATAGGATTTTTTCAATTTTTAATCCTCCTTAAATAACTTTCTTTGAACCAATGCAATGATGATTAATATAAGTGCAAATATAACTGTAATAGCACTTGAGTAGCCTATTTGACGATATCTGGTTCCTTGTTCAAACATGTATAATAGGATACTAGCTGTGCTGCCATTTGGTCCTCCATTTGTTAATACTAACGGTTCAATAATGATTTTAAATGTCCCTGTTGTCACAACGATTAGTACAAAAACAAGCTGCCCCTTTATGCTAGGAAGTGTAATATATTTAAATTTTTTCCAGGCATTCGCACCTTCTATATCTGCTGCTTCGTACAGTTCCGATGGAATATCCTGTAGTGCAGCCATTAATATTAACATTTGGAAGCTTATTCCTTGCCAAAGAATAATAAAGGAGATTGTCGGAAGAGCTAGATCAGGCTCGGTAAAAAACCCTTGCTTGGAAAAACCAAAATTAGACAAGAAGACATTGATAATTCCTACATTTGGATCTAAAATGTTTTTCCATAGTAAAGAAACAACGATAATGGATAAAATATACGGTGAAAAGAATACCGTTCTAAAAAAGGTATTCACTTTTGATTTTTTTGCAATTAAGATAGCTAAGAACAATGATATTGCGACTTGAAATGGGACGATATAAATAACATATTTAGAAGAGTTAAAAAAAGCGAATCGTGCAAATTTGTCTTCTGCAATTTGAAAGTAATTATCAAATCCAATAAATGAGATATCATTTGGTTTCAGTAGGTAATAGTCTGTAAATGAATAAACAACTGCAAGAATTAATGGGTAGATAACAAACACTGCGATTAAAGTAAATGCAGGAAGTAAAAATAAAAACTTACTGCTAAAAAAGAATGTTCGTACTCCGGATTTATTTAAGTTTTTTCTATCTTTTTCCATATAAATACCCCTTAATAATATAGTAAGTATACGACGAATCGTATACTTACTATTATTCTAGAAAATTTAACCCTATTTAAATCTTGAAGCCTCACGTTCAGCTTTATTAACTGCCTCCTGAACTAAATTCTCGACAGAATCACTATCTAAAGCTATTCCTTCTATAACATCCCCCAATACATCTTCAAGGACTGGAAAAATAGGTGATGTAGGTTTAAGATGTGCAGTCTCTACTAATTGATCCAGCATTAATTTTCTAGGATACTCACTATATAGTTTAGAGGTAGCTAACAAATCTTTATGGCCAGGAATGAGCCCAGCAGCTTCCTCCATTGCTTTGGCGCTATCTTTATTTGTTAAATGAGCAACTAGCTCCGCTGTAAGTTCTGGATATTTTGTGCTGTTCGTCCCAGCCACATACCAACTGCCATGTGGTGCTGAGTTATGCCCCTTTTTCCCATATGGATAAGGCATTAATGACCAATTCAAATCTGGATACTCTTTTGTTAATTCATCAATCTTCCAAGCTCCTTCAAAACTAATGGCTGCTTTTCCTGTAGCAAATGCATTCTCCCTAGCTGTTGGCGAAACAATTCCTTCTCTAAATAGAGTGTTGATAAAATTTAGAGCTTCAATTGTATTTTTACTGTTAAAATACCCATCTACGTCTAAGCCATTTTTCCCAACTAATTGCGCATCATTGGAAAAAATGATTGGAGAGTGTGCATACATTTGCCATCCATTATTGTCAGGGAACATATGCACTGGTTCTTGCCCCATGTACCCTTTAAGAATTTTCGTATTTTTCAAGAATTCATCATAGCTCCAAGCTAAATCTAATGTCCAATTTCCATTTTCATCTGCGGGAATTTCTATCCCTGCAGCTTTAAATAAATCTACATTGTAGAATACAGGTGATGATAAATCAAAGGATTGCAAGGCATATAAATGATCTCCAACACTACCAGCCATTACGATGGTGTCTAAATAAGAATCAATTACATCTTTTCCTAAATACTTGTCTAAAGGCAACAGAATATCTGAATCAACATAAGATGCTGTGTGAACGCTTTCAAGAGTGATTACATCAGGTAAATCTCCAGTAGTAATGGCAGCGTTAAGTCTGTCATTATAACCACTTCCCTCACCAGTTTTTACGATGTGTTCAACGGTTACCTTTACATTTTCATGTTGTTTTTCAAATTCTTTAGCTCTTAAATCATAATTTTTACCCTCTGGATCCTCTTTCGGAACATGTACCCATACTGTTAATTCTTTTCGTCCATCAGATGAATCTGCACTATTATTTGCAGAATTTGTACAAGCAGTTAAACCAAAAATAAGGGCTGTAATGATAAAAACTCTAATTAATTTTTTCAACTGTTTTCCCCCTCCCAAATTAATGGAAGCGTTTCCACAAAAGGTTAATAATTAAAGGGCTAAGCCCCAAATTTAAATATGGAAATGTTTCCATTTATACTTTCAGTATAGTAAATACACCCATTGTTGTCAATCAGCTTTTCATTCCTTTTCTTCTTTTGTCATTATAATGTTGTATCACCCTTACAAAACACTACAGGATGAACAACAGGTTCAACAGGAATCCCATTTATTCTCTTAATGACTAAATCAACTAAACTTCTCCCCATTCGTTCAATTGGCTGCCTAATAGATGATAACTTTGGTCTTAATGCAGAATAGGTCTTAATCCCATCATACCCAATAATGGAAAGCTCATCAGGTATATTTATATTCTGTTCAATGGCAAGCTGTACTAGTTTCAGTGCCATGATATCATTCTCTACAAATACCCCATCTACATCTTTATAATTTTTAAAAAAATTCGTTAAAAATGTAGTTTCATCCTTAATAGGATCCTCTTCAATATAAAGAGTGCATTTTATCCCACCCTCTTTTGCCGCATCTTCAAATCCTTTTCTTCTTTTTTCTACTTCCGTTACTACTGCTTTCGAAAAAGTTCCAATATAAGCAACATTCGTACAGCCAGTATCTTTCAGCACTTGATAGGCTAGTTGCCCTCCATAATAATTATCACTTGAAACATAAGGTATATTTTCTCCAATATGACGGTCCACTAAAACAATAGGCATGGAATGATTGATTTCATTTTCAATTGAATTATAGGAGATTCCAATTATACCTGATACTTTGTTTTGTTTGAGCATGCTTATATATTTCAGTTCTTTTTCAATATGTCCGCTAGAGTTGCAAAGCATCATATTGTATCCATTTTTATCAAGCTCATCTTCAATATAATAAGCAAGCTCTGAGAAAAACGCGTGATGTATCGATGGTAAAAATAATGCTACGATCTTACTATCTTGTGTCACAAATGCTCTTGCTGTTTCATTTGGAACGTATCCTAATTGTTTTATCGCTTCAAGTACTTTATTTTTCGTTTCTTCACTAACATACCCAGATTTATTGATAACCCGAGAAGCTGTTCCTATCCCTACTCCTGCCAACTTTGCGACATCTTTTATGGTTGCCATGCTATCACCCCCTTTTGTAAAGCATATCATATGTGGAAACGTTTCTCTATTTTAATTTCTAAAGTGTTCATTCGTATAAAAAAGTTTGCAAAAAGTATGACACTTTCTTATAATCCTTAACTAATTCAAAGAGCCAAGCATTTATAAACAAAATGCTTGGCTCTTTGAATATCTTCTTAGACCAACTTCAAAATGTGTTTTATTGCGTGGGCTACACCGTCTTCGTCATTACTCTTTGTTGTATTTGTAGCCTTCTGTTTGATTTCATCCGGAGCATTTTCCATTGCAAACGATACAGTAGATACTTCAAATTGTGAAACATCATTTCCCCCATCTCCAAATGAATAAATTTCATCAAAAGAAACCTGTTTGATTTCCTCATAACGTCTAATGGCTTTCCCTTTTTGCGCTTCAACAGATGTAATTTCAAGATTATTTGGAAACGAAGAAGAAAATGAAATCGATTCTTCATTTTTTACACTTTCTCGAACCAATTGAATGGTGTCTTTCTGTTCATTTGGAACCCAAGCTATGAGTTTATAAATCTTTATATTTTCAATATGAGGAATGTGAACATAATCTGTTCGGTCAAACATTTCTTGAATCTCCTCATTCGTTTTCCCCCTTAAATTAGGCAATGTGGCTGGAAATCCGCCTTGATTTGTATAAACAAGAATCCCAACATTTAAATGTTGCAGGGTTTTAATAAGTCTATTATATAAAGCGAATGATAAATTTGTTTCATACAGTAATTCACCTGTCGGGGCATACATCATCGAACCATTTAGACAAAAAATTGGGCAGTTTAAATCTTGTACCTCAGGGATTTTGACGACATCCTTATACGCTCTTCCTGTGTTTAAAATAACTTCAATCCCTTTTTCTTTAAGCTGACTGATTACTACTTCATTTTCCTTTGAAATTTGATGCTTCGTATCAAGTAACGTTCCATCTAAATCGATTGATACACATTTCATTGTCATCTCTCCCTATGTAATGGTTATCTTTCTTAAAATATTCATAATTTTATAGACTTTTCGTAAGATCATACTGTTCGTATTGTATCAAGATGATTAGTGGAATACAATCTGTTGTTTTTCATTTCCAATGAAATTTCAGACTTTGATCTAAATAATTGTAGAATACGTTTTCAATATTATAAGATGTTGACTACTATTTCTTAGGAAAGAGTATGAATTTATATATCTGAAATAGAAAGGAGAATTCCAAATTTTATCCTATGAATACTAAAAATGAAAAAGCATCTAAATTCCCTATTGCGATATGGGCCTTAACACTTGGGGCTTTTGCGATTGGAATGACTGAATTCGTTATCATGGGGCTTTTACCGAATGTGGCTGAGGATTTGAGTGTGACCATTCCTCAAGCTGGTCAACTGATTACGGGTTATGCACTTGGAGTAGCAGTAGGTGCACCTATTCTTACAACCATGACCTTTAAAATGCCACGAAAAATGCTTCTTTGCATCCTAATGGCTATCTTTATTGCTGGGAATGCTCTTGCTGCTCTTTCTTCAAGCTATTCAATATTAATGTTCGCACGAATTGTCGCTTCCTTTGCACACGGTACGTTCTTTGGTGTAGGATCGATTATTGCAGCTAGCCTTGTTCGTGCCGATAAACAAGCAAGTGCAGTGGCTGTTATGTTTACTGGACTTACGATTGCCAATATTCTAGGTGTTCCATTTGGAACTTTTATTGGACAGCAGTTTGGATGGAGAACGACCTTTTGGGTTATTACGGTCCTTGGAATTATATCCTTTTTCTTTATTATGCTTTTAGTTCCTAGTGTTCAGACAACTGTTCAATCCAGTTTACGAAAAGAGTTTCAAGTATTCCGGAAACCGCAGGTATTAATTGCTTTATTAATGACAATATTCGGTTTCGGTGGGGTTTTCACCGCGTTCACGTATATTGCGCCTATTTTAGAAGAGATCACCGGCTTTTCAGAGCATAGTGTCTCCCTTATCTTAATTTTATTCGGAGTTGGCGTTACAATAGGGAATATTGTAGGTGGAAGATTAGCAGATTGGCGTCTAATGCCGTCTTTAATTGTTAACCTCGCGATCCTTGCTGTCATTGTGGCAGCATTCACATTAACAGATCAAGTGAAGCCTTTAGCCATTATCACGATTTTTCTATGGGGGATCGCAGCTTTTGGAATCGTTCCAGGTCTGCAGGTTCGAATAATGAATGTCGCAAAAGATGCTCCGACTCTAGCATCAACCTCGAATCAATCTGCTTTTAATATTGGAAATGCCGGAGGAGCTTTCCTAGGCGGAGTAACGATTAATGGATTGGGTCTTTTCTATGTTCCATTAATCGCTGCATTCGTCACCATCATTGGATTGGCGATTACGATGTGGAGCTTCAGCCTTGATCGACAAACAAAAGTGGCAGAACAGAAAAAAATCTCGATTGGATAACCAATCGAGATTTTTTTCTTCTAGAAACCACTCATTTCAAACTGTTCCACTGTCGAGACTATTTCATTTGTGTCTATATAATTAACCGTTACATTCGCTCCACTTTCGATAAAGATAGCGTAAGGAAAATCAGCTGACGAGACTTGGAAAATTTTCTTGTTTCCTTTAATCATAAATTTAACTACTGTATTATTATCCTGCTCAGCTTTATACACATGTTCCACTGTTCCTTCTATCGTTTTTAGATTAGCTAAATCAGTAGGAACCGTTTTATCACCCTTTAATTGAGTTGCGATTGCATATTGATAGTTTGTAAATAATTTATTTTTTTGTGCATTCGCGCTAAATACTTTTTCATCTTTTGCATTTACAAGCATGATTTCTCTTAGTACATCATTTGAATCCATAAGAGGAACGACCCACGTAAATTGCCCGTAAATCATATAGAGCAAAGGTGTTCCTGCTTCATACTTGTTGGCTCGATACGTTTTTTCAGCTACGTTCATGGCTGCTTTTCCATTTAAAGAACCATTTGCGCCTGTAAAAAAGGTCATATCTCCTGTTCTAGCATTCATTAAGGAATAGCCAACCATCGAGCCGCTGCCTGATTTCGGTCGAGTAAAATCAGTAAACCAATTCATATTTAAATCTTTATTAAATATGCCATTAACTTCATCGATTCCATCCCATTCTGTCGGCAGTTTTATATCTTCTTTAGAGAATATCGTATTCCAATAACCGTGAACGTACTTCCCATACCATTCATTCCAATCTTCTGCAACATTAGTTGGAATAACGTGATCAACGAATGCAGGTATTTGATTCATTTTAAAGTCTTCTATTTTACCATTTTCAGGATTTATTAAATAAATCCCTTTAATATCAATGATTTGCCTAAATTTATTATAGTAACCATATGGAACGACATAATATGGTTCCCCTTGGTCGTTTGGTTCAAAGCTTGCTTCTAAAAGTATGGCATTCTTATGTTCTTTTCGAACATGTCTTTTTAAATCCTCATGGAAAAAGGCTGAAGGTACATATTTCATCTTCGTTTTCACTAATTGAGCGTCTTCATTTTCATCCTCTGCGCTCATTTTTATGTATCCTGGTACAGAATCGGCTCTTTTCCATTTAAAAAACCCAGTATATTCAATCGGTGTTACCCAATACAAATGATTATCAATTTTTTGAATGGTAGAATCTCCAAGATCGTAATACGAAGATTGAGCTAATTCTCCTAGTTTCTTTTCGCTTCGGTATCTAGCATATTTTTCTGGAACAATTGCAATATGCTGTTCGTCCATCGAGACAGCCTCTTTTTCTTCAACCTTTACTTTCTTCTCGACAAACTCATACTTATCATCCACGATGGTATATGGATAAATAAAGGTAAAGTAAAGATTCGCTAAAAGCATTAGAACACCTATAAAACTGGTAATGTAAAAATACCTTCCTCTTCTGTATACAAGATCAGCTAAGAAGAAAATCGATAGATTAAAAAGTGCATAACTAATAAATGCTTCAAGAGAATGGTCAACTAATCCCAAATACGAATAAAAGAAAATAAGAATAAATCCAATTATCACACGAACGATCTGACTATAATAAAACCACCTCTCCTTTCGATAAGCCCTCCATATGAAAGGATTAAGAGTCAAGGCTAAAAAAGCCAATAAATAAATCAAATAATTCCCCTACTTTCTAGTTTGAAGTTCTTTCCTTAATGTTTACGAATCATTTTCCATTTTGTTTCATTTTTTTAAAGTTTTATAGGAGATTATTTTCGTAGAATATTAGTTTGCATAATATTATTATTGAATCTAATATATTAGGTTTGTCTATTGTTCCATTCATTAAAACACATTTGGGGTTCTGCCGAAAAACTATTCAGAGTTTTATCGGTAGGGTTTCATTAGAAATACCCAATCTCATCATTTCGCTAAAATGTCATGATATTCTTTATTTCGTTCAATTTGGGTCTTCGCAAAAGGACATAATGGGATAATCTTTTTCCCTTCTTCCCGAGCAAACTCTACTATTCTTTTAACCAATGCTTCTCCAATGCCTTGACCTCTAAGACTGTCTGAAACAAATGTATGATCCACGATAATTTTTTCTTTTCCAGTTGGAACATAATGTATTTCTGCTTCCTTGTTATTCTGTTCTCCTACATAAAAAGTGTTGGCATCTTTTTTAATATCGATCATTTTAATTGTTCCCTCCCAATTAAAAAATGTGCTTTACGGTAACTCTCAATTATGGCTATTGTCGCAAAATGGTTTGTTATTAGAAAGTCCACACCCACATAAGGCAGCCCGTGTGCATTGAATGATTTCTTCCGTTTTCTTAATGGCCAAGTTTCCTTTTAGATAAATAATTCCATTAGAATCAACCTCAACAGTTGTCTTATCATTTGGCTCTTCTAGTTCGCTGCTATCTTTTCTTATATATTCCAATGCACCACTTGGACATTGTTCGATCACTTTTGCAATTTTATCAGCTCCTTCTCCATCTGCATTAACCCATGGCCGCTTCTTTACATCAAAAACCTCTGGTAACTCTTTTACACATCTTGCCGCATGAACACATCTTTCAGTATGAAAAATGACATCGATATTTTGTCCTGTATAACGTTTGGATTTATTATTCATAAAAATCTCACTCCTAAAATTAAGTTTCATAGACAGGCGTTCCTTTAAAAAGCTCTTTATCGAAGAAATAAGGTCTTCCGCTTCATACAAACATTTCTCTGAGCTAATATAGTTTCATTATACAAATTTTTTCATAACATACACCAAAAATAAGGTCAAAGGTTTTGGCCATGCAATTCCTGCTTGTTTGTATTTACCTTTCATGATACTATTCCTTATCAGGGATGGGAAGGAGTGCTATAAATGGAAGAAAAAAAAGTTACGTGGTTGGAACTTTTTTATGACTTGTTATTTGTTGCAGCTGTTGCAACTGCTACTCATGCTTTACTTCATGTTGAAAAAGGGCATATTCATCCAGAATATTTATTTAAGTTTGCTCTAATGTTTATCCCGATATGGTGGTCTTGGACTGGACAAACATTATTTATTAATCGGTTTGGACAAGATTTTTTGCATCAGCGCATCTTTATGATTCTTCAAATGTTATTTGTCCTTATTATGATATCCAGCTTATCGGTTGATTTTGATCAATACTATCTCCCCTTCCTTATTGGCTATATTGGGCTAAGGGCACTAACAGCAATCCAATATCTTGTTGTTCAGAATATAGAAGAAGGGAATCGAAAAAAGGTTGCTCGGTTTTTAGGAACACGTTTTTGGATTGGGATCATCATCTCATTTCTATCTATTTTTTTTGATTCATGGATTCGATACGCCGTGTTATATGCAGGAATTATTGTCGATGTAATTGTGCCTGTTTTAGGACGCAAATATTTGCTGAAAGCCCCGACCAATACGGCTCATTTATTAGAACGTTATGGTTTATTGACCATAATCCTTTTTGGAGAATCGGTCGTTAGTACCCTGTTTGTACTACAGCCGCAAGAAGGTAATTGGAATTCGATTGCTTTTTCGATCATTTCATTTATCCTTATTATATCGATGTGGTGGCAGTATTTTGATAATGTAGAAAAGAAGCTAAACAAGTCGATTCAGAGCACAGGACAAACGATTGTTTACGGACATCTATTTATTCTAATGTCTTTGAGCATGATCGCAGCATCTATTAAACTAATGTTTTTACATGAGGTCCATTATTCATTTATCTTATATTTTGTATTTAGTTCTGTATTGCTTTATTTCATTGCAACTACCATTGTTTTTCATCAATACAGGTATGAACAACACCGTTTGAAAATTTATCATTTAGGGTTGTTTTTAGGGATTTTAGCAGCTTTTTTTATAATAGATATGATCATAATAGTTCCAAACATTGTCATAGTGGGGGAATTAACCCTATTTTTTATCATCTATGCTAAATTAACCACTACGTGAATGAATAGAAATGAAAATATCATTCTTTCATTGGTAGATCCCACTATCAACAAATTTCAACTTTCTTTTGCAACCTATAAAGTTACGTTAATACGATTCTGTTATAAGAAAAGACAATTCCTTTTAACGCTAAGGAATTGTCTTTTTAGGTAAAGTTTATAGTAATAGGATAAAATGTTTAATCAAAAGGACGGAGTTATTACATATGGAACGTTTATTTTTAATCAAATGATTTAATTAATCATCCTCATCATCATTTTTGAACTTTTTCCCTCGTTCTTCATCTTCTTTTCTGTCCTTCACTTCCTCTCTATTATTTTTTTCATCTTCTTTGGTTTCTTTATCTTCTCTTTTGTTTTTTTCTTCTATGTTATCTTTATTTTCTTTTTTCTTTTTTTCTTCATCTCGTTTTATCTTTTGAAGCTCTTCCTTATATTTTTTCTCTACCAATGATAAGTCAAACTTTTTTTGAGACAGCTCCGAAGTAGACTTAGATAATATTTCTTTAAAAATTAATGTAGTGGTTCCACTACTTGATGATTGTAGATAGTGGCTTTCGTTCGTTTTATCATATCCTAACCATATAGCTCCTACTAGTTCAGGGGTATATCCGACAAACCAATGATCCTTTGCACCATCTGCATTTCCAAATGGAAGCTCAGTCGTACCAGTTTTCCCAGCTACATCGAAGTCATCAAGATGAGCCTTTACGCCTGTCCCTTCGTTTACGACTCCTTTTAGCATATACGTCATTTTCTGAGTAATTTCTGGGTCAGTAACACGAGTAGCATTTTTCTGCCATTTTCCAAGTATTTCTCCATTCGCATCCTCTATTCTTTGAATAGAGTGTGACTCTACCATTAATCCATTATTGGGGAATGTGGAGTATGCTTGTGCCATTAATAATGGGGATGTTCCTTCAGACATTCCGCCAAGAGCGATCCCAAGTGAATGATCTTCTTCTTGTAAAGGGATACCAAAACGCTCCACTGCATTCGTACCATATTTCAACCCCATTTTATTTAATAACCAAACTGGCGGGACATTGTAAGAGTGAACTAAAGCATCGTACATCGTAACCTGTCCTCGAAATTGTTTATCATAATTATAAGGCTGATATCCGTCAATATTAAGTGGTCTATCTTCTAGTCGATCAAATACATCGTATCCTCTTTCTAAGGCAGGAGTGTATACTGCTAAAGGCTTCATTGTAGAACCAGGCTGTCGTTTTAATTGTGTGGCCCGGTTAAATCCTAAAAATGTATGTTCCCCTCTTCCACCTACTAGTGCATTTATTCCTCCAGTTTTAGGATTAATAAAAATGGCTCCACTTTGGATCAACTGATCCGATTGACTTTTTGGAAAAAGCTTGTCATTCTGGTATACCTCTTCAACTGAATTCTGTATGGTAGGATTTAATTCTGTAAAAATATGAAGCCCACCAGAAAGTATTTCGTTTTTTGAAAGCTGATATTTCTCCATCGCTTCATTTATAATATGATCTACATAATAAGGGAATTTCCCTTTGTAATCGTCTTCTATCTTCTTTCCCTTTAATACGATAAGCTGATTCTTTGCTTTTTCTACTTCGCTTTCGCTAATGTATCCTTCTTTTTTCATTAACGATAATACGATATCTCGTCGCTCAACAGCCTTGTCCATATTCTTAAAAGGCGAGAGAATCGAAGGAGCTTTAATTAACCCAGCTAGCATAGCTGACTCACTTAATGTTAATTGACTTACATCTTTACTGAAATAAATATTTGCAGCACGCTGAATACCCCAAGCCCCTTCACCAAAATAGATCTGGTTTAAGTATTTCTCCATAATTTCATCTTTTGAGTAAGTACGCTCAATTTTTTTTGTAAGAATCAACTCTTTTATCTTTCGTGTATAGGAACGTTCCTGTGTCAGAAAAGCATTTTTAGCCAACTGCTGTGTAACCGTGCTACCGCCTGCTACGATTTCACCACTAATAGTGTTTTGGAAAAATGCTCGTATAATAGCGATATAATTCACTCCACTGTGCTTATAAAAACGTTGATCTTCTGTTGCAATAACAGCGTATATTACGTCTTTTGGAATTTTCTTTATATGAACCCCTTCAATATTTGAAACAGAAATTTTACTTGCAATATCTCCATTTTGATCATAGATGTAAGTTGGTTGAGGGTCTGGCTTTTCTAATTTACTTACATCGCTTTTCCAAATAAAGATATTAAAAAGGAGGAAACAAAATAAGGCAGCTAGTATACCTGCCCAAAATAATTTCATTATTATACTTTTAGAAGTAAAACTACTAAATATCTTATTAGACGATTTTCGATGCTGTCTTCTTTCCATTCTGCCCACGTCTAGTACCACCTTTATACTTATATATTAAATAATCGTTTTACATATTGCTTAATTGTTAAACAGGAACTATTTTAAGTCAATAAGAAATAAGTAGCACTTTACCGGGCCATTTCTCGAATCGCTGCCATCTCCCTTACTAACTAATTCCTCTATTACTTGCCTTTAAACTAAGGTTTGGATTTCTCTCAAAATGAAAAAACGTTATTCTTTCAGAAAAATAGTTAAAAAGGATGACGTTTTTTATGCCTCTCAAACTCCTGGAAAATTTCCAGCTATTTACCTTTAAACTGGGGAAATATTTACTAATTGGGTGAATCATTTTTCTACCTTACTAATTTAAAAATAAAAGAAAGCCAGCTTCTTTCGTTATGATAGATTATAGCCGCAAATCGACCAAGTATAGCAAAAAAATTACTTTTCATAGATAAATCCCCTCTTTCTGATTTTTTCTACTGGTTATTTTTTTCTGCAA
Organism: Bacillus sp. 03113; assembly: GCF_006546985.1. Taxonomy (GTDB): domain Bacteria; phylum Bacillota; class Bacilli; order Bacillales; family Cytobacillaceae; genus VATK01. The sequence continues at coordinate 22,684 of NZ_VATK01000021.1, forward strand.
CAGTAAACGAACGCAGGAGGCAAGTTCCATGGAACAAAAGAAATCTTTTCTATCTCAAACCTCCTCTCGATAGCTTTTTTCATTTGCAGTGAATATTGAAATGCGATAAATTGACCGTCTGGTTTTAAGGAAGAATCAATTTCTTCAAGCAGCTGCTCCCGCAATTTGTTTTCGAAGTTAAAGAACGGAAGTCCACTAATAATTGCATCTAGTGGCTCGATTTGATTAGCCTGCAAGTCCCAGCGAATATTTTCTGCATCAGAGAAACATAAGTAGTTGGGAAATTCAAATTTTAGTTTTCTTCGATATTGAGCATCCTTCTCGAATAGTACAATTGTTGCATCCCCTGTGTTAAACCTGTGGATAAATTTTGTCACTGCCCCAGATCCCGCTCCTAATTCGGCAACAGCACCTCCTCTATCCCAGTCAACGGATGATAACATTTTTGATGCTAGATATTTCGAACTTGGTGTGACACTTCCGATCTGCATGGGTGAAAGCATGTATTTGTATAAAAATAAAAACTTATCTTGAAAGGTGCTGCCAATCATATCACTAACCTCCATAATTTAGTAAATTTATTTATTAATCAATAAATATCATGGTAAAAAAAGAGCGGCATTGCAGCTGCCACAAAAATAGACCAATACTATATGTGTATTCTGAATAGGGACGGACCTTACTTGCCTTTGTCCCTAAATTGGCGCAATTGAGGTAATTCCAGCACCTCTGAGATCGTGATCATCAAGCCCATTCCAATAAATTGGCTGGCTGCCACCTCAGCATTCGAAACACCTCCTCGTTTGAAAATAGCACTAATTGACTCATGGAGCATTTGGAACTTCTCTTTTACATGATTGCGAATTTCTGGTTCGGAAATAGTGTACGCTTGCATGATCATTAAAATCTCATTTCGGTGGCTTCTCATCAAATCGTTGAAGGCGCGTCCCATCATATCAACCAAACGATCGCCAGGAGCTTCAACTCCCGAGAAAGCCTCGAAAAGATATTGAACGGCTTTGTCGATGACAGACTTGAATAGATCCTCCTTATTATTGAAGCGTCAGGAAAATTTCCTGACGCTACCCCTACTACAGTAAAATCTAATCTTTCTTTTCCACCGAAAATATAAGATATACCTAGATTTCTCAGATAAGCTAGATATGCATTAGATACTTTCTCGGTAAGCTCCCATCCAATGATACTAGAATGTGTCAAATAATATATGGTCTTTCCAATGTTATTACTCCTTCTGATAAACATATAATATTCATAAATATTCTAATGAAATTGCTATGTAATCCTGCCCTTTCGGAACAAAAAAACAGAGCAGTGTTAGTACACTGCTCATGAAAAATGAAACTATATGAAATACCTTTTTTAATACTATTAAAAGGAACAGTTGGAAAGATTGTACCGAAATATTTTAGTACTCAATTTCCAAGCTGAAAAAATAAATGAGAAATAGGTTATAGATATTAAGAAGTTTAAAACAATAAGCTGTCGTCAACCACAATTTCTTAAAACCAATTATTGGGTGCAATTTATACGTCCCATCCAGGAACCCAATTTCTTCTTCCCTTATGGGCTACTGGTATATCAAAATTTTGAAATATTTAACATTAACCTGCGATTGGTATCAGCTATGCTGTTACTACCTCAATAAGGATAAATACCCTGGGATTTTAGCTGGGGTATTTTGGACGTTTTCCTTTTTGCAGATCGTTAATGGTTAAGCCAAAATCCATCTGGAGGTGGGGATAATCTTTAAAGCCGCTCCAGTCTCCTCCCCATTGAAAGCCCAGCTCCTTTGCAATTTCTGCAACCTCAAACCAGTCTGATTGACCATTTCCGTTCCCATCATATTCAGTATCCCAGATCACATTACCATTCTCAAGCTGGAGAGCAAAATCGACTGCTAGGCCAAAGTTGTGATAGGATTCGCCTCCCTCCATATAAGTAACTACTTTTCCGGGAGTCTTTCTGCCCTTGTCATAAAGCTTGTCTTGTTCCTCAAACGAGCGGTAATCATCTGTGATCAGAATCGTTATCTTTTTTTCTAATGTTTTTTCTTTTAAAATCTCTACTTTCTCAGCTACAATTGGGTGCAGTTCAGTTGGCAGAGTCTCTGTATTTATTTCATAATCAACCAGGTCTGCTGAGCCTGGGTATTCCTTTATGAAAATGAAAGATTGATAGATGATAATTGCAAAGAGGAATAACAGCAATAATTTTAGTAGTTTTTTCACTAGTAGATGTTCTCCTCCTTCTTAACGTTTTTCGACTAAATCTATTATTATTTTAACTTGAAAAGGAGAAGAATAGCACGTATGAATTTTTTAAAGATACGGAATAAGCCCAGGCAACCGCCGGGGCTAAAATATTAGCTGATTTTGTTGAAGATCATAGGCTGTTGAAGCTTGCTCTTACTTATTTAAGTATCAGATGGATTTTTCTCTGACAAAAACCTTTTCAATTTTAGATTGATCCACTGGGTCGTTCTTTTTCTTTTGAAATCCGATTCCCTCACCCAGTACAATTTTTTCTTCGTTTCGATCTTTAACGACAACCGCATTATTATTTATGATTTTATTGATTTTCATAGATAGCTACCTTCCTTTAGCACCCTTTAAGTACAAGTTTCACAAATCGTTCTGTTGGATTTAACAAAAAGGGCGACCTTCATGGTGAAGAAATCGCCCTTTTACGGTATCAAAGTCGAACAGTCACAATGGTTTTAAAATTGTTTTTTAATCACTTTTCTCCTGTCCTTTTGAGTTCTTCCAGAAAGGGATTTCTTGACCAGGAAAGTGCTAATGTCACCAAGGAATTTGTTTTCGATCTCTGAAGAATCCCCCGTTAGGTCCTTCAGGTCCAATCGTCGCTAACCAAAGGATAGACTCAGCAGCTTGCTTTGGCGTTCTTGGAGCAGATGGTCCACCCATATCTGTACTTACCCATCCTGGGTCGACCGCATTTATTTTGATATCACCTTTGATTTCTGCAGCTGCCAACCGTGTTAATCCATTTAGCGCAAGTTTAGACAACTTATAAGCACCTACTCCTTGATATGACATTTCGCTCATCGCTCCATATTCTGAGGAAACATTAATAATTCTCCCATAGCCTTGTTTTTCCATGAGGGGAATAAAGGAACGGATCACATGGTAAGCGCCGAAGAAATTAGTTGCCATCGTTTTCTCTAGAATGGATGGGTCCATATCCAATAACTTTTCATTTTCATCCAAATACACGCCAGCATTATTTATCAATACGTCTAATCTTCCATACTTTTCATTTATTGTAAACGCAGCTTGATGGATGCTTTCTTGATTGACTACATCCATCATCACAAAGGAAACGTCCAGATTTGACTGCTTAAGTTTTTGCGCAGCTTCATGACCATTTTTTGGGTCCCGACTTGTCAAAATGACCTTAAAACCATTCAAAGCCAGTTGTTTGGTCAGCTCATATCCAATTCCTCGATTCCCGCCGGTTACAAGCGCAACTTGTTTATCGTGTGACATTTAACTCCTCCATTTCTCGCCTACTGCTCGAAGAATTGGGTAACCCATCTTAAATCAGAGTTGATTCAAGGTGATGTATAGCATCTTTACGACTTACAAGGTAGATATGTCAATAACGAATCGATAACGCACATTACTACGTAGAACACGCTCATACGCTTCGTCTACTTGGTCAGCACTAATTACCTCAATTTTAGGTGAAATGCCATGTTCTACGGCGAAATCGAGCATCTCTTGTGTTTCACGAATTCCACCAATAACTGAACCGGCAAGGCTACGACGTTTCATGATTAAAGAAAATACATGGTACTGATCTGGCTCGGCTGGTGCACCGACATTTACAAGTGTTCCATCTACGCGAAGCAGAGATAAATACGCATTAACGTCCAGATTTGCAGAAACAGTGTTTAAGATGAGGTCAAAACGACCAGCTAACTTAGTGAATGTAGCAGGATCACTTGTAGCAAAGAAATGATCTGCCCCAAAACCTAAGGCTTCACTTTCCTTATTGTTAGACCGGCTCAAGACAGTTACTTCAGCACCCATAGCATGGGCAAATTGGATTGCTACATGTCCGAGACCTCCCATCCCAACAATTGCAACCTTCTTACCTGGTCCTGCGTTCCAATGTTTCAATGGAGAATATGTAGTAATACCTGCACATAATAGAGGTGCTGCTACATCCAAATTAAAAGAATCAGGAATACGGACAACATAACCTTCCTTTACAACTATTTTTTGGCTATATCCACCGTATGTTGGATTACCATCATAGTCCATTGCATTATAAGTTGCGACCATCCCTTTCGTACAAAATTGCTCCTCTCCACTGAGACAGTATTCGCATTCTCCGCAGGAGTCCACAAAGCATCCAACACCAACTCGGTCACCAACAGCAAATTTTGCAACATTTGATCCTACTGCTGCCACAACTCCGGCGATTTCGTGGCCAGGAACCATCGGGAAGATTCCGCCTCCCCATTCGTCGTATGCACAATGAATATCAGAGTGGCAAATACCACTAAACTTAATATCTATTAAAATATCGTGTGGTCTTAACTCTCTCCGCTCTATAGCGATCTTTTCGAATGGTGCTTTTGCACTTGGGACACTTAGAACACGGCTCAACGTTTTGTGATTATTACACATAAGATACAACACACTCCTTCTTATTAACACTGAATAATTTAGACAATTAATCAATCGGTCATATCCCGTTGTTACGTAGTAACCAAGATTAATTAATCAAAATCTGTTTATTATTATAAAAAGAAACAGGATGCTTTCAATCGTTAAATTAATGTAATTCGTTGATTACTCAACAAATCAATGTAAATTGTTGATTATCTATAGGAAGTTTTGGTGATTATAAAATTTCTAAGTGGATAGTTTTATCCATCTATTTGAAAACAGTTCAAGCAAAAGAATCTAGAATGAGTAGAAAATTATTAATAAGCCCTTGTAGAGGATAGTCTCTATATGGCTTCTTGCTTTGACGAATTGAAATAAATGCTAATAGTAGTCCGAGAATCTATTACCAATACTCGGACTACTATTATATCAAGAAAAAGTGGGGGATTTGTAAGAGTTACTTCAAGAAGGAATTTAAAGTATAATTATGAAAAGTTAATTTACTTCGGTAATTAAACGGCTAGGTAATTGGCATACCTAGCCTTATTTGATACATGTAGAGGCAATTTAGTGTCGCTTTTTTTATATTACACACATAGCAAATAAGTAATATAACAGCGATAATAAATCAATAATGATTAGCAAACTCTAAAGAATGTTAAATTAATTTATTATCTAAAAGATTTTTTTGCCCACTATACATGTAGTTTCTTAGGAAAATAGATACCGCACTCAATACCAACGATAATAATCCCACTAATACGACGTATTGTGTACCTAATTCTGAAATAAATAATCCACCTACAGCTGTACCAAATGTTGTTCCTAAGTTAACGGATGATAAAAATAGTCCATTAGCGAAATCAGGAGCTTCTGGAGTGGCAGACGTTATCCAATATTGATTAATATTACCTCCTATACCAGCCAATATTCCCCAAACTAAAGTAATGATAGCCATAGGTAAAGTAAATTGTCCTAATAAGAATAATATGATGTAAACGGTTCCCAATACAAAAGGAAAAGATACTACAGATTTGATAGCATCTTTAGTAAGTAACTTCCCTGCCACAATGTTTCCAATAATATTTGCCCCCCCGAATATGACTAACATTAAACTAATTGATTTCCCAGAGGCATTGGTAACGGTTTTAAGATACTCAGCAAGATAACTATACACCCCAAATACGGCTGAATTTAGTAAAATGACAGCAACAATGGAAAGCCAAGTAATTGGTTTTTTTAATACGCTTACCTGTGCTCCGTAAGAAAGTCTTTCTTTAACAGGCATAGAAGGGAAAAATACTAAAGTTGCAATAAATACTATAGCATTCACGATGGCGAAAAATGCCATTGATATTTGATACGAAAGTGTACTAGCAAGAAAACTTGCGATTGGTACACCAAGTACCATACCCGCAGATACTCCAATAAAAACTTTTGAAACAGATTTTGGAGCTTCTTCCTTACGAACTGAGTTAGCAGCCATTGTAAAAGCTGCTGAAAAATAGATTGGATGAAAAATGGCTGGAATCACACGCGCAATGATTGCAATGGCATAGTTAGATGTAAATATAGAGACAATGTTTCCTAGAACGAAAATACCAAGTACAAGTAACATTGCCTTCTTGCGATTTATCCCTGAAAATAATAACGGCATAGTTGGACCAGATATTGAAACAGTAAGTGCGAAGAGACTCACCAGCCACCCGGCCTTAGGTACACTGATATGAAATTGATCAGCAATGTAGGGTAATATCCCTATAACCCCCATTTCAGTATTTATAATGCCGAAAGCCCCTATGGTCAATATAAATATGAGTAAATTATTTTGTTTTTGCAAAAAAGTTCCTCCAAATCTCTTCCTTTAATCGATTTTTTCAATATGAACTGTAAAGTCACCTTGAATATTTTCAAAGTTTTCTTTTCCTGATTCAATCTGACCTAGTATAATAAGATCATTTGAGGTATCCTCAATACCTTTATAAAATATAGCCAAATTTCCCCAAGGAGAATAATATGTAAAGTCTCCTTTTTTTGGTTGGTTTCCGGATTGCTCATTATCTGCCGATAATCTTTTTTGTAAAATACTAATTTTCTCTTTACCTACATAATCTTCAAATGTTACCGTTAACGGCAATTGAGCTAAAAAATCTCTACTTGCTGGATTATCATACATTTTCACAATTACTTCCTCGTTGTTAAATGTTAATTTTATTCTTAAATCTTCCATAGCATCTGACCCTTTAATATCAAGTGTTGAATCTTGGCTATCCCCGTTGTTTGATTCATCAGCTCTTTGTTTGCTACTTTGATGGATAGTCAAATTTTCTTTGCTACTTGTGTTTTCTTCATTAGTCCTGCTATTACAAGCTGTTAAAAACATTGAAGATACTATAAGTGATAACAGTATCTGTTGAACGGTCTTCTTCATTAAAATCCCCCTATTGTATTTGTATATAAATTACATATACAAAGATTACCATGAACTTACTATTAGTAAAAAATTCCTCAAAACGATGAGAAATTTTCAATGATTTCATGTATTTGATTCCCGGTAATATAGTAAGCCATTGCTATCAACATGAGAACTGTCATTACAATGTCATTTACTAGCTTGAATAACATCTTTCGATTCAAAACATGAACCTCTTTCTATTGATTATTTATCACTGGATTGTGTTTCCGGGTGGACATGTAAATATTTTTTAATATCAACGCATCCATTAGCTTTTATATTGCTGTAAATACATCTTCAAAAGAACGTCCTGAATTTTTTTCGCTTTTTCCCCATCATCAATTAAATTACTTTCTCCTTTATTTACATCCTTAGAATCATTCATATGAGCAGATATCTCACTTACCTTCCAGTGCTCTGTAGTGATAGCTGCGATTGTGGCTTCTGTACTGCTATTCTTTGATTGTGCAACCTCTCCTAAATCAAACTCTTTCAATTGATCCATCGAATTTATATATTGATCCCTTTCTTGATTTGCGTGGCAGGAAGAGCAACGGCCAATATCATCTTTAACCACTTCTCTGTCAGGAGTAAAATGTTGATATTCCCATTCCCCATTACGTTCTTCGGGCGAGTACTGGGAACCCCAGCCGGTACGCTTTTCCATCACTAAAAATTGGTCGAGCTCTCCATCCTTATACCCAACAAGAGTAATAACGGTGCCGCTCGGAAACTCCTCTCCGTTCTGCACTGCTTCAATCGCTTCCTTACTATTTTGATAGATGTCTTCATGAATATCTCCTCGATCGTAAGTGGCAAACACGATCCCCTTTTCAAGGTCTTTAGGGAATTTAACAAGGCTCGCCCCAGATCCAATCTCAGCGTATTCCCCCGACTTAGCCCCAGAGGAATTCTCTTCTTGTTGAGAAATGTCCATTGAATTGTCCATTGTATCATTTTCATTGTTGTTGCAAGCAGTAAGGGTGAGGGTTAACAGCAACGAAAATAAATGAAATAATCGTTTTTTCATCCCGTTTTCCTCCTTCAAGTTTCTTTTGATCAATCAATATTTTTAGGGTGATACATATCCCTGACCAATTTAATGCCAAGTCTGTTATAGAATGAGACTTTTTCGACAGTCACCTTGTCGCGGGGAGAAAAGGTCTTGTCCCATGCTAGGCTGTCTGCCGCGGATGCAACGGTGGTCGTGTATAAAAGCATACCCAGTACCATCGCTGTGAGTATGTTAAGCTAGGCTTGATAATAGATTTTTTCCATTTTAAATTCCATAAATGTTTTTGCTGACATACTAAGTAGCACCCTTTTTTTTTTGTTTTGAAACAATTCATTTGCAACTATCATGGTGTACATTGACTTCGTTCAAAAAATAAAAGCATCATTGATTGATTAATCAACATATGTTTATAATTATAAATAGAAACACGATGCTCTCAATGGTTAAATGAATGTAATTCGTTGATTACTCAACAAATCAATAAAAATTGTTGATTATCTTTAGGAAAGTCTGGTGACCAAACAATGCCGAAAGTAGATAGAAGAATAACCAAAAGCCAAGATGCCATTAAAAAGGCTCTTATCGAACTGATGTCTGAAAAAAGTTTTGATGTCATAACCGTTCAGGATATTTCTGACAGGGCAAATGTGAATCGAGGAACCATCTATCTTCATTACTTAGATAAATTTGATCTATTAGATAAAATCATGGAAGAACATATAAACAACATGAGTAATTTTTGTGAGTCCGCAATTGAAATGGATTGGATTGAATCGACTGTACATTGCATGGAATATCTTGAAAGTAATTATTTATTTTTTTCGACGATGTTGGCGAGTGACGGAGCTCCGTATTTTCGAAGTCAGTTCCTTAAGTTTAATATTGAAGAGTTCAAGAAAGATGTGGACATAACAAAAGGAAAAAATTACGGTCAAAGTGAAGATGTAATTGTTCAATTTGTTGCAAATGCTTACGTAGGGGTAGTGGAATGGTGGTTAAAGAATGGAATGCCTTATCCACCTCGTGTCATGGCAGAAAAAGTAGGGGATTTGTTAGAGAGGATTGTATAGTTACCTACTATGAAAAACCTCCAGAAGATTGATAATTTCTTTGGAAGGGGCTTTAGTTGAACAATCCAATCTAAAAAAGTCGGTTCCTTATCGTACAGGAATTCGACTTTTTTTAGGTTGAATTTCACAATTCGTGTTTCTTTAATGCTATTTTTGATATTGTATAATTTGGAAAAATGAATAAGCCTATGACCCGTTTTTACACGTATCTCGGCTGAACCCCTATATGGGGCTGCGTCACTAGTCTTTTAAATGGAGAAATCCACAGGGAATGAATTTTTCTCTGTGGGTTTTATTTTTGATATGTTTAGGCATTAATCCCTCTTAGTTTAGATGACAATTAAATTCAACACTTTAGTTTACATAAATATATTATCGTAAATTATAGTGCATTTTATACTCATGGTATCCGCCTCCGTGGGTTGGTGTTTGGTCACATTTTCATCATAACCACGGAGGCGGATTTTTCAATTTAATTGTGAAGATTAATGCAACAGACTCTAGAATTGTAAAGCGACTGACCACATACAGTTAAAAACTTATTAAAAGAGCCCACTGGTCAATTTTCCAACTGAAACTGGTTTAACGGAGTCAAAATGAATATCCCGAACATACTTAATGTTAAGCCCGCCGGGTCCAACTTTAAAAAAACGCCCTAACAATCCTAAATTCTCTTTCAAAGATTGAATCTCATCCTCAGTTGCGATCCGTTTTTCTCCAACAGTTCCTGACAATCGTACTCCTGGAGGCGTTTTGAATTTTCTAGAAAGAATCGATCGTAAGAAAAACCATTTACTACTGTTAACAGCTAGAATACAGACTTGATTATTATGTTCAAGGTTTTGTGTCATTTGGGAAGTGAAAATTTGAAAATATATGCCTTTTGGCTCATCTTTGCTGAGTATTAGTGACCCAATTGGAGTAACATGAGGAGTTCCATCTGGGTTTACAGTGGCAAATGAGAATCCAAATGACTGAGAAGCAATTTCTCTCCAAGTATTCCAGTGATCGAATGGCTGCATCGTATTCCCTCTTCTCTTTATATAAAGTTAATAAGATATTTAGCAAAACGTTTACCCATTTGAGCGGTAAAAGTCACCTTTGAAAATGTTCCATACTTTTTCACTATTTTTTATATACACTTTCATTCTGATTTCCCCTTTATTTACGGCGCTTTTGGTGACAACAGCAAAACATCCTTGTTTTTGCTAATCAATGACTTGTCGCCTCGAAAGCCGGATGTTTTTAGAATCCGAGGTGCAAGATAGGGTGGTTTCCCCCCTTCACCCCATATTTCGGCCAGACTCCCTTTCAAAATGGCATTTACGACTTGGGCATTGGCCACCCTTTAGATTTTCTGGATAAATATACTTGATGTAGAGCAGGTTTTCATAGGTCACATCATGTTACCGGAGACCATTCTTTTTAAGCCCATGTTGCCGCCCAATCCAAATTAAACAAATCATAAGATAACAGCTACAACAAAAGAGATCGCCAAATATAGGCAGAGTGGAATATACATCCATGTATCATATTTGGAAAAATGGGTTCCTCTGATTTTTTTAAAGATACCTATATAGTGAAAGTCACCGATTGTCCGTAAAATAAATATCGACGCAATGAATACACACCCCCATTTTGTCAATGCATTTGAATAATAAAAAGGTAAATACCCGCTTTGATCCAATAGAATGATAGAAAAAAGTAGGATAAAAAAGGAAACTATTAATGTAATTAACATAGGAGGAACAAATACAGTGCTTGCTCCATCTTCTTTCACCGGAAGAGTAGCACTTGTTCCCCATCTTCCTCCAAATGCCCAATAAACATGAATAAGACTAACGAAAATCAATATACCAGCAGATGAAAAAATGAGAAACAAGGTCATCAATGATCCCTCCTGATGATATCACGTTACAATTCTTCTCGACTTGCACAAAAAACTTGAAGAAATTTACAATTTTATTATAAGTATAAAAAATCGGGTTCATAGAATTAATACTCAATATCGATTTTTTTCCCTTGTGGCACTTGTTGATCTTTGGATTGTTTCTTTTCATCTTTCTCTATTTCCTTGATCGAATGGGCTATCAAAACTTGAAGTCCCAGTAATCTTTCTTTCTTTGCCTTTTGAAAATGCTGTTGTGCTTCCTGGGGGATCATCATTCCTTGGAATGTTTCACGAATCTCAAACAATTGATCAATCAAGCGATGTACTGTCTCTTTTTGAATCATAAATTACCCTCCTCATCTTTCGACGTAGATACACGCTCACCAAAATATATACGTAATCGATCCTCAACAAAACGTGCACTTAAAATCGGTCTTCCTGTCAACGAACGTGGCAACGTTACTTTTCTTCGATAGGCTCCCACTTTAATCGTTAGTTCATCTCCACGTTGTGTTACATCTAAATCTTTTCCAGTGACAAAGGGGAGAGTAAGATAGAGGATAAACCCATCTTGTTCTTGCTTGACTTCCTCTACTTTTCCGACATAGAATATTTCTTCTAATTTTCTTTCTCCAAAGGCAACTTCTGCTAAATCTATTAATGCTCGTAATCCTGACACTTCAGAACTCATAAGAGGTACTCGTAGAATCGGAATCGGTTGAAAGGTATTGGTAATCTCTTCTTCATATTGAATATGTCTCTTTTTCCACTCTGCCAGATAACCAACATCAGCATCTACCGGTAAGACACGGTTCACAACAATTGCATCTGTATTAAACCCATATAAATTTAAATAGGTAAATGATCGTCTTGCCTCTGAAATAACCATTTTTTCGGGATTGAGAACAATTCGGACTGAGGTGATCGAGTGATCTAACAACAAACTCTGAACCTCAATGACTCGCCGGAATAATTTCTCGATATTGTCCATCACTTTGTTATCAGGAAGTTCTAATCCACCAGTTACAATTCTTGCTACTGGTCGAGCTAGTTTTACTAAGCGACGTTGATGAGGGTATATTTTTTCCAACCACCAGGTTAAAACATTTGGATAGCTTAATAGTCGAAGGGTTTCTCCAGTAGGAGCACAATCAACAATCAAGACATCATATTTACCGCTCTCCACATGTTCAAGGATTTTCAAAAGACTGAATAACTCTTCCATGCCAGGAAAATTCATCATTTCCTCTTTATTAACATCTTTGAGGTCCGACCATTCGATGACTCGACCAAACCACGCCTGAACGACACCCCAGTTTCGCTCTGTCTCTAATAAGTTATCCACTTCTTGTCCCCAAAGGAAATCAGAAATAGGTGTAGGATCTGGTCCTAGTGGAACTTGAAATGCATCCGCTAAATTATGCGCGGCATCTGTACTCATCACTAATGTTCGTAACCCTTCTGATGACAAACGTGCCCCTGTTGCCGCAGCAATACTCGTTTTTCCTACGCCACCTTTTCCCGTATAAATGATAATTCTCATGAAATAACCTCCTGCATGAATGGAAATCGAAAACCAATTGATTACAAGGGAAAATTAGTTCAATATCGTACTATTTCTACAAAAGAGAAACTCGGGTTTTCCAAGTTACTCATCTTCGATTTTAATGCGTTTAAATGTAGTATGCTCTTCTTTCTGTTCCTGTTCTGTTGTTTGAACCACTTTTGCTACTTTGAGTAGCAAAACAATTAGTTGCTCCATTTCATCCGGAGTAAGAACATCTTTTATTTTTTGAAGCATACGACTCATCGTTTCAAGCACGCGGTCCGCGAACTCTTCACCATCTGCTGTTAGACTGATCCAAGTGATACGTTGGTCATTTGCATCACGATAGTGTTGAATCAGTCCACGCTTTGTTAAGCGCTGTCTGATATTTGTGAGCGTACTTTTTTGAAGTCCCATATCTGAAGCTAACTGGGACATCGTTGCTTCTCCTCTTTGTTTTAACATAAAGAGTGCAATTAATTCGGACCGTGTCACTTTCTTCGAAATTTCATTGATCTCTTGATCAATGAGTAGTGGTTTCATCCAATTTTTCAGAAAGAGAGATAATAACTGATTCATATGTGTCTCCAATGTACTTGAATAATTTTCCTACTTTTATTTTAATACGATATCGTACTTTTATCAAGTGTAACTTATGGATTTATTATTATGTCATTTATTAGACTTCTGCGTCACTTTTGGGTAATAATCAGTGAAAATATGATCTTGGACGATGAAGTTGCGGCTTTCATTATATTGATCATGATGATTAAAAATAGCCCCAACCAATAAATAAAATTGGTTAGAGCTATATAAACCATTATTTTTCAATAAATAATCCTAAATTCTCTCCTTCCACTTTAAAACTTTTCATGTCTGCAACTTCCTTGAAATATATGGAATTTAGAATGAGACTGCTCTGTAACAATGAGTCATGCTTCATGAGCATTTCCTGTATTTCAGGTTCAATATTCATATACAAATTAATTCTTAAATCTACAGGTAGGTTTAATTCTTTTCTGTAAGTCTGTACAGCTCTGATTATTTCTCTAACCATTCCTTCTTCTTTAAGTTCCTTATTTAGGATTGTTTCAAGAATAACAAGGTAGGATTCACTTTCGGCAAGACTAAATCCTTCTTTTGCCATTTTTTGTACAATGAAATCTTCTTCATCTAGTTTTATTATCTGACCATTTTTAAATGTCATATTAACATGGCCATTTTCAAGCAAAGTAGTAATTTCTTCTGTACTGAAATTACTAATCCTTTTCTGAACTTCACCAATCATTTTTCCAAGCTTTGGTCCAGCAATCGGAAAATTCAACTTAAGGTTATAATGTAACAAACTAGAATGATCATTACTAAAATGAACTTGTTTGACGTTTGTTTCATCTTTTATAATCGATGCATACAATTTTAAGTTAGAAACGCTTGATCGTTTAGATGATAGAACATATAAATTCGCCAGGGGCTGTTTAGTCTTAATGCTAACTGAATTTCTGACTGATCTTGTTAGCTCAACAACCTGTAATACGGCACTCATATCCTTTTCTAATTCATTATCAACAAGTTGCTTGTTAGGTTTTGGATAATCTGATAGATGAACACTTGTTTTTTCGAGATCTGAATAAATATCATCCGCAATGAAAGGTGCATAAGGTGCGATAAGTTGAGAAACCTTCTTAAGTACTTCGTAAAGTGTACTAAATGCAGCCTTCTTATCTTCACTCATTCCACTACTCCAGAATCGCTGTCTCGATCTTCTTACATACCAGTTACTTAGTTCTTCGATAAAAGATGAAATCGTTCTTGCACCTGCTGTAAAATCATACGCATCTAGATATTTTCTAACTTCTCCTATCATTGTATTTAATCGAGACAAAATCCAATTGTCTAGAGTTGAACGGCTTCCACCAAGGTCGGTACTTGGATTAAAATGATCAATTTTGGCGTACATTGAATAAAAAGCATGGACGTTTACTAGTGTATCAATCACTTTCGATTTAGCTTGGCTGACTATTTGTTTAGAAAAACGCTTGTTATTCCATGGTGCACTATCAACAAGCAAAGCCCAACGCAGTGCATCTGCCCCAAATTCTTCAATAAGCTCTACCGGATTAAGAGCATTTCCTTTACTCTTTGACATCTTTTGACCATTCTCATCTAAAATATGCCCTAAAGAAAGAACTCGTTTAAATGGCGTTTTCCCAGTAAACAAAGCTGATACTGCAAGTAAGCTGTAAAACCAGCCTCTTGTTTGATCCACACCCTCCGCAATAACATCGGCCGGGAATTGTTTATTAAATAATTCCTTGTTCTCAAAAGGGTAATGATATTGTGCAAAAGGCATAGAACCACTGTCAAACCAAACGTCTATCACTTCACTTGTCCGTGTCATAGTCGATCCACATGAACATTTAAGTTGCACCTTGTCTACGTAAGGCTTGTGTAATTCAATATCATTTGGAACAACAGTAGTAGCATGACGCTGCAATTCTTCGATTGAATTTGGAGCCAGCTCATTTCCACACTCTTTACATTCCCAAATGTTTAACGGTGTACCCCAATACCTATTCCTTCCAATATTCCAATCCACCATGTTATCTAAAAACTTTCCAAATCTTCCGTCTTTCATATGATGAGGGAACCACTCAACGGATTGATTGTTTGCTTGCATTCGTTCTTTTACGGCTGTTGTTTTAATAAACCAACCTTCCATTGCGTAGTAAATAAGCGGACTATCACAACGCCAGCAATGAGGATAACTATGTTCATACTTTTGTTTGTCGAACAACAAATTCTTTTTAGACAGCATTTTAATAATTTCTACATCGCAATCTTTTACAAACCTTCCTGCAAGTGGGATTATGTTTTCTTGATAGCGGCCTTTGCTGTCAACAATGTTAACAAAATCAAACTCGTTATTTTTAACTACATAATAATCGTCTTCTCCATATGCTGGCGCTATATGAACTAGACCTGTTCCACTTGTATTTGTTACAAAATCAGCTGCCACAACTTGATGGCCTTTTGTAATCGAAATAAAGTCAAAAGGTGCTTCATATGAAATACCAACTAAGTCTTCACCTTTCAGAACACTAACTATTTCATAATTTTCTTTCATGACAGTATCCACTAGGCTTTCTGCAACAATATATACCTCTGTGCCTCTCTTAACTTTGGCATAGTTCATGTCTGGATTTACCGCAATTGCGACATTCGCAGGGAGTGTCCAAGGCGTTGTTGTCCATCCTAACAAATGCTCATTTTCAGATCCAACTATGCGAAATTTTGCCGTTGCTGATAGATCCGTGACATCTTTGTATCCTTGTGCAACTTCATGGGAGCTGAGTGATGTTTCGCAATCGGGACAGTAAGGGACGACACGATGACCTTTATACAAGTAGCCTTTTCTATGAATCGTTGAAAGAATGTTCCAGACTGACTCTATATAACTGTTCTCTAAAGTGATGTAAGGTTTATCCATGTCTACCCAATAACCAAGTGATTCAGTAAATTGCCTCCATTCTTTTTCATATGCAAAAACGCTCTCTTTGCATTTTTCAATGAATTCTTCTACACCATATTTTTCAATCTCATCCTTACCACGGATTTGTAATTGTTTTTCAACTCCTAGTTCTACAGGTAAACCATGAGTGTCCCATCCAGCTTTTCTTAATACTTGATATCCTGTCATCGTTTTATATCTGGCAACAAAATCTTTAATGGTTCGACCTAATGCATGACCTGCATGCGGCATACCATTGGCAGTTGGGGGGCCCTCATAAAAAACAAAGGTATCATTCCCTTCTCGGTTCAAAATAGATTTTTGAAAGGTATCATTTCTTTTCCATCCATCTCTAATTCTTCGTTCTCTTTCTAAAGGAGTTTCTTTCACGTCTATCACCTCTTTATATTAAATAAAAAAACTCGAACCTTAAATACGTAGGATCGAGTTTTATGGAAAATATTTCCTTTTATAATAAAAATAAAAAACCATTAGTAGTGGTTTTTAAATCATCTCACTACGTACTATCATACGCGTTCTTTTTATCGGTAGAATACCGTCAAAGCCTATTCATATTCAGCTTTGCTTCTCGGAGAGGATTTTCATTATGGTCTTAACGTTGACTTTCAGCAATGCGTCAACTCTCTGTAGATAAGAATTACATAACTACTCTTTCTCGTCATTGAATTCAATATTTTGTTTGTTATAATCGTACGGTGTAAAATTGTAAAAGTCAAGATAATTAAGATCCAGATTAATGTAGATGGATCATTTATTTCTATTCAAATGGAATGTGCTTCTGTTCTGATTAACTATTAATTAATATCTCTAATGACTAATGTTGCTTCATTTTTTTAGATAAATGATAACTTTTAATACTTATGTTAGCATAATAATGAAAAATAGTGATACCCATATTCTTGCCGGATCTTTTGTATATGAAAGGGGTGTTCTACCATGGAAATTAGATGGAAAATAGAAGAGATAGTATTTGAAACACTGAGGGAATCTGAGGTATGGGCGGATTCCCTAGCAAATGAATTTCATGGAAGAACCATTGATGGGTATATAACCCCTGACTTTAAAATAGCTTATACTCTTTTATTTTTCCTTGCTTCAAATCATACATTCAGAGTTTACGCAGAAGAATGTCTTATGAATGATTTATGTGTTTATAAGGTTTGGGTAGCTTTTTTGTCTGATTAATATTTTTACAGACAGAATTATTCCCTACTAACCCATTTATTCAGCAAAGTTTGGCTACAAGAAATACCACTGACAGAAAAATGTGTAAAGTTATGATCACGGTATCTGAACCCAGCACATCACCTAATTATACGAAAACAAAAGATAGTTAACATAATATTATTATTTAATACTTAATCTTCTTAGTCATAGGCTATGTTGATTTTACAATACAATATTGGACATTCATAGATTTGATTTATCTTATTTATTCGCGGATTGTTGAACCCAATAGCTTATAAGTCTTCATTCATTAAATCTTCCCATCATAATGGTGTTATAGTATTTACCGTCAGAAAGGATTTTGTCTTTTTTTAAAATACCTTCTATTTCAAAGCCAAGATTTTTATAAAGTTTAATGGCTTTTTCATTTGTTTCTAAAACATTCAAAGTGATTTTTTTAATACCATTGGTGTCAGCCCAAGAAATAGATTCTTTTAAAAGATTTTTCCCAATACCGTATCCCCAAAAATCTTTTAATACGCATACTCCAAATTCTATTTTATGAGAGAATCTATTTAAATGATTTCCTTCGCATCTTGAAAAACCAACGATCCGATCATGAACTACAGCAACTAAAAATAAGTTTCTTGGATTCTTAGTGTCCGTTTGTATAATCTGCTCAAATCCTGGGACATCTATGAACGCCTCACCTTTTTCTCTGTCCAAATTTTCGGTTTCACCATCAATCTTTAATCTTAATTCAGACAAATCTTTTGCATCCTTATCGATGGCAGCTCTAACAGTATAATTGATCCCATTAACATAAAATTCTTGTTTGTTAATTATCATGATATCCCCCATACACATTTGTTTACATAACATTATTATTGTTGCTAATCAAAATAATCATGTACATCCATATCCATTGCTCTTTCCTTTTGCTTGTCAGATACATGAGTGTATTTTTGAGTTGTATTTAAGTTGCTATGCCCCAATAACTCCTGCACTGTCCGAATGTCCTTCCCATCTCGAACTAAGTGTGTCGCAAACGTATGCCGTAATTTATGACTGGAAATTCCTTTCACTTTCCAGCTCTCAAAAGGTAGCTCTCGCTCAAGACTTTGACAAATTCCTTCTGTTATTTCTTGTATTCTTCGTCTAGAAATTCTTTTTCCTCTCCTTGAAATAAAAACAGCATCCTCCTCCCCCTTTATCGGAAAGATCCGCTCCAGTTTGATATAGGCAATCAATTCTTCAAATAATTTTTTTGGCAATGGAATATACCTCGATTTATTTCCTTTTCCTAGAACAGTAATGCCTCTTTTTTCAAAATGGAGCGAGGATTTATTTAAGTGATGGATTTCTGTTACACGCAGACCGGCAAAAGCCATTAACCCCATCATCACTTTATTTCGATTTATATGCTGCTTTTGCGATACTTTTTCGATTTGATGAAAAAAGCTTCTTAGTTCGTCTTTTTCTAAATACGCTGGCAGTTTTCCTTTCGGCTCCTTTGCCGCTTCCATATGTAAGGTGGGATTTTGATCAACAAGCTCATATTCCCCTAAGCATTTGTAAAAGGAACGTATGGCAGATAACCTTCGATTTCTAGATGAAGCTGCATTATCCCGCTGCACCTTCAGTTCATTCATAAAAAGTGTAATATGAATTTTTTTGACTGAGTCAAGGTCTACTCTTTCCTCTTTTTTTCGAGTAAGAAAACGTAGAAAGAATAAAATGTCTCTTTTGTAATTTTCAATCGTAAAGGAGGAATATTCTTTATTATCCAAATGAGTTTCAAATAGCATAAGCTCTTCCTCATACCAATTGGAAAGAGTTTCATTTGTAATTGTCATTTTGAACCTCCGTTAAATCTAAATTCAGGATTTTATCTTTCAATTATACTATGTTTCTATCAAAACCGCACATAAGAGATATTATGCGCGGTAATGTTGAAATGATAGTTTTTAAAAGAATAACCTATAGTTTTGTTATTATTGCTACATAAAAAATAGCCACCATCCAAATCACTTTTGGATGGTGGCTTTCATAATCAAATGAACATATTTCAATACGTTTTAATCTGTACTCTCCTTTTTAAACAACTCAATAAATCGCCGAGCACTTTTAGAAAGATATCGATTTTTTAGCCACACAATTCCTACATCGGATTGTACGGTGGTATCAGGCATGTCAAATAATTCAATGTCAGAGATTGGAAAAGAAGACAAGACAGACTTTGGAAGAATGGTCACTCCTATCCCGGCTACGACTAAAGCGATGGTAATAGCTACACTTGAACATTCGGATATGATATTCGGCTCAAAACCTAATCGTCTACACTCATTGACAATTTTTTCATTCAATTGAATCGTTTTATCACTTTTTAAGGCTATTAAAGGGATATTTTCTAAATCCTTTAATAAAAACGAAGTTTGAATAGGTCTCCAATTCCGTTTTTTAGGAACAACAATCACAAAAGGATCGGATGGCAAACGAAGAATTTCATATCTACTTATATCGTAATTCGATTCAAAGGGAAGTCGTGTCATAACCAACTCAATGCTTCGATTCTCTAGATATTCTCCTAAAACTGAATGGTCACCCTCTAAAATCTTAAAAGTAACATGTGGATAACGTTCCCGAAAAAAAGCGATTTTCTCAGGTAGCAAGGAAACGCAGGTGAATACAGATCCGATCGATAGCATTCCTTGTATCCCTTGATCGATTTCTTTGATTTCAGTGATTGTTTCATTTAATTGATGAATAATACTTTCTGCTTTTGATTGTAAAATAGTGCCTGCTTCCGTTAAAGTCATCTGCTTGCCATTTCGATCAAATAACGTCACACCTAATTCTTCCTCCATTATTTTTAATTGACGACTTAATGGCGGCTGTTCGATGTTTAGCGTTTTAGCAGCACGAGTAATTTGTCCTTCTTTTGCTATGGCTAAAAAATATCGAAGCTGACGTACATCCAATGATTAACCCTCCCATACATCTATACTTTTTTGATATGGTTTACAAACAATACAGATATTTTTCATATATACAATTGAATGATATCATAAAATTAGACTTATAGAGAAGGAGGAATAAGTTACGTGCATACCCATATGATTTCGGTTATTGTGAAGAATCAGCCAGGTGTATTATCACAGGTTTCTAATTTATTTACTCAATCCGGACTTAATATCGACTCTTTATCCGTTGGCAAATACAAAGAAATACATACAGCTAGAATGAAAATCTCTCTAACAGCTGAAGAAAATAACCTTGAAAAAGTGATTAAGCAGCTTGATAGCTTAATAGATGTAATTCAAGTAAATGTGATTCGTCAAAATCCTGCAATGAACTTAATTGGAAATCAATTAAGCTATGTTTTTTCAAATCGAACCATATCGTTTTGGTTAGTTGCCTATAGCTTATTTATTACCCTTCTTGGGACGAATATCCCAGCCCCTCTGCTCGCACTTTACCGTACACAATGGAATTTATCGACTGGAATGGTTACTCTTCTTTTTGCCATCTATGCAATAGTCGTTATTCCAACCATTATCATATCTGGACAATTATCTGATCGACTAGGCAGAAGAAAACTGCTTATCCCAGGTGTGTTATTTTCAATCATAGGGTCCGTGTTCTTTACTCTTTCAACGAATATTGAAATGCTGCTTCTTTCAAGAATATTCCAAGGTCTTTCAGTGGGAATGCTAAATGGAGTAGCCGTTGCAGCATTGACGGAATTAGATAAAAAACAAAACCGAATCAAAGCTGCTTTTATTGGAGCGATGGCTGTTACAGTTGGTAACGCACTAGGTCCTGTAATTTCAGGCTTTCTCGGAGAGTATGCACCTTTCCCTACGAAGCTCGCTTATCTTATCCATATGTTTTTAGCGATCCCTGGCTTTATTGGCCTATTATATATGAGTGAGAATGTTCATCCTTCTAGAAAAAACATTCAACTGCATAGACCTTCAGTGCCAAAGGACATTCGGAAACGTTTTTATATGTCTGGAATGACCTCCTTCATCGCGTGGTCAATTATGAGTTTAATGCTTTCCATTATTCCAACCTATATAAATGAGATTGTAGGAAGCTCTAATTTGAGTGTTGCAGGAGCTATCGTTGCTCTTGTACTTGGTCTTTCAACCGTTAGTCAACTAATTTTTAAAAGATTAACGATACAAAAATTAGTTTTAAGCGGATATATCCTATCAATCTTTGGGTTAATGGCTTTAGTCATCACATTATCAACAAAATCACTTTTCTTTTTATTCTTAACAACCGTTTTAATTGGATTCGGACATGGTCCTACCTTTGCAGGAAGCTTGGCATTAACCAATGAAATTTCACCGAACCGATCACGAGGTGATATTATCGCATCTTTTTATGTATTAACGTATTTAGGTGTCAGTATCCCTGTTTTAGGTCTTGGGTTTGCCGCTCATTGGCTTGGACTAAATAACTCGATTGTTTTGTATTCTATTTTGATGAGTATCATGATTTTTATCAGCATGTTCCATTGGAATCTTGATCGTAGAATCGAGAAAAAAATAGATTCAGTTTATACTTTAGAATAGAGTTATAACAATGAAGGGATAGTTACGGCTATCCCTTCATTGTTATATGGCGGTATTCTTAGTTTTGCAGGTGAATTTTCGTAAATAAATCTGTTAGCTCATCATTTAGATGTCTCTGAATTTTGTGTTGCTTCCTTATCAAAAGAGTTCGATTCATGTGATTCGTAACCATAACCTGTTGAACTTATTTCAAAAAATTCTGCATTTACCCCTTTTTTATTAACTCTTTTCAGCTTATCAAACGTATCTTTTTCCATAATGATCACCTCTCAGCTAGTTTTCTACCCAGCACTCAAATTATTCCTAAGTATCTTTAAAGAAATTTTTACGGAACATCACTTTTGCATAGAGTGAGAATGATAATAACATACTAATGTTGATTATATTTTGAATGGGGTGTAGCATATATGGAACATTATTATGAACCTGCAAATTCAATTGAAGCAGCTCTTCATGATTATAAAATGGGGTTAGGTGTATTCACACAAAAAATGCCTGAATTAGCGCAGCACTATAATGCCTTTACAGAAACATGCTTTAAGGAAGGTACCTTGTCACAAAAACAAAAGCAGCTGATTGCATTTGGAATCAGTTTATATTCCCAGGATGAGTATTGTATTATATACCATTTGAAAGGCTGCCTTGATCAAGGAGCATCAGAGGAAGAGGTTTTAGAAGCAGTTGGAGTAACAGCCGCATTCGGCGGAGGAGCAACTATGAGTCAGGCCGTAACATTAGTTCAAGAAGCGTTAACAGAATTTAATCAGTTAAAGCAATAGGTTAATTTACAAAGAGGCTATCTCATAAGTAAAATTGCTTTTGAGACGCCTCTTTAATGATAAAAATTTATAGTATATCCCTCTTAAGAAGATAAATTCTCAATTTCTATTAAAACTGGACAATGGTCACTCCCCATTATTTGTGCATGAATTTGTGCATCGTTCAGACGATCTTTTAATTGATTAGATACAAGAAAATAATCAATGCGCCAGCCAATATTTCTTTCCCTGACTTTATTCATATAGGACCACCATGAATAGGCACCCTCTTGATCTGGATAAAAAAATCGAAATGAATCGATAAAACCTGACCCAAGAAGCTCGGTCATTTTCCCTCTTTCCTCAACCGTAAAGCCTGAATTTTTCATATTCGATTTAGGGTTCTTTAAATCTATTTCCTGATGAGCTACATTTAAATCTCCACATAAAATAACAGGCTTTATCTTATCTAATTCTAGTAAATAATCTCGAATTTGATCCTCCCAATCAAGTCGATAATCTAGCCTAGCTAAGTCTCTTTGCGAATTTGGAACATAGACATTAACGAGATAAAACGTATCAAATTCTAAAGTAATCGCTCTACCCTCTAGATCTTCTGTCCCTATTCCATAATAGACTGATAACGGTTTTACTTTTGTAAAAACAGCCGTCCCTGAATACCCCTTTTTCTGGGCATAATTCCAATATTGAAGATATCCATCCAACTCTAAGATTATTTGTCCTTCCTGCAGCTTTGTTTCTTGTATACAAAAAACATCCGCATCTATTTCATTAAAATAATCTAAAAATCCCTTTTTTACACAAGCACGAATTCCATTGACGTTCCAAGATACTAGCTTCATATTTTGTTATTAAACTCCTTGTTGATTATTTCCTTTATATTAAACTTAAAGGAACATCACTTCAAGAAATCCTTACAAAAAGGGCTTAAGTTTGTTATGATAATTAAATAAAAAAGATAAAGGGGTATCATCAATGAGTGTTCATATCGCTATTACAAAGCATGCTCAAAAACAAAATACAATCATAAGAGAATTTATTTATTTAGATCAAAAACGTGAAGAGTACATTGAAGAAGTTATTTCGCAGTGTAAAAATGGAGAAACATTTACAACTGAGAAAATTAATCAAGTTACTCTAAAAATAAATGAGCTAGCTAAATCTGGCAAGACTCCACAGAGAAAATACGTTACAATTGACATGGTTCAGGAATATGTAAATAAATAATAACTTTTACTATAGGTATTCTACTTTTATAATTGATCACATATAAACTGCAGTGGATTTCGTCATGGAAGTCTCACTGCTTTTTAATTGATTTCTTGAAAAATTTGAAAGGTTTGAATAAATGAAGCGTCTTAAATTCTTTTTATTAATCATTATTCCTATTCTCCTATTTTGCTTTTTTTATTTTCGTTTTGATCAAGAATTTGGAGATCCCGCTCATGATGAAATACAAGTTGGTTTTAACGTCGATGACGAGAGTGTTAAAGTAAATGATCCGGCTGAAATAATAAAAGCTAACCAAGCTTTCAATGTTGTCGTTACTTATGCAAATATGGTTGAGGGAAATTCTAATTTTCCTGCAAAATTGCAGATCACAAGCTTAGAAAGCAACGAAATCATCTTTGAGGATAATTGGATTGATTCATATGGGATATCAGGTAAAACAAATAAAATTTATCCAGAGAATTGGAAAATAGGCAAGTATAATCTCACACTATTTCGCAATGACAAGGTGATAACAACTAAAACCATTGAATTGAAATAAGAAATATGAATTAGAAAAAGTGCCACCGATTGAAGGAGATATTCTTGTAGGGGAACGCCAGCGAAACACATCAATTTATCACGCATTAATGGGCAATAAGACCTCCACCACAAGGTTATGAGTGTAAACTAGAAATCCTACGTGGAGGATAACTGCCGACGACAGACAGAACGTCCTAGTCAGGCGAATGCCACAGGATGTGGCATGTATGAGCGTGATTGGTTCAACTAACCATCAGTGGGGGATGAAGCAGACAAAAGCGCGACGTCCTGTCGCATTATCTGCACTAGTACTTCCTGTACGTCGGAAAACCCCCATTGATGGAAGTTTCACTTTATATGTATAAAAAAACGAATCTTGCAAATAATACACATTAGGACTTGTAGCTCAACGTGTAGAGCAGTCATCAGTTAACCCGTTAATTGTTGTTCTTCTTGTGGGTTCGAATCCCACCAAGTCCTATTTTCTTCTATGCCAAAGTAAGTGTTCCAATCTTTAATCCTATTTAAGAACCAATACGACGCTAAACAAAGTTATAGCAATCATGCAGTTGCATCTTTAAAGTGGTGAAAACTGCTATTTTTATCTTTGGATCGCCTTATCGTTTTAAATCCTCGTTTTTTTCTTGAGGTACATTAAGTATAAAACGTATATTTTTACACAGTACAAAGGGTATTAGACGGGAATCAAATCCATCTAATACCCTTTTTTACTCATCCTTTTTTTGCACTAATTTAATCATCTAATTTTTTATTTCGTCCCTTTATCAATCGTAATAATTTGAGCTTCTGAGGTAGATACTTCTTTTGTTTTTACGATTACCATTCCTGTTTGAGCATCGTAATACCAAACATCAGCCCCAGCATCAACTGCTTCTTTCGATTGAACTTGTTTCAATTTTATACCATTCCGCTTCACTGATTTAATGCCTTTGTTATCAACTGCACCGACTTTTATTTCTCCAATCCAAGTTCTTTTTTCCACACGCCCATCAAAGCTGCCATTCATTGCTGCCATTTCAAGAGTTACGATACCTGCATTTGCTGCAACTGTAAGCTTTGTTTCTGCTGATTGTCCATTTTCATATTTGTAGGTTTGACCGTCGTCTTCATATAATGTAAAGCTTGTTGCTTCTCCATTTTGTTTTGGATATGCTTTTATTATCATTTTATTTGCTGGTCCTTCAGAGGTATAATTTTGGACCTCACGCTCAGGAATAATCGCACCTTCCCTTACAAAGACCGGAATCTTTGACAAGTCTGCACCGTATTCAATACTTTGTCCTCCTGAAACTGTTTTTTGAGTGCTCCAATCATACCATTTTCCTTCTGGTAAATAGATATTTCTCTTTGTTATGCCTTCTAATGTAATCGGAGCCACAAGCATATTTGGACCAAACATCCATTGATCTTCAATCCCAAACACGTTTGTATCATTAGCAAAATCCATAACTAAAGGTCTCATTAATGAGATATTTCCTTCGGATGTTTGCTTTGTTGCTGAATAAATATAAGGCAGCAACTTGTAACGCTGTACAATGCTTTGTTTAACATTGGACTCTGCCTCTGTTCCAAATACCCATGGCTCTCGTGTATTCGTTGGATCGCCACATTCGCAGTTATGGGCACGGTAGATCGGCATAAAAGATCCAGCTTGCATCCAACGTGTATATAGCTCAGCGGATGGTTTGCCATAAAAACCGCCAATATCTGTTGCAAAATAAGGGATACCAGACATCGCAGAGCTTAAACCTAATTGTAGATTGTGCCTGAAGGACTCCCAGCTTGCATCCACATCTCCACTCCAAACCGTTGTTCCATATTCTTGAATACCAGAAAAACCTGAGCGTGACAAGGTCCACAGTCTGTTGTCACTATAGCTTCTATGTCCACCGTAAAAAGACTTTGCCTCATTTAATGCATATACATTTCTTATTTCTGATGCATTTCCTTTAAAGAATTGATGTCTTAGTGAATCTGTGTCTTTTTCCGGTTCATTTAGATCAATCCAATACCCTTTCACACCTGCGTCATGTAAGGATTTAACCTGGGTGTTGAACCAATCAACTGCCTTAGGATTTGTGAAATCAACTAATCCTGCTTTTCCGTACCAAGCGTCATATATAATTGTATTGCCAGAAGTGTCCTTTACAAAGTAGCCATTTCGATCCCCTTCATTATAATTATTTGCTGTTACTTGAATGTATGGATCGACAATTGGTACTGTCTTGACACCTTTCTTCGCTAACTGCTCCATATTTTCTTTTGGATTGGCAAAAGCATCAGACCAAGTCATGTCAAAGTAGTGATTATCTTTAGCCCAATATGCATCGAGAATCATTCCATCTAAAGGAATTTGTTTTTCACGGAATGTATCTACGATCTGATTCACCTCTTGCCAGCTTTTATATCCATACTTGGATTGGATATAGCCCAGAGCCCATAGTGGCGGCATTGGAGGAGTCCCGGTTAGATCTGCATAGCTTTTCATAATATCCGTTAAAGGACTTTCTTTTTTACCGGCCATAAAGTAGTAAATCATTTCCCCATTTGGTGCATTAAATGTATATGTTTTGTTATCTGAAGCCCCCATGTCAAACGTGACATTTTCATAGGTGTTATCAAAATAAAGACCGTATCCCTTCGTACTAGTAAAGAATGTACCAGAAATATCAGAGGTGTTACCGCCATATCCTCCCTTCATTGCATTGTTCATGACAACCTTATGACCTTTTCGATCGAAGGACTGGGAATCACGATCGATCCCTAAACCAAAGAAATGTTCATTTGGATCAAGGTTCATAGCCGAATATACCCCTGTATCTCCATCATAGCCTAAACCTTTCCCTTCATGTTGCTCTGTTAACATATTCGTGTTTGCAGCATCATAGTAGGCTAGTTTAAATGGAGACTTATAAGCACGCAAACTCACTTTGTCTGTTTGAATCAAGATATAGCTATCTTGATCACTTACCTTAGGGACGATTGATACATCTTCTTGATCAACAACAAACGATGCCTTTTTCTTAAATATCCCCGTCGGTTCCATCCATACTTTTGCTGTATCATCTTGAACGAATTCAATTTTTACCTTTTCATCGCTCTTTGAATTTAACACAATACTTTTCCCATCATTGGTTACAGCATATGGCGTTTGATCATCTAAACTATTAATATACGAAACATTTTGATACTCAGATGGATCTTTTTTCGACATTTCTACTCGATCAAGGTCAAGTACACTTCCAGCTTGGCCATCTGCCATAACACCAACCTTTACGACTTCACCATTCATTAATTGGATATTCGGGACTTTTACTTCTTTCCAATCTCCGCTCGCAGTGATCGGCACTTCCTTGGTACCTCCTGAATAAGTAACATAAACCACTGCTTTGTCAAAGTTACCGGATTTTCGAGTTTTTATTGATAAGGTGTAATTTCCATCAATTGGCGCCTGACTAAATTGCCACAAATCGGAGGAATAAGCTTCTTCCCCTGCTATTCGTACAAATTTATTTCCATCTTCCGATTTGATTGATTGGTTAACCATATTGGTACGGCTCCAGCTTGTAAAACCATCCTCAAACTCATTGTTATTTAGCTTGATCTCTACATCCTCAGGAATATCTGAGCTGGCTGAAGCAAGCTCAACATTGTCAATTTGCATGGATGTATCTGCTTTAGGAGCTTCCAAATAAAATTCAATCGTCAATTGACCTTCTGTGACTTCAATCGTGTCCGTATTAAATTTTTTATATTCAAAATCATCTGCAGTCCACTTCTGCTTTACAGGACCATCTGGATCTTTTAGTTTTGGTGTAATCGTTACTTCAACATCCTCTTTTCCAGGTTGGGAAATAATCATTTTCGCAACACCGCCTGAAAAGCTCGGATCTAAATGCGGCATTAATTTGACCATAGATGATATGGTATATTTGCCATTCTTTAAACCAACGATTGTTTGCTTTGATGAAGCTTTTCCGCCTTCATTCGGAGAATAAAGGTATTGTTTATATCCTTCGTATGAATCATTTTTATCAACACCATGCCAGATCGTTGTGCCAAAAGTATTGACAGTCCAGCCTGTTTCATTGCCCATTTCAAAATCTCCGTTTACTAGTTGTCCCGAACTAGTCCCGAATTGTATGGAGTCGACGGCAACAGAACCTTTATCTTCTTCTGTAAATTCCAGGGTAACTAAATTTTCCCCTTTATTTAGTTGGACCGATTTTTCGACGGTTCCCCATTTACCTTCACTAGATGGGAAAGACACTGTTTTAGGTGCACTAATCACGTTCATTTCTTCATCCTCAACGGAAAGTGATAAAGTGCTTGCTTCTGCATGATCATTCGCATATTTTATAGCTATTGGGAACTGCCCAGCTTCGGGCATTTCAACAGCAATCGTTACCTTTGATCCTTTTTTATCAAGCCCTTTAATGTAACCAAATCCATCATAACCCATTTTTTCGTTATCGAAGATGGCTCCGCCTTGATAAGAGGCTACTTCCGTTTGATATAATTTTTTGTTAGATTTTGGAACTAATTTTAGGACAGTACTGTCATGTGGTTCGAGCATTTCAGAATACATCGTACGGTAACCTAAATCTGTATGATTCCATAAATCACGAGCAAAAGCTTCTTCCTTGAGTCCAAGATCTTTTTTGAAGTCGATTGAAAGTCCTTTACTCACATCACTGCGATTAAAGAGAGAAACAACCCAAGATCCATCTGGCAATTGACCAGCCCATCTTTCACTGTCACGGCTGCCATTATTCTTATAGTGTAAATTTGAATAAAAAATAGGTTTCCCTACAAAACCGCGTTTGTTTAATTCTATTAATTCAGTGTTTTGATAATATTTATAATTATCCCCTATTGTGTCGTATTGATCTGCAATGGTAATAGGAGAACCTGCCATGGTGAAAAGTGAAATGGCTGTTTTCTTTTCATCTTCAGCAAATTGGCCTTTAAACGTATTTAACTTTAAGAAATCACCGTCATTGATCATGGAACCACGTCCGGAAATATCCGCAAAACCAGTAAATCCTTGGAATGGATTGGCCCATTGAGACCAATTATTTGTCCATTCTTGTCTTCGTCCGCTAATATGATCCCATCCTCCACTAAAAGCATCTTCATCGATTCGAATCATATCACCGTATTGTTGTTCATATTCCCCATGGTTTTTTAGGTCGGGCATTACGAGACTTAGGAAAATATCATTCTTTTTAGTAGCTTCATTCATCCATTGTAGCGCTTTGCGATATTGTTCTCTTGTATGACCTGTACCTATTTGGCCTAACCCTTTATCGTAACCGCTTTCATACCATGATAAAAAGTCTACACGTAAATAGGAAGCACCTTGTTCAGCAAAAAAATCTACATATCCTTTCAAGAATTTTTCTGCATCAGGATGATCAACATTTAACCAGTAAAGAGCTCGTTCTCCCCCTTGACCGCCATCAAAGCGATCACCTTGCAGTATTTTGCCGTTACCTAAATCCTGGGGCTCGGTAATCACAAGATCAGCTACTGGTGTATCTGTCCCTACAACCTTGTATTTATCGGGATTTTTCACTACTTCAGGGCTAATCCAAAGAGGATTGTAATAAATTCCAAATTTCATCCCTTTACTCTTGACATAATCTGCCCAGTGTTTCCATGTATGCCCATCTGGGTAACGTTCATTCGGATATCCTTTCCAATCAGTATCTGAAATTGGAGGCTGATTTGGATCGACAGCTTCAAAAGTGATATCATCCAGTTGCAACGAAGCATTGCCATTTTTGGAATCAATCACAATTTCAACCGTCATATCAGTCCCAATAGACTTTACATCAATTGTGTAGTTTTGATAAGTTGAACTTAGCTTGATTGGTACACTCTTAACCATTTCTCCATTCTGACTGATACGTATTTCAGCAAAGCTTCCAATTGCATCATCAATAAACTGATTTGATCCGCTAAAATCAGCTAAAGTTGCCCAAGAAGAAAGTCGATAGGTTTTATCTTTCTCAATTCCTGTCACAGTCTGGCTAGCAGATGCATTGAAAGCAGAATTTTTATAAAAATAAAACTTAAAGTTATTACGAGCACCAGATTTATCCACACCATAATCGGCATTTCCTTTTATATCCCATCCTTCTGTGGTCGCGTACTCAAAATCACCGTTAAAAAGTTTTCCTGTTTTAAGATACGGTTTATCCCGTCCATCCATATAAATTGGATCACTCATCCATCGATCATTATGTGATACAATGTAACCGTTTTTATTTAAAAGCGTTGCTCCCTCAATCCATCCGTCAGTACTAATCATATCGTATCCATAGGCTTTAAAATTTTTAGCCATCCAATCAATATTATCCTTTAACCGATGTTCTGGCATGAACACATCTTTTGCAAATTGGTGCTCATATGTAATCCAATACATCGGCCCTGCCCCTTGTCTAGTAAACTTACTATCTCTTGCATATACAGAACTAACCATCATATTTGAAACAAACAAAGAAAAAAATAGCGTTAAGATTATGATTTTCTGTTTAGATTTGTGCTTATAATTCTGCATGTTACAGCCTCCAAATCTCAATATTTATCAACCATCTTTTTTGATTTGCCGATTGTTTAATAGAAATCAATTTGTAAGCGTATACATTTTGGTTTATAAAAACGATCCGCTATATACTCTCCCCCCTTTGCGTTGAATTTAACATATTTCATTCATTGAAACAAGTATGACTATCTTTACATTTTTCGACAAGTGCTAGAATAGTATTTTCTCTTTTCACAAGTTGATCGTTTTTTTTTTTTTGAATTTGGATTAAGCTTGTAGGAATATGTGGAGAAAAATTTTTTGTTATTGAATAAATAAACTCTGGATTTCAGAAAAAACTGATATTTAAGGGGAATGTTACAGGATTCACAAATATGAATATAAGTAAATACTCATTTCATTTTTACAAAAAAATGACAATACGATTAGGTAAGTAAGGGAGAGCCTTAGCTCTCCTTACTTTTACTTATTCTGCATCTAATACTTCTACTTTTTCCATAACATCGCCATTTCTCATCGCTTTTACAGCTGCAATTCCAGAAGTGACTTTACCAAACACAGTGTGTACACCATTTAAATGAGGCTGTGGATCATGTACGATAAAGAACTGGCTTCCACCTGTGTTTCTACCTGCATGAGCCATTGAAAGAGAGCCTTCTTCATGCTTATGAGGATTCCCTTCTGTTTCACAATTAATCGTATATCCTGGCCCGCCAGAACCGTTTCCTACTGGACAACCGCCTTGGCTTACAAACCCTGGGATAACACGATGAAAGGTTAAGCCGTTATAAAATCCTGAATTTGCTAATTTTTCAAAGTTCTCAACTGTTCCAGGTGCTGCTTCTGGGAATAGATCAAACTCAATTTTCTCTCCATTTTTCATTAATATGTATCCTTTTTTCGCCATTATTAACACTCCTTTAATAAAATCATCGTTATCATACCATTTTTTATCCACTAAATGAAAGCGATACGCAAAAATTAACGAAAATTTAGAACAAGTTTAATATCCTACAACATAAGATATAAAAGAATACATTGTAAAAGCGTTTAATTTTTGCTGAAAAAGGTAAATGATATGAAATAGGTGATAAAAAATGAAACATTTTCAAATTTATCAATATCCTTTTCAAAATTTACAAGAAAAAAATATGACTTTTGAACAGGTATTTCAGCGCATCATTAAATTTATGAAGCTTCAGCCAAGTGGAAATTATCGGTTAATGGTCGGTACTGACTCACAGGGTCATATGAATCACACTGTTTTTATTACTGGAATTGTGATTCAAAATGAAGGGAAAGGTGTATGGGCTTGCATTCGAAAAGTCATCGTTCCGAGAAAAATGGAGTATTTACACGAAAAAATCTCCCTTGAAACCTCCTTAACGGAAGAAGTCGTTTACATGTTTAATGATGAAAAAAAGAGCGAGATGATTGATATCGTGCTGCCTTATATTTATCATGGTGCGACATTTACGATGGAAGGGCATATTGATATTGGTGCAGGAAAGAGAAATAAAACAAGAGAATTTGTCAAGGAGATGGTAGCTAGGATCGAATCTATGGGAATTGAGCCGAAAATTAAGCCAGATGCCTTTGTTGCCTCAAGCTATGCGAACCGATATACAAAATAAGGTCCTTTCACAACTTGAACTGTGAAAAGACCTTTTTTTCTAATATAATCAGAATTTATATCTGAAGTTAGATTACTGTCTAAATCCGACGTACAGGATGTACTAGTGCCGATGTTGCCACAGGACGTGGCGCTTTTAATCGGGCAACCCTATCTACTAGAAGTGCTTCCCTCACCTCGTTTACGATAAGTCAACATCGACGCTTGCGCTTTTCTAATGATCTTTATTTTTTATCTGTGGTGAAATGATTTCATCTATGATTCCAAACTCTAAAGCTTCTTTAGCATTCATAAAGTAGTCTCGATCTGTCGCTTTTTCAATCTTATCAACAGTCTGGCCTGTTAAGTCTGCAATCATTTGATTCGTTTTTTCTTTAAGCTTTAATATACGGCGAGCGGATATTTCAATTTCTGTTGCTTGACCACGTGCTCCTCCAAGAGGCTGGTGAATCATGATTTCACTATTTGGCAAGGCATACCGTTTCCCTTTTGTACCTGCAACCAATAGTAATGCCCCAAAGGAAAAGGCTGATCCTATACATATGGTACTAACATCAGGTTTAATATATTGCATCGTATCCAAAATAGCAAATCCAGCAGTCGTAGAACCACCTGGGCTGTTTATATAAATAGAAATATCTTTATCAGGGTTATCAGCTGCTAAAAATAGTAATTGCGCCACGACACTATTCGCAACATGATCGTTGATTTCATCACTAAGCATGATGATTCGATCCTTTAACAAACGTGAATAAATATCATAGGAACGTTCTCCGTGATTCGATTGTTCGATAACATAAGGTACACTACTCATTTTCAAAATCCTCCTTTAATAACTAGCTATGTTAAATAACTCTGTTGATTTTTGAATCATTTAGCGAAACAGCGTTTCACACGAATGATTCAAAAATCGCTTTTATCAAAAATATTCTTTAACTCGGCCTAATAATTATGCTGCCATAGAGAAAGTACATAAAGGAGAAATGGATGATGATTTACTTTGAACTTCATTTCTATGATTAAGTCCAAATGCTAAAGAAGAAATAGATGGAATACTTCGAATTAAAATTTTTGGGTCCTGTTCTTTTAATGATTGATAAAACAGAGAAGAAAGCAACTTTTGTTCATGATCCTCCCAAAATTCAACAACTCGCTCATCCATATTTTTTTTCAAACGATTTTTAGCTCGATGGTAGCTTGACTTCACCGCATTTTCAGAAGTTTCAAATATATTTGCGATCTCATTAGCCTGATACTGAAAAGCTTCCTTTAATAAAAAGATGACCGCTTGTTTTGGAGTTAATTGTTTTACTAACAATTCAACTGTATCCATTGAATCAATTGGCAGGGAACCGTTTTGCCCTTCTATTTTTTCGGGCGCTGCTTCAATGATTTCTTTTTGCTTTTTTCTAATCGTGTCAATCCAATGATGATAAGCAATTTTATTTAATAAGCTCGAATTTAATGTCGAGTGATATTGAACTTGAAGGAGAATCTTAAGAATAGTCTCCTGAGCAATATCTTCCCCATCCCACTCGTTTTTTGTGAGAAATGAACAATACTGTTTAAGCTTTGGATAAAGCTCGATTATCCGATCCGATGTGTTTCCTTTTTGTCCTTCATTCTTATCAAGCTGATCAAGCATCATCTCACTCCTTTATCACTTTCTCTACGTTATAAACGAATTAGAGGGCTACAAAAGATACGGGTAAAAAAAAATTAATAAAAATAATGATAATTTTCAATATATTACCTATCTAACCATTAATAATCGAATCAATCAATCGAGAAAACATCACACATATAGATAAACATTTTCAAAATAAGTAAAAAATCATAAGAAAACCACTTTCTTTGCCGAATCAATACTTGTTTTGTCAACGACAAAGGAATTATGAAAATTAAAAAGAATACTTTCAATAAAGGAGGAATTCTCATGATGAATACAAATGCAGTTGCAAAGCTTTTAGGGGTCTCTCCAAGCACCATTCAGCGTTGGGTAAAACAGTTTAAACTCGAAATGACACGAAATGAGCTCGGTCATTATCTTTTTACAGAAGAAGATATATCCCAATTAAAACAAATTCAAGAACAGCTCCATAACGGGGTATCTTTACATGATATTTCGGTAAATGGAAATCGATCACGAAAAGGAACGTTGAAAACGAGTGAAAATGATAAAAGAGCTCTTGAGATTTTAGTGAAAATGAATGAATTGGAAAGGAAATTGAATGATAAGGCGGATTCCGTTGTATCATATCAACTCCTCCACCATAGAGATGAAATCGAACAATTACAAAAGCAAATGAAGAAGCTTTCAGGTCAAATTGAAGCTTTAGAAAAGAAGATGGAAATTAACAAGAACATCTATTCTGAGAATCTTCTTGTTTTTGATCAAACAAAACCAAAAAAGAAAATAAAACGAAAAAATATTATTTCTACTTTTTTTAGCTTCTAAAAAACAGCTTATCTTATGATAGGCTGTTTTTTATTATTACAAGTTTACATAATATTATTATTTATCATTTTTTTTAAAAATAATGTTAATTTTCATGCGCTGTTTTTTCTACATACAAAGACGGTCTGCCCATTGAATGATATTCGATTGGATATCTTTTCATTTCTTCAATGCTAAAACAATTTCTTCCATCAAAAATAATCGGCTCTTTCATCCATAGTGAAATTAAGTATAACTTAGTTTCTTTGAATTCTTGCCATTCTGTAAGAATAAAAGCACAATCAGCATTTTGTAAAACATCCTTCACCGAATTGGAAAATACTACTTTAGGACTCAAGATCTTTTTTGCATTTGGCATTGCAATTGGATCATAGGCTATAACCGTTGCTCCTAATTCAAGTAATTGATCAATTGTATCAAGCGAAGAAGCTTCTCTCATATCATCTGTATTTGGCTTAAAGGCTAATCCAAGCACAGCAACCTTCATGCCTGTCAAAGTACCAAAACGTTTTAATGCTCTTTTTACGAGTATCGTTTTTTGTTCATCATTCACTTCTATCACTGAATTTAATATTTTCATATCATAATTTTGATCCTGTGCCATTTTTAACAATGCAGAAGTATCCTTTGGAAAACACGAACCCCCATAACCAATTCCAGCCTTTAGAAATTCCAGACCAATTCGTTTATCCATTCCCATTCCTACAGCTACTTCTTCAATATTCGCTCCTGCTATTTCGCAAAAATTAGATATCTCATTAATAAAACTTATTTTGGTTGCTAAAAAGGAATTCGAAGCATACTTAATCATTTCAGCAGTTCGAATATCAGTTTTAAAAATTGGGATACTCAAAGGCTTATACATTTTTTCAAGAGTCGCAGCAACCGTTTCATCCTTGGTTCCAATTACAATTCGATCCCCATGAAAGCTATCATAAACAGCAGACCCTTCTCTAAGAAATTCTGGATTTGATGCAATATGAACTTTTACATTTCTTTTTAAGTGTTGTTTAATCAGCGTCTCAATATAATCATTGGTGTTGATTGGAACGGTACTTTTTGTCACTACGATAACATCATTGTTAATATGTTCCGCAATATCCTTCGCTGTTTGCTCAATATAAGAAAGGTTCGCAGAACCATCGGGCTTTTCAGGCGTACCGACCGCAATGATAATGATTTCAGCATTTGAAAAGCCGTGATTATGACTAGTTGTAAAGCTAAGTCTGTTCTTTTTTATATTTTTCTTCATTAAATTCTCAAGTTCAGGTTCATAAATAGGTGAAAACCCTTTTTTCAGTTTTAAGACTTTTTGTTCATCTATATCAATACAGGAGACATTATGACCGATTTCAGCTAAGCAAACACCAGTAACTAAACCTACATACCCAGTACCAACAACAGCAATATTCATAGCCACAGCCTCATCATCCTAACTTCTTAATCCTTCTTGGATCATTACTTTTTTTAAATAATGTAATACTTCTTTACGTAAATCAGAACGTTTGAGAGAAAAATCAATTGTTGCAGTTATAAATCCAATCTTTTTCCCAATATCATATCTTTGCCCTTCGAACTGAAAGGCTAATACAGATTGAGATTCATTCAAAATTTTAATAGCATCTGTTAACTGAACTTCTCCCCTGTGATCCTCTGGCAAATCTTTTAAAATATTAAAAATCTCAGGAGATAATACATATCGACCCATAATGGCATAACGGGATGGTGCTTGGTGCTTTTCTGGTTTTTCGATCACTGATTCAATTTGAATAACATTTTCCTTCAATACGTCCCCTGTTGATTTGATGATTCCATAATTAGACACTTCTTCCTTATCTACTTCTTGCACCCCTACAACTGAGGAATGATAACGATCATAGATCTCTATTAACTGTTTTAAACAAGGCTTCTTAGATTGTACAATGTCATCTCCAAGTAAAACAGCGAATGGTTCATGACCAATAAAGCTTCGACCACAATATATGGCATGCCCTAACCCTTTTGGTTCTTTTTGGCGAATATAATGGATATTGATTAAGTTTGAGATTTTTTGAATTTCATTCAATAATGTATGCTGATTTTTTTTTAATAGTGTCTCTTCTAGTTCATAGGATTTATCAAAATGATCCTCAATTGATCGTTTATTTCGACCACTAATAATAATAATATCTTCTATCCCTGATTCGACCGCTTCTTCCACAATATATTGAATCGCTGGCTTATCTACTATAGGCAGCATTTCTTTGGGCAATGCTTTGGTGGCAGGAAGAAATCTTGTCCCTAAGCCTGCAGCAGGGATAATTGCTTTACGAATCTTCAATCCCATCTCTCCTCTTGGGACGATTGGTTCATTTAAAAAAACAATCGTTTATTTTTGTGCACACCCGCTCTTAAATCTTTTTAATTTAAAAAGTTAAGTTCTTTTGCTATTAATACTATGCATTTTATTCGAGATGGTTTGGACGGTTCTCTTGCAAAAATAGAAAAGCGAAAAACGCTCTTACTCTGTTTCTAAGCAAATATCTAATAATCTGTCCAATATGAGTAAGGTATCCTATACAAAATAAGGATTAAAACATATTTTAGTAGCATAGATAAATAAATTAATATTTTTTACAATTGGTTTACAGTAGAAGGAGGTAAAAGATAAATGAAAGTATTAATGATTTGTACGGAAAAACTACCTATTCCTCCTGTATTAGGGGGTGCCATTCAAACATATATTGCAGGGAATCTTCCTTTCTTAAGAAAAAATCATAAAGTTACGGTATTAGGAACAAATGATCCATCTTTACCAGATTCAGAGATAATTGATGGAATAAACTATGTTCGTGTACCCGGAAAAATTCTAGAAATTTATATGGAGGGTGTTGTTCGTTATATAGAAGGAAATCAATTTGATCTTATTCATATTTTTAATCGCCCTCGCCTTGTCTTACCTGTTCGCAAAGCTGCTCCACACTCAAAAATTACTTTAAGTATGCATAATGATATGTTCAATCCAGAAAAGATTAACCCTGAAGAAGCGAAGGAAGCTATCGAGCAAGTTTCAAATATCATCACTGTTAGCAACTACATTGGTAACGTAATCAAAAATTTATATCCTCAAGCATCGTCTAAGGTACGTACCATCTATTCTGGAGTGGATGCGGAAAGATTTTTGCCTGGAAATCATCCGAAAATGCGAAAAATACGTCATCAATTAAGACAAGAAAATGGCATTGAAAATAAAACTGTCATATTTTTCGCTGGAAGACTCTCTCATAACAAGGGTGTTGATCTGCTGATTAGAGCCTTGCCTGAGCTTTCAAAGAGATTTAAAGATTTAGCAGTAGTCATTGCAGGTAGTAAATGGTTTAGTCAAGATGGAATAACAGATTATATTGCTTATGTTAAATCTTTAGCTAAAAAACTAACGGTTCCAGTTATATCCACAGGTTACGTAAAAGCCGATGAAATTCAAAACTGGTTCGCAGCAGCTGATTTATTTGTCTGTACTTCCCAATGGCAGGAGCCTCTAGCAAGGGTTCATTATGAAGCGATGGCGGCTGGTCTTCCGATCATTACAACAGCAAGGGGAGGAAATCCAGAAGTAATTCAACCATCAGAAAACGGTTTTGTTATCGAAAACCCTGAGGATCCAAGTCAATTTGCAGAGAAAATTTCAATGATATTATCCAATAAAGCAATGATGAGAAAAATGGGAGAGCGAGGAAGAGAGATTGCAATTTCCCGTTATCAATGGAATCGAGTTGCTTCTGAACTATTAGAGGTATGGGAGCAATCTGCTATGCCTTCAACGAGCTTATCACCAGTCTCATCTCCAGAAAAAGTAACAAACCTAACCACAAATGATACGAAAAAAGTTAACAAAGTAAAAACTAAAAAAGCAGAAACGAATAAGAAATCTATCTCTTTTTCAACTGATTCTCTAAAACAATCAGAACAAATAAAAGTGAATCAAAAAAATAAAGATGAGAAAAAAGTTCCGAAAATCCAACAAAATCAAGAGAATTCCCTTCAAAAAGATAATATGACCTCCGTTAAGAAAGAAAAGGAACTTGAAACAACCGATCATAGCATTTGGAGTTTTAGAAAAGTGGAAGTCATTGAAGAAGAATTCTTTTTTAGAAAAGGGAAAGTCATTGAAGAAGAATTCTCTTTTAGAAAAACAAAAAGTAATAAAACAGATATTAGTTTTTATAGGAGAAACGAAGATAATGAAGATAATAAGGAAGAAAAAGATATCAAGTTCAGCAATGATAATAAAAGGGTAGTTGCTGATTTTCAATGGAGAAAAAGGAATTCTTGAATATTTTCTCCAGCATTATTGAGCAGTATAAGCTCTAGAGAATCAAGTAGCAAAGGTGTGGAATAACTGCTCGTAAAAAACCGACGACGAGCAGGACGTCCTAGTTAGGCGAATGCCACAAGATGTAGAATGTATAGGCGTGATTGGTGAAATAAGACTTTTCTTTTGGCTTCAGCCCTTAGAAAAATCAATGAATCTCTACGGTGGCTAACCATCAGTGGAGGGTGG
Source organism: Bacillus sp. 03113 (assembly GCF_006546985.1). GTDB lineage: Bacteria > Bacillota > Bacilli > Bacillales > Cytobacillaceae > VATK01. The sequence continues at coordinate 62,331 of NZ_VATK01000021.1, forward strand.
ACGAACCCCCCACTGATGGAAGTTTCACTTTATTTGATGGCTCTGTTAAATAAAACAGTTGATTTTCGGAATATTAATGAAGCCTTGTTTCAAAGAATATGAAACAAGGCTTCATACGAATAAACCAATAATCGTATTTAACAAAAAATATTCTTTAACATAATCTATATGATAAATGTTGTAGTTCATAAAGTTTATCGAAAGGAACATGTAAAGAATGTCCAACCATAAAAAAATTCTTGTTACTGGATGTGCTGGTTTTATCGGCTTTCACTTATCAAGTCGATTATTATTAGAAGGCTTTTCAGTAATAGGAATTGATAACTTAAATGATTATTATGATGTAAACTTAAAAAAAGCAAGATTAGCATTATTAAAAAGAAATAGACAATTTTCTTTTACCTTTGCTTCAATTGAGGATTATAAAATGATCGATCAAATTTTTTCTGAATACACTCCTTCTATTGTCATTCATTTAGCTGCTCAAGCTGGTGTTCGATACAGCCTGGAAAATCCTCATGCATATATCCAATCCAATATTGAAGGCTTTATGAATGTATTAGAATCTTGTAAGAAATATCCAGTAGAGCATCTTTTATATGCATCCTCAAGCTCCGTTTATGGTGCAAATAAAACCATTCCATTTTCTGTAGAAGATCCTGTTGATCATCCAGTTAGCATTTATGCAGCTACTAAGAAAGCGAATGAACTAATGGCCCATACTTACAGTTATTTATATGAAATGCCTACAACAGGATTGCGCTTTTTCACTGTATATGGTCCATGGGGTAGACCAGATATGGCGCTATTTACATTTACACAAGCAATTCTAGAAGGAAATGCTATAAAAGTATTTAATTCAGGGAATATGAACCGGGACTTCACCTACATTGATGATATTATCGAAGGAATTGTTCGATTAATACCTCATAAACCAACCCCCATGCAATCTGAAAATCATACAAGTAAAGCCCCTTATAAAATATACAATATTGGTAGTAATCAATCTGTAAATCTACTGAAATTTATATCAGTAATTGAAGAAAAACTCCAAAAAAAAGCTAAAAAAGAGTTGTTACCTCTTCAACCAGGTGATATCCAAGAAACCTATGCGAATATAAATGATTTGATAAAGGATATTGGCTTCAAGCCATCAACCTCAATTGAAGAGGGAATTAATAAATTTGTGGATTGGTATATAGACTTCTATGACGTAAATAAAGATGGCTAAAGAAGTAAATAATTCTAAAATAATTTTAAAAAAACTCATCGATGATTAACCAAAAAATGTTCTGAACGATATTCGGTTGGTGATTTACCTACCTTTTTTTTAAAAACATGATTAAAATATCTTGGGTTTTCATAGCCAACCTGTTGACAAATTTTATGGATTTTTTCATTGGTTGTCCTTAATAGAACTTTTGCTCTTGTTACTCGAATTTCTGTCATATAATCGAAAATTGTTACTCCCACTAATTTTGAAAAAATACTACTTATATAAGCAGGACTTATGTGAAAACACTTCCCAATATCATCCAAGCTTATGCATTGATCAAAATTAGAATTTAGGTAGTTTTTTACATCTCCTATTAACTTTTCTTTATATGATATTTTATTTTCATCTAAATATTGTATTGTTCTACTGATTAAACTTTTTATCCAGTAATTAATATCTTGAATCGACCGAAATCCATTAATACTTTCAAAAATTTGAATCTTCTCCCCCAAAATACGTTCAATGTCCAAATCAAAATTATGTTGGATATATTTAGAAAAAGATTGTATAAATAGATAATATATATATTTTGATTTGTCTGGGTAAATTTTGTTTTCAATTGAGGTGATTAAAATTTGATCAAGTAACGGATATATTTGATCAAATATCACCTCTTGTTTCTTAAAGTGATCCTCGATGTCTATTATTATTTGTTTCATAACTGTATCATTGTTTTTTTGTAAATGAGAATAATAAGTAATAACTTGATTAAAAAATATCCCCATTTGGAATGCCTCTTTTGATTCCTTATATGACTTATGAGTATTAGCCCATTCCTTGTAAATATTGCTTAATCCTATGAAAGGAAGGACTTTCGTATTTTTTTGGAGAATAGTTGAAATGCTAATTAATTTGGAATCGTGAAAAGGTTTTTTGTTCGTGTTAGATAATAAAACAACAATAATTTCTTCTATTAAAAAAATAAAAGCGTTGTGCCCGTTCTCAGCAAAAAATCTTTTTAAATCTTTGAGAATCTCTTGAAACTTCTCATTGATATAAAAATTCCATAATAAATCTTTATGACCTATTGTTAATATTTGATAGGTTTTGTGGGGATTTTCTCTTTTTGTAAAATCAACAGAACGTCCTAGGATGATATCAAGGATATCCTTTTTTTCTGAATCTGATTTGTATTTTTGAATCTGCTCGATTTTAGTTTTTTCAGTATGATGTTTTTTAATTTTTTCAACCGTTTTTTTTATTGAATTTATAATATCATTTATTTCGATTGGCTTTACTAAATAATCAATAGCTTCAAGCTTTAATGCTTTCTGAGCATACTCAAATTCGGTATAACCACTAATAATGATAAATTCTATTTGTGGATAAACCTTTTTTACTTTACTCATTAAATCTAATCCATTTAATCCTGGCATTTGAATATCTGCTAAGACAATTTGTGGTATTTTTTCAATAATACACTGGTAGGCTTCATGACCATTTGATGCGCTTCCAATTATCTCAATTTGAAATTGTTTCCAATCAATTAACGAAATCAAACCGTCAATGACAATTTTTTCGTCGTCAACAATTACAAGTTGATACATATTATTTCACCTCTTGAACATACTTTTTATTCAAGCACATTTTATGGTTTGACGACCAATAGTAAGAATTACTTTTGTACCCTTATCTACCTTACTTTCAATACTTAAACCAAAGTCTGAACCGTAGTGAAGTTTTATCCGTTCATTAATATTTTTCAACGCATAGCCTGAATTGTTTTTCAAAGCCCCTTCATTATTGAATCCAACGCCATTATCAATTATTTCAAAAATAAGTATTTTATCTCTCTTTATTCCGTTTATTTCTATTCTTCCTTTGCCTTGCTTTTGTTCTAGCCCATGCTGTACTGCATTCTCAACTATTGGTTGTAACAGTAATTTGATCATGAGTTCATCCATTATAGAAGGTTCAATATCAATCACAACTTCTATTTTATGATCAAAACGAAGATTTTGAATTTGTAAATAATGGTTTACTTGTTCGATTTCGTTTCTTACTGTAGTTATATATTCTCCATTGTTTAAAGTAAGCTTAAATAGCTTGGAAAGACTTATTGCCATTTTTGAGATTGGACTAACTTTTGCTTTTTCTGCCATCCAGTAAATACAATTTAATGTGTTATATAAAAAATGAGGATTAATATGATTTTGCAAAGCTAATAGCTCTGCTTCTTTTTCTTTGAGTTGAGATTCGTAAAGCTGGACGGTTAATTTATTATTCCGATTGTATAGTTCAACAAATCGTTTTCCTATATTTCCAATTTCGTCATTTTCATCAAATCCATGATCAGAAATATTCTCTCTTTTCTCTAAATTTTTAGTAACACGTCTCAATATATCCAGTTGTTTTGTGATTTTATGTGCAATGAGCAGAGCACATATCGTGGCTAAAAGAAAAGAAAGTACTAATATTGATGCGGTAAATATCCTTAAATCATTTATTTCTTTAACAATAAGCTGGTATGGGATGATACTAATAATTTTCCAACCTGTATTAGCATTCGTATGAAAATTAATTACATATTTTGCTCCATTTATTGTATTAATAATGGTACCTTGTTTGCCATGCGGTTTTATAAGTTCAGCAATCGTTTGAGATTTAAATTTTTCCTTGTCTCCACTAAAATAAATTGTATTTTGCTTATCTACTATTAATATTTCTCCGTCTTTATTAATCCCTTTAAGTATTTGACTAAAAACACTTTGATCAACACTAATAATGGATAACCCTATTTCTTTAGATGTACCTATATCGCGAACGATTCTTCCAAACATTAAGGAATTATTTGTACCTTTTACAAAGCTCAATCCACCTCCCTTAATCCAAACTCCTCCCCACTCACTGCTTTTTAATTCCCCGTACCATTTAGTCATTTGAATACGGTTAAAAATTTGATTTGAATAATTATTTTCTCCCTGATTTATTTTAAGCAGTTCGTGATGTTCATTCCCTATATAAATTGCACTAATATAGGGGTTATTAACAATTGAAATATTGTTTAATATTTTTATAGAGGATGTCTCAAGTATATACAATCTTGGTGACGATTTTTTTTCTTGTAAATATCTTTGAATGTCATTTGATGAAAAAATAGTATTTGAAATATTTTCAACATCAACTACAAAATTATTAATATTTCCATCTAATACACTTAAAAAATTAGAAGTCGTTCTAGTAACTTTATTTTCAACGACTTTGTTGATATATAGAAACGTCAATGGTCCTATGATTAATAAAGGAATTAAAGTTGAACAAAGAGCAAGCAAAATTATCTTTGATTTAATGGATAGTTTTTTTGTTCTTCTCATTAACATCCCTCATTTTACTTAAAAATCACTTAAATTGTAATCGCTTACATATTATTTAAAACGAAAATACACAACAATTTTTACCCGAGGATTCATTCCTAACAAAAATGAATTAATCCAGCAATTAATGCTTTTTTTATAAAACCGTCGGGTAATCAGGTGAAGATTATCCTCCAACTGATTACCACATTCACCACACTTTAAAGGTCGAAGTCTTGACACCTTAAACAAAATCTTAAATGTGCAAAACTATTATTCAATAGTAGTTGATTAACTTTATCACGATATTGTCATTTAATAAAGTATTGATCTGTTTCTAGCTTATTGAAAAGTAAAATACACATCTAGACTTTTATAGAAAAATCAAGATGTCTCCTCTAATAATAAAACACTTATATTCATTAGCATGAATCCTTTGGATTATTCTTTTACAGCCCCTAAGGTCATACCACTTACTATATAACGTTGTACTAAAAATGAAAATAACATAACTGGCAAACTAAACGTAATCGCTGCAGCTGTCATTGGACCTAAATCTAAATTGTAAGCAGTCAAAAACTCGGAAATTCCTACCGTTGCTGTTTTGGAATTCGTACTCGTTAAAAGTAAAGCAAATAAAAAGTCATTCCAAGATAGCATCAACGTAAAGATTGCAGTTGTTGCAAGGCCAGGAAGAGAAACAGGTAAAATGATACGTAAAAACGCACCTATCCGGCTACATCCATCAACTCTAGCTGCCTCGTCAAACTCTTTTGGAATTCCATCAAAAAAACCGATCATCATCCAGATCGCAAATGGAATATTAATGCTAGTGTAAACTAATACGAGCGCTACCTTCGTATCAATTAAACCTAAATTTTGAATAAACATGTAGATGGGAATAGCAATGCTAATCATTGGAACCATTCGGATGCATAAGGTAAATATGAGAAATAGATTCCCTATCTTTGATGAATAACGAGAGAATCCATATGCTGACAATGAGCCAAGAAAAACACTAATTACCATACTAAAAATCGATATAATAAAACTATTCATAAAGTATTTTCCAATTGGTAAGTACTTAAACATTTCAATATAATTTTCTAGTGAAAGTTTACTTGGCCAAATGGTCGGTGGTACACTAACAGCTTCGGAGGAAGGTTTAAATGAAGTTAATAACAAATAAAAATATGGACCTAAGAATAAAAATGCAAGTCCACAAGTAATAACAATAATCATGATGCTCCATATATTTCTAGTCTTCCGATTTATCCCTGACTTTTTCAAAATTCTAATCGATTGCATGTTAGCTAATTGTTTTTCCATCATGGTTCAATCACCTCTTATTTAACTCTGTCTTTTACTTGGAGACCACATTCTTTTTATAAAGAACGAGCTTAATAGAAGTAGCAGGATAATAAATATTACCGCCATAGCACTTGATAAACCTATATTTCCATACCGAGTTAATGTTTTATACATAAATGTACTTAACACCTCTGATGAAAAACCTGGACCACCTTGAGTTAATACCCAAACTATATCAAAAGTTCTTGCTGCGTCTATTATTCGAATCACTAGAGCAACAGTTGCTACAGGTAGTAAAGATGGCATTGTAATGAAGCGAAAGGTTTGCCATTTGTTTGCGCCATCTATTTGTGAAGACTCGTATAAACTCTTTGGAATTCCTTGAATTCCTGCAAGAAGGACGAGCATCATAAAGGGTGTAGTTAACCAAATATCAGCAATTATTGTAGAGAACAGAGAAAGCTTAGAATTAGATAGCCATAGAATTTGATGGGGATTTGAAAGGAAACCTAATTTATATAGAATCCAGTTAACGATCCCAAACTGATCATTTAACATAAACTTCCATATCAATCCTGATACCAATGGAGCTAACATTAATGGACTTAATAGGAGAGTGCGAATAAATTGACTTCCTTTAAAACCGGTACTTAATAATAAAGCTAATCCTAGTCCAATCAAAAATTCGGACCCAACAGCAATCACGATAAAAAGAACTGTATTTATTGCTGATTTTAAAAATCGATCAGACGTAAATATCTCGACATAATGTAAAAATCCCACAAATTGTTTTGAAGCAGGATCATATAAATCATAAGTAAATAAACTATCCTTTAGAAGTAGAAAAATCGGATAGACGAAAAAAATTAACAAGAAGAGAGCTGAAGGTAAAAAAAACATGGTTGCCAACATTCCGTTTTTTTGACTCATTATGAACACCTCTCCATCATTTTTCAAAACATCGCTTGCTATAATCTACATGTACATAATTTTATCCACATCTATTTAGTTTTTTCATCAGTGTATATTTGTTATATAACAGATCAGGTGGAATAAATTCTCCACCTGATCACCTAATTGTTTTATGGCTCCAAAATCCCTTCAATGATATTCGCAGCCCAATCAAGAGCTTCTTGAGGAGTTTTTTCCCCTGATAAAGCATATTGAACAGCAGGGATGAGCGCTTCGCTTTCAATTTGCTGCCACTCCTTTATAGGAGGGCGATTTTGTGTTTGAGGTCCAGATAGAGTAGTCATTAATGGTTTTAAATGTTCATAACCGTCCTTTTCACTAAAGCTTTCGAATACAGATTTTCTAGCGGCTACCCCTAAAGTGGTCATGTAAAGTTCATTTTTATCAAATAAAAATTTCATATATTCTTTTGCTATTTTTTGTTTTTTGGATGATTTTGGAACAACTTGATACCATGGTCCCGGTACTGCACCGATACCACTTTCACCTGAAATCATTGGAGCTGAGCCCACTTTCCCAGCTACTTCTGACTGATTTGAATCGTTTGAAGGGACGTAAAAATGCCCCCAAGCAAGCATCATTGCAGCTTTTCCACTCCAAAAAAGCTCAGCAGTTTCGGCTGATGCTATTTCAAGTGCACCAGGAGGAACGGATTTGTCTTTATTTAGTATGTTCGTTAAAAATTCAAGTGCTTCAACATAAGGTTTAGTATTCACTAGAACCTTTCCTTTTTCATCCACAACGAGTGGTTTAGCACCAGCCTGCGCAGCATGATCCAACCAGCTCGCTACCGAGTCACCATTATTTGCACCGAATACAGTTGTACCATATAAATCTATTTGTCCATCCTTATCTGTATCTTTTGTAAAAAACCTTGCAATATCCTCATATTCTTTCCAGTTTTTAGGAGGTAAAAGATCATATCCATATTTCTCCTTAAAAGATGTCTTATTTTCTTCATTTTCAAATAAATCTTTCCGGTAAAGTAATGTTTTGGCATTCGTCCATACGGGCATACCTAATACCTTGTCATGATAACTTCCACCTGAGATCAACCCTGGAAATAAATCGTTTTTTACATCTTCTGTTATCAGATCATCTAGAGGTAATAAACCTCCAGCAAGGGAAGGAAACCACAGTATATCAATAGTAGCCACATCATAAGCTCCTGCACGGGAAGAAATCTCAGCCTTCAATTTATCATAAACACCAATATATGGAACAGCTTCGATATTCACATGATAACCTGATTGCTTTTTGAATTCATTAGCTGTTTGTTTTGCCACTTTAAATGCAGGACTTCCTCCTTCAACAAGTACGGTTATTGATTTATTATTTGAATTTTTATCATTATCTTTTGTTCCCACAGTAGATTGATTTCCCGAACATCCTGAAAAAACAAAGGCAGCGATCATCAAAGAAATAATAGAAGCAAAATATTTTTTTCTATTCAAATTGATCTCCCCCTAAAATGACATAATTATTTATCCCATAATCCATGTTCAGGCCATCTTCTTGGGAGCCGGTCTTCAACTGGTGGCAGCTCAGGAAGTGGTTTATGTGGTTCAAGTTGATACCAATAAGCAACACTTGAATAATCATTTCCTTGATCATTTGCATGCCCGTGTTCAATGGTTGCTCTAAGGGATTTCGTGAATCGAATAGGGTCTTCTATATGAAAACGATACAGACTCCATTTACCAAAGTGTTCTTGAAGATCACTACCTAAAGAAATTCCATGATATGGTCCAGCATATTCCCCACTTGGAAATCCCCAAGCAGCATTAAAGTAATCCTCTGTTCCTGTACCATGTAAAGATGGCGGCCATATTTCTCCATCTATAAAAAACATATCATCTCCTTCACCCGGCCAAGTGAATACTTGATTAGAAGCATTAAAATTATCAATATTTAAAACGCATCCTACATAATGTCCTTTTCCTACTGCATCTAAAATGACATAGTTCTCGTTGCCGGTGAGGTTTTTACCTGGTAGTTCCCACGGGGCTGGATTCTCATCTGTTGATTGATGGACAACTTTTACACAAGGATTTTCACGATTCCATGTTGCATGAAATCTCCCCATATCTTCAGGAATTTTGTCCTTTTCATCATAGAGCTCATAATCTACATAATAAAACAGATTTTCAATACGCTCTTCACTTTCATTGATTAATTGAATGACAGCGCTATCAGAGAATGGCATAGCAAAATAACTGTTCATTGCTGCAGCAAAAGGCCCTTTAGGTCCTCTTTTTTCTCCAGTGACCATGCTTAATGGAAGTGAAACATAATGTTTACATGTTGCATGTCCAATCCCAAAGAAATCCCCAAGTGGTACTCTAACACTTGGATTATCTTCACCATCCCAATACATTTCAAGAACTAATTTTCGTAAGTATTGAGGAGCATAACAACGAGTAGTCATCCAAATATGTTTAATGCATCCTGCTCCTTTTATATCAGCTAATGTTGCAGTTTTCCCAGGTTCTACTACTTCAAAATCTCTATTTCCTCCAGTACGATCCCAACTTGATTCGCGCTTTGATCGTGCTGCTTTAATAATTGGTAATCCTCCTAAAGGACTATTTGGCTCCCAAACATTCATGATTCTTTCTCCTTTCTTATTTAGGTGAATTAATATTTTTGATGTTCAACAATTATTTTCATCCTTATTTTTTAACAGAAAGAGATATTGGTAGCGTTTACATTTTTGGTTTTATAAATAATGCCTTTTCATTTCCCCCTTTGTGAGCCGATATTGTCATTTCCTTTCTTACAACTAAATATTAATAGAAAAAAATCAGGTTGGAAATTCTAATATTTTTTAAAAGTGTTATATATTTTTAGAATGTAGTGAAGATTTTCTTTCTCAAACTTAATATATAGTAAATTTTTTATCCTAACCTCATAAGCGTGAAAGTAGACATAAAATAGTTGTAGGGTAAATAGTCTTAATACAGAGAGATTTGCTCTGTATTTTTTGATATAAGGGGGATCACAAAATGGAGTACAGTCAATCGATGCCTCGTCCATTACATTCAACTCGTTCAGTAAAAGATCATAAAAATCTATTAAGAGTGTCAGGAGAAGGAAGTGTTTCAGTTCCTCCTAATCAAGCAATCATTACATTGGGGGCTTTAACGGAAAATAAAAACTTAACGGCTGCTCAAGAAGAAAATGCAAAAACAATGACAAAAATCATTGAATCTTTAAAAGCACTTGGCATATCTGATAGAAATTTGCAAACCGTAATCTATCGAATTGACCCCCAATATGATTTTGAAAATGGAAAACCAATTCTACAAGGATATCTAGTCCATCATCAACTCCAAGTCATCAATGATCAAATACAATTAACGGGAAGAATTATTGACACTGCTGTCCAAAATGGAGCAAATTCAGTAACTACGATTCAATTTACGGTAACTCCTGTAGAAACATATTATTTTCAAGCCTTATCAAATGCTATAAAAAATGCCCAGCAAAAAGCATTAACAATCTCTAATGATATAGGGGTTGTACTTAATAAAGTACCAAGTTCAATTCAAGAGGTTCAGCCTTCGATATCTCCAATCCCTTATTCAGCAGCCCTAATGACACCAACACCCATCCAACAGGGAGAAATAAAAGTTAACGCTAAGATTATCATAGAATACACCTATTCCTAATTTACATGATAAAAACGCAGAGCTGATAACTTTGCGTTTTTATTTTTAGGCTCTGTTAAACTTTGCTGTTGATAATTGCATAAAAACTGGAGGGAACCGTAATCAGTGATTCCCTCCAGTTTATTAAGCCAAAACAAAACGTTTACTAAAATAAAACTAAAAGCCAATTTGTTTATTTTGTGATGAAATCAAGATAAGATTGCTCGTCCGAAAATTGCTCATTTCTCATGAAATCTTCTGAAATGATGTAAGTTCCATATAAGTTGCCTTTTTGGATTTTGAAAAAGCATACTTCTTTTAGAATCGGACTTTTTTGGGGCTTTATCGTATCCCTTGCAATTTCTAACCACTCATCATGATTTTGATTTGTGTCTTTCTTGGTTACTCTTTTTCCCCATATTGTCACATCACCCTTAATGATGATGGCAATATCATGTTTGTGTAAATTGCTTGGATTAATATGAGCCATAATCGCATCTGCATATGTGGCAATAAATCCACCCATACAGTCTATATTTTGTTGGTCAATCACTGCCTGAATCATACCCCCCAACTTAAATTGTAATAATCTTCTATATATTAACATCTTTTGTGAAATTGTGAAATAAAACAAACTAAACTATAAATTTTGACAGTATCTGTCATTTCAAATACAAACGAAGATAGTAGGAAATCCTTGATGTTATGCTTGGTGTTTTCATTACTGCGACTATCCATAAACAAAAACCAAGCCAGATAGTTGTCGAGATATTTTGTCGCTACACCTTTAAAGCGGTCTATCCATCGTTTCAAGCGAGAATGCCAACCGTTTACGTTTTGGATATGATACAAGCCCTTGATAACATGATTGCCATTGTTGGACTTAATACGATAATGCTCCAATCCCTTTTCTTTGGCGTAGGTGGAATAGGCTCTCCAAGCATCGGTCACAAGCACATTGCCAGAATTCAATTTCGAGCCGATGAGTGCATCTACCATGGTTTTTACAACACGTCCCAAACAAGCGACTTTGGAGACCGTCGCTTTTCTACGGTCTCTGGCGACAAGAACACAGACCTGTTCGTAGCTAATGCCTCGGTGTTGGGACTTCCCGCCACGTTTACGAGGCTTACGGGAAGTAATGCCACGTTGTCCCTTTTGCGAGTACAGGAAATAGGTCTCGTCCACTTCCACTATACCTTCAAACTGCTCGAAATCCAGTTGTTTTAATGCGTTCAACAATTTGTGTCGCCAATAGAACAATGTCACCCATGTCACGCCTACAACTTCTGCTGATTTCCGCAGGGAGTACCCTTTTAACATGCAATCTACAAACGTAATCCACTCGTTACCTTTGCGATTGCGGTACAAAACGGTATTCGTTGTGTCCTTAAAAGTCTTACGGCAACATTTACAGCGATAGCGTTGCCGACCATTGTATGCGCCGAAGCGAACCACATGCTCCGCTGTGCAATGTGGGTATTGAAACCCCTGGTCATATTAAAATATAACAATTCATAATAAAACATATTAAAATGACCAGGACTCACCTCCTTTAGCTATTTTTTTAATACCAGAAAATTTTGTTGAATCTCCAAATTAATTTTAAAGGTTTTATCCCATATCTTTTAAGAATTTTTCCATCTATTGTTGTCATATTAAACTGTTTTCTTTTTGGGTATAAAGCTGTAATATAGCCAAAATATTTTTCCCCATTTCTTTTGGTATAACAAACGTAATCTCGATGTTTAAAATCGGCTACTTCCTCTGTTTTAGCTTTGCTCTTTCTGCGCATCGGCTTTATGACCCAGTCCTTGATTTCGCATGTATGTGAAGTGACTTCTAAATTTGTTGTCACGATGGCGTCATTGCTGTGACTCTTTTCAATCTTCCAATCAATCCGTTTATTTGCTGTGTCTCCTCCTGTTGTAAGTGTTAAAGGGTCCATCTTTTTTAGTTCTTTCCGTAAATACTTTTTCCCTTGCATCACATGCATAGCGGCTCTAAAATGGATCTTTTTGCCACCGATGATGGCATAGAATCGCTCAGCATGATCTATTTCTTCCCCATTAATCTGATCGTGACAGGAGTTGCACAAAGTAATGAGATTTACTATTGAATGAGCTCCCATTAATCGTCTCGGTGTAATGTGGTGAACCTCTAACCTGCAATCGGTTTTCCCGCAGCTTTGACATGTATATTGATCACGCATAAGAGTTGCGATCCGTAAATTTGCATCCAAACGATATGATTTTTGATAGTGCCATTTATAAAGTTTTTTTTCCTCGCTTAGTGCACGAATATCGATTTGAACATCCTCTAAATAAATGTGATCCATTCGACACCATTGCGTTAATTTTTTGACCACACGAAGTACGGCTTCTTTTTTTTGTTTAATACTTGGGGGGATTCTCCCTTTCCTTTTCGATGCACTGCGATTATCGAATCTTTCTTTTCGATATTTTTTATGCGATCTTCT
>NZ_VATK01000022.1 GCF_006546985.1 Bacillus sp. 03113
TTTTGGAGACAAGTTGCCTTTTATATGTCTACATTCAAATATAAACAAAAAAAAACGAAAGTTTTTCAGTGGCCTCGAGGGACAAGCGAGGAGGCTTGCCAGTTCGTCCGCGGAAAGCGAGTGAATTTCCTGACGATTATAAATCAGTACTGAAATTTAACAGAGCCTTAATAAAAGAAAAGAAGTGAGAATGTATGAAGATACGGAAAAACTTACAAGACATTTTAATGGAGCTGAATTCCGTTCCTGATTTTAAGGAAAACATTGTCCATTGGCATACCATTGAAGAAAAAAAAGCGGAAACAGTGGATATTCCTTTTGATATTCATCCAAACATTGTTCGTGCTTTACAAAAAAGAGGCATCGGAACCCTTTATACTCATCAACAAACAGCCTATGATATAGTTAGAAAAGGACATAGCATAGTAGCTGTTACTCCAACAGCATCAGGAAAAACATTGTGTTACAATTTGCCTGTTATCCAAACTATTATAGAGGACGAAAAGGCGAGAGCTCTTTATCTTTTTCCTACAAAGGCTTTGGCACAGGATCAAAAAAGTGAATTGAATGAGTTGATTGAAGAAGCTGAGGTTAAAATCAATAGCTATACGTATGATGGTGATACCCCATCCAATATAAGACAAAAAGTCCGAAAAGCAGGGCATATTGTGATCACGAATCCGGATATGCTCCATTCTGCTATACTCCCGCATCATACGAAATGGGTATCATTATTTGAAAATCTAAAATATGTTGTCATAGATGAGCTGCATATTTATCGAGGGATATTTGGAAGTCATGTTGCAAATGTGCTCCGTCGTCTACGAAGAATTTGTCATTATTATGGAAGCAATCCCATCTTTATTTGTACATCGGCTACTATAGCCAATCCTTTAGAGCTTTCTGAACAATTAACCGAGCAAAAAATGAAGCTTATTGTAAAAAATGGTGCCCCGAGCGGAAGAAAGCACTTTTTATTTTATAACCCAGCCATTATCAATAAACCATTAAATGTAAGAAAAAGTGCAACTTTAGAAGCGAGAAAGCTTGCTAGTGAATTGTTAAAAAATAAAATACAGACGATTGTTTTTGCTAGAAGCCGTGTTCGAGTTGAAATCCTTTTATCTTATCTACAAGAATTGGTCATTCATAAGCTCGGCCCAAAAGCGATAAGAGGGTATCGGGGCGGATATTTGCCATCTGAAAGGAGAGAGATTGAAAAGGGTCTTCGTAATGGCACCATATATGGAGTGGTTAGTACAAATGCATTGGAGCTTGGAGTCGATATTGGGCAGCTTGAGGTTTGTATAATGGCTGGTTATCCAGGTACGATAGCGAGTTCCTGGCAGCAAGCGGGACGAGCAGGGAGACGTCAGCATGAATCATTAGTGATCCTTGTGGCAAGCTCCAATCCACTTGATCAATATGTCATTCAGCACCCTGATTACTTTTTCAATCGAAATCCAGAAACGGCTAGGATAAATCCAAATAATTTAATTATTCTTATGGATCATTTGAAATGTGCTTCTTTTGAACTTCCTTTTACGAAAGGAGAAACGTTTGGTCTTGCTGAAACAGAGGAATTGCTGGAATATTTAAGTGAAGAAAGGCTTTTATATAAAAATGGTGATAAATGGTACTGGATGAATGATGCCTTTCCTGCACATAACATTAGTCTGCGATCAGCCTCGCAAGCAAACGTTGTAATCATTGATCAATCTAATGTGGCTCATTCAAGAGTGATAGGGGAAATGGACCAGTTTTCTGCCATGACTTTGCTGCATGAAGACGCGATTTATCTTCATCAAGGTAATCAATATCAAGTAGATCAATTGGATTGGGATGGGAAAAAAGCTTATGTAAAAGAAGTAAGCGTTGATTATTTTACGGACGCAAACCTTGCTGTCGAGCTAAAAGTCATCGAAGCAGATAAGATGCGGCAAAAACAAGGTATTGAAATTGGATTTGGAGATGTAAGTGTCACAGCGATGGCAACCATTTTTAAAAAAATAAAGTTTGAAACACATGAAAATATTGGCTCTGGTCCTATTCATTTACCTGAAATGGAGCTTCATACGAATGCAGCATGGATTTCTTTTGACGGTCACCTAAGCTTTACTGAAAAGAGATTAGAGGAATGTCTGCTTGGAATGAGCCATGCTTTAAAGCACATAGCTCCGTTATTTGTCATGTGCGATCCGCAAGACCTTCATGTAGTCCCACAGGTAAAGGCTATTCATAACGAAAAGCCGACCTTGTTTTTTTATGATCGCTACCCTGGTGGGATTGGGCTCAGTGAAAAGCTTTTTGAGGGGATAGAAGGTGTTCTATTGGAGGCTAAATCTCTGGTTGAAAATTGTCATTGTCAAAATGGATGTCCATCTTGTATTGGGGCAGATTTTTTATCGGATTTTGTGAAAAACGATACGGTGAAAATGCTCTCCCACATTTTACTTCATTGAGCAAGGGGGGTAAGCTCATGTCCATTAAAAAAAAGCTTCAACGTTTAAAACCACATAAGACAAATGAACAGGATACAAAACCAAAAAAAGTGCAGTCTGCTGTTGTACTACAAGACCTTCCTTATCAAGAAATCTGGGGAAAAGAGAATGTTAAGCCTTATTATTTTGATAATGATTTTTGTCTTGTAAGGGAAACGAAGTATCCTCTTAAATATATCCACGGAAAATATGCATTAAAGGAATTTCTTAAAGTGATCCAGCGGTGGAATGAGGTGTCTATTGACCATCCATTATCCGCAAAAGGGTATGCGGCAAACGAGCTGCTATTCTTTGATACCGAAACAACAGGTCTTGGTGGAGGAACTGGTAATACCATTTTTATTTTAGGTCATGCAAAAGTATCCGAAACGAATGTTATCGTGAAGCAGCATATACTTCCTCAGCCTGGATCAGAAGTACCTTTATATCAAAGTTTTTTGGAAAATCTCAAAGACTTGAAGCTTGTCACGTATAATGGAAAGGCTTTTGATTGGCCGCAAGTGAAAACAAGACATACGCTTATTAGAGATCGTGTTCCTGCTTTACCCTCCTTTGGTCATTTTGATCTTTATCACGCAGCAAGGAGAATGTGGAAGCATCGATTAGAACGGTTAAAGCTCTCGATCGTGGAAAAGGAAATTTTAGAGATCGATCGAATTGAGGATATTCCAGGTTTTCTAGCACCAATGATTTATTTTGATTTTGTTGAAAATCGAAATCCAGAAGGAATGATTGGGGTTTTAAAGCATAATGAATTCGATATTTTATCATTAATTACTTTGTACACTCATCTTTCACTACAGCTATTAGGGTTGGATAAGGGCCAAACGGCAAAAGAAACACTTGAAGTTGGCAAATGGTTTTCGAAAATCGGTAATTCTGAATCAGCGAAAGAAGCTTTTTTGAAAGTTGTAGATGATCAGACAGAAGCTGCAGCGGAAAGCAAGCATGCCCTTGCGTTTCAATATAAAAAAAATAAACAATGGGACTGTGCAGAAGAAATGTGGTTACAGGTTGTAGAACAAGGCTGGGCTTCCATTCAAACGGAAGCATGTATCGAGCTTGCGAAAATATATGAGCATCGTAAAAAAAAGCTTTTAAAGGCCATAGAGTACACTGAAAAAGCAATCGATTTTCATCGCTTGAATCAATCAAGTGACAAGGGGTTTGATGAATTGTTAAAACGATTCAATCGGCTCAATAAAAAAATTGAAAAATCGTAAGCAAGAAAAAGTAAAACTTTCCATTAGTAGAGATTTACTGCTCATTAATGTCGGAGAAAAATATTCGGAAAATATTTTTACAATACTGTGAAAAAATCAAAACTATTGTTGTTTGTCTTTGTATAACCCTGTAAAATAGATACTTGTATGAATTAAGATACGGAATTTAAAAATATGGAGCGGGGTACATGTATAAAGCAATTTTGTTCTTGTTTTTTATGGTCATTTGTCTAACGGTTGTGCTATTTAGTTCATTTAAGGATCAGTTTTATACATTTCTATAAGAAAATGAACGTAAAACAAGGGCTAGAGCAAGCCCTTGTTTTTTTAAGGATAAAAAACGGTTGGGTACTGGAAAAAATAACAAAAAATGATATGATAATAAATACAAAGCAGCATTTCAATCTATTTTACATAAAGGAAAGTTTACGTTTGTGATAAAAAAAGTGGTCATTTCAGGCTATAAGCCATTTGAAGTAGGGGTATTTAAGAAAGATGATATTGCCATTTCTTTTATTAAAAAAGCCATTCGAAGAAATCTTGAAACATTGATGAACGAGGGATTAGAATGGGTGATCATTAGTGGTCAACTTGGAACAGAATTATGGGCTGCTGAGGTTGTTTTTGATATGCAAATCGAGGGTTATGAGCAATTACAGCTTGCAGTCATTACTCCATTTTATAACCAAGAACAGACTTGGAATGATCAAAATAAAGAATGGTACGAATTTGTGATATCACAAGCAGATTTTGTGGATTCAGTTTCAAGGAAAAATTATGAAAGCCCATGGCAGTTTCGTTTGAAAAATCAGTTTTTAATTGAAAAAAGTGATGCGATGATTCTTTTTTATGATTCAGATCGTGAAGGAAGCCCAAAATATTTGTATGAAGCTGTTAGAACTTATCAAGAAAAATATAGCTATTCACTCCATTTCATTACTTTTTCAGACCTTGAATCGTTATTTGAGGAGGAGCAATTTCAGAATCGGCAAGATGATTAACAAAGGATATCAAAAGAAAAATTGACAAAAGGTACGTTTTTTGAAAAAATGAATATATGTATTTGGGATTGACCGAGGTGATTATGATGTTATCAGATAAAATAAAGTTAACGGCTAAGGATATTCTTGAAAAAGAATTTAAATCGGGAATGCGTGGGTATAAACCGGAAGATGTAGACAAATTTCTAGATTTGATCATTAAGGATTATGAAACCATGCATCAAGAAATTGAGGAACTGTATCAAGAAAATATGAGATTAAAAAAACAGCTGGATGATGCTGCAAGACGCCCAGCACCGCAATCAGCTGGAACGACCAATTTTGATATATTAAAAAGGCTTTCTAATTTGGAGAAGCATGTTTTTGGCAGCAAGCTGTATGATTAATGTTCATGAGTGATAGCTTTCTTTATGAAATGGTTAAAGATGGAATCGTTACCATTGACATTATTTGTTTATATTTCTGTTAATAACCATTGCTATTTGAAGCAGAATTCTCTATACTGTTTTATGCAGTCATTAATATCGTTCGGGTAATCGCTGTAAAAAGTTTTCTTTTTACAGAGGAAAGTCCATGCTCGCACAGGCTGAGATGCTTGTAGTGTTCGTGCCTAGTGAAAAAATAAGCTAGGGCAGTTTAGCCAGTGAGCTGAACTGACGGCAGGGAAATTACCTAAGTCTTTTTAAGATATGGTAAAATTACCTTTAAAAGTGCCACAGTGACGTAGCCTTTCTAGAAATGGAAAGGGTGGAACGAGGTAAACCCCGCGAGCGAGAAACCCAAATAATGGTAGGGGCACTTTCTCGGAGGAATTGAACGAAGAGAAGGACAGATGAATTTCATCTGTAGATAGATGATTACCACCTTGGTACGAGGCAGAAAGCCGTTCGAGTACCTTGGAACAGAACATGGCTTACAGAACGTTGTTAGTGGATGTATGAATGTAAAAGTAAAGCTCTCCGCTTCCTTTGGAGAGCTTTTTTTCATATCAAACTTATTGTAGTTACTAGCTATCACTTTTCCAACTTAAAGTTTAGTGAATTCAAATGAATAAGGGTGACAAAATGAAAACTTATCAATTAATTGCGACTTCTGCAATGGGGCTTGAAGCGCTTGTAGCAAAGGAGGTTCGCGATCTAGGCTATGAGTGCACAGTGGACAATGGAAAAATAACGTTTAAAGGCGATGAATTAGCCATCGCAAGATGTAACTTGTGGCTTCGAACGGCGGATCGAATCAAGATTGCCATTGGAGAATTTAAGGCAACGACTTTTGATGAATTATTTGAAAAAACAAAAGCTCTTCCTTGGGAAGATTTTTTACCTGAAGATGCGGAGTTTCCTGTAACTGGTAAATCTGTGAAATCAAAGCTGTTTAGTGTTCCTGATTGTCAAGCGATTGTGAAAAAAGCAATCGTGGAACGATTAAGAAAACACTATAAAAAAACGGGTTGGTTCGAAGAAAATGGACCATTATATAAAATTGAAGTAGCGCTGCATAAAGATACTGCTTTAATAACTTTGGATACAAGCGGAAGTGGATTACATAAGCGCGGATATCGTGTCGAGCAAGGGGAAGCGCCTTTAAAAGAAACTTTGGCAGCTGCATTAGTCTTATTGACTAATTGGACACCAGATCGCCCCTTTGTTGATCCATTCTGTGGATCAGGAACGATTCCAATCGAAGCTGCTTTAATTGGCCAAAATATTGCTCCAGGTTTTAACCGTGAGTTTTTATCGGAGCAATGGGGATTTATCTCAGAAAAAATTTGGGATGAAGCTAGAACAGAAGCAGAAGATAAAGCCAATTATGATCAGCCGTTAGACATTTTCGGTTCAGATATTGATCATCGAATGGTAAATATGGCACAGGAAAATGCATTTGAAGCAGGATTAGGGGATTTGATTACCTTTAAGCAAATGCAAGTTCGAGATTTTACCACTCAAAAGCAATATGGAGTTATTATTGGAAACCCTCCGTATGGTGAACGTCTTGGCGACAAACCAGCAGTTCAAAAAATGTATCAAGAAATGGGACATGCTTTTAAAGATCTTGACACGTGGTCCATTTATATGATGACCTCTGATGAAGAATTTGAAGCTTTTTATGGAAAACAAGCTACAAAAAAGAGAAAGCTATTTAATGGGTTTATAAAAACAGATTATTATCAATATTGGGGCAAAAGAAAGCCTAAAAATTGTTAAAAAATTTTTGTTTACCATTGTATAACCATTCTTTTTACTGAATAGAATAATAACATCTATTTTGGTAGGAGGAATGGCAATGATACAACCTAATCTTGATTTTTATAAAATATCACAATCATTAAATGATACGATTAAAGCATTAGAGAATGAAAACCTATCAGAAGAAGCGAAATTGAAGCTTGAAAAAGCTCAAATAGAGCTTCAGCAGGCATTGTCATTTTCTTTTTCACACATGAGTGAATATTAATGTGCTATAGGTAGGGAGAAAAATACAAGGATTGAAATGAAACTAAGTATGAGCGGTCTAATTATGAGTCTGAATTTTGTTCAGACTCTATTTTTATTCTGTGCTATATTTTTAAATGTTGATATAATAATACAGTTATCTTGTAGAAAATGAATGACAAAGCTGGAGGAATTTCATGCAGAACCGTTTACCATTTCAAGTATCAAAAACAGAATCCTTTTATGAAAAGCTAGGAGATTGGATTGGAGATGTGTTTTACGATCTTCTCCCAGAAGCTGGATATGAAATTAGAGATGAACAAATATTTATGGCTTATCAACTAGAACAAGCCTTTAAGGATAAAAAAATCATCTTTGCTGAGGCGGGTGTTGGTACAGGGAAAACTTTCGTCTATTTGCTTTATGCAATTTGCTATGCTCGTTATATGAATAAGCCAGCAATTATTGCATGTGCAGATGAAACGTTAATCGAGCAGCTTGTGAAAAAAGAAGGTGATATCGCAAAGCTGGAACAAGCATTAAATTTACAAATTGATGTTCGTCTTGCTAAATCTAGAGATCAATACCTTTGCTTAAATAAACTTGATTCAATCGTTTCTAGTGATGAGGAGTATGAAGTCGTTTATGATCGTATGCCGGATTTTGTTCATAGTGGTGCATCTATGCAAACTTTTACACGGTATGGAGATCGTAAGGATTATCCTGAATTAACGGATGAACAGTGGAAACATATTTCTTGGGATTCATTACAGGATTGCTTTACATGTGAAAAAAGGCATCGATGTGGACAAACTTTACACCGTGATTACTATAGAGGATCAGCAGATTTAATTATCTGTTCGCATGATTTTTATATGGAGCATATTTGGACGAAGGAGTCGAGAAAACGAGAAGGACAGCTGCCTTTTTTACCTGAAAGCTCGTGTATTGTTTTCGATGAAGGTCACTTATTAGAATTTGCTTGCCAAAAAGCGTTGACTTATAGACTTAATGATCAAATGCTAGATAAGCTTTTATCTAGGTTAATGGAAAACGATGTGAGGGAAAAAACCTTACATATTATCGATGAAATCATACTTCTAAATGAAAGATTTTTTTCGAGTGTAGAAAAGGCAGCTATTCATACAGCCGGGTCAGAAAAACAGGAAATAATAAAAACAAGCGATGTAATAAGAGCAGGAAAACAATTGTTATCTTTCATTGGACAATTAGAAGAAGAATTAGTGTTTGAGAGTGAAATGTATGTAATGAATGAATATGATTTAAAGGTCGTTGAAGAATACCTAGAACAAATATCGTACTCATTATCTCTTTTTCTAAAAGAATTGAATGGAATTACTTGGTTTGAACAAATAGAAGACGAAAAAACGATTGTTATTATGCCAAGGCTTGTTCAGGAAATTATGAAGGAGGAAGTGTTTTCACAGCCAAAGCCATTTATTTTTTCCTCTGCTACTTTATCAGAAAATAAATCATTTGACTATATTTCCAAAAGCTTAGGGGCGGAACATTTTCTTTCATTCTCAGTGGCATCTCCTTTTGAATACGAAGGAAAAATGGAGATAAAAATGCCTACTTTCCAAAGGGAGAATTCTTCAGAGATATGTGAATATATTTGGAAAAACATTCAACAATTAGAAGGCGGGTCTTTAGTTTTATTTAATACAAACGAAGAATTACAAGCTTTTAAACAATTTGCGAATGGTCAAACTCACTGCTCAATCTATTTTGAAGGGGATGCCGAAATAAGCTCTCTTGTTTCTCTTTTTCAAAATACAGAGAACTCAGTTTTATGTGCGACTAGTTTATGGGAAGGTCTAGATATTCCTGGAAGATCACTTGAAAATGTCTTTATTTACTCGTTGCCATTTCCACCAAATGACCCGGTCTTTAAGGCTAAAAGAGAGGCGGCCGACAATCCATTCCTTGAGGTAGATATGCCTTATATGCTTCTACGCTTGCGTCAAGGTATTGGCAGATTAATAAGAAGTAAGGAAGATCAAGGAACTGTTCATCTATTAATGTCAGAGAATGAAGACCAAAAAATCGTAGAAGCAGTGAAATCTGTACTTCCTATTCAACTATAATTATAGAAAAAGAATTAGCTGCAATTAAAACGCTAATTCTTTTTCTATAAACAGAAATGATATTCGATATATCGTCGAAAGGCTTACTTCTAATCACGATGAAATATATGGTAAAATAATTGTAATAAATATAAATAATAGGGGGAGTCGCGATGAAAGAAATTGAAAAGTCATTTCTTGAATATGTGAAAAAAATGAAGGCCTATGATGAAGCTTTGTCAGTAATTTTTTGGGATTTGCGAACCGGTGCACCTAAAAATGGAGTAGAACAACGCTCTGAAGTGATTGGAATTTTAAGTGCTGAGGTATTTAACATGTCAACTTCAGAGGAAATGGCTTCATACATAGATGAATTATCAAAATTAGATGTATCAGACATAACAAAGAAAACAGTTGAAGAGTGCAAAAAAGAATATGAGCGGAACAAAAAAATACCAGCGGAAGAATATAAAGAGTACGTCATTTTACAATCAAAGGCCGAGAGCATTTGGGAAGAAGCAAAAGCTAAATCAGATTTTTCAATGTTCAAGCCGTATTTAGAAAAACTAGTTGAAATGAATAAGCGATTTATTCAATACTGGGGATACGAAGGAAATAAATATAATTCTCTACTTGATATGTACGAGCCGGGAGTCACAGTTGAAGTATTAGATCAAGTATTTTATGAATTACGGGAGCAAATCGTTCCTCTTGTAAAAAATATTAATGCTTCTGAAAATAAACCTCAAACTGAATTTTTATTTGAATATTTCCCTAAAGAAAAACAGCGAGACTTTAGTTTAGAAATATTGCAGCAAATTGGTTATAACTTTAAAGCAGGGCGTCTTGATGAGACGGTCCATCCTTTCGCCATTGGAATCAATCCAGGTGATGTTCGCGTGACAACGAAGTATGATGAAAATGATTTCCGATCAGCGGTATTTGGCACGATCCATGAAGGTGGACATGCGCTATACGAACAAAATATATCAAAGGACTTAATCGGAACACCTTTATGTACTGGAACTTCTATGGGGATACATGAGTCACAATCCTTATTTTATGAAAATTTTATCGGCAGAAACTATTCCTTTTGGAAAAATAATTATTCATTATTAAAGCAATACACAAATGGACAATTCGAGTCAGTTGAATTAAACGATTATTACCGCGCAATTAATGAATCTAAGCCATCTCTTATCCGAATTGAAGCAGATGAGTTAACATATCCATTGCACATTATTATTCGTTATGAAATTGAAAAAGGATTATTTAATGATGAAATTGAAGTAAAGGATCTTCCGCAAATTTGGAATGACAAGTATGAAGAATACTTAGGGGTTCGTCCTGAGAACGATGCGCAAGGACTGCTTCAAGATGTGCATTGGGCAGGTGGGAGCTTTGGGTATTTTCCTTCTTATGCTTTAGGTTATATGTATGCTGCTCAATTCAAAAATGTATTAGTAAAAGAAGTTCCAAATTTCGAATCCTTGCTAGAGAACGGTGATCTTCTTCCAATAAAAAATTGGTTTAATGAAAAGGTTCACCAATTTGGCAAAATGAAAAAGCCTCTTGAAATCCTGCATGATGTGACTGGAGAAGGGCTAAATGCTCAATATTTAATTGATTATTTGACTGAAAAATATAGTCAGATCTATAAGCTAGAAAAAGAATGTTAAGTCATTGATTGCTCGTTTGAATAAAGGAAAATCAGGAGGGGAAAATGGAATTACTTCAGGAAAAGATTATTCAAGAAGGTAAAGTACTTTCGGAATCTGTACTAAAGGTTGATTCGTTTTTAAACCATCAAATCGATCCGCAACTTATGTTAGAAATAGGGAAGGAATTTGCGAAGCGTTTTTCCAATAAGCCTATAACAAAAATTTTGACGATGGAATCTTCAGGGATAGCTCCAGCTGTCATGACTGGCTTGCAATTAAATCTTCCTGTTATTTTTGCCCGAAAAAGAAAATCACTGACTCTTGTGAATGATTTGATTACATCATCTGTTTATTCTTTTACAAAACAGGAATCAAATGAAATCTCTGTCTCTAATAAATATTTACAAGAGGATGACCATGTGTTGATCATAGACGATTTTTTAGCAAACGGACAAGCTGCTTTAGGGTTAATTGATATTGTAAAACAGGCAAACGCACAAATTGCTGGAATCGGGATAGTGATTGAAAAAGCGTTTCAGGAAGGCGGACAGCAGCTGCGGAACGAGGGCTATCACGTTGAATCTCTAGCGATCATTGAATCATTAGCGGATGGAAAAGTAAGTTTTCAGAAAAACGTTACTAAAGAAAAAATAAAATAAGATTTACAGAAGGCGTCCTTCTTTGAAGAGGGCGTTTTTTTGATGTCTAGCTGCGAAGTACAGGATGTACGAGTGCCGATGCCGATGTTGCCACAGGACGTGGCACCCTTAATCGGCCGCTTTTCTTGTTACAAAATTGTGAAAATTCAATTAGAGTATTGAAAATGATTATCGTTGATGATAGAATTCTAATTGAGGTTGAAAGTTATTCTCACTACTACATAAGGATGGTGTTTGACATGGTAGCAATGTTTATCTTAGCTGCAATTGTAGGATGTTCGATCTTAATGAAATATGTGTTACAGAACGTATCTAAACAATCATAATCGATATAAAAAGAAAATCAATTTGACCGATCTTCCATATAATGAAACATCATTATTTGGAGTTGATTGATATGGCAAAGTGGATTGATGTGAATGTTTCAACACTAAAATTGAGGTTGTTTGACGGAAATAAAATACTGAAGACCTATCCGATTTCTGTTGGGAAAATCTTGACTCCGACGCCTAGTGGAAATTATAAGATTATTAATAAACAATATAATCCTGGTGGTCCTTTTGGACAATTGTGGATGGGTTTATCAAAGCCGCATTATGGTATACACGGGACAAACAACCCTTCTTCGATCGGAAAAAGGGTTTCAAAAGGTTGTATCCGTATGCAGAATCGGGATGTTAAAGAACTATCATCCATGGTTCCAGTTGGTACAAACGTGTATATCCATAAGTAATTGATGAAAAAAACCTTCAAAAAAATATAGTAGTATTGGCCCCGCCTACGCCTAATACCATGATAGCCACACACGCTATCTGACCTGCTTTTTATTTTACTACACAAATTTGAATAAATTTCCCTAATAATGTTAATAAAATGTAAATAATTGAACATATGAATACTTTAATTTTTAATCGAAATGGCAAGCTGTCCTAAATATTCTTTTAGGGCGATTCTTACATGTCCAAAATCAGAAGGAACAAATTTACTTACATAAACTCGAAGCTCTGCACTTGTTTTATAATCTGTTGGAAAGGGTGTAGGGTTTACCCCGATTTTCGAGAAATTTTGCATCGATCGTTTCATATGATAGGCAGAGGTTACTAATATAGGCTTTTGAAAATGATTAGCTTTCAATATTACTTTTGTAAATTTTGCGTTTTGTGTTGTATTTAAGCTTTTATTTTCAATGTAAATCTTATTTTCTGGAATTCCTAAACCTATAAGCTGGCGTTTTGCAATCTCAGCTTCATTTCCAGAATCTTTAAAAACACTTCCACCAGAAACAATAATAGGTAGCTCGGTTTTTTTATATAGTCTTGCAACTGTTAACAGTCTGTTTGCAGCATCTCCTGAAAGCTGCCCATTTCCGTCAATGTCAGCGGTCCCGCGAGTAGCTCCTGCACCAAGCATAATAATGACATCTCCATCTAAAGAGCTTGGGGGATCGTAGTCTGATTCCAACGAGTGAATCAACAGATCACCAGTAACTGGAATAGATAATAGATACAAAGAGACAGTAATAAATAGCAACCAACTAGCAAGTCTTTTTTTATGTCTGTAAAAAAAAATGCTCATGAATAGAAATAAAATAATAAAGATACCAGGCGGCATCAAAAATCCGTAAATTACTTTTATTATGTATAGCATATCAACACCTCTTACGAACCATTATAACTTGTTTCTTAATCGAAAGTGAACGATTTCTGTATTCCAATCATTTTCAACTCAACAATTCTTAGTCTAATAATTGGGAATACAATATTAAATCGTTTACAATAAAAATAACTTAAATTATAAGGGGTTTTTTATTTCATGGTACAAATTGTTCCGAGAGAAGATAAAAACACTTATTTCCATGGAATGGGTCTGCTTTATCGTTTATTTTTAGAAAATCAAGATAACGAGAATGCAGAAAAAGTGAAGCAGGTTGCGTTAAAATTGAAAAAAGAAGAATATAACATTGCATTTTGCGGTCATTTCTCTGCTGGCAAATCAAGTATGATTAATTTTTTATTAGGAGAAGAGTTGGTCCCTTCAAGCCCGATCCCGACAAGTGCAAATCTAGTTAAAATAAAAAATGGAAAAGATGGAGCTAAAGTCTATTATAAAAAGGAAAACCCAAAGCTTTACCCAGCTCCCTATGATATTGAAATGATCCGATCTTTTTGCATGAATGGGGATGAAATTGAAGTTGTTGAACTAATTTGCTCTTCCTGCAAGCTCCCAGAGAATGTTGTATTTATGGATACACCAGGTATAGACTCAACAGATGATGCCCATCGCATAGCGACAGAATCTTCCCTCCATATTGCGGACCTAGTTCTTTATGTTATGGACTATAATCATGTCCAATCAGAAGTTAATTTTTTATTTACAAAGGAATTAGCTTTAGCAGGGAAGGAAATAGTACTGATCATTAATCAAATTGATAAGCATCGCAATGAAGAAATTGATTTTCAAACCTTTACAAGTACGGTTGCAGAATCCTTTGCTTCTTGGGGAGTGCATCCTATTTATTTTTTCTTTACCTCATTAAAAGATGAGAAGCATCCCCTTAATGAACTGATAAAGCTTCAGCACTTTATTCAACATAGAATATTGTATGGACATGAACAGATGAGGCATTCTATTGCTAATTCATTAAGAAAAATAGCTGACGATCATTTGATGTTTTTAAAAGAACGTGACGAAAGAAGAAGTTATCATTCTAGCCTTCTATTAAATGAGTTGTCAGAACAGGAAAAGAGTCAACTTCGATTAAAATATGAAGAAGAGGTAAATAAACTTCAGCGTTTGCAAAAGTTCGTACGTGAAAATGAATTGAGCATCCGTAATAATGTGGATTCTATTCTTAAAAATGCGTATCTCATGCCATATCAAATTCGCGAACTAGCTGAAAGCTATTTACAGTCCTGTCAACCAGATTATAAAATTGGATTCCTTTTTTCGAAAAAGAAAGCTCAAATAGAGAGACATTCACGGCTCAATCGTTTTTATCAGTCTTTGTCTGAACAAGTAAAATCACAAATAGATTGGCATATAAAAGAGCTTTTCTATAAAGGCATCAAGGAAAATAACGTCGATGATCCATCTTTATTAAAAATGGTTCAACATTATCAGGTTCCTTTTACAGAGGAACTGCTCGTTCAGTCCGTTAATAAAGCAGCCGGACTTTCTGGTGATTATGTTTTATTATATACAAATGAAATAGCAGAATTATTGAAGAAGATTGCTAGAAAAGCTTTAGGTGATATTTTCGAGCGTTATATTAAACGATTGCAAGAAAATAATGAAAAGCTTTCTAAACAATCGAAAGTCAATCAAAAGAATTTACAAGACTATATAAATGCCTCTGAAGAGCTAGAGATAATGGCAGCTGAAGTGGAAAAAATGAATGCGCTCGTCAATGATATCTTATCGAATCCTTATCATGAGTTAGATATTGTGAAGACAGAGCAACTATTATCAGAATCGTTCGAAGATATAGAAATTGTGAAGGAAGCACCCGTTTTATTAAAACCAAAAGAAAAGCAAGAAGAGTTTGCCGCTGTTACTCATAAGGCAATCATAGAAAAAAATTCAGTTAAGCATTCTTCCATCATCAATCGGTTATATATCACTGCCCAAGAACTTAAGAATCTACCAGGGTTTCATAAAATAGCTGATCGATTATTGGATAAAGCAAAAAGGGTAGAAAATAAACAGTTTACCGTTGCATTATTCGGAGCCTTTAGTGCTGGGAAATCATCGTTTGCCAATGCCTTATTAGGCACAAAGCTATTGCCTGTTTCGCCAAATCCAACGACAGCATCAATAAATAAAATCATGCCGATTGATCAAGCACATCCTCATGGAACGGTGTTAGTAAAGCTAAAATCAACGGAAAGTATGCTGCAGGATATAAACTTGTCTCTTCAAACCTTTCAATTAAAAGCAAAAAATTTATCGGAAGCACAAGATTTTATTAAAAAAGTGATAAATAATAGAAAAAATGAGAGGAGTGGAAGCAAAAACGTTCATTACAACTTCCTTCAAGCTTTTTCTAATGGGTATGAAAGCTACGAAAATCAGTTAGGAAATATGATTGAAGTTGATTTAAAAGAATTTCAATTTTATGTTGTACAGGAAGAAAAATCATGTTTCGTTGAACTGATCGAGGTGTATTATGATTGTTCTTTCACAAGAAAGGGTAT
The DNA here is from genome assembly GCF_006546985.1 of Bacillus sp. 03113. Taxonomy (GTDB): domain Bacteria; phylum Bacillota; class Bacilli; order Bacillales; family Cytobacillaceae; genus VATK01. The sequence goes on from NZ_VATK01000022.1 coordinate 15,758, forward strand.
TACGCTAGTGGATACACCAGGAGCAGATTCCATTAATGCACGGCATACGGCTGTTTCATTTGATTATATAAAAAATTCGGATGCAATCTTGTTTATCACCTACTACCACCATGCATTTTCAAAAGCAGATCGAGAATTTTTAATTCAACTTGGACGTGTAAAGGATGCATTTGAACTTGATAAAATGTTCTTTCTTGTCAATGCAATTGATTTAGCAGAACGAGAAGAGGATCTGCAGGCAGTAATGAACTATGTGAAAAAGCAATTAATCACATTTGGAATTCGCAGCCCGCATTTGTACGGGGTTTCTAGTTTAATAGCATTAATAGAAAAGCTTGAAGGATCAAGAATAAATGATTCTCGAATCCATGCTTTTGAAAATGATTTTTATTCCTTTTTAGAAAAAGATCTTATGATGTTAAGCATAGCACGTGCAGAAAATGAATGGGATAGGGCGATCCAGCAGTTAAAACATTTGATCCGAAGCTATGAATTAGGAAAAGAAGAAAAAGAGATAAGAAAACAGGCGATTACAGATGAAAAGATAAAAGTATCTGCTATGATTAAAGGAGAACAACCAGAATTTCTTTTCGAGAGATTGCAGCAGGAAACAGATGAGCTTTTGTATTATTTAAAGCAAAGAGTGTTTTTTCGTTACCAGGATTTTATTCGTGAAGCCTTTAATCCTGCTGTGATAAAAGGAGACAATCGAACGATAAAATCTTCTTTACAATATGCATTAAAGGAATTTCTTTCTTCCTTTGGATTTGATTTTGCACAGGAATTACGTGCAACGACACTTAGGTTAGAAGCATTTATTTATCAGATGCTATCTGAATATCAGAATCAGATGATTCAATCTCTAATAAAGATTAATCATGAACTTTCCTTTAGCGAATATGAGAGACAAAAAAGCGATAGTATTACATTTAAAGCAGCATTTGAAAACATTGAAACGAGTCTTTTCCAAAAAGCTTTAGCGTATTTTAAAAATCCGAAATTCTTTTTTGAAGGGGACGGCAGAAACCTATTGAGTGAAGAGATTGAAGCAGTGATGAAAGAGCCAGCTGATGACTATTTACAAATACAAGGAGATCGTCTCGAAAATCACTATAAAAGCATCCTTGAACAAAACTGGACGAACATGGTGGCTGATATGATTGATCAATCTGATCTTTATTACGCAGGCATTATGTCATCTTTAAGCGAACATTTTCCAATTGATCAGCTTAAGGAAACAGAAAAGAAATTATTGAATCTAAATGATGGGAGTCGGTTAAAGTGAATTTTGTTGTGGAAAAGCAATGGCTCGCTGAACAATTAAATAATGAGAAGGTTAAAATTGTGGATTGCCGCTTTCAATTAGGAAATCCAGATGAAGGAGAAAAGCTTTATCTAAAAAGCCATCTCCCTGGTGCATACTACTTTGATTTAGAAAAGAAATTATCCGCTCCTGTTTCAAAGCACGGGGGAAGGCACCCGTTGCCTGAAATAGACCAATTTCAAATGGAAGTAGAAAAAGCAGGAATCGACAATACTAAAATTGTTATCGCCTATGATGATGGGGAAGGGCAGTATGCATCTAGATTTTGGTGGATGATGACTTACATAGGTCATGATGAGGTGTACGTATTAAATGAAGGTTTTAAAGGGTGGGTAGAAGCTGGCTACTCAACGACGAAGGAAGTACCTGAAGTTGAATTAGCAAAATTTGATCTAAATATTCGGAAAGAGATGCTTGCTTCTTATGAGGAAGTGAAGGAAGCTGTCGATCAAAAGAAAAAATCGCCTATATTAATTGATTCAAGAGATGAAAGACGCTATTTAGGAGAAATTGAGCCAATCGATAAAAGACCCGGACATATTCCAGGTGCAATCAATAAAGTGTGGTCAGATGGATTGGAACAAGGTTCATTTAAAAATAAAGAAGAGCAGAAAAAAAGATTTGCTGAGCTAAATCAAGAGGAGCCTATCATTGTTTATTGCGGGTCAGGCGTAACAGCCTCCCCTAATTACATAGCTTTAAAAATGGCTGGTTATCAAAACGTAAAGCTCTATGCAGGGAGCTATAGCGATTGGGTTTCTTATGATGATAACCCAGTAGTGAAAGGAGAAGAATCATAGATATTGATAGAGTGTTTCATTCGTGAGGGATGATCCATCATATATAAAATGATGAGTCATCCTTTTTTCTTTTTAAATAAATCATCACTACACATTTAAAGGTATATAAAAAAATTGTGTTTTTCCGTGCTATAATAATCCATGTACAAGTTTTTTTAGGGGGAAATATTTTGAATACAGTGAAAAAAGAATCCTTGCTGCTTGTTGATGGGATGGCTCTATTATTTCGAGCTTTTTTTGCCACGGCGGTTACAGGGCAATTTATGTATAATTCTAAGGGCACTCCTACTAATGCAGTTTACGGGTTTGTGAAGCATTTTTTTACAGCGATTCAATCCTTTAAGCCGTCTCACGTTGCTGTTTGTTGGGATATGGGGAGTAAAACCTTTCGAACTGAGCTATTTTCTGACTATAAAGCAAATCGATCTGAAGCACCTGTCGAATTGATGCCTCAATTTGACCTTGTGAAGGAGATGGTGCAAGCTTTTGATGTTCCGAATATAGGGTTAGAAGGCTATGAGGCAGATGACTGTATCGGGACGATTGCTGCAAAAAAGGGTAAAGAAATGGATATCCTGATTCTGACAGGCGATCAAGATATTCTGCAGCTGCTAGATGATCGAATCTCAGTTGTCCTATTAAAAAAAGGTTTTGGGAACTACCTAATTCATACAAAGGATACCTTATTCGAGGAAAAAGGGATTAGACCGAAGCAATTGATTGACATCAAAGCATTAATGGGGGATCCGAGTGATAATTATCCAGGTGTGAAGGGGATCGGAGAAAAAACGGCTATTAAGCTCATTCAGCAATTTGAGCATATCGATGGTGTTGTTTCTAATTTAGATCAATTAACAAAAGGGCAGCGAACAAAGATTGAGCAAGATCTTGAAATGCTTCACTTGTGCAGAACACTTGCAGAAATTAAATGTGATGTACCAGTAGATTGCGTTCTGGAAGAAGCAATATTTAATATTAATCGAGAAAAAGCCATCATGAAAATTAGAGATGTAGAATTAAAGGGACTTCATCGCTTTTTAAACATACAAGAAGAATTAGCCTAAAAATGAAACTAGTAAGATGTTTTGGGAAGTTGTTTAGAGAGGAATGATTATGTCTGTGAAAACTGTGGAGGAATACTTGCTTCACTTACAAAGCAAAGGATTTCAGTTTCCCGAAGACGCTGTTGGTTTTATCTATTTTGGAAAACACTATACTAATGCTTCAGATGAAATAACAAATACAGCGATTGAACTAACCTTAAAAGCACAGCTGCATTTTGATGGAAGCTTTTATGTATCTTTACTCGAAAGATTCGTAGCAAACAAAATAGAGACACGATACGATGCAATCCAATACGTAAAAGAAAAGCAGCTTTTATTAATTTAAATAGCATATAGCGTGACTATTAATCCTTTCTATTAGCAGCCACGCTTTTCTTTTAAACGGCCTTTCCTTTCTTTACTGAAAGAAAGGTTTTTTTAATAGGTAATTCTGAAAAGATCATTCCAGTAAAAATAAATAGACAGCCAATGAATGCACTGGAGGATAATTGTTCATCATTCCAAAAATAAGCGGTTATCGCAGCAAATACAGGCTCCATTGAAAAAATAAGTGCAACTCTTGTTGGAGTCGTGAATTTTTGGAAATTTGTTTGTGCTATAAATGCAAGCGCCGTAGCGAATATAGCAGTAATGAATAATGCTACGATGACAGACTTATCAAAAATGACATTTTTTCGGAATATTTGATGCCAATCTTCAAATAATAAAGCATAAAATGAGGAAAATAGTGCGGCAGTTCCGATTTGAATAATTGTTAACAGCAATGTTGAATAGTGCTTGCTATATTTGCTTGTCAAAATTATTTGAATTGCAAAACTAATGGCACAAAAAAATACCAACCCATCGCCCGTATTTAATTGTGTGCTATTTTTCATTGTTAAGAAATGCAAACCAAATGTTGCAATAAAAACACCAATGATGGAATTGATACTTGGTTTATGCTTAAGGAATAGTGCAGCAAATAAAGGCACTAGTACAACACTTAATCCTGTTATAAAACCTGCATTGGCTGAGGTGGTATAAAGCAGACCAATTGTTTGGAAGGCATAGCCAATAAAGAGCCACAAACCCATCATCATCCCTGAAAGACAGAGCTTCCAATTAAGTGTCCGCAGTAACTTCCTTTCAAACAGAAAAAGCCATAGAATTAAAAAGGCAAAGGCCAAGGTAAACCTAATGGCATTAAAGGTGATCGGATCTAGGATCGATACGGCTTTTTGGACCATAACAAAGGTCGCCCCCCAGCAAAGGGCAACAAGTAGAAGGGAAAGATCGGCTAAGAATGTTTTTTTCAATTTACATTTGTTCTCCTTTATTTACATTTTTTCAATTACTTATTTTTTTTGATTGCCAGTCGTGCTAGTTGGTCAGCTGATTTATTTTCATCACTTGGGATCCACTTAATAAAAAATAACGTTAGCTGTCTGCTTAGAACAAGTGCTTGTTCAAGCAAGGGGGCATATTTTTTATTTTTTACAAATTCTTTTTCATACGATCGATTTACTAGTTCTGAATCCGTCCGAAATGAAACGATTTGGTAGTCAGATTGAATGCAAATCTCTAACCCTTTAATTAATGCATGAAATTCAGCCTCATGATTGCTCATTATTCCAAGCGGAATCGAGTATTTCTCTGCTTTGCCATGTCCTTTTATAAAAATGCCTGCACCGCTTGGCCCAGGATCACCTGCACTTGCACCATCTATGTACACTTCAATCAAAATCATATCCTCCATAATTTAGGATCAATAAGCTAAGAGTTAGTTTATCATAAATAGATTGTACGATAAATCATCATGAAATTACTCAACTTGATGCAGAAAAAAGATACTAGCTGCCTATATTAGTGGAAAAATCAAAAATGGAAAAATAAAACCGTTCACTTCAGACTGTTAACATCCAAGTCATGGTAAAATAGAAATTAAAGTTAAGGGGATAATACGAAAGCGCAAGACTAGACCATAAAAGACTCCTCGGCCACTCCTTGTACGTTGAAGCGGCTGTACATTTTTATAAATACAGTAAACCGATACGTGTTTAAAAAAAATCGCTTTTTAATGTCTCATCCTGAATTTCTTTTCATAAATAATAAGTAGTAGAAGAAACAATCTTAGAAAGGTGAAGGATATGAAATATAAATTGGAGTGGAAATATAAACTTAAAGGAGGGCAAGGTGTTTTTTTTACCTCAGATTGGATCGATGCAGAGCTTGCGATTCAATCAGGTGAAGAGCTTGAGAAAAGTGGGAAAGGAACAGAAATAACCTACTATGATGAAGAAGGCTCAACTTGGAATACAAAAGAACTTAAAAAATTATGGGCTGAAATAGAAGAAGAACCTCATGATATTGTCGTCTTTTTTGATGGTGGCTATTATAAAGAAAAGAAACAAGCAGGTTTAGGAGTCGTATTATATTATAAACAAGGTAAAAAGAAGTTTCGAATCAGAGCTAACGAGCTATTTGATGAAATGGATACCAATAATGAGGCTGAATACGCAGCTATGTACTTTGCTGTTTCCTTATTAGAGGAGCAAGAAGTTCATCATATGTCTTGTGAATTTAAAGGAGATTCTCAAGTTGTGTTGAAACAATTAGAAGGGGAATGGCCTTGTTATGAGGATGATTTAAATTATTGGCTTGATAAGATAGAAGCGAAAATCGATCAATTAAAAATAAAACCAACCTATACACCTATTACAAGGAAAGAGAATAAGGAAGCAGATAAACTAGCGACACAAGCGTTAGAAGGTAAAATAGTTCATAGTAAAATGCAAATTATTTAAACATATACAAATGAAAGGAGGAGTTCTTTTGAATCGGAAAAAAATACTTAATGAAGTAGAAGAATTAATTGAAAATTATTGCAAGGACTGTTTCTTGTTTAAATTTCATAAAGAAGAAAAAGGAAGGCGTTATGCCCATCGTTTCTGTATTTCGAAGTGTACAGTTGGAGAAAAAATAAAAAACTGTGGAGAGAAGCTATCGTAAAGAAAAGCGGTGTCCTCCACAGGTTGTTTAGACATTTATTGAGAAGTTTTCAAAAAAAATAAAGACTGGCGAATTTCGCCAGCCAAAGCATTTATATAGAAATAGTGAGATTAAAGTTTTACTACGTTAGCAGCTTGTGGTCCACGGTTTCCTTCAACGATTTCAAAAGAAACTTCTTGACCTTCTTCTAAAGATTTAAAACCATCTCCTTGGATCGCAGTGAAGTGAACGAATACGTCGTCTCCACCTTCAACTTCGATAAATCCAAAACCTTTTTCGTTATTAAACCATTTTACTTTACCGTTTTGCATGTTAACTTTTCCTCCTAAGACTTTCAAGACACTTCTTGTGTCTAAAAAAATAAATATTCTCATAAAACAAAACATAGCAGAGCTAGTAGTATGTATTAGCGAAAATATATTCTGTTCAATGATGACTATAATATACAATAATGAATGAATTCAGTCAAGGAATCAACCCTCTTTTTTACAAAACACAATGAAATATTTTGAATTTTTAATGTATTTTTTAGAAAGAGCTTGTCTTATTGTCATACCAATGATTTCTCTTCAATGATCGAGAAGAGAATCACATTAGATGAAGGTTTCACATTATTATATAGTTATAGTAAAATGGATGAAGATGATTATGAATGAGGGAATAAAATGGAGCAAAAAAATAAGATCCAATCAAAGAAATCTAAACATTATGCAAGTATATCACTAGGAATTATGGGTGCGGGTTTTTTAGGCACGATCCCAATACAAGATACATCTTATGGTTATTTAATACAAGGTGGCTTTGAGGCAGGACTCGTTGGTGGTTTAGCTGACTGGTTTGCCGTAACAGCCTTATTTCGTCATCCTTTAGGGTTGCCAATACCCCATACCGCATTATTACCGAAAAAAAGAAAAAAAATGACGGAATCTCTTGTCACTACTCTACAAAATGATTGGCTCACAAAAGAAAGTCTACGCGAAAAAATGGTGCATATTAATGTAACGAATAAAATCGTTTCAATGATTGAAAAAGAGCTGCATTCTGATTCAGTCAAAAGATTGATAACGATGTTGATCGAGAAAAATGTGAATCGCATAAACTTTGAAAAGGCTATACCTTTTATAGGAAAGGAACTTAAATCATTCCTCCTGTCAATCGAAACAAAGGCGGTTCTTCAAAAGATTGTCGATCAGGTTGTCATTCGTGAATATGATGAAAAAGCATTAGATTTTCTGTTGGGGAAAGTTGAGAAATGGGCAATAGAGGAGAATCGAAGCAGCCAGCTTGGAAGTTGGGCCATGAAAGCATTAAATGGGATTGAATTAGATGGATTTTTACAGTTTGCTTTGAAATCTTTTCAAAGTCTTATGAATGAAGAAAAATTAGGAAGTATAATACAAAACCTTATTTTGAATGGGATAAAGGCATTAAGCAAAAAAGATAATAGTTATCGACAAAGCTTGCTTTTTCACGTTCGAACAGAGCTGAGAAAAATGAAAAATAACCAAAATCTGATTGAAGAAATTGATCAGTGGAAGAATAAGCTAATTAATGATTGGGATTCAGAAGATACGTTAGAAAGGATGTTAGAAAAACTAAAAAGAAATTTAGTAGAAAAAGTTCAAAATACAAGTTTTATGGACGAACATCTTCTCCCATACATATCAAAGTTTATCAGCCAATTTAAAGATGAGCCGGAGAAAAATACACTCGTTGAAGGTTGGATTCAAAATGGGCTTGCCATTATTATTGAGAAAAATCATTCGAAAATCGGTGACCTTGTACAAGAAAATTTAAATAAGCTTGATGATAAAACGTTAATTGATATGATGGAAAATAACATTGGAAAAGATTTGCAATGGATTCGAGTAAATGGTGCTGTGTGTGGCTTTGTCATTGGACTCATCTTAACAGGTTTAAAAATGGTCATTACTTTGTTTTGACGCATGTTTAAATCTAAATAATAAAATGAAACTTCCATTAGTGGGGGATAAACGCAGACATAAGCGCGATGTCCTGTCGCATTGTCTGCACTATTACTTCCTGTACGTCGGAAAACTCACACTGATGGAAGTTTCACCTTATCTAATCCATTCTGTAAGGGCTACCATTGTTAATAATCCTATAATAAAAGAGAACGTTGCTGTCCTCTCATTTCCGTCCCCGTGACTTTCAGGAATGATTTCTTTATAAACGACAAAAAGCATGGCACCTGCAGCAAATGCTAAACCATAAGGGATAATGAACTCAATCCCTTCAGAGAATGTTAATCCTACATAAGATGCAAATAACTCAATCATTCCTGTGAACAATGTAATCATAATGGTTTTCATTCTAGAAATCTTTGTAGCAATAAGAAATAATGAAATTAAAAATCCTTCAGGAATATTCTGGAGTCCGATCGCAAATGATACAAGCTGACCTAATCCTTTATATTGACTGGCGTAGCTTATCCCAATCGATAATCCCTCAGGCACATTATGTATGGCCATCGCTATGAGCAGAAGTTGTGGATTTGTTTGATGTATGGATGGAATTTTATGATCTGCTTCATGATGTGGAAGAATACTCTCTAAAAATGTTAACATACTAACTCCAAGTAACATCCCAATCGTTAGCACCCACCAATTCGATAATTTGATGGTGGATGGTATTAAACCGTAGGTAGACGCTGCAACCATTATGCCAGCACTATAAGCAAGTAGGTTATCCTTTACTTTATGAGATAAATTTTGCAAGAAAAGTGCTGGAATAGAGCCAATGACTGTACAAAAAGCACTTAATAATAATCCTGCATTCATGGTGCTTGTCCCCCTTTTATAAAAGATATGAGAATGAAAAAAATAAATACATAGGTATTGTTCATTTTTTAGGCTAAAAAAAGAAATGAAACATTTTAGGGGCGGTGGGGAAACAACTCTGGCTAATAAAAAATCTTAACAACGTTACCTTTATTGAAGAGTTATAATTCGATCTGATGATCAGTCAAATTTCTCATTTTTTGTGATTGAAAGGTTAAAAAACATAGAAATGATGTTAAATAATCTAACAACTTAGTAGACAGTTAAGTAATTTATTCATAAAATGAGTTTCAATAGCATATCAAATAAGTTTTCGACAATAAATGCTTTTTCTAATTTAATATCAGAAATTTCTAAAATATTTTTTCTGGAATTTTATCAAAAAAACATTTATTTTATCAATTAATATATTATAATGTTTTGGGAAAAGGTTTTCTTGTTTGTCACATCTTAAGAAAATTCCTATTTTAAATAGAACCTTTAATGAATCTATTATAAAGTTTATTTTTTAATTACAGGAAAAGGTTTTCCTTCCGAATAGAATAAAACAATCACTGGATAAAATAATTTAGTCTAATAGGAAAAGGTTTTCCTTTTTTATTTTGCTTTTTCAAAAGGTTAAAAAATAAAAGAAAATACATGTACATAAAAAATGGAGGATGAATGCAGAAGTGAGGAAATGGTGGAAAGAAAGTGTGGTTTACCAAATTTATCCACGTAGCTTTATGGATAGCAACGGAGATGGCATTGGTGATTTGCAAGGGATTATTTCAAAATTAGATTATTTAAAAGAACTAGGCATCGATGTGATTTGGTTATCACCTGTTTATAAATCACCAAATGATGATAATGGCTATGACATAAGTGATTACCAGGATATTATGAATGAATTTGGAACAATGCAGGATTGGGAATTGCTTTTACAAGGCTTACATGAACGTGGAATGAAGCTCATGATGGATTTAGTAGTGAATCATACCTCGGATGAACATAAATGGTTTATAGAATCTCGTTCATCCAAAAATCATCCAAAAAGGGATTATTATATTTGGAGACAAGCTAAAGATGGGAAGGAACCAAATAACTGGGCATCTTTCTTTAGTGGTTCGGCATGGGAATTCGATGAGAAAACGGAAGAATTTTATTTGCACTGTTTCTCGAAGAAACAACCAGATTTAAATTGGGAAAATGTTGAAGTGCGTCAGGAAATCTATAGCATGATGAAATGGTGGCTAGATAAAGGAGTTGATGGTTTTCGAATGGATGTCATCAATTTACTTTCTAAAGTACCAGGTTTACCTGATTCACCAAATCCGAATGGAACAAAATATGCTACTGGTGGCCAAGGTTTTTTAAATGGACCAAGAATTCATGAGTTTTTACAAGAAATGCAAAAGGAAGTTCTTTCGAAGTACGACATTATGACAGTTGGAGAAATGCCTGGGGTTACAACGGAGGATGCCCTTTTGTATACAGGTGAAGACCGTAAGGAACTAAATATGATTTTTCAATTTGAGCATTTAGGCTTTAGTTCTGAGCTTGGCGGAAAATGGGAAACTCATCGATTGCCTCTTTCCTTTATTAAATCAAATTTGTCAAAATGGCAAATTGAATTAAATGGTAAAGGATGGAATTCCTTGTATTTTAGTAATCATGATGTTCCTCGTCAAGTATCTAGATTTGGCGATGATAAAAAATACAGAACCCAGTCTGCAAAAATGCTTGCAACTGTTTGTCATATGATGCAGGGGACGCCTTATATTTATCAAGGTGAAGAGATTGGGATGACGAATGTTCATTTTCCGACAATTGAAGAGTATAAGGATATTGAGACGCTCAATATGTATAAGGAAAAAAGAAGTGAGGGAGTTCCACATGACATCATCATGGAATCTATCTACGTTAAAGGAAGAGATAATGCAAGAACTCCTTTTCAATGGGATGATTCCGAAAATGCAGGATTTACTTCCGGAAATCCTTGGATCAATGTAAATCCAAATTACGAAGAGATTAATGCCGCACAGTGCTTAGAAGATCCTAATTCCATTTTCCATTACTATAGAAAGCTTATTCAGCTGCGTAAGGAACACGATATTGTTGTTTACGGAGACTATCAGCTTATTTTAGATGATCATGAACAAATTTTCTCTTATATTCGAACATTAGGTAATGAAACATTATTAGTAATTTGTAACTTTTCTAAAGAAACGCCAACTTTCTACTTGCCAAGCACAATTATATATGACAAGAAAGAAAGACTTATTAGTAATTATAAAGAAATAGAGCCTGATGAAATTTCAGTAATTCTGCTTCAGCCTTATGAAGCAAGAGTATATAAGTTAACTACCTTAAGCTAAAGACTTATTATTCATTGAATGAAGTATGGCCTTTTAACGGAAAATAACATTAGTTTAAAGGATTATACATCAATAGATCTAAATAGGAGAAAGGAGAAATCCAAATGGCAGGTTTAAGTTTTAAACACGTAAAGAAAAGGTATGATAACAACCCATATACAGTAAAAGATTTCCACTTGGAGGTTAAGGATAAGGAATTTTTAGTACTGGTTGGTCCATCTGGCTGTGGAAAATCTACAACTCTAAGAATGATCGCTGGGTTAGAAGACATATCGGAAGGTGAATTTTATATAGGTGATCGCCTTGTTAATGATGTTGCTCCTAAAGATCGTGATATTGCAATGGTCTTTCAAAGCTATGCGCTTTATCCACATATGACGGTATTTGACAATATGGCTTTCAGCTTGAAATTAAGGAAAGTACCTAAGAAAGAAATTGAAAAACAAGTAATGGAAGCTGCGAAAATATTAAATTTAGAGCCTCTGTTAAAGAGAAAACCAAAAGCACTTTCTGGAGGGCAGCGCCAACGTGTTGCTTTAGGTCGTGCAATTGTTCGTCACCCACAAGTATTTTTAATGGATGAGCCTTTATCCAACCTGGATGCAAAGCTACGCGTTCAAATGCGTTCTGAGATTAGCAAATTACACAAGCGCTTAGAAACAACCTTCGTATATGTAACCCATGATCAGACAGAGGCTATGACAATGGGAGATCGCATTGTTGTCATGTATGACGGAGAGATTCAACAGGTTGCAACTCCAACAGACATATATGAATTTCCAGTCAATAAATATGTTGCTGGATTTATTGGGTCTCCTTCTATGAATTTTATAGATGGAGAGATTATAGAAGAAGGTACAAATTTATTCTTTAAAGGAACAGGTGTTAGTCTTCAAATTTCTGAGGAAAAAGCAAGTGCACTTCGCTCTGAAGGATACATTGGGAAAGAAATCAGTTTTGGAATTCGTCCAGAAGATATTTATGAAGCTTCATCTGGCATGGATACATTTCCAGAGATAAAAGCTGAAATAGATGTAGTAGAAAACATGGGATCTGAATTATACCTTTATGCCAAGATTAATTCCATCAATCTAATTGCAAAAGTAAAAAGTAGAATAAAATACAGCTTTGGTGATCAAATTACCTTAGCGATTGATATGAATAAATGCCATTTCTTCGATAAATCAACTGAAAAAGCTATTCGTTAAATGGCTCAATTAATAACCCCTTTTGGGTAGTGAAAAATTCTTGGAATGTAAGCAGAGCGTTAATGAATTTTTGAAATCACGCAGCTCTTTCTGATTATTTAAGAATTTTTTTATCATACAGAATTTGCAAATAGGGGGTGAAAGTGAGCTGAGAAGCAAACAAATAGAATTTTAAGATCTTTAAAGCTTTTGCATGAAAATTTTATTAATTCATTTATGAAGGGGTAGAAGTAAAATGAAAATGAAACAAATCGCAGTCGTATTGCTTGCATTAATGATGTTATTACTTACAGCGTGTAGTGGACAATCAAAAAATGAACAAAAACCTGCAGATAATGGAGCAGCTGACAGTGCTTCTGATGAGCTAAAGCCAGAAAAGGGAGCAAAGCTAAAGGTTTGGACAGTGAAAGACCAATTCATGGATGAAGCAATTGCTGATTTTGAGAAACAATATAATATTGATGTGGAACTTGAGGATGTTTTTTATACAGAGACATTAGATCGACTTAAAACGGATGGACCAGCAGGACTTGGAGCAGATTTAATTGTTTTCGGACATGACAGAGTGGGAGATGCGGCAAAATCAGGTCTTATTTTACCAAATGACTATTTCGAAGAAGAAACAAAAGAGAATACAATCCCGTCAGCTATCGATGCGGTAAGCTTTGAAAACATTGTATATGGCTATCCGAATTACATGTTTACATACGCGATGTATGTCAACAGAGATCTTGTAGGAGATGCTAAACTTGAAACATGGGATGAAGTAAAAGAAATTTCTAAAAAGATTAACGATATTCCAAACAATAAATATGGCTTTATGATGGAAACGAATAGCCCGTATTTTGTACAGTCCTTTTTAAATGGCTATGGCGGTTATATTTTTGGCAAGAACGGCACTGATAAGAATGATCTTGGAATTAGCAATGAGGGTTCAATCAAAGGAATGGAGTTTTTCCGTTCATTAAAAGAAATTTTGCCAATCAAAAATACAGATATTACACGTGATGTGAAAACAGGTCTATTCCAGGAAGGAAAAGTTGGTTTAAATATTGATGGTACTTTTAATGCTGCTTCCTACAAAGATGTGCCATTTAAACTTGATGTAGTTCCATTACCTAAAATGCCTGGAGACAAAAATCCACTTGCTTTCTCTGGAATTAGCAGCTTCTATGTAAGTGCGTATACAAAATATCCAAATGCTTCTAAGCTATTTGCACACTTTATGGCTTCTAAAGATATGCAAATGAAACGAGCATATTTAGTTGGGGATATCCCTGTATATAAAGGGGTTTCAGATGAGTTAGATAAGTATAAAGATAAACCAATTCTTCAAGGTTCTATTAAACAAGCGGCTAACACAGTTCCTATGCCAAATATCCCTGAGATGGAATACTTCTGGGGCAATGTGACTCCTACTTTAGAGCTGGTTTGGAATGGAGCAGACATTAAAAAGACATTAGAAAAAGCTGAGGAAAAAATGAAAGAAAGCATTGAAACAGGTAGTAAGTAACAATTAAAAGGGAGTTTCTAATTGATGGCCACCTGGTATCAAATGCCAGGTGGTTTTCTTATAAAAGATAGATAAGTTTTTGGAAGGTAGGCATGTGTATAGCTTTAGCACCTTAGCCCTTGCGAAAAATAACACTTTGTCTCTAAATGTAAAAAGCATTTTTTTTGAGCCAAGCGAACATTTTTCTTCAAGGTAATCAAGGCGCTTCCGCTTTTCAAAATTCGTTTGAAGGGAGATGTTCGTTCATGAGTATGCATGATGAAAAGATGCATCCTACAGAAATACAACATCATCGTAAAAAAGCTATGATTTTATCAATCCTGAGCATGGGTTTAGGTCAGCTTTATAATAAACAATATATTAAAGCGATCATATTGTTAGGCATCCACGCTTTTGGACTGTACACAATCATTTCTCGACTGCCACATGCATTATGGGGATTAGTCACTTTAGGAGAAAAAGAAACGAGACTCGAAAAAGTCGGAAGAATTTATCAAAATGTAATGGGAGATCACTCCATATTTTTATTGGTAGAAGGATTAATTACCTTATTCATCCTGTTATTAGTTACAGGAGTGTATGTTCTAAATATAAAGGATGCATATTTAGTTGGGAAGCTACGTGAAGAAAGACGGAAGCCAAATACCTTCAAGCAAACAATTAAATATGTACTGGATTATCGATTTCCACAAATTGTAATTTCGTTTCCTTTGCTAGGCGTATTTTTCTTTACGATCTTGCCAATTATTTTTATGATCTTAATTGCATTTACGAATTACACTAGAGAAAATATGCCGCCTGCTCATCTTGTTGATTGGCATGGATTTAAAACGTTTCTAGATATATTTAAAATTAAATCATGGAGCACAACCTTCTATGGTGTAACGATTTGGACATTTGTTTGGGCTTTTTTCGCTACAATTACTTGTTTCATAGGTGGATTTGCTGTTGCCTTATTAGTTCAACAGAAAGAAATCAAATTTAAAAAAGTATGGCGTACGCTCTTTATTATTCCTTTTGCTATTCCGATGTTTGTATCGGCTTTGATTCTTCGAAACATATTCAATGGTCAATTTGGACCAATAAACCAATATCTTAAGTTAATGGGATTTTCACAAATTCCGTGGTTATCAGATCCAGAGTGGGCGAAATTCACCATTATATTAATCAATTTCTGGTTCGGTTTTCCTGTAACAATGCTAATGATTATTGGTATATTGTCAACGATTTCGAAAGATATGTATGAAGCTGCAGAAATTGATGGTGCAAATGGTTTTCAAAAACTGCGTTTAATTACGTATCCGTCAGTCATGATAACGATGGCGCCGATCCTTCTAATGCAGTTTGTCGCTAATATTAATAACTTCAATATCATTTATTTAATCACAAATGGTATGCCGACAAATGCAGATTACAGATTTGCTGGTCATACAGATATATTGATCACATGGCTATTTAAGCTTTCCTTGATACAAGGGCAATATAATTTCGCATCAGTTATAGGGGTCTTTATTTTTGTCATTTTATCGGTTTTTGCCATAATCAATCTGCGTCGTACGAAAGCGTTTAGAGAGGAGGATACACACTAATGCTTAAAACGAAAAAAAGAGTCCAGTTGACTTTAAGTTATCTTGCCTTAATCATCATTGCTATTTTTTGTCTCTATCCGGCCATATGGGTGATCCTAGCTTCTCTTCGTCCTGGTACATCGTTATATAGTGAAACACTAATTCCGACAAAAATTACCTTTGATCATTATTTAAGGCTCTTCACTGCCTTTCCGTTTGCTCAATGGTATTTTAACACGATAAAAATTGCGGTTATCAGCATGATTTGTGGGACCATTTCCACGCTTATTACGGGTTATATCTTTTCTACCTTTAGATTTACAGGAAGAAAGAATATAATGAATAGTTTGCTTGTATTAGGTTTATTCCCAGGTTTTATGAGTATGATTGCCATTTATATATTACTCACCCAAATGAATCTGCTTAATACACATTTCGCTATTATTATAGTGTATGTTGCTGGGGCACCATTAGGGTTCTTATTTGCAAAAAACTTTTTTGATACAATGCCAAAAGGAATTATTGAAGCTGCGAGAATTGATGGAGCAGGTCATATGCTCATTTTTCTAAAAATTATTTTGCCGCTTTCTAAACCATTAATTGTTTATACATCATTAATGGCATTTAACGCAGCTTTCACAGACTTTATTTTCGCAAAACTCGTTTTACGCAGCCCTGAGAAAAAGACACTTGCCGTTGGCTTGTTTGATATGCTGGGAGAAAATACAGCACCTGAGTTTACCGTTTTTGCTGCAGGTTGTGTCATGATCGCTGTACCAGTCACATTATTGTTTATTTTTATGCAAAGATACTTAATTGAAGGGATTACGGCTGGGGCTGACAAAGGATAATAATCATTTTTCATACATGAATAGAAAATGCAATCTTTGTTGATACATCACTTTATAACTGTAATGAGTTAGTAAGCCAATAGAAAACAGCTAATAAAGGAGATGAAATAGATAGGAGAGGATTATATGGAAAAAAATTGGTGGAAGGAAGCTGTTGTTTATCAAATTTATCCAAGAAGCTTTATGGATAGCAATGGTGATGGCATTGGCGATATACAAGGCATTATTTCTAAACTCGATCACTTAAAAGAGCTTGGAATTGATGTTTTGTGGCTTAGTCCTATTTATCAATCACCAAATGATGATAACGGTTATGATATAAGCAACTATCGAGATATTATGAACGAATTTGGTACCATGAAGGATTTTGATCTGTTGCTATCGGAAGCCCATAATCGAGGGATCAAAATCATGTTGGATCTAGTCGTCAATCATTCTTCAGATGAACACCCGTGGTTTATTGAAGCGAAAAAATCAAAAGATAATCCTTATCGTGATTATTATATATGGCGTCCTGCCAAGAATGATGGCAGTCTTCCAAATAACTGGGGAGCTTGTTTTGGCGGATCAGTTTGGGAATATGAGGAGAATACAAATGAGTATTATCTTCACCTTTTTTCTAAAAAACAGCCTGACTTAAATTGGGAGAATCCAAAGCTCCGCCAAGAGGTATATGATCTAATGAACTTTTGGCTGGAAAAGGGTGTGGATGGCTTTCGAATGGATGTCATTAACTTTATCTCAAAGGTTGATGGTTTGCCAGATGGACAGATGAAAGAAGGATATGAGTTTGGTGATGGGTGGCAATATTTTCTAAATGGGCCAAAAATTCATGATTACTTACAAGAAATGAATAAAAAAGTGCTATCAAACTATGATACGATCACAGTAGGTGAAATGCCAGGTGCAACAATTGAAGATGCGAAGCTATACACTGGCAAAGATCGAAATGAACTGCAAATGGTGTTTCATTTTGAGCATGTTTCTGTTGGAGATGGACCATATTGGAAGTGGACACCTGTGGAATGGAAATTAACCGAGCTGAAAGAAATATTTAGCCGCTGGCAATATGGGCTAAAAGAGGACGGATGGAACAGTTTATATTGGAGCAATCACGACCAGCCACGTGCAGTATCTCGTTTTGGTTGTGATGATCTTGAATTTCGTACTGTTTCTGCAAAAATGTTGGCTACTTGCTTACATTTGCATCAAGGTACTCCTTACATTTATCAAGGGGAAGAAATCGGGATGACAAATGTAAAGTTTGAAAATGTTGAAGATTATCAAGACATTGAAACCCTTAATGCTTATCAGGATTATGTGAAAACAGGTAAGCTTACCCATGAACAAATGATGAAGGGCATACACGAAAGAAGCCGCGATAATGCGAGAACGCCTGTCCAATGGACGAATGAGCCAAATGCTGGTTTTACAACTGGGGTTCCTTGGATTAAGGTAAATCCAAATTATCGGGAGATTAACGCAGAAAATGTAAAAAAGGATCCAAACTCTATTTTTCATTACTATAAAAAATTAATTCAGCTTCGAAAAAAAAATGACATCATAGTGTATGGGACGTTTGACATATTAATGGAAGGAAATGAGCAGATTTATGCGTTTACTAGGACATTGAATGAAGAAAAACTAGTCATAGTATGTAATTTTACTAGTGAAAATCCTGTTTTTAAGCTACCAAGTGACATCAAGTTTACTAATCAAGAATTACTTATTAGTAACTACGAAGTAGATCCAAGAAGTCAGGTAAATGAGATAGTCCTTCGCCCTTATGAAGCCCGCGTATATCGCCTTCGTTAACCATGAAAGATATACCTCATATCATGCTTCCAAATGTTAAAAGGTCACATTAGAATACTCTTTTTACAGTGCCTACAAGTAGATGGAAAGAGGGAACGGGTTTGAAATTAATACAAAAGAAATGGGTTGTCTTAATGCTTATTGCGATCCTATTAATAGGTTGTCAGAAACAAAACAACCATGAGGATTCACGATCCTCTGAAAAAACGGCTTCGCCAACAAAGCATACAGAACATCCTAATATTTATTATGAAATTTTTGTAAGATCCTTTGCGGATAGTAACGGTGATCGTATAGGTGATCTAAATGGAGTGATAAGTAAATTAGATTATTTAAAAGATTTAGGTGTTGAAGGTATTTGGCTAACGCCTATAATGACATCTCCGAGCTATCACGGATATGATGTAATTGACTATGAAAAAGTAAATTCCGATTTTGGTACATTTGAAAATGTAAAAAAATTAGTCAATGAAGCTCATAAGCGAAACATCCATGTCATCATCGACTTGGTATTAAACCATACTTCAAGAGAACACCCTTGGTTCCAAAAAGCGTTAGCGGGAGATCCTATTTACCGGAATTACTATGTTTGGGCGAATCAAGAGACAAACTTAGGTCAATTAGGTGATTACGGACAACAAATTTGGCACGGCAATGATGAAAACATTTATGAAGGGGTATTTTCAGAGGCCATGCCAGATCTAAATTATGATAACCCTGAAGTCCGTTCTGAGATGATTAGGGTAGGAAAGTTTTGGTTAGAAAAAGCAGGGGTAGATGGGTTTCGGTTAGATGCTGCCAAATTCATTTACTCCTCGTATCAAGCCTCAAACAACCATGGGAAAAATGCGGATTTTTGGAAAGAGTTTCATGCTGAAATGAAAAAAGTAAACCAAAATGTGTTTTTGGTTGGAGAAATATGGGCCAGCCCAGG
Organism: Bacillus sp. 03113; assembly: GCF_006546985.1. Classification (GTDB taxonomy): domain Bacteria; phylum Bacillota; class Bacilli; order Bacillales; family Cytobacillaceae; genus VATK01. Next base: position 34,981 of record NZ_VATK01000022.1, read on the forward strand.
GGTAATTGGCCCATATTTAAAAGGGTTAAACTCAGGATTTAATTTTGAATTAAGCGAAAAAATCATTAAAACGGTAAAATTTGAGCAAGATGCCGGTATTGTAAATCGACTTATTGGCATTCGAGAGTTTTATCAAAATAATAATAAAAGCTATATTGATTCTACTTTTTTATCCAATCATGATACAAATCGAATTATGAGTGAAGTGAACGGAGATATAGATAAAGCTAAAATGGCTGCGTCCTTATTAATGACATTACCTGGAACTCCATTCCTGTATTATGGAGAAGAAATTGGTCTTGAAGGAATAAAGCCTGATGAATATATTAGAGAACCGTTTATTTGGGATATGAATGAGGATCCATCCCAGACGAAATGGATCGATGCAAAATATAACGTAAATAGAGCGGATAAATCATTATCTGTTCAAATGAAAAACAATGCTTCTTTATTTTATCATTATAAAAATTTAATTCATGCAAGAAAAGACAGTAAGCCTCTAAAACAAGGGGATATTGAAGCTGTTTCCTATAATCAAGCAGGATTAATTGCTTTTAAAAGAACGACTGAAAAAGAAGAAGTATTGGTTATTCACAATGTAAGTAAAAAGGAAATAACAGTTAAGAATGTTGAAAAAATGAACAATATTTATTATTCATCTTATGAAAATGAGGATGTGAAGGATACTATCGTATTGCCCGCGTACAGTACGCTAATATTACAAAAATAGTTCATCAGCCAATTAATATAAAAACGGATGAAAGCATCGTTAAATTTAGATGCCGGCATCCGTTTTTTTAAAGAAAAATTTGCATTAAAGTTATGTGATGTCCAACTTAGCTTCTGCCTAGTTTACTAAAAGTTGAATAATATTTTTTAAGGAATTATCTAATTGTTAAGAATATATTAAATTCAGTTTACGAAGTTTGAATTATACTAGATTAAATTGAAAAGTAATATATGTTCGTATATAATTACTATCTAATAATATGTTTATAAATTAAATATGCTCTTTATATAGTTAATAGTAAGTTAAGATGCCATGAGGCTTAATAGGGAATCTGGTGGAAATCCAGAACTGTCCCCGCAACTGTAAGTGTGGACGAAATGAGTAAACCACTGTAAAAGACGCACTAAGTATTGGATGTGTCAATATGGGAAGGGCTCAAAGTAGGAGGAAGCACAAGTCAGGAGACCTGTCTTAATTTATAAAGTTTCAGTTTCTTCGGGAGGTGAGAAGGTGATACGACAGCAACAGGAATGGTATATCCATTCTTTGTGAATGATGCTTTCGTTTCATCCGCTCAATTTGAATTGGGCGGATTTTTTATTGTTAAAAATATGATTATTTTAGTGTGCAAAGGTATTTTGTTTTATGCATGTTGGGTTTTTGAAAGGAGGAGCATGATATGAATGGAAAGTTACTTGTTATAGGTTTTGGTCCAGGAAGCTCTGATCATATTACAGAGCGGGCAAGAGCTGCGATCCAAGAGAGTGATATCATTATTGGCTATAAAACATATGTCGATTTAATTACAGTGCTTCTAACTGATCAAAAGATTATTAGCACGGGTATGACAGAAGAAGTAAGTCGTGCGCAGGAAGCAGTAAGACAAGCAGAGCTAGGTTTGAAAGTTGCAGTCATTTCCAGTGGTGATGCAGGGGTCTATGGAATGGCCGGTCTCGTCTATGAAGTGTTAATTGAGAAAGGGTGGAAGAAAGAAACAGGAGTAGAAGTTGAGGTGATCCCGGGAATTTCTGCTATTAATTCCTGTGCCTCTTTATTAGGAGCCCCTGTTATGCATGATGCTTGCACCATTAGCTTAAGCGATCATTTAACACCTTGGAAACTAATTGAAAAAAGAATTGATGCCGCTGCTCAGGCTGATTTTGTGATTGCTTTATACAATCCAAAAAGCGGAAGAAGAACAAGGCAAATTGTAGAAGCACAAAACATTCTATTAAAATATCGTTCACCTGAAACTCCGGTAGGATTGGTTAAAAGCGCATATAGAGATCGTCAAGATGTTATCATGACGAATCTAAAGGACATGCTTAACCATGATATAGGGATGCTAACGACCGTTATTATCGGAAACTCCTCGACGTTTTTTTACGATGATTTAATGATTACACCGCGCGGATATACAAGGAAATATACATTAAGCCAAACTGAACAGCCTTTAAAACCACATCAACGCTTGCGAAAAGAAGCGGAACCGTGGGCACTTGAACAGGAAAATCATCAAACAGAGCCATTAGCTGCAACAGAGGTGAAAGCAGCAGAATTCTCTTCAAGAGAAGTTGCGGATCAAGCATTGCACTCAATACTTGGCGAAAGAAATAATCCTAAGAGGGATGCATTCATTCAGCAGCCAATTCAAACGATTTTTGAGTTTGCAGTCAGTCCGGGTGTCGTCAACAAAAATTTCACACCTAAGCAAATGATAACACTTGCAGAAATAGTAGGCGAAGAAGGAAGTATGGAATATACGCAAGACCATCTTATTAAGCTGCAAGTACCAACCTCTAACCATAATGAAATAACAGAAAAATTAAACGCTGTTGGCTTTTTGCTTTCCCCAGTAGGAGATGTCTTAACGTTGAAAGCTTGCGATTTTTGCTATGGAGAGAAAAAGGATTCGATACCTTTTGCGGAAGAACTGCAAAAGAAATTGGGGGGAATAGAGCTTCCTAAAGAGCTAAAGGTTGGTTTTAATGGCTGTGGAATGGCTTGTTATGGTGCTGTAAGAGAAGATATTGGGATCGTTTACCGCAAAGGAGCTTTTGATTTGTTTTTAGGAGCCAAAACGGTAGGAAGAAATGCACATTCTGGTCAAATTGTGGCAGAAGGCATTGCTGCGGATGAGATTGTCAACATTGTTGAACAAATAGTGCAAGAGTATAAAGATAAAGGATATCCAAATGAACGGTTCCACAAATTTTTCAAAAGGGTAAAACGTGTGCACGGATTTGAGTATCAGGATGTGACACCAAATTTGAAAATCGAAGCAGCTCCGTGTGGGGATTAAGATACGAAAATGTAGACAAATGGGAATAATGTGAGAAAAACAAAGGGGGAAATGTTAGTGAAAGCTATTTTACTAGTAGGACATGGAAGTAGAGATCCAGAAGGAAATGAGCAAGTTCGTCATTTCGTTAATAAGTTGAAACCAAGCTTAAATGAATCATTGTTAGTTGAAACTTGTTTTTTAGAGTTTGAAAAACCAACAGTAGGACAGGGAATTGATCGTTGTGTCGACCAGGGTGCGGGTGATATTGTAGTCATCCCAATTATGCTTCTGCCAGCGGGACATTCAAAAATTCATATACCGGCGGCTATTGATGAGGCAAAGAAAAAACATCCTACTATTCGATTTACATATGGTAAACCTATTGGCATTCATAAAGAAACGTTTGAAATTTTAAAAACAAGATTAGTAGAGATTGGCGAGAATTTGGATAACCCTTCTTCAGACACAGCTATCGTGCTATTAGGCCGTGGTGGAAGTGATCCAGATGCAAATAGTGATGTCTATAAGATTTCAAGATTACTTTGGGAGAAAACAAAGTATGAATTAGTAGAGCCTGCTTTTATGGGTGTGACTGCACCGCTCGTAGATGAAGGGATAAGCCGCTGTATTAAACTCGGGGCAAAAAAAGTGATTATTTTACCGTATTTTTTGTTCACTGGTATTTTAATTAAACGTTTAGAGAAGATGATGACTCAATTCAAAGAGCAGCATCCTCAAGTTGAATTTCAATTAGCAGAGTATTTTGGCTTCCATCCTGGATTACAAACAATTATAAAGGACCGTGTTGAAGAAGCACTCCAAGGTGAAGTACACATGAATTGTGATACATGTCTATATCGAATTGGTGCAATGGAGCATATTCACCATCACCATCACCACGATCACGAACATGACCATCACCACGACGATCATGATCACCACCATCATCACCATGATCCTGACCACGAACATCATGTGCATGGTCACCATGATCATAACGATGACAATGTGGAACAAAAGGCAGTGAAAGTAAAATGATTTTAATGTTAGCTGGAACAAGTGATGCACGTTCGCTAGCTCTTGAAATCAAGAATGCAGGCTACCCGATATTAACAACAGTTGTGACAGAAAATGCGGCACTTGAAATGAGGCAAGCGGGGATTGAAGTACAGATTGGCAGATTAACAGATATTGAGATGGTGAGTTTAATTCAAGAGAATGGCATGAAAGCTGTTGTCGATGCGAGTCATCCTTTTGCAGAAGAAGCGTCAAAAAATGCCATCAATGCCGCAAAATTAGCAAACATACCTTATATTCGTTATGAGCGAGAGTCCCAAACGTATCAATATGATAAATTGACGATTGTGAACAGCTATGAGGAAGCCGCGGAAATGGCTGCAATGAAAAAAGGCGTCATTATGCTTACAACAGGAAGTAAAACGCTTCAAGTTTTTACTAAAAAACTTTTAGGACATCCAGATATTCGGTTGATCGCCCGTATGCTTCCACGTAGGGATAATATGGAAAAGTGTGAGCAGCTTGACTTTCCACAAAAAAATATTGTCGCTATTCAAGGACCATTTACAAGAGAGTTTGATCAAGCACTATATAAGCAGTATGGAGTTACTGTCATGATTACGAAAGAAAGCGGAAAAGTCGGATCTGTTGATGAAAAGGTTGAGGCGGCTAAAGAACTTGGGATCGAAATCATTCTAATTAGCCGGCCGGATATTAATTACGGGTACGTGTACTCTGATTTTCCATCAACGATAGATGCGATACATGAAGTTATGTCTTGTCTTTAAACAATCAAAATAAGGAGGTAATATAAGATGGATTTTCGTACAGAATTTAAGCCAATTACAGTTCAACCAGAACAAATTGAGAGTAAAAGTTTTCAAATGATTGATGAGGAGATTGGAGAACATCTCTTTACAGAAGAGCAGTATCCTGTTGTTCAAAGGGTCATTCACGCATCGGCTGATTTTGAATTAGGGCAAAGCTTAGTCTTCCACCAAGATGCCATTCAAGCTGGAATTCAAGCGATTAGAAGCGGCAAAAAAGTAGTTGCGGATGTTCAAATGGTTCAGGTTGGAGTTAATAAAACAAGATTGGAAAAATATGGTGGAGAGGTGAAGGTGTATATTTCCGATCCAGACGTTATGAAAGTGGCAAAACGATTAAATACAACCCGAGCGATTATTTCGATGAGAAAAGCAATAAAAGAAGCGGATGGTGGTATTTATGCTATTGGAAATGCACCGACTGCCCTATTAGAATTGATCCGACTCATTAAAGAAGGCGAGGCGAAACCTGGCCTTGTAATCGGACTTCCTGTTGGATTTGTTTCGGCAGCAGAATCGAAGGAAGAATTAGCTAAGCTTGATATTCCATTTATTACGAATATCGGCAGGAAAGGCGGTAGTACGGTTACAGTTGCAGCATTAAATGCAATCTCCATTCTTGCAGATCAGGTGTAAGCCATGGAAAAGGTTACAAAAGAAGGGAAGCCGTTAAGAGAAGGTTATACGACAGGTGCGTGTGCAACGGCTGCGACAAAGGCAGCCTTAACCGCACTGATTACAGGAGAAGAACAAACAGAGGCAACCATTTACTTACCAGTTGGAAGGTTTGCTACCTTCCAACTGGAGAGTTGTCAAATTTACTCTGAAAGAGGAGTTGCTTCAATTGTAAAGGATGGTGGAGATGATCCCGATGCGACACATGAAGCACTCATTATTGCAACGGTAAGCTGGGCCGATCAACCAGGGATTATATTAGATGGTGGAGAAGGGGTCGGGCGAGTAACGAAACCCGGCTTGCCTGTAGCTGTGGGAGAAGCAGCAATTAATCCTGTACCCCGTAAGATGATTATTGAGACAGCAGAAGAAGTGTTAAAAGAGTTCGGAGTTAAAAAAGGAATATGTGTTGTCATCTCCGTCCCAAAAGGTGAAGAGATTGCCAAAAAGACTTTAAATGGCCGTTTAGGGATCCTTGGAGGTATTTCGATATTAGGCACTCGGGGAATTGTTGTTCCTTTTTCTACTGCAGCTTATAAAGCGAGTATTGTACAAGCCATTAGTGTCGCTAGAGCAAGTCAATGTGATCATATTGTCATTACGACTGGAGGGCGGAGCGAAAAGTATGCGATGAAGCAGTTCCCTGAGCTACCCGAAGAAGCCTTTATTGAGATGGGTGATTTTGTTGGCTTTACATTGAAACAGTGTAAAAAGCAAGGAGCAAAAAGAGTCTCAATGGTAGGGATGATGGGGAAATTTTCAAAGGTTGCACAAGGAGTGATGATGGTTCATTCCAAAAGTGCCCCAGTTGATTTTGATTTTCTTGCTCAAATCGCGAAAGAATCAGGTGCACAAAAGGAACTGGCAGAAGAGATAAGCATGGCGAATACAGCATCTCAAGTTGGGGATATGATGCGGGAAGAAGGTCATTTATCCTTTTTTGAAAAGCTTTGTGATTATTGTTGTATAAATGCTTTAAGAGATGTGAATGGCGGTATGGAAATAGACACTTCTTTATATACATTGAAAGGCGAATGCTTAGGAAAGGCGGTGCGAAACGATGAGTTCTATTAAAATGATTGGAATTGGGGATGACGGCAAGGTAAGTTTATTGCCTATGTATGAGAAATGGATTGATGAAAGCGATCTATTAATCGGAGGAAAACGCCAACTCTCTTTTTTCCCAAATTATTCAGGGGAAAAAGTGGTGATTGAAGGTGGACTCTCATCCCTTGTTGAACGTTTACAAACAGAAACGAAAAAGGTCGTTATTTTGGCATCAGGAGATCCATTGTTTTATGGAATTGGAAGCTATTTATCTAGCAAAATTAAAATGGACATATACCCATATTTAAGTTCAGTTCAGCTTGCCTTTGCCAAAATGGGCGAACGATGGCAAGATGCCTATTTTGCCAGTGTTCATGGAAGAAGCATGAAGGGATTGGCCCAGCGAATTGATGGAAAAGCAAAAGTTGCCATTCTAACAGATGCTGAAAATACTCCTAATAAAATAGCTAAGTATTTATTGTCCTTTGGGATGACGGAGTATGAAGCATTTGTGGGTGAAAATTTAGGCGGCGAAATGGAAAGATGCAGATGGTTCAATCTTACTGAAATGGCTGATATCGAATTTTCACCTTTAAATGTTGTCATTTTAAAAAGAATAGCAAAAGGTCCGTCTTGGTCAACGGGAATTAATGATGAAGAATTTGTACAAAGAAAACCGGAAAAAGGGTTAATTACGAAGAAGGAAGTAAGAACGTTAAGCATTAGTGCGCTGCGTTTAAAGGAAGACAGTACGGTGTGGGATATTGGCACCTGTACGGGTTCTGTAGCAATTGAGGCAGGAAAAATTGCTCGTGAAGGCAAAGTATTTGCGATTGAAAAAAACGAGGCGGATCTTGAAAACTGTATGCAAAACTTAGCTAAGTTTCGGGTTGATGCAACGGTTGTTCACGGCAAAGCACCGGAACGATTAGATGAGTTTCCTGATCCAGATGCTATATTCATTGGAGGTACAGCTGGTGGTATGGACGATATTTTAGATATTTGCTGCCGCCGTTTAAAAGATAAGGGAAGAATTGTTTTAAATGCTGTAACCATTGAAAATTTAGCGGAAGCTTTAAACTCTTTTAAGCAGAGGAGATTTAAAACAGAAATTACACTTGCACAGATTTCTCGAAGCAAGCCGATTTTAAAACTAACACGTTTTGATTCATTAAACCCTATTTATATTATTGCAGCAGAGAGAGAGGAAGAATAGGAATGTTAGGTACATTATACGGTCTAGGGGTAGGACCAGGAGATCCAGAGCTGATTACTGTAAAGGCCTATCGCAAATTAAAAGAATCGCAAGTGATTGCCTATCCGAAAAAGCAAAGAGGCAGTAAAAGCTATGCTCAAAAAATTATTGAGGTGTATTTTCAGCCAAATGAAAAAGAGATGTTAGGGCTTGTTTTCCCAATGACCAAGGACCAGGAAGTTTTAAATAACAAATGGAGTGAAACGGTTGAGCTTGTATGGGAGAAAATACAGGAAGGCAAGGATGTTGCTTTTGTAACAGAAGGAGATCCTCTTCTTTACAGTACCTTTATTCATATGATGCAGCTTATGAAGGAGCGTTATCCTGAAGTGAAGATTGAAGTTGTCCCAGGAATTTCATCGATGAACGGTGCGGCTGCTCGGCTAGGAATTCCTCTTGCAGATGGAGATGATCACGTGGCCATTATTCCAGCAAGAGACGACTATGAAACGATGAAAAAAGTGATTGAAGAAAATGATTGTATCATTTTTATTAAAGTAGCTAAAGTCATTGATTTAATGCTGCAAATTTTACGTGAATTGGATTTATTACATAAAGCTTCGGTTGTTACAAAGGTGACATCGGACGAGGAAATTGTATGGAGTGCAGAAGAGCTTGATGGAGCCGATCTTGAATATTTAACCTTAATGGTGGTGAGAAAATGAAGCTATATATAGTAGGTGCTGGTCCTGGAGATCCAGATTTAATTACGGTTAAAGGGTTGAAGCTTATTCAAGAAGCAGATGTTGTTCTTTATGCTGATTCTCTTGTAAGCGAAGAACTAATTTCCCTTTCAAAGCCGAATGCAGAAATTTTAAAAACAGCGGGCATGCATTTAGAAGAGATGGTCGACATCATGGCAGATCGAATTCATCAAGGGAAGAAGGTGGTTCGTGTCCATACAGGAGATCCAGCGGTGTATGGAGCCATTATGGAGCAAATTGTCTTATTGAAAAAGAAGGGAATAGGTATTGAAATCATTCCAGGAGTAAGTTCGGTATTTGCTGCAGCTGCAGTCGCAGAAGCTGAATTAACGATTCCCGATTTAACACAAACAGTTATTTTAACCCGAGCAGAAGGAAGAACACCTGTACCTGAATTTGAAAAACTGCGAGATTTAGCAAAGCATCATTGTACGATTGCACTCTTTTTAAGCGCTACCTTAACGAAAAAAGTAATAAAAGAATTATTAGATGCTGGTTGGAGCAAAGACACGCCTGTTGTTGTTGTTTATAAAGCAACTTGGCCAGATCAAAAGATTGTTCGTACGACTGTTGAGAATTTAGATGATGCAATGCGGACAAATGGTATTCGTAAACAAGCGATGATTTTGGCTGGATGGGCGCTTGATGCGAATATTCATGATAAAAATTATCGTTCAAAGCTCTATGATAAAGCGTTTACTCATGGATTCCGCAGGGGGGTGGTGGACAAGTGACTTTAACGTTGCAGGAAGGACAAAAGCCTGTCGTGAAGCAGCGAGGAAATTATGCAGTTGTCGCCATCACAAAGCACGGTGTAGACATTGCAAGAAAGCTTGGGCACTCGTTTCAAAATTCGGATGTATATTATATGAGCAAATTCGAAAAAGGGGATGAAGATACTCTCGGCATTCAGATGTTTACAGGCAGTGTGCGCTTACTTTTGCCTTCTTTGTTTGAAGCGTACGATGGGATTATCATCATCATTTCTCTCGGGGCTGTAGTACGGATGATAGCTCCGCTTTTAAAAGATAAGAAAGTGGATCCTGCTGTCGTGGTTATTGATGATAAGGCAGAGCATGTCATTAGTGTTTTATCAGGGCATATTGGCGGGGCAAATGAGTTAACAAGAGAAGTAGCAGCCGCTTTACATGCACGTCCCGTTATTACAACCGCTTCTGATGTTCAGAAAACAATTCCTGTTGATTTGTTTGGTAAAAGGTTTGGCTGGGTTTGGGAATCTGCTGAGAAATTAACGCCTGTCAGTGCCGCAGTTGTGAACGAAGAAAAAATTGCGGTTATTCAAGAGTCTGGGGAAAAAGAATGGTGGCATTATGATCGTCCTCTTCCAGAAAATATTAAGGTCTATTCATCGATTTCAGAAGCGATAGAGGAAAAACCCGCAGCTGCACTTGTCGTCACTCATCGAAAGTTAACAACAGAAGAGAACCAAATTTTAGAAAACGGGGTCTTGTATCGTCCGAAGGTGATTGCACTTGGAATAGGCTGTAATCGCGGGACATCGAAGGAAGAAATTGAATCTGTTATTTATCAAACGCTAGAAGAGCTGAATTTTTCAATAAAAAGTGTAAAAGCACTATGTACGATCGATTTGAAGAAGGATGAGATTGGTCTGATTGAAGTTGCAAATCAATACGGGTGGGAGTTTGTCTATTACTCTCCTGATCAATTAAATGCGGTTAATATTGAGAAGCCTTCGGATACAGTCTATAAATATACGGGTGCTTATGGCGTAAGTGAACCGGCTTCCCTATTATACAGCTGGGCGAAAAAATTAGAACTTGTTAAGAAAAAGTCAGGAAATGTCACCATCTCAGTAGCAATTATTCCATATTGATTGATGTAAAGGTAGGAGAAAATAATGTCTAATCGCAGACTCGTCATTGCAGGAACTGGGAGTGGCGTTGGAAAAACGACACTAACCATCGGAATTATGTCTGCATTGAAAAAAAAAGGCTATCACGTTCAAGGCTTTAAATGTGGTCCTGATTATATCGATCCAACTTACCATACAGCAGTAACCGGCAGAATTTCAAGAAACATTGATAGTTGGATGCTTAATCATGACATGGTAAATGAGATTGTTGTACGTGGGAGTAAAGGAGCGGATATCTCCATTATCGAAGGGGTTATGGGATTTTTTGATGGAAAAAACCCTACAAATAATGATGGGACAACAGCAGAATTAAGTATTATTACGAAAAGTCCAGTTGTACTCGTTGTAAATTGCGCCAGCATGGCTCGAAGTGCAGCTGCTATTGTCAAAGGGTTCCAATCTTTTTATAAGGGACCTAATATTGTGGCTGTTATCGCAAACCGTGTAGGCAGTGAAGGTCATTTCAAGCTAGTAAAGACTGCCATCGAGCAAGAGTGTGGAATCCCTGTGATCGGCTATTTAAAAAGGAATGCTGATATCGCTATTCCTGAACGGCATTTAGGATTAGTTCCATCTGTTGAACGAGGAGAACTTGATTCTTTTTTTGATGCATTAGGAGATCTAGTCTTAAATACAATCGATATCGAAACGTTATACGATTTGGCACAAGCTCCTTATCTTGAAGTAGAAGAGTCTCAGTTTCATAGAGAAGTAAAGAAACAAGTTCGAATTGCTGTTGCAAAGGATGCTGCTTTTAATTTTTATTATGAAGAAAATCTTGAGCTGCTTCAAGCTTATGGAGCGGAAATCGTAGAGTTTTCCCCTTTAAATGGAGACCTTCTTCCTGAAAATGTGGATGGTTTATATATTGGAGGGGGGTTTCCTGAAGAATTTGCAAAGGAACTAGCTAATCAAAAGGAAGTCAAGGAATCGATTAAAACAGCCATCGAAAACGGGCTGCCTACCTTGGCGGAATGCGGCGGCTTTATGTTTTTAACAGAAGCGATAGAAACGACCAATCATGAAAGCTTCGAGATGGTAGGGATTATCCCTGGACTCGTTCGAATGCAGTCTAAACTAGCGGCATTAGGTTATCGCGAGGTGACAGGCGAAGAAGGTAATTTTCTATTCAAAGGGAATGTTCTAGCAAAAGGACATGAATTTCATTATTCGACCTTCCACCCTCATGTTGTAACACGGCCCGCCTACCAAACAAAAGGGATGCGCGGGACAAAAAAAGAGGGATACATAAATGGGAACTTAGTTGCAGGTTATACACATTTCCATTTTGGTTCGAGTCCAGAGATGGTTGAGAATTGGATCGAAAAGTGCAAGGAGACGAAGGCATCTATCTGATATTTTTCTGATCAAATGCTAAGAACACAACCTGAAGTAGGGAAAAGAATAAAAGAGTGAGAAAATGGAATTAGAGGGCTGATTATGACAAAAGGAAAAGTTTATCTTGTCGGAGCAGGACCAGGTGATCCGAAACTAATAACAGTATATGGAGCAGAATGTATCCAAAAAGCGGATGTTATTCTGTATGACCGTTTAGTAAATGAACAGCTGCTGCAATATGCCAAAAAAGACGCTGAACTTATTTTTTGCGGAAAGCTTCCTGGAAAACACGAATTGATTCAAGAGCAAATTCATGAGCTTCTAGTCAATAAAGCAATGGAAGGGAAGATCGTGACCCGTTTAAAAGGAGGCGATCCTTGTGTATTTGGCCGTGTTGGCGAAGAAGCAGAAGTGCTGGCAGCAAATGATATAAAATATGAAATTATTCCAGGAATTACTTCCGGTATTGCTGCACCTGCCTACGCAGGAATTCCGGTAACACACCGGGATTATGCCTCTTCCTTTGCGATTGTGACTGGTCATGGGCGTGCTGATAAACAGGCAGATCATTTAAATTGGTCGGCACTTGCGCAAGGAATTGATACCATCGCTTTTTACATGGGAGTAGGAAACTTACCTAATATTTGCAAAAAATTAATGGAACATGGAAAACGTCCAGATACTCCAGTTGCCGTTATTCAATGGGGGACAACGGAAAAACAAAGGACAGTTACTGGGATATTAACAACGATTGAAAATGAGGTAGAACGTGCACAAATCAAGCATCCAGCCATTATTCTTGTGGGTGATGTCATCCAAATCCGTGAAAAAATAAAGTGGTTTGAGGAATTAGAATGTAAGGTGGAAGAAAAATGTCAATCATAACTGAATTAAAAAGTCGGAGAGCGATACGAGACTATAGCGAACGTGATGTAGAGGACGAAAAAATTAGGCAATTGCTCGAAGTAGCGACATGGGCGCCAAACGATCGAATGAGAGAGCCTTGGAGTTTTTATGTGATCAAGGACGAGGCTAAAAAACGCTATGAGGAATTAGCAGAGAAATTTTTGCAGGAGCGATTTCCAACGAAGCCGAATTTAGTGGAAAGTTCGCTGAAAGTATTAAAGAATACACCTGTTCATATCGTTGTTACAGCTGACATTGTTCCAGGTGACGATGAAGCATCTCAAGACAATGAATATGCGGTATGCTGTGCGATTCATTCGATGTGGTTGGCTTCAAAGGAGCTTGGACTTGGATTCGTTTGGCGAACTCGAGGAGTCGGTCTTGTTCATGATGATCGTTTGCAGCAGTTTATTGGTGCGCCTGAAAATAAGAAAATAGTTGGAACCATCTTTATTGGATACCCAGATGAACAAGCGTTAAAAAAGATGAAAGCTCCTGCTAGGACACCATTTGAAGAAAAAACGGTTTGGCTGTAAAGAGAATCATAAAAATGCGGGTGGGAAAAGGAAGCTGCAACGGTACCTTTGGAGAGCTGATTCAAGGGGTTCTAGGTGAGCGTCCATTCTTAGTAACGCTCCCTATTCCAAAGCTCATAAGCGAAGCGATTTTTATTCCAAATGACTCAAATGGTTTATTTACGGGGCCTGTTTCAAAGAGTAAGGCAATAACAGCATGTGAGAAATTGTTTCAACGGTATGATGTAAAAGGTGGGGGACATTTACAGTTTCGTTCTAATATTCCACTTGGCAAGGGGATGGCGAGCAGTTCTGCAGATATCGTAGCTGCTATAAGAGCGGCTGCAGACAGCCATTCCTTGCTCTTGACTGAAGAAATGATCTCTCAAATTGCCTGTGAAATTGAGCCAACTGATGGCGTGATGTATGAAGGGGCAGTGGCGTACGATTATATGAGTGGGCAGCTGATTGATCGCTTCGGTTCTTTACCGCCTTTTGTGTTAATAGGCATTGATTTAGGTGGAACCATTAATACGATTGAATTTAATCGATTGCCGAAAAGTTACACATCTTTGGAGCAAGCAGCTTTTGCAGAAGCTTTTCATTTAGTAAGACGGGGGATGAAATCTCAGAATTTATCTTTCATATGCAAAGCGGCAACATTAAGTGCGCAAATAAACCAAAAAAGATTGCTTAAACCGTATTTCAGTAAGTTTAAAAGATTAGCTATGAAATACGAAGGAGGGCTTGTCGCCGCTCATAGCGGTACAGTTTTGGGTATCTTATTGAAACCAGCATTAGTCCAAACGGATGAGGTTCGCAACATGATTGTAAAACAGATTGCGGATATAATCGATGATCATCGTCTAAAACCTCTCTATTTTTCTTCATACAATTGAAACCTACCATTAAATTTATATTTTTATATAAAAGCGCGTTTATTTTTCAGATAAATGTGCTATACTAAAAAAAGTTAAATCGTAATAATTCCGATTTGAAACAAATGGATAAAGTGAGGAGAAAAATGCCTGAAGTATACATTTTATCTGGATTTCTTGGCGCGGGGAAAACGACTCTGTTAAAAAAAATACTTGAACAAGAATTGGCCAGCAATCGAAAAGTAGCTGTCATTATGAATGAATTAGGCCGTTTGTCCATCGATTCAATGGCTATACAAGACGATATCCCGCTGAAAGAGCTATTAAACGGGTGTATTTGCTGCAGTATTTCGGGACAATTGGAAGTCCATCTACAGGAACTTCTTGAGTTTGACCATTTCGATGCCATCTTTATAGAAACAACAGGTGCCGCCCATCCTTTAGAGGTTTTAGACGTATGCCTTTCACCACGGTTTGCTGAAAAAATCAGCTTGCCATCCATTGTTACACTCCTTGATGCTGATCGCTGGGAGCAAAAAGAGAGGCTATCCCTCCGTCATCGAAAATTGTTATCTGAGCAAGTTAAACATGCTGATACGGTCATTATTAATAAAATTGATTTAGTTACAGCTGAAAGCCTTCTAAATATATGCAATGAAGTTAAAGCATTAAATCCGAATGGAAAAATGATTGAATCAACATTTTCAGACGTATCACTTGATGCATTTCAGCTAAAGGTCAAGTTGCAAAGTTCAAAAAGAAACAAATTAGAGCCATTACACGCTTTTGACCACCTGCATTTGAAATCTTATGTGCACACGTTTGAAAACCCTGTTGAGAAGGAAGGGTTTGCAGCTTTTTTAGCTAATATGCCTAATTCCATTTTGCGGATAAAAGGGTACTTACGATTTAAAGAGAGTCCCAATCAGACGATGATGGTTCAATATGCGTATGGTGTTCCTTTGTTTACATATGAACCAGTTCATTTTAAAAATAATCTCGTCTTTATTGGAGAGAATCTAGATCGATCTTGGTTAGAGAAGGAACTAATGAAATTAGAAGAAAATAAGCTAAAAACCTTTTAAGAGGAGATGAAAAAATGGCTACTTGGGATTTAAGCAGAACAAAACATCATGTGCTTATTTGCAACGGCAGCAGCTGTAATAAATGTGGTGCTGAAGAATTAACTGTTGCGATAAGAAAAGAAATTTCTGATCGAGATTTAGACGATGTCATCCATACGACAAGAACTAGGTGTAATGGAAGATGCCAGGATAAGTGCGTCGTTATCGCTTATCCATCTGGAAATTGGTACAAAGAAATGAATCCTGAAGATTCAACTGCTTTTGTTGATTCATTATTAAATAATCGAGATCTGACTGGAAAAATCAGCCACTCGTATACAGAGAATGGATTTGAACGAGAAGAAGGAGTTGTAAAAGGGGTTGGAAAAGAGAAAGAAATAGTCCAAAGAGTTTCGAAATAATTGAATAGAAAGTTAACATTCCAATAAAATTCCTTAGTCTAAAAAATGCACTTTTTTATTGATTCATCACAAAAGAGCAGCGGGTGACTACTAGTCATCTGCTGCTCTTTTTGTATGCCAAACTAATTAATTCCCACTATGTTCCACTATAAAACTAGTATTTAATGATAGTAATATTAACGAGTATGAATTTTATACATATAGGGGAAAAGTGGAAAAATGAGAAAGCAATTTATCTTTTTTATTATTTTACTATTTTTAAGCATTATTCCCAGTAAGGGAGAGGCAATAACCAATTCACTAACAATTGGCACTGTTAAAATAGATAATGTTAATGTTTACAGTTTACCAAGTCTAAGTTCACAGATTGTAACTTTACTCAAAAAAGGTGGGGAATATCCAATCATCACTTCAGTCGTAGGGGATTCCGCAAGTTCGATCACTCACACTGTTATAGCAGGCAATACGTTATGGATTATTGCAAATCAATATGGAACAACCGTAAGTGAACTTCAAAAAGTAAATAAATTAACAAAGACGAATCTTACCATTGGGCAAAAATTAAAAATCCCACAGAAATATATAAGTTATACAGTGGTTCAGGAGATACGTTATGGAAAGTCTCTCAAAAATTCGGAGTAACGATAAATGAGTTAACAAAAGTAAACAATTTAAGAACTACTAAACTTTATATTGGACAAAAAATGAATATTCCTGATTATTATTACCAGGTTCAATTGCTTGGAGGCAAAAAAGGATGGATTAAAAAGTCTCCTGTTCAAGCGACAACGAAAAACCGTATCGTGATGGGATGGAATTATAATGGAACGACAGAAAGCTACATCCAACAATTGCAAAATAAAAAAAACCTAAATGTTGTATCACCACGTTGGTTCTCGTTAAGTAGTTCAGAAAATGTAGTCACTGTTTCAACCGATAGTAAATACGTTCAGGCTGCGCATGCATCAGGTAAACAAGTTTGGCCTTTACTAGGGAATAGATTTGATCCTGTTTTAACTGATTCAATCATAAGCAATCCTCAAAAGCGCCAAAAGCTTGTTACGACACTACGTGATTCCTTAATCCAAAGCGATAGTGATGGAATAAATGTAGATTTTGAAAACATAGTTATAAAAAACAAACAAGATTTTGTCATTTTCATAGGTGAGCTGAAAGCTGCGCTTAAACCCTCTGGAATCTTAGTTTCTGTATTTGTTACCCGTACGAACAACGATCCTTTCTGGTCAGGGAGTTTAGACCGCAGGGAACTCGGAAAGGTAGCTGATTACATTATTATGATGGGTTATGATGAATATTGGGCAGGAGGAACCCAACCGGGTTCAGTAGCTACCTTGCCTTGGGTTGAAGAAGGAATTCAACTGTTGATGAATGATGTACCATCTCATAAAATCATTCTTGGTGTCCCATTTTTTACAAGAGAATGGGTTACCAATTTAACTACTAATAAAGTAAAAAGCATTGACCGTACAATGGCGGAAGTTAACCAAATCATTAATGCAAATGGATTACAAAAAGTATGGGATGAAAAAGCATCTCAATATTATGTTGAATTCACTGCGAATGAAGAAAAACATCAAATCTGGATTGAAGACAAGAAGTCATTAGAGCTACGACTTAATATCGTAAAACAGAATCATTTAGGTGGAGCTGCTGCTTGGCATATTGGTTCCGAATCACCTGATATTTGGAGTATTTATCATTTTAATTAATAATTATCTAGCTATTATTCTATACTCATAACTATTGAGCCCGGATTTTATCCGGGCCATTTTTGTGTTCATTCTTAGCCCCCTCAATTAATTATTTTGAACAAAAAGTATTGAAAATCCGTTATGCTATAGAAAAGAATAAGTTTTTAGAAAGGAATGTTACATGTGATGCAAACCGTTTTCTCTATTCTATTTCACGCAATGGTGCCTCTTTCCATTCCAGTTATTGCTGGGGCACTGCTTGCTCGATTTAAGAAGCTAGAAATAAAACCTTTGTTGACTTTATATTTATACTTTTTAACTCCAGCTATTATATTTAATACATTGCGAACAGCTAAAGTTTCTTTTGATGATATATATTTGACACTTGCATTCTCTATTCTTAATCTATTGTTATTATGGGCTACTGCAAATATTATTGGGAAAATACTTAAATTGCCTTCTTCTGAAAATGCAGGTCTTACGTTAGTTTCGCTTTTTACAAACAGTGTGAACTATGGACTGCCGCTTATTTTACTTGTTTTAGGACATCTTGGTTTGGATAAAGCATCTGTTTATGTAGTGATCCAAATGATTATTGTAAATACATTAGGTGTCTATTTTGCAGCTCGTTCTCAATTCTCTGTAAAAAATGCGATTAAATCCGTCTTTTCACTCCCGGCCATTTATGCCGCATTGTTTGCTATTCTAATTCGCTTTTTACATATTCCCTTACCTTTAGGGATCGTAAAAGGGGTTTCAATGATCGCAGAAGCGTATTCTCCAATTGTATTAACTATTTTAGGAGCACAAATGATGAATGTAAAAAAGCAAATATTAGAGCAGAATGTGAAGTCGGCTTTTTGGGCTGGTCTATTTATAAGATTATTTTTATCACCACTCGTCGCATTATTTTGTTTATTTGTTTTAAATATAGAAGGGATATTATATTCTGTTCTCTTTATTTTGGCATGTATGCCAGTTGCAGTAAATGCTGCTATATTAGCAGAACGATTCAATGCATCCTCAAAATTTGTATCGAAATCCGTTCTTTGGACCACACTGGCTTCCTTTATTGTGCTGCCGATTCTGATTGTCTTTATAAAATAAGAGTTCAATTAGAAAAGTTATGAAATGTAAACGAGAGCAATAGACTTAGAAAAGAAAATCACGAAAGTTGTATTTATAGTTAAAGAGAATACATAATTTAAATAGAGTTAATAGTAAGTGAATTTATTTCTGAATCTGAAAGGGTGGTACAACAATAATTAAAGGGTGTGCTAACAAAATATCTTGATCATAATTTGGGTTGGATTATTTCTTAGATTCTGTCAAAAATCAAAGTGACAGTGAGACAATTGAGAAAGATGTTTGTAAAAAGTTACTTGTTCTCAATAAACGCAACTTATCATTGTCTTGGGATTTTAAAATATCATTATAATTTTTAAATGACAAATAGTAGGGTGAAATGGTGAATAAAATTGGATTTAATATTCTAATAATTTAATTTGTTTATACTGTTTTCCATTTGTATATTTCTCTATGTACAAAGACTTCGAAAACGGTTCAATGATTGGATATTTAATGATGATAATACTAACATCAATTCTAGCTTTCTTAGGTGAATTCTTTAACAGCACATTTGCTCTTATCATAGGGAATATAGCATCTGTAATTATTTCAATTTGTTTCATTAGTAAGATGACAGGTAATGAACGTTGGGAAGGATATTTTAAACACTAACACCATTTCAATTATTAATATTAGTTAGTTTTTTAAACTTAATTCCTCAGTTAATAGTAATGAAACTAGCAAATAAGTTGAAAATAAAGATTTATTGAATAAGGAATGGAAACTTCTTTGGTTTGGAAGTTTCCAAATTTTTATTCAATATCAACAATAGCCCTTTAACATAACCATTTTAAAGTCCCCATTAGCCTTCATAAGGTGGAAGTGACTTTACTTTATATTTTTTATCTGAATGCTCATAAAATTTTACGGTATGAAATCCAGTTTTGTTAAGTAATTGCTCCTTTTCTTCTTTGGTTTTATATGATTTCATATGGTAATTCATTTTTTATGCTTATACACATTTATATAACTATAAGTTTGTATGTTAAAAAAATAAAATTAAGCAATTTTCTTTAAAGAATTTTAAATGTAAGGTAATTAATTCAATGAAGTTAATTATTTTATATGGATAATAAGGTTCAAAAAAATCTAATGGTGAAAAAGTTTTTTTTATCCTTTGTTTAGGAAAGTGAATAACTATATTTATATAAACCTTTTTAAAATAAAAAGTCGAGAAAGGGAAATATCGTTTAATAAAAGAGATAGCCCTTTAAACTGAATCCTTAGCAGCTTGAATCGGCTAATAGTATTAATACGACTGATGTTGATAGAATAAGGAACGAATATCATTTATTCGGTTCTGGATAAATTCGTTAAATGTTGATGAATTTATAAAAGGACAATTAATATAAAAGGAATTGAAAACACGCGAATTTTTGGATTTATAGGGTCGAGTTTTTGTATTAGCACCCGGTCTAGCAGGTATTACTTTTATTTGTGGACAGGGCAGACGTTCGACCCACTTGGGAGGGCGGGTCTTGTTCCAATAACGACGGTGGCGTCTAGCTCGTCGGAACAGGCCACCTGCGGTATAAGACCATTGCAAGCAAAGATTTCAACGGTATGTGGGGCCTGCCGCTTACTTGTTTCGACAAGCAGGTGACCGCCCGGTGCCAGCCAGAGTGGTGCCGCGGTCGCCACTCGTCTCTGGACATCAAGTCCGTCCACACCCCCATCGAGTGCCACTCGTGCTTCATGAATGCGGGCCTCCGGAGGTAGCCGCCCGATCGCTCCGGTAGGTACATAGGGTGCGTTGGCTACCAGAACGTCGACACGGCCTTGCAGTGTTGCGGGTAGCGGCTCGAAGAGGTCACCTTCGTATACGTGACCACCGGCGGCATTGACGTTGCGACGAGCACACTTCACCGCGGCGGGATCAATATCTGTGGCGTACAACTCGATCCCTTTTATGGAAGCGGCCACTACGGCGCCCACAGCGCCCGAGCCACAGCACAGGTCAACCACGACGGCTCCTGGACGTGTCATGTGAGTTGCCTTGTGGACGAGAAATTCGGTGCGGCGGCGGGGTACGAAGACTCCCGGGTCTACCGCTATCCGGAGACCGCAGAACTCCGCCCAGCCGATGACGTGTTCGATAGGCAAACCGGCTGCTCGCCGATTTACCATATCGTCAAGGATGGCCGGCGTCCTTGCCGCGGAGATGAGCAATCTGGTCTCATCTTCAGCGAAAACACAACCGGCTGCCCGAAGCCTGGTGGCGATGATTGTGCATATGTTATCTCCTTGAAAATCACTACAATTTACAAATGATCTTTTTACGGGATGGAGTGTTGCTTCATCAACATTTTTTAAAGTTTCAGCTTTAATTGTTAATTTACATTCATTTAAACAATTGAATTTCCCAAAGCTCAAAGATGCTTTCATTAAGTCCATTTGTTTCCCTCACCCCATTTTAATCCAATTTATATTAAGTTTTCATCCAAAAATATTTCTAATTTCTTATTAGGTTTCTATGACTATTGTAAAAATTCCTTTTTCAACAACCTTGCTTCATTAGTACAACTATATGTTAGACTTTTTATAAGAAGGCTTTGTTAAAGAATATGGTTGATAATAGTGGTTTTCATGAAACGCAGGAGGCAATCGATCTTTTTCTCTGCATTTCATGAAAAATGAGTCAAAAATCAACAGAATTATTTAACACAGTGTAAAAAATGAACAAGACTTAAATCAATAATATTATGGAATAAAGGAGATAGACTCAAAAATGGGAGTCCGATTAATACTAGCAGAAAAACCATCTGTATCAAAAAATATCGCAGATGCACTAAAAATAAAAAATAAGCAGGACGGTTATTTTGAAGGAAATGGCTATATAGTAACTTGGGCGTTTGGTCATTTGCTTCAACTCTACGATGCAAAGGATTACGATGACAAAATGTCTACTTGGAAAATGGAGAACTTTCCTTTTATTCCTCCTGTTTTTAAATACAAGGTAAAAGGTGACCCAAGGAATAAGGACAAGCCAGATAAAGGTGCTCAAAAACAGCTGAAAATTATCCAAAGCTTAATGAGAAGAAGGGACATTGAGGCGATTATTTCGGCTTGTGACTATGATCGTGAAGGGCAAATTATAGGAGACAGTATCATCTATAACCTCAAAAACGATAAAAATGTTTACCGATTATTATTAAACGAATGGACTCCAGTTGAGGTGTTAAAAGGATTAGAAAACATAAAGTTAAATTCAGAGCTAAAGCCTTTACAGGATGCAGGAGTCAGCCGTCAATGGGCAGATTGGGTGATCGGAATAAACTTAACATCTGTGGCTACCTTAAAATATCAAAAAGGAAAAGGTAAGGCATTAAATGTTGGCAGAGTCTTACTCCCAACGTTAAAAATTATTTATGATCGGGATAGAGAGATTGAAAACTTTGTTCCAGAAAATTATTACAAGCTCCAAGCAACCTTTAAAACGAAAGATGAACAGCTATATGATGGGACTTATTTTGAAGGGAAAGAAGAAAAGTTTAAAACGAAAGAATCGTTAGAAGAGATCCAACAGGCCTTATTCAATAAAGATGCGATTGTAAGTGATAAGCAAGTACAAAAGAAAAAAGAATATCCTCCTTATTTATTTAACCTATCCAATTTACAAGGATATATTACCAATAAATATAAGGGATGGACTTCCGATAAAGTATTAAAGGTTGCTCAATCACTATATGAGAAAAAATTTATCACATATCCTCGTACGGCGAGTGTAGCCCTAGAAGAAAGTCTCGTCGGTAAAACGGCAAAGGTATTAGAAAAACTAACGGATGATCTGCCGTATAAAGATGAAATTAAATTTGTTAAGTCAAAAAGGATATTCGATAACTCCAAGATAGAAAGTCATAGTGCGATTATTCCTACATATTTAAAGCCAAAGAAACTGACTCCTGATGAAGAGAAAGTATATATGGCTATAAAAAATCGATTCATTATGCAATTTATGCCAATTGCAGAGTATGAAGAAACAAGACTTGAAACAAAAATAAGTGGCATAGATATTAAGGGAATATTTATATCCAAAGGAAAAGTACAACTTGTGGAAGGGTGGAAAAAGGTAGAGAGTATCCAATCGAAAGATACCATTTTACCACTTGTTCAAGTGAATGAGGGTGTACACATAGTAAAACATGAAATAACCTCTCATGTGACGAAGCCTCCTCAGCATCATACAGAAAAAACATTGCTTCGAGTTATGGAAACATGTGGAAAAAATTATGACAGCGATGGAAACAGTGAGGAAGGATTGAATGCGATTCTAAGTGGTTTTAGTATTGGCACCCCTGCTACACGAGCTGAAACAATCAAAAAATTGAAAGATGTAGGTTATATATTGATGCAAAATAAAAATCTGTTGTGTACAGACCTAGGTATTAAGTTAGTGGAAACATTTCCTATAACAGATTTATTCAATTTAGAATTTACTGGCCGCCTTGAAAAATCATTATTTGATATTGAAAAAAGAAACTATAGTAAACAAGAGTTTTTAGAGTTTATCTTTGATTTTACCGCAAAATCAGTGGAGAGAATAAAGGTTGAAAAAGAGATAACCATTCATGAAGTAACGATGAAAAGAAAGACCAATGAAGTGTTGGGAAAATGTCCTCAATGTGGAAATGCTGTTATTGAAGGACAAAAAGGCTTCGGCTGCAGCAACTGGAAAAACGGATGTAAGTTTGTTGTTTGGAAAAACGATAAATTTTTAGCGACGATGAAGAAAAAGCCTACTAAAACAATGGTAAAGGCGTTATTGAAAAATGGCGTAGCACCGGTAAAGGGGTTAACGAGTAAAAAAGGGACAAAGTTTGATGCGAACTTACGCTATGAGAAAAACCCTGATAATGAATATTTTAGCTGGAAGATGGAGTTTGAAAAATAGTATGATAAAAATGAAAATTTTTAAGTTCCTTTCATTAATTGCAGATTTAAATAAAGTTGCACCGTTTCACCCCTTTTTGACTTTACGCATAATAATTTCTACCCCATGACATACTACTAGTAGCCTGAAGAGATATGATAGTCAATCAAAGCTGCTTTAACAGGTCAGAGTGGTACAAGACTTTTTGCAGGTATATTCAAAAAGTTATAGGCAGGAGGGTTAGATATGAATAAGTCGGATGTCACTACTAAAAAGGCACAGACACAAGAAGAAATTAATAAATTTAGTGAAGTCAACGAATTCAACCATGAACGTAACCATGTTGCCAAAGCTCAAAAACAAATGTCATCACAAGAGACAGCTGGGGTATTCGATCCAGAATAACACATCCCTCTCTGTTAAAATAAAGCCGACTCCAGACTGCGGATTTAATTCTCGCAATGCTGGAGTTTCTTTTTTCAGTAAGGGTTATATATCCTGTCACAGATTGTCTAATAAATTTTCATTTTCATTATTAAAAGTCAAAACCTTTTCAACCGGCTCATATGATTTTCCATAAAAATGTTGGTCCTTATATGTGTGAATCATATCATATGTTTTTTTCATCGCCTCATAAATCATTTCTTCCGACTCTTTATTTGGTGCCCAATAAAGAATCTCCAGCTTATTAACCTCTTTTGTGGCTAAGGATCTTCTTCGATACCCAATTGACATAGCATGCTCAAACCCTTCACGCTTATAAAAATGCAGCCTTTTCTCGGTATCACTGTCTTCATAGTTAACTGGCTCTACCTCAAGTAGAATTGGTTTTCCTTTTCGTTTCATTTTTTCAATAAGTTTATGACCTAATCCCTGGCCGCGAGCATTTTTTGAAACAAAGAGATAATCAATAAATACAAAGCTGTCTAGTTCAACATACATTAAAACATGATTAGGGCCGTCATCTTTATGATATATATCTGAACGCTCTATAAGTAATGTTTCCATATGCTCTTTTGATTTCATTTCTTCCACGGGGAAGTATTGATTTAATTTTTCATACCAATGCATTGAAATATACTCCTTTTTAACAGTTTTCCTGAAAAATAGTTCACTAATCCTGAAAGTCTTTATTGGAAGTATTTGTGGATTTCCGCATTTAATACCCATTTCTTTTTAGTCCAAATAAAAAATCCCACCTTAGTTAAAGGACGTATAGATCCTTTTTCAATTCTCATACTAAAAAGAAAAGGAGGGATAAGAATGGCAAAAAGGACAAAGAAAAAGGATGCTGCTCAAAAGAATAAGCAAGGGTTTGATTCAAGTATGATTGATTCAGAATTCTCTAAGGAATTTGGCAGCGCCAACGCGAATGAAGCTCATAAAAATAAAGCAAAAAAAGAAAAAGCATTCAAAAATCAAGGCGAGTGGAATGGGATGCAGTGATAAAAAGTTAACTATATTTCCATAAAGGTTAATCTGAACATCATACAAAGGGGTAAATTCTAAGATGACACAATCTAAAAGCCAACAAGAACGTCAATGGAAAAATCGAAAACAATCGCAAAATCCGCATGGTGAAGTCAAGTCTTTTGAACAGCTAGTGAATGATGCCCGGAAAAATGAAACTGAAAATAAATAACGACATGCAATACTAAGATTAATTAGTAAAAGGACTATACTTAGAAAGAGGATGATATAAATAAGCCTTTAGGGAATATTTGTATCATTCTCTTTTTATTTTTTTATATAATAGTTGAAACCGCTTTCTTTATTTGGTAAAATTCACTTATAAAGTTAGTAAAAGTTTAGTAAAATGAAAGAATGGTAGGTGATAAGGTAAATGGCTACTATTAAAGAAATAGCGCAGCTAGCTAACGTTTCTAGTGCTACAGTTTCACGAGTATTAAACGGGGATAAAACCTTATCAGTAGCTCTAGAAACTCGGCAGCGAATTTTAGAAGCTTCTAAATCATTAGGTTATCAACCGGTAAGAAAGCGAAAGGAACCAATAAAAGCCCCAGATGCTGCCAAAATAGGAATTATTTTATCGCGCTCGCAAGAAGAAGAGTTGGAGGATCCTTATTTCTTATCTATTCGTCAAGGAATTGAGAACGAATGTAAGGATCAAGGGATTTATTCGACTAAGGTTATTCGATTAACAGGCTTTTATACGGAGAAAATGCTAACGGATTTAGATGGCTTAATTGTAGTTGGAGGCATTAGTTTAAAAATGCTAAGCACCGTCTTTGATCACTTGGATCATGTAGTGTTTGTTAACTATCAATCTAAGGATGATCAGTATGATTCGGTTTTAATTGATTACGAAAAAGCAACGAATGTCGCTTTAGATCATTTGTTAAGCCTAGGTTACCAAAGAATTGGCTTTATTGGTGGGAAAGAAAGAGAACGGTCTTTTGAAAGTAGACCAGTAATTGAAGATAAGCGTCAAATCACTTTTGAAAAACGATTAAAAAAAGAAGGGCTGTTTAATCCAAATTATATGTTTATTGATGAGTTTACAATGGCTCATGGCTATCAAATAATGAAACAAGTGATTGAACAAAAGAATCTTCCAGAAGCATTTTTTGTAGCAAGTGATTCCATGGCTATTGGAGCAATTCGTGCATTGCATGAAGCAAATTTGTCCATTCCAAACGATGTTTCTATTGTGAGCTTTAACGGCATTGAAATGTCTCAATTTTCAAGCCCGCCCTTAACAACAATAAAAGTAGAAACTGAACAAATGGGAAGAGTCAGTGTAAAGCTGCTTCTTGACAGAATTAAAGGAAGGGAAATCCCCTTAAAGGTACTTGTACCTACTAAGTTAATAGTGAGAGAAAGCTGTGGAGCAAGAACAAAAAAATAATGCAAATGTTTCAAAAAATGTTCTTGCATTATTCAAAGTCTTTATATTTTCCATTATCTTCATATTAAAAAAGAAGGGTTGATATCAATGAAACAAGTACTTGTCGAAAAATTCATAGATTTGTATAACACTGATCAGAACCTTCGTGTTTTTTTTGCACCCGGCCGCATTAATTTAATTGGAGAACACACAGATTATAATGGAGGGCATGTTTTCCCTTGTTCCCTTAGCATAGGTACGTATGCCGTTGCTCGAAAAAGAGAAGATCAAAAAATTAAATTATTTTCAGAGAACTTCCAACAGCAAGGGATGATCGAGTTTAATTTGAATGATCTTGTATTTGAAGAAGGACATGATTGGGCTAATTTTCCTAAAGGGATTGTTAAAGCCTTAATCGATCATGGTTATGTAATTGATCAAGGATTTGATGTACTATTTTATGGGAATATTCCGAATGGTGCAGGATTATCTTCTTCTGCTTCAATTGAACTAGCAACAGCTGTGATGTTAAAAGGGTTATTTCAATTAGATGTAGAAATGATAGATTTAGTGAAATTATCCCAACTAACAGAAAATGAATTTATTGGTGTGAATTGTGGGATTATGGATCAATTTTCCATTGGCATGGGGAAAAAGGATCGCGCTATCTTATTGAAGTGTGATACGCTTGAATACACATACAGTCCAATTCAACTTTTAAATGCATCTTTAGTGATAAGTAATACGAATAAAAAACGTGAATTGGCTTCATCAAAGTATAATGAGCGTCGCAGCGAATGTGAAGAAGCACTAAAACAATTGCAAAATTCATTAGCGGTTGAGTCCTTATGTGATGTAACAATCAATCAATTTTTAGAGCAGAAGCATTTAATTCAAAATGAAGTCAATCAAAAGAGAGCACAGCATGTGATTTATGAAAATGAAAGGACCATTCGAGCTGTCGAAAAGTTAAAGGAGGGTGATCTAAAAGGTTTCGGGCAATTAATGAATGAATCACATCAATCTTTACGAGATTACTATGAAGTAACTGGGATTGAATTAGATACTTTAGTAGAAGCTGCTTGGGCAGAAGAAGGAGTCATTGGCTCTCGCATGACAGGTGCAGGCTTTGGAGGATGTACAGTAAGTATTGTAGAGAATGATAAAATTGATCAGTTTATACGCAATGTTGGTCAAAAATATCAGGATCAAACAGGATTAACTGCTGATTTTTACGTGGTAGAAATCGGTGATGGTGCAAAAGAAATAACAGAGAAGATTTTATCAGGGAGGAAATAAAATGTCTATTTTAGTTTGTGGTGGAGCTGGATATATAGGAAGTCATACGGTTTCAGAATTGCTTGATAAAGGAGAAGATGTCATTGTTTTAGATAATCTTCAAAAAGGTCATGTTCATGCGGTTTTAGATGGTGCAAGACTAGTAGTCGGTGATTTAAGAGATAAGGATTTTCTTGAAAAGGTTTTTACTGAAAATAACATTGAAGCTGTCATGCATTTTTCCGCAGATTCTTTAGTGGGAGAAAGTGTCGAAGATCCATTGAAATATTATGATAACAATGTGTATGGGGCTATTTGTCTATTACAGGCGATGAAGAATCATAATGTAAAAAAAATCGTTTTTTCTTCTACAGCAGCAACATACGGAGAGCCAAAAAATATTCCTATTTTAGAAACAGAGCCTACCATTCCAACAAATCCATATGGGGAAACAAAGCTTGCCATTGAAAAGGCATTAAAGTGGTCAGAAAATGCGTATGGATTAAAATACGTAGTTCTCCGTTATTTTAATGTTGCTGGAGCTCATATGAAAGGAAAGCTTGGAGAAGATCATGATCCTGAGACACATCTTATCCCGATTATTTTACAGGTCGCATTAGGGAAAAGAGATAAATTAATGGTATTTGGTGATGATTACGATACACACGATGGAACTTGTATTCGTGATTACATACATGTAACGGATCTTGCTGATGCTCATATTTTAGCTCTTGAAAAACTTCGAAAAGAGAACACGAGTGGAACATATAATCTAGGAAATGGAAATGGGTTTACAGTTAAAGAGATGATTGACGCTGCTAGAAAGGTTACCGGGAAAGAAATCCCAGCAGAAATTGCTCCTCGTAGAGCAGGTGACCCAGCAAAGCTTGTGGCATCCTCTGAAAAAGCAATAAAAGAGCTTGGCTGGAAGCCTCGTTATACTTCAATCGAAGAAATGATCGAAAGTGCTTGGAAATGGTTTTTACAGCATCCAAATGGCTATGAAGAAAGCAATAAAAAAGTTAATTCATAATTAAGCCGGATACTTTTATAAAAGTCCGACGGATGTCTAGGCTCTAGTACCTATCCCTTATGGTAAAATAACCTCATGACTCTAAAAGCAAAAAATACTTTTAGAGTCATGATTCTTTTTTACAAATGAAGTAAGCGCTTTTTTAAAAAATGAAAAATGTTTTTGAAAGGAAGAATCCCTTTGGAAACAAATATTTATGTATTAATTGAACGATTATTACAATATGGTACAAAGAAACAATTAATCAGTTCAATGGATGTTGATTTTACGAGAAATGCCATATTAGAAATTTTAGAATTAGATGAATGGCAAGATGCTGATGTGACAGATGAGGAGTTAGATTCCCCAGCAGAAATATTAGAGGGAATATTAAATTGGGCATGGGAGACAGGAAGACTTAAGGAAAATACGGTTACTAGTCGTGATCTTTTAGATACGAAAATAATGGGGTGCTTTGTATCAAAGCCTTCTGAAATCGCTCGTCAGTTTTATGATGAATATGAAAGATTGAGCCCAAGGGAAGCAACACAGAATTTTTATCATATGTCGCAAAATGTTCATTATATTAGAAAAGATCGTATTGCTAAAAACGAACATTGGTTTGAATCGACAGAATTTGGTGATTTAGAAATTACCATTAATTTATCAAAGTCTGAAAAGGATCCGAAAGAAATTGCCGCTGCGAAAACAGTAAAAAAGAGTGCATATCCAAAATGCTTGCTTTGTAAAGAAAATGTAGGGTATGCTGGGAGATTAAATCATCCTGCAAGGCAAAACCTGCGGGTGATCCCGTTGCAATTAACAAATGAAGACTGGTTTTTGCAATTTTCGCCATACGTTTATTATGAAGAACATGCTATTGTATTTTTGGGCGAGCATCAGCCAATGAAAATTTCAAAAAAAACATTTGATCGACTGCTAGAGTTTGTAGGGAAGTTTCCGCATTATTTTTTAGGCTCAAATGCAGATTTACCTATTGTAGGTGGATCTATCTTAGCTCATGATCACTTTCAAGGCGGCAATCATGAGTTTCCTATGGCTAAGGCTAATATTGAGGTTGTTTATTCTTTTCCTAAGTTTCCTGGTGTAAAAGCAGGGATTGTCAAATGGCCAATGTCAGTTATCCGCCTTCAAGGCGAAAATAGAAATGAGCTTTCAAATGCAGCTGATTTCATTTTACAAAGTTGGAAGGAATATAGTGATGAACAGGTGGGTGTTTATGCTTATACGGAGCAAACACCGCATAATACCATTACCCCTATTGCTAGAAAAAGAGGGAATTTGTTTGAGTTAGACCTTGTCCTTCGCAACAATCGAACAAGTGAAGAGCACCCTCTTGGGATCTTTCATCCACATGATGAAGTGCATCATATTAAAAAAGAGAATATTGGTTTGATTGAAGTTATGGGATTAGCCATATTACCAGGAAGATTAAAGGATGAGCTTTTTCAACTTTCTAAATGCCTGCTTAAGGATCAATATGAGGAAGAAATTAAACAAAATAAAGACATTGTGAAACATTTACATTGGGCTGTTCATATCAAAAGCAAATACCCTGATTTAAATCCTAATAATATTGAAAAAACTCTTCTTCGCGAAATTGGGTTGGTCTTCTCGAAAATTCTCGAGCATGCTGGAGTATTTAAAAGAGATCACCAAGGACAAAAGGCATTTAAACAATTTTTAGCTTCTATGGGAGCAAAGAGCTCTACTTATATTTAAAATCGATACAAAGCAAGCATCATTTGTTTCCTCATATGGATGCTTGCTTTTTTTTGCGGGATAAATATTAAAATAATTGGTGCACTCACATATGGGATTATGAACGATATTTGGATATTTGCACATTTTCTTGAGTCTCTATTCCATCTATAGTAAAATTTGATATGGCTATTGATTTTAATGGGGGGTTACGGGATGCCAACACCGAGCATGGAGGACTATATTGAACAAATTTATAAATTAATTGAAGAAAAAGGATATGCACGTGTTTCAGATATTGCTGAAGCGCTATCCGTTCATCCCTCCTCTGTAACCAAAATGGTGCAAAAGTTAGATAAAGATGGGTATCTTGTATATGAAAAATACAGAGGATTAATTTTAACATCTAGAGGAAAGAAAATTGGTAAACGATTAGTTTATCGACATGAGCTGCTAGAGCAGCTGCTTCGAATAATTGGTGTGAAAGAAGAAAATATCTATATAGATGTTGAAGGAATTGAACATCATCTTAGCTGGGACTCAATTGATCGCATTGGTGATTTAGTCCAATTTTTTGAAGAAGATGCGAATCGAGTAGAGCAGCTGAATGACATTCAGCGAAAAAACGAAGAATCTTAATTCAATTATTACATAAATGTTCATAGTCTAAACAATAAAAAAGAAGACTCAACTTGAGGGTCTTCTTTTTTATTTATCTATTTTATGGTGAATATATGCCTTTATTCCTGCCAGGGTATAACACTTATGCTCTAATAAATGGTGGGATAATCATCAAAGTCGTTTTTTGATAAAGGATGTAAAGTGATTACATCGTTTTCTTCTAAAAGAGCAACCCCCGAAATTTGTCCTTTTTCTACCTCTTGTAATGCTTTCTGATATGATATCACCCGGCCTTCTGAAGTTTGAAAGCTGATAATCTCACCAAAATGGTTTCTGTATACTGCAACTATTTGTTCCATTTCTCCGACCCTCTCATATTGGTTTTAGTCAAATTATTACCCAATAATTAGGGGTGTAAACAAAAAAGATGTGAGATTAAAAAGGAAGCCTTCCTTTTAATCTCACTTTACTTTCTTTCAGTCCCATTGGAATGGAGTTGCTTGATACACATAATAATTTAACCAATTAGAGAATAGCAAATGAGCATGAGATCTCCAATTATTCAGCGGTTTCTTGTTTGGATCATCATTAGGAAAATAGTTTTCTGGTAAACCTGGATCAAGCCCACGTTTCATATCCCGATAATATTCATCCGCTAATGTTTGTGAGTCGTATTCAAAATGTCCCGTAATCATAATTTGTCTTCCTTGATTGGCAGACATAATAAATGGACCTGCTTCTTCTGAAGTAGAAAGCAGTTTAATATCTGGGTGATGTTCTACTTCTTCTATCGAAATATTTGTATGTCTTGAATGAGGAGCAAAATAACTATCGTCGAATCCTCTTAATAATTTTTCAGTACGATCATTGACAAAATGAGAAAATATACCTGCACATTTCCCTTCCAATTTATATTTTCCAATGCCAAAATGGTGATATAAAGCAGCTTGCGCTCCCCAACAAATATGCAGGGTAGATGTAACAGCTTCTTTTGTCCACTCCATAATTTCAGTTAGTTCTTCCCAATAGTTTACTTCTTCAAAAGGTAGGTGCTCTACTGGGGCGCCCGTTATGATCATACCATCAAATTTCTTATTTTTTATTTCTTTAAAGCTTGAGTAAAATTGTTCAAGGTGCAAATGGCTCGTGTTTTTGGATTCATAGGTTACTGTTCGTAAAAAGGTTACATTTACTTGTAATGGGG
Organism: Bacillus sp. 03113; assembly: GCF_006546985.1. Classification (GTDB taxonomy): domain Bacteria; phylum Bacillota; class Bacilli; order Bacillales; family Cytobacillaceae; genus VATK01. The sequence goes on from NZ_VATK01000022.1 coordinate 66,932, forward strand.
TATTGCCAAGTAAACGAAGCAGCTGTGCTTCAGCTTTTTGTTTTTCAGGCATTAGATTTAATATTAATATATTTAACGGGCGAATATCTTGTTGATTTGCCCGTTCTTCATCCATAATGAATATATTTTCATTTTCAAGTATTTCTCTTGCTGGAAGAAGTTTTGGGATTTTTATAGGCAAAGGATCATCTCCTATTAATTTTTATGCTACATATATTATAAGGATGATTGTTAACTTGATCAATCATTTAATTTGTTATAAAGTTTTACTAATTTATTGATCTTATCGGTGTTACAATATAGATTATTCACATCTATGTGAAGTTCATGTTGGAGGGGTTGTTTTTGAAGGTTAAGCAAGATGTTAAATCAGATATTGAAATTGCCAAGCAAGCAGAGATGAAGCCGATTACTGCGATTGCAGAGGGAATAGGATTAAACGAGGAAAACCTTGAGTTATTTGGAAAATATAAAGCTAAGCTTTCCTTTAATACGTTAAAGCAGCTTGAAACAAAAAAAAGTGGGAAAATTATTCTTGTTACCGCTATTAATCCAACACCAGCAGGTGAAGGGAAATCGACCGTAACAGTAGGCTTAGGAGATGCTCTAAATAAAATGGGTCATCGCGTAATGATTGCGATGCGTGAACCTTCTTTAGGACCTACGATGGGAATCAAAGGTGGAGCTACAGGTGGCGGATATGCACAGGTTCTTCCAATGGAAGATATTAACCTCCATTTTACAGGAGATATCCATGCAATCACTTCAGCTAATAATGCCCTTGCAGCATTGATTGATAATCATATCCAGCAGGGAAATGAGTTACATATAGATCAAAGAAGAATTGTTTGGAAAAGAGCTTTAGATTTAAATGATCGCGCTTTAAGAAAGGTTGTCATCGGGCTGGGAGGACCGCTTCAAGGGATTCCAAGAGAAGATAGCTTTGATATTACGGTTGCTTCTGAAATTATGGCTGTTCTTTGTTTATCGAAAGATCTCCAAGATCTGAAATTTCGATTATCTCAAATGGTCATTGCTTATAATACAGATAATGAACCAATTACGGTGAAAGATTTACAGGTAGAGGGAGCTTTAGCGCTGCTTCTCAAAGATGCTGTAAAGCCAAATTTAGTTCAAACCATTGAACACACTCCAGCACTTATTCATGGAGGTCCATTTGCTAATATTGCTCACGGCTGCAACAGTGTTATTGCAACGAAAGCTGCTTCAAAGCTAGCGGATTATGTTGTGACAGAAGCTGGGTTCGGTGCAGATTTGGGAGCTGAGAAATTTCTGAATATTAAAGCAAGAAATCAAGATATACAACCAGAAGTAGTTGTTGTCGTTGCAACGATTCGAGCTTTAAAAATGCATGGTGGAATCGCTAAGTCAGAGCTTGGTAAAGAAAATGTGGAGGCACTAACCAATGGGTTTGCTAATTTAAAGAAGCATGTAGAAACCATTAAAAACTTTGGATTGCCTTTTGTTGTCGCCCTAAACCGCTTTATTACGGATACGGCATTAGAGGTTGATGCTCTCCTGGAATTATGCAAGAAGCACGATATCCCAGTGGCACTTACAGAAGTATGGGAAAAAGGTGGAGATGGCGGTATTCAGTTAGCTGAAAAGGTTGTTGAACTAATGAAACAAAAGCAATCTACTTTCAAGCATTTATATGAGCTTACAACCCCAATCGATGAAAAAATCCGTACGATTGTTCAGAAAGTGTATGGTGGAAGGAATGTAGAGTTTTCCACAAAAGCGAAAAAGCAAATGAAACAATTTGAAAAATATGGATGGGATCATTTGCCAATATGCATGGCTAAAACTCAATATTCATTATCAGATGATCCAGTGAAGCTTGGCCGGCCATCTGATTTCACCATTACTGTCCGCGAGCTTAAGCCATCAATTGGCGCAGGGTTTATCGTAGCTTTAACTGGTGATGTAATGACGATGCCAGGTTTGCCTAAAACACCAGCCGCTTTAAATATGGATGTTGATGAGGATGGACATGCTTTAGGATTGTTTTAAGAGCTCCATCTATCATAGTTATAGTTAGGTGATAAAATGTTTGATCCAACTGCTTTTGAAAATATGAAGGTCGTACTTGAAGGGGCATTGTATGATCACGATTTAGCTGGTGAAATATTCATTGCGGACCGCAATGATTACATAAACATGGCTAAGCTGGAGAGAAGATATGAGATAGCTATGACTGATCAGCGGGATCAAGATAAAGTTCAAAATCTTTCTCTTTCACTCGTACTAGATGCAAAATTGAAAAATTTGGCAGCGGAGCTCCTTCCATCGTTAGAGTCCATTCAAAATGCTGGATGCTCTTTAACCATTCATATTTATCTTTCACAAAAGAATGAACATGAGGAATTTATAAAAGTAGACCAAGTATTAAAGAGCATATGGGGTGAGGATCGTCAAATTTTACAATCGATTCATTATAATCCTCTAGCTCCTTCGACCATGATTCATAATCATATTGTCATTATGTTTGACCGTCTAATTAGCGAAGATCAAATGGATGATCTAATAGAGATGGTCGACTATTTGCTTGAAACTTTGAAAAAACTTAGGTCACTAATAACTACTTAAAAAATAAAAAGGCTGACTTTATAAAAGCTGTTGACATAACCTTTGAAAGAAAAGATTTTCTGAAACAATCAGATGGACATCTGATATTTTGGAAAATGTCAATCGCTTAAGAGTTAGCCTTTTTAATTCTTTAACCCATATATGCTTCGTGTTACAATCAACCTGTTGGAAAAAAGGGGTTGTATCAGGATGAAGGAAATCATTGAGATAACAGAACTATTTGTACAGAAAAATGTAATTGGAGATTCTACCGGTCATGATTGGTATCATATCGACCGAGTTAGAAAAATGGCTCTTTACATTCATGAAAGGGAGAAAAAAGGCGATGCCTTTATAATTGAAATGGCCGCTCTCCTTCATGACATCCCAGATGAAAAGCTAGTTGATTCAAAAAAAGAAGGAGAACTAAAACTGAGTTTATTTTTACACTCACTTCCTATCGAACCTTCTATTAAGCAACTCGTTACAAATATTATCCTCTCAATTTCATATAAAGGCGGATATAATACGCCACTTAAGTCTGTCGAAGCGATGATTGTCCAAGATGCTGATCGAATAGATGCAATAGGAGCAATAGGAATTGCAAGGGCTTTTGCCTATGGAGGAAAAAAAGGCCAGGCGATTTATGATCCTGCTCTAACCGTTCGTCCAACAATGACAGTTGAAGAGTATCGGCATGGTCAATCTAGCTCTATTCATCATTTTTATGAAAAGCTCTTAAAAATAACAAATCTTTTAAATACAGACACAGCGAGACAAATTGCGGAACAGCGGCATCACTTTATGAAATTGTTTCTAACTGAATTTTACAGAGAATGGAATGATCTATCTTGAAAATGATTTCAATTGATAAAGTAAGTAAAACGTACGGAGACAAAAGGCTCTTTGATCAAATCTCCTTTACGATCGCAGAAAAAGAAAGAGTAGGGCTAATAGGAATTAATGGAACTGGAAAATCATCCCTTTTAAAAATTATTGCTGGTATAGATGATGCAGATGAGGGAGAAATCACGGTTCCAAAGGACTATCAGATTGCCTACTCTGCACAAAGTCCTGATATGGATGGGGACGCGACGGTGATTGAACAAGTGTTTAAAGGCGATGCACCCATACTACAATTATTAAGACAGTATGAGGAGGCTTTGGTTCAACTAGAATTAGACTCTAATGATACATCGAATCAAGAAAAGCTCTTTGAACTACAGAAAAGAATGGACGCCTTAAATGGCTGGGATGTACATACACAGGCAAAATCAATTTTAACCAAGCTCGGAATTGAAAATGGAACGAAAAAAATGGGTGAGCTTTCCGGAGGACAGAAAAAAAGGGTATCACTTGCTCAAGTACTTATTAGCGAGTCTGATTTACTTATACTTGATGAACCGACGAACCATCTTGATTTCGAATCAGTTAAATGGCTTGAGGATTATTTAACAAGATATAGAGGAGCATTACTTCTTGTAACACATGACAGATACTTTTTAGATCGAGTGACAAATCGTATTTTTGAGTTAGATGGAGGCCAGTTATATAGCTATAAGGGGAATTATGGAGATTTTCTTGAAGCAAAAGCTATTCGTGAAGAAACGGAAGCAGCTACCCTCGATAAGCAGAAAAATTTATTTAGAAGGGAGCTAGAATGGATTCGAAGAGGAGCAAAAGCTCGTTCGACAAAGCAAAAAGCAAGAATACAACGGTTTGATCAGTTAAACGATAAACTTAGTAATGCAAAATCATCCGAGAACCTTGATATCGCTTTAAAAGGAAGTCGTCTTGGCAAGCAAGTTTTTGAGCTGAAAAATGCTTCGAAAAAATTTGGAGATCAAACCATTCTTAATCATTTTAATTTACTTGTGAAGCCTGGAGATCGTATTGGTATTATTGGGCAGAACGGGACTGGAAAATCCTCTCTATTAAATATATTAGCCGGAAAAATCGCCTTAGATGAGGGTGAATTTATAAAAGGTCAAACTGTTAAATTTGCCTATTATAGTCAAGAAAGCGAAGATATGGATGAAAATAAAAGAATTATTGAATACTTAAAAGAAACAGCACAAGTGATTGAGACATCTGACGGAAAAACCATATCAGCAGCTCAACTTCTTGAGAGGTTTTTGTTTCCAATGAGTACACATGGAACATTGATTCGAAAGCTATCAGGCGGTGAGAGAAGGCGACTTTATTTGTTGAAAAAGCTTATGGAGGAGCCAAATGTACTTCTGTTAGATGAACCGACTAATGATCTTGATACACAAACATTAACTGTATTAGAAGATTACTTGGATGATTTTACAGGTGTGGTCATTACCGTTTCCCATGATCGCTATTTTTTAGATAAAGTAGCAGAAACGCTGCTTGTGCTAAATGGGGATGGAATGATTGAGAGCTTTTATGGAAATTATTCGGAGTATCTAGAGAAAAAACCTGAGAAGATTGTAAATAAATCAGAAGAAGTAATAGAATCAAATAAATCTGAAAAACAAAAAAAGAAAAAAATGACTTATATGGAAAAAAGGGAATGGGAAGAAATTGAAGATCATATTGCTCGTACGGAAGAGCAATTAGAAACTCTAGCATTGGAATTGAATGAGGTTGGTAGTAATTTTGAAAAAGCACAAAGCATAATGGAGGAAGAAGCTGCCTTAAATGAAAAGCTAGAAACACTGATTGAACGATGGACGTATCTTTCGGAGCTTGCAGAAAATGAATAAAAATAGTAAATTATCATTCTTTTGTGCGGATTTTAAGGGCTAATAAAGGCGCTTGTGCTTTTCTTATTTGTCTAGCTTTAACGCCTATCGACTATCAAACTTCAGGTCTTCTCCCTACGATAAGTCAACATCGATTCACTGTCGCTCATCGTGTTTCCTTTATCTCAGTCGAAGCCCCTGGATTACCTTTCGAGCGAGGCGTTACGGCGAAAAATCCATCGGGGGTTGAACAAAGGGGAAGCCATGAATGCGTTGGCCAGAGCAATCTTCTTTGGCAAACATGGCGAGCTGCGAGAACGTGCTCTACAAGACCAACTCCAACGGGCAAGTGCATTGAACATTATCATCAATGCAATTAGCGTTTGGAATACCGTCTATCTCCAGCAAGCAACAGAACACTGCAAAAAGCAAGGAAAGCTACAGGAAGAACTACTAAACCACATTTCCCCCCTTGGATGGGAGCACATCAATTTCTTAGGCGAATACAAATTCAATTTCAAGCAGAATACGTCTCTCAATTCATTACGACCGCTGAAACAACAGGAAGTTGAATGACCGGTGGTCCTGGATATACCGCCCAGACTATTGGGCTTAGAGTAAAAAAAACGCTAAGCCGGGTACATCCGAAGGCTTAGCGTATATTTTCGTTAAAATGTTGGCGGGACCCCATATTGGAATTAAGTGGAGGATAAATATGTATAGTAAAAATTGTTCTAAATGTGATTCAACTTTAACTAAAGCACGTATTCAATCATCGCCTGGAACAGTAGGTATAAATAAAACGCCTAGCAAAGTATTGAATAATAACAGCAATTATAGTGAGTTAGTACCTTATGTTTGTTCAAGTTGCGGTTATGTAGATTTTTATGTAGAGGATCCTGAAAAGTTCTCATGATAGAACTTTTCAGGATTTTTTTATTTCCGATAAAGCACATTATGTGAACTAAATAGGTATATCTTATGCAACTTAAATACAGATTCCCTTTTGTTAGTTAACAATAATTTCCTTAATTTAGTTATAATATATGGAAATCACAAAAAAGGTGGATATTTATATGAAATTATCAGTACTTGTAGATAATAATACGTTGATTGATCGTTACTTCTTAGGAGAGCCAGCACTTTCATTCTTTATTGAGGAAGACGATAAACGCATTTTATTTGATACTGGCTATTCCGATGCTTTTATAAGAAATGCAGAGAAGATGAGAATTGATTTAAGGAGCTTAGATTGGGTAGCCTTATCACATGGACATGTCGATCATACTTGGGGACTTACACATTTAATTAGCCTACATATGGAAGCCAAAAGTGAGGCTTTAACCCATCATACCCCTACAATCATTGGTCATCCGTTAGTTTTTGAAAGCAAATTACTTGATTCAGTAAGCGAGATAGGGAGTGTCTTATCTTACAATAAATTAAGCAAACATTTCCCTATTAACTTATCTAAGCTACCATTTTGGCTGACTGATAAATTAGTGTTTTTGGGTGAAATTAAAAGAAAGTTTAATTTTGAGGGCAAAGAATCTATTGGAAAAGTTAACACTGAAAAAGAAGAATTTGACGATTTTATTTTTGATGATACTGCGTTAGTTTATAAATCATCAGAAGGGTTAGTTATTATGGTAGGTTGTGCTCATTCGGGGATATGTAACATTATTGAGTATGCAAAAGAGGTATGTAGTGAAGAAAGAATAGTAGATGTTATAGGGGGATTTCATTTATTGGATCCATCAGACTTTCAACTAGAGAATACCTTAAAATACATAGAAGAACTTGGTCCTAATAAGCTACACGCTTCTCATTGTACGGATTTACATTCTAAGATAGCTCTCTCTCGAGTTGCTGATATAGAGGAAGTTGGGGTAGGTTTACAACTAGAATATGTTTAAATAATTTATATAGGTTCCTGGAAATTGTTTTATGTTAAGTAACATAGTGTCGATAATTTACGAATAAATATATAGCATAGTAGAGTAAGAAACTGATTTCAAAGGGATAACCTTCGGTTATCTCTTTTACTTTGGGAGTGTAATATAAACTGTGTAAGTAAAAGTGCGTACGGCTTTTACTTCACAGTTTATTTGTTTTTGGTAGAATAA
>NZ_VATK01000023.1 GCF_006546985.1 Bacillus sp. 03113
TCAGCGCCGATGGTAGTTGGGGGCTCTCCCCCTGTGAGAGTAGGACGTCGCTAGGCAACAAAAAAGAGCATCTGGATCAGGTGCTCTTTTTTGTTGTGTTTAGAGAAAGAGAAGTCGATGATAAAATGAGTCAAGTGGGCGCTTTCATCCGAATTGAATTCATTTATTTAGACCTCCATGTTTACCTGTTAGACTAAAATGGTAAAATTATTAAAGTCTGTTTCATTGCAAAACGAGTTTAATTTCATGTATAATTTACGTCAAATATAGTCAAAGTCAGATAGGGGGTGGCATGATGAGAAATATATCGGATATAATTGAAAATTACTTGAAGAAGGTATTAGAAATGAGCGAGCGAGAAATTGTAGAGATAAAAAGAAGTGAGGTTGCAGACAAATTTGAATGTGTACCATCACAAATTAATTATGTGATCAATACTCGCTTTACAATTGAAAGAGGATATATCGTTGAGAGTAAACGCGGTGGAGGCGGTTATATTCGCATTATGAAGGTTAAATCTTATGATCATGCTCATCTAATCGATCAATTAATATCCTTAATTCAACATCGCATTCCCCAGAGCAGTGCTGAAGATGTTATTTATCGTTTAATAGAGGAAGAGGTTATAACAAAAAGGGAAGCAAAAATCATGCTAAGTGTAATAGATCGATCAGTTTTATGCATTGAATTGCCGCTTCGTGATGAATTGCGTGCTAGAGTGCTAAAAGCTATGCTGATTACCTTAAAATATAAATAAATTTCAGCAGCTAAAGAGGTGATAACATGATTTGTGAAGAATGTAATCAAAGACCGGCCACCCTTCATTTTACTAAAATAATTAGTGGAGAAAAAACAGAGTTTCATCTTTGTGAAAAATGTGCTCAAGAAAAAGGCGAATTATTTTTATTAAATGGCGGTTCGGGCTATTCTATAAATAATTTATTAGCTGGTTTGCTGAATATAGAGACAAATTTTCAACAAAAACAAGAGACATTTCAAAATCCAGAAATATTACAATGTCCAAACTGTTCCATGACCTTTCAACAATTTATTAAAATCGGTCGATTTGGCTGTGCCCATTGTTATGCAACTTTTAAAGATCGATTAAAGCCTATTTTAAGACGTTTGCATAGCGGAAATTGGAGTCATAATGGAAAGGTACCGAAAAGGATTGGTGGCAATATACATATTCAAAAGAATATTGCCCAATTAAAGTTAAGTTTAAAAGAATTGATTGTACAAGAAGAGTTTGAACATGCTGCGCAAATAAGGGATGAGATTCGATCATTGGAGAAAAAACTAAATGGAAGTGAAGAGGGAGGTGCATAGGTTGTCACTGGAACGATTTATTAATCAAGCAGTAAGTTCATGGATGAGTTCTGAGGGACCTGATGCCGATATTGTATTAAGCTCCCGCATTCGTCTTGCACGCAATATTAATCAGTATAAATTTCCTATTCTTTTTTCCAATGAGGAAGCAAAGGAAGTTATTCAGACGATCAAGAATAGAATAAAAGAAAAATCCTTCTCAAAATTTGATGGCAGCCTAGAGATGTTAATTATGGATGAGCTGCAACCTCTTCAAAAAAGAGTATTAGTTGAAAAGCACTTAATTAGCCCTCTTCTTGCAGAGGATTCTCCGTTCGGAGCTTGTTTATTATCAGTAAATGAAGAAGCAAGTATTATGATTAACGAAGAAGATCATATTCGTATACAGTGTCTATTTCCTGGCTTCCAATTATTCGAAGCTTTAAGCTTGGCAAACGAAATTGATGATTGGTTTGAGGAGGAAATAGATTATGCATTTGATGAAAAGGTTGGATATTTAACAAGCTGTCCAACAAATGTTGGTACTGGATTAAGAGCATCAGTCATGATGCATTTGCCAGGATTAGTACTAACGGAGCAAATAAGTCGGATTATTCCTGCAATTAATCAACTAGGGCTAGTCGTTAGAGGAATTTATGGGGAAGGCAGCGAAGCTTTAGGTAATATATTTCAAGTTTCCAACCAGATTACATTAGGAAAGTCAGAACAAGACATTGTAGAAGACCTAAAAAGTGTTGTAGATCAATTAATTACCCAGGAAAGATCAGCACGAGAAGCATTAGAAAAGACTTCTAATATACAATTAGAGGACAGAATATATCGTTCTTATGGCATTTTGTGCAATAGTCGAATTATTGAAACAAAGGAAGCAGCTCGCTGTTTATCTGATGTAAAGCTTGGGATTGATATGGGATATATAAATAGTGTTCCCAAAAATATATTAAATGAATTAATGATCCTTACACAGCCAGGTTTTTTACAGCAGTATGCTGGTGGTCCATTGAGGCCAAATGAAAGAGATATTCGAAGAGCAACTTTAATTAGGGAAAGAATGAAATTGGATAAATAGCAAACAAGGAGGATGAGAAAATGATGTTTGGTCGATTTACAGAAAGAGCACAGAAGGTATTAGCATTAGCCCAAGAGGAAGCCATTCGATTAGGTCATAATAATATTGGCACGGAACACGTATTACTAGGACTTGTAAGAGAAGGGGAAGGCATTGCAGCAAAAGCGTTATATGCTTTAGGTCTTGGTTCTGAAAAAATTCAAAAAGAAGTTGAGAATTTAATTGGGGTTGGCCAAGATGCATCTCAGACCATCCATTATACACCGAGAGCAAAGAAAGTAATTGAACTATCTATGGATGAAGCAAGGAAGTTAGGTCATTCATATGTAGGTACAGAGCATATTTTATTAGGTCTCATTCGTGAAGGAGAAGGAGTTGCAGCAAGAGTTCTAAATAACCTTGGTGTTAGTCTCAATAAGGCTCGTCAACAAGTACTTCAGTTGCTAGGAAGCAATGAATCAGGAAATCATCAAGGCGGTGCAGCTGCGAACGCAAATACACCTACGTTGGATAGTTTAGCAAGAGATTTAACCGCAATTGCAAGAGAAGGGAGTCTTGACCCAGTCATTGGCCGCAGCAAAGAAATTCAGCGTGTGATCGAAGTGTTAAGCCGTAGAACGAAAAATAATCCAGTATTGATTGGGGAGCCGGGTGTCGGTAAAACAGCGATTGCCGAAGGACTTGCACAACAAATTGTAAATAACGAAGTTCCTGAAATTCTTCGAGATAAACGTGTTATGACCTTGGATATGGGAACAGTTGTAGCAGGAACCAAATATCGTGGTGAGTTTGAGGATCGTCTAAAGAAAGTAATGGATGAAATTCGTCAAGCTGGAAATATTATCTTGTTTATCGACGAACTTCACACATTAATAGGTGCCGGTGGAGCAGAAGGTGCTATTGATGCTTCTAATATTTTAAAACCTTCTCTTGCTCGTGGAGAACTTCAATGCATCGGAGCAACAACTTTAGATGAGTACAGAAAGTATATTGAAAAAGATGCTGCTTTAGAAAGACGTTTCCAACCGATCATGGTTGATGAGCCATCATCAGAAGAATCAGTCCAAATTCTTAAAGGATTACGCGATCGTTATGAAGCACATCATCGCGTTTCTATTACAGATGAAGCAATTGAAGCTGCTGTAAAATTATCTGATCGTTATATATCAGATCGATTTTTACCAGATAAAGCCATTGATTTAATCGATGAAGCTGGTTCAAAGGTACGTTTAAGATCTTACACAACACCACCAAATTTAAAAGAGCTTGAGTTAAAGCTTGAGGTTGTTCGTAAGGAAAAAGATGCAGCTGTACAAAGTCAGGAATTTGAAAAGGCAGCTTCTTTAAGAGACTCAGAGCAAAGGCTTCGTGAAAAGCTAGAAGAAACGAAAAAGAATTGGAAAGAAAAGCAGGGCCAAGAAAATACAGAGGTGACAGTAGAAGATATTGCTCATGTTGTATCTAGCTGGACGGGTATTCCAGTTTCTAAGCTCGCTCAAACTGAAACAGAAAAATTGCTTAAGCTAGAAGAAATTTTACATTCAAGAGTTATCGGTCAAGAAGAAGCGGTTAAGGCTATTTCGAAAGCTGTTCGCCGTGCAAGAGCTGGATTGAAAGATCCAAAACGTCCAATTGGTTCGTTTATTTTCTTAGGTCCAACAGGTGTTGGTAAAACAGAGCTAGCGCGAGCATTAGCCGAAGTAATGTTTGGCGATGAGGATGCAATGATTCGTATTGATATGTCAGAATACATGGAAAAGCATTCAACATCAAGGCTTGTAGGATCACCGCCAGGATATGTAGGGTATGAGGAAGGTGGACAATTAACGGAAAAAGTACGAAGAAAGCCTTACTCAGTGGTTCTATTAGACGAAATAGAAAAGGCACATCCAGATGTATTCAACATTTTATTGCAAGTATTAGAGGATGGTCGATTAACCGATTCAAAAGGAAGAACCGTTGATTTCAGAAATACTGTTCTTATCATGACATCAAATGTTGGGGCACAAGCATTAAAACGAAATAAATATGTTGGCTTTAATATCCAAGATGGAGATCAAGACTATAAAGATATGAAAGGGAAAGTGATGGAGGAGCTAAAGAGAGCCTTCCGACCTGAATTCCTAAATCGTATTGATGAGATCATTGTTTTCCATGCTTTAGAGAAAAAGCACTTAAAGCAAATTGTTTCACTTATGTCGGATCAATTAACAAAACGGTTAAAAGAGCAAGATATCGATCTAACATTAACCGGAAATGCAATGGAAAAAATTGCGGATGAAGGCTATGATCCAGAGTATGGTGCTCGACCATTGCGTCGGGCGATCCAAAAACATATTGAAGATCGTTTGTCAGAAGAGCTGCTAAAAGGAACTGTATTAACCGGTCAAAACATTGTCATTGATGTTGAAAAGGGTGAATTTGTAGTTCAATTAGCTGAAGCAAGCGCAGAGCCAAATCTACAAAAGTAATTAGATTTAACGATAAAGGTACACGGTATTTTACAGCCGTGTACCTATTTTAAATTAAAAGGAATGGTTTGATTAATGGCAAAAAGGAAAACAAAATTTTTATGTAACGATTGCGGTTATGAGTCACCAAAATGGATGGGGAAATGTCCTGGCTGTGGTCAATGGAATACGATGGTTGAAGAAGTGGAAAAAGCTGCACCAGGAAGAAGAGGGGCTTTTTTGCATACTCAGGAATCTGGCATTCGTTCAAAACCGACCCCAATAACGACCATTGAGAATGTGAGTGAACCGCGTATTCTCACTGATTTAGTAGAGTTAAATCGTGTGTTAGGCGGAGGTGTAGTAAAAGGATCTTTAGTCTTAATTGGAGGAGATCCTGGGATTGGAAAGTCTACTCTCCTTTTACAAGTTTCATCTCAATTAGCTGTTAAAAAGCATTTGGTGCTATACATATCAGGAGAGGAGTCCCTTAGACAAACGAAGCTAAGAGCAGATCGATTAGGCGTTCAATCAGAACACTTATTTGTCTATTCGGAAACAAATTTAGAGGAGATAAGCCGTACCATTGATGCAACAAATCCAAACTTTGTCATTATTGATTCGATTCAAACTGTGTTTCACCCTGAAATTACATCTGCGCAGGGAAGTGTTTCCCAAGTTCGAGAATGTACAGCAGAGCTGATGAGAATAGCGAAAACAAAAGGGATTGCCATCTTTATTGTGGGTCATGTGACAAAAGAAGGTTCAATTGCTGGACCTAGAATACTAGAACATATGGTTGATACCGTTCTATATTTCGAAGGAGAACGACATCATACATATCGAATTCTCCGAGCCGTTAAAAATCGCTTTGGTTCGACAAATGAAATGGGCATATTTGAAATGAAAGAATTTGGACTTGAAGAAGTTGAAAATCCATCCGAAATTTTTTTAGAGGAGCGATCACAAGGAGCGGCAGGGTCAACCGTAGTGGCTTCAATGGAGGGCACTCGTCCCGTGCTAGTTGAAATTCAAGCATTGATTTCTCCAACAAGCTTTGGAAATCCAAGAAGAATGGCGACTGGAATTGATCACAATCGCGTACCACTATTAATGGCTGTATTAGAAAAAAGAGTAGGAATGCTGCTTCAAAATCAGGATGCGTACTTAAAGGTTGCGGGTGGTGTGAAGTTAGATGAGCCTGCCATTGATTTAGCGATTGCTGTCAGTATTGCTTCAAGCTTTCGGGACAAGCCTACCCGTCCTACTGACTGTATCATTGGTGAGGTTGGTTTAACGGGTGAGGTAAGAAGAGTTTCTAGAATTGAACAGAGAGTTCAAGAAGCTGTAAAGCTTGGCTTTGAAAGAGTAATACTTCCTGCAAATAATCTTAGTGGTTGGAAGGCACCATCAGGAATACAGTTAATCGGGGTTGCATCTGTTAGCGAAGCATTGAAAGCAGCATTAGTAGAGTAATATCTGTTAATAAAAGGAAAATGCAATCGTATAAGGAGCTTGTCGATTAAAAAAGAATATTGAAGGGTTACATTAACTATGATAAAATGTAAGGTTTAATTATTTGACACTAAACAATCTGGGTGCTAACCTAGAACTGATTAGACAATATTTTGCATAGTTATTATGCATTTACATTTATTTAGATCAAGTGGTGATCATCATAAAATGGAATAAAACTGCTTTAGCAATAAGTGTATGAGCAGTCATTGGTTATTTGCCAATTTTTTAAAATATAACGTTTTCATTACAATCACAAATTTATGTGTAATAATAGGTTTCAATTTGGGGAATTTGTTTATAATGAATAAAAGGAGGTGAAGGGGATGTTGAATCGTATAGTGCAAGTATGTTTTCTCATTATAGGAGGAACCCTCGGTATATTTTTGTTGCCAGATTTATTGAAACTGGTAACGCTGGATAATATTCAATTATTAAATAACCCTTATGTGTCCGCCATTTTAGGTGCTATTATCTTTTATCTTATTACTTTTTGGGCGGTTGATTTTATCGTTAATTGTGTAAAATGGGTAGAGGAATCTCTTGTGAAAGCACCGATCACAGATATTATATTTGGCAGTGTCGGTCTTGCCTTTGGGCTGCTTCTTGCTTTTTTAATAGGCTTTGCTCTAACAGCGATAGAGGTGCCTATTCTCAACACTGTAGCACCTATCTTATTAACCCTTCTTTTTGGATATTTAGGTTTTCAAGTAGGATTTAAAAAGAGAGATGAACTTTTAGGCTTATTTTCTAGTCGGAAGAAAAAATCAGGCGAAGATGAAGCTGATAAAATACAAAACAGCCAGTTAAAAATTCTCGACACAAGTGTTATTATTGATGGGAGAATTGCAGATATATGCCAAACTGGTTTTTTAGAAGGAACGATAGTCATCCCTCAATTCGTTTTAGAAGAGCTGCAGCATATTGCAGATTCTTCTGACGTTTTAAAAAGAAATAGAGGGCGAAGAGGTTTAGATATCTTAAACCGAATTCAAAAGGAGCTTGCGATTAAAGTAGAGATTTATGAAGGTGACTTTGAAGAAATCCAAGAAGTAGATAGCAAACTAGTGAAGCTAGCTAAATTGACAAATGGGGTCGTTGTAACAAATGACTTTAATTTAAATAAAGTATGTGAACTGCAGAAAGTTGAAGTATTAAATATCAATGATTTGGCAAATGCAGTGAAGCCTGTTGTACTTCCTGGAGAAGAAATGAATGTTCAAGTGATTAAAGATGGCAAAGAACATAAT
Organism: Bacillus sp. 03113; assembly: GCF_006546985.1. Taxonomy (GTDB): domain Bacteria; phylum Bacillota; class Bacilli; order Bacillales; family Cytobacillaceae; genus VATK01. The sequence continues at coordinate 7,614 of NZ_VATK01000023.1, forward strand.
CAGGGAGTGGCTTATTTAGATGATGGTACGATGATAGTCGTCGAAGAAGGCCGTAATTACATTGGAAAGCACATTGATGTTCTTGTAACCAGTGTACTGCAAACCTCTGCGGGAAGAATGATTTTTGCAAAACCGAAATTATTAGAAAAAGCATTGTAATAGGATAGGAGTTTGTATATGGCTTATGAAGTCATTATTCTTGCGGCTGGGCAAGGGAAACGAATGGGAGCAGGGAAAAATAAAGTTTTTCTTAATTTAGATGGGATACCCATCATCATTCACACTTTACGTGTTTTTGAAAAAGATAATCAATGTAAGAAGATGTGGATTGTGATAAATACTCGTGATAAAGAAGAATTGGAAAGGTTAATCCAAAAACATCATTTTCAAAAAAATATACAATTTGTAATCGGAGGAGCAGAAAGGCAGCATAGTGTTTATAATGCAGTCCAACTGATACAAGAGGATGAATTAGTGTTAGTGCATGACGCAGCAAGACCATTTGTTCAGTCAGATCATATTTATCAGTTGGTTTTAGCAGCTAAACATAAGGGTGCGGCAGTATTGGCTGTTCAAGTAAAAGATACAATAAAAAAAGTGATAGACAATAAAGTAGCAGAAACGATTGATCGTTCTAGCTTGTGGGCTGTACAAACCCCACAAGCTTTTCGTATGTCCTTGTTAGCTGAAGCCCATCAAAAAGCATTTGCAGATCAGTTTTTAGGTACGGACGATGCTAGTTTGGTCGAACGGCTTGACAAGGAAATTGAAATTGTGACAGGAAGCTACGATAACATTAAACTAACGACGTGTGAAGATCTCTTTTTTGCAGAAGCAATCGTGAATAAAAGAAAGAATAAAAGAGAGCTCAATTAAATCGTTTGATAGGGAATCATTCGCTTTAAAAATCGCAACCTCTCTTTTTAAGAGAGAAAACTTTTTCTGAAAAAAGGAGCAATGAAATGTTTCGAATTGGACAAGGCTTTGATGTACATCAATTGATTGAAGGCAGACCTCTTATCATTGGAGGTATTGAAATTCCACATGAAAAAGGACTATTAGGTCATTCAGATGCGGATGTTCTCTTACATACCATTGCAGATGCATGTCTTGGTGCAATAGGAGAAGGGGATATTGGAAAGCACTTTCCAGATACAGATCCTGCCTTTAAGAATGCTGATTCTGCAAAGCTATTGCAACAAGTATGGAAATTAGTGAAAGAGAAAGGGTATGCACTTGTCAATGTAGATTGTACCGTTATTGCCCAAAAGCCGAAAATGTCCCCTTATATACAACAAATGAGGGAAAGAATTGCCGTTCTTTTAGAAGCGACAGTGGAAGAAATTAATGTAAAAGCAACAACGACAGAAAAACTTGGTTTTACTGGCAGAGAAGAAGGTATTGCCTCTCAAGCTGTAATATTACTAAGAAAAATAGAATCTTAATATCTTCTTTATCACGTTATAACGAGCAGTACAATCCCAACTTGAGATCGAGGAAGTGAGAAATTTGGAGGGATAACTGCCCGTAATAACCTGATTTGTTCAACTAACCATCAGTGAGGGAGAAGAAGTTTAACATTCTGCTCTACCTTCAAAACTAGTACATACTTGTTATGTCGGCATCCTCTCACTGATAGAAGTTTCACTTTATATGTGAAAAACAGAGTGGTAAAATAAAACCATTATGAGCACGAAATTTTGGTGGGAGGCAGTATTCAAATGTCAAATGATATTCGCGTTCGTTATGCGCCAAGTCCAACAGGCTATCTGCATATTGGAAACGCACGAACTGCATTATTTAATTATTTATATGCACGTAATAGAGGCGGAAAATTTATTATCCGCATAGAGGATACAGATCAAAAAAGAAATATTGAAGGCGGAGAAGAGAGCCAGCTTAAATATTTAAAGTGGCTAGGCCTTGATTGGGATGAGAGCGTAGATGTTGGTGGTGAGTACGGTCCATATCGACAATCAGAAAGAAATGAAATTTATGAAAAATATTACAATGAACTTGTTGAAAAAGGACTAGCCTATAAATGCTATTGTACAGAAGAAGAGCTTGAGGCTGAACGTGAAGAATATGCAAATAAAAATGAAATGCCGCGTTATTCAGGAAAATGTCGTCATTTATCGAAAGAGGATCAAGAAAAGTTAGAGGCAGAAGGAAGAATGCCTAGTATCCGTTTTAAAGTACCTGAAGGACAGGTGCTGGCATTTGATGATATGGTTAAAGGACACGTTTCCTTTGAGTCTGATGGATTTGGAGACTTCGTTATTGTAAAGAAGGATGGAACGCCTACTTATAATTTTGCAGTTGCTGTAGACGACCACATAATGAAAATTTCTCATGTTCTACGTGGAGATGATCATATTTCGAATACACCAAAACAGCTGTTAATCTATGATGCTTTAGGTTGGGAACGCCCAATCTTTGGTCATATGACATTAATAGTGAATGAAAGCCGCAAAAAATTGAGTAAACGGGATAAAACCATTATTCAATTTATCGAACAATATAAAGAGCTTGGCTACCTTCCTGAAGCATTGTTTAATTTTATTACATTACTTGGCTGGTCACCTGCTGGAGAAGAAGAAATTTACTCAAAAGAAGAATTTATTCAAAATTTTGATCCAAGCAGACTATCCAAATCACCAGCTTTATTTGATCAGCATAAGCTTACATGGATGAATAACCAATACATTAAGAAGCTAAATATCGATCAATTGGTTGACATTTCCCTGCCACATTTGATTAAAGCTGGTTTAGTCAGTGAGCAATTATCGGAAGAAGAGACTCAATGGGTGAAAAGTCTTGCTTCCTTATTCCAGGACCAAATGAGCTATGGAGCTGAAATTGTCGAATTATCCCAATTGTTTTTTAATACCGATGTGCATTATGATGAAGAAGCGAAAGCTGTTTTAACAGAGGAGCAAGTTCCTGAAGTATTAAAAACACTATTACATGAATTTGAGCTTGTGGAAGATTTTAAAGCCGATGCTATTAAAGCTTCTATCAAGGCTGTTCAAAAAGCAACAGGGCAAAAAGGGAAAAAGCTATTTATGCCGATTCGCGTTGCTGTAACAGGTCAAACACATGGTCCAGACCTTCAGTTATCGATTCAACTATTAGGGAAAGAAAAAGTAATCAGTCGTCTGCAAAATCTTATTAGTTAACATATTGATGGAAATGTAATATAGTGATAGTAATTTTTAATAATAAAAATGTTGATGAGGAAAAAGTAAAAAAAGGATGCTTAAAAGAGAGAACCATCATTGGCTGAAAATGGTTCAAGCCGCTCGTTTTTTGAAAATGCGCCTCTGAGTCTCATTTCGAACAAGTTATTTCAGTAGATTTTGAGCGGACTCCTTCCGTTAACAGGGTAAAGTCGGGACCTATTATAGGTCTAAACAGAGTGGAACCGCGCGAAAGCGTCTCTGTCAATATATTGACAGAGACGCTTTTTGTATATTAAAAAAGCTAAGCTCCTTGAACAGCCGCGGCGGAAAAATCCTGATTGACTTGTGTAATGGGACTTATGATCGAGAGGCTGGAAACTGCAGCTAGACAGAAAAGTTAAATTTGAATTTACTTAAATTATCTTGATAGCTTTTAAAAAAGTGCATTTCAATATTAAGATTCATCTAGTATAAGGAGGGATGACAGCGTGTTTAGTAAGTTAAAGGAAGATATCGATGTAGTATTTGAACAAGATCCTGCGGCCAGAAGTTATTTAGAAGTAATCCTTACTTATTCGGGATTACACGCTATTTGGGCTCATCGAGTCGCACATGCTTTATTTAAAAGGAAATTCTATTTTATGGCACGTGTTGTTTCTCAGATGAGTCGTTTTTTTACAGGGATAGAAATTCATCCAGGTGCGAAAATAGGAAGACGTTTTTTTATCGACCATGGAATGGGCGTTGTGATTGGTGAAACGTGTGAAATTGGAAATAATGTGACAGTCTTTCAAGGAGTTACTCTTGGCGGGACAGGGAAAGAAAAAGGGAAACGGCATCCAACCATAAAAGATAATGCTTTAATTGCAACCGGGGCAAAAGTGCTAGGCTCCATCACGATTGGTGAAAATTCAAAAATTGGGGCTGGGTCTGTTGTTCTTAGAGATGTTCCTCCTAATTCTACCGTTGTTGGAATACCTGGAAGAGTAAGGGTGCAGGATGGGATAAGAGTTAATAAAGACTTGAATCATAGAGACCTGCCTGATCCAGTTGCAGATCGATTGAAGGAATTAGAAAATGAAATTAAGCGGCTTACAGAGGAATTAGAGGCGTTAAAGAAAGGAGCAGAAAATATTAATGTCCATTCAAATATATAATACGATGACAAGAAAAAAAGAAGTGTTTACTCCGCTAGAAGAGGGAAAAGTAAAAATATACGTGTGCGGACCTACAGTTTATAATTATATCCACATTGGGAATGCACGACCTGCTATCGTATTTGATACAGTGAGAAGGTATTTAGAGTTTCGTGGATATGATGTAACCTATGTCTCAAACTTTACGGATGTAGATGATAAATTAATTAAAGCGGCCAATACACTCGGTGAGGATGTGCCAACCATCGCTGATCGTTTTATTGAGGCTTACTTTGAGGATGTAACCGCATTAGGCTGCAAAAAAGCAGATGTACATCCAAGAGTAACTGAAAATATGGATATTATCATTGAGTTTATTCAAGCCTTGATTGAAAAAGGATATGCGTACGAATCAGAAGGTGATGTCTACTATCATACAAGAAAATTCAATGGATACGGAAAGCTCTCTCATCAATCGATTGATGATCTCAAGAGTGGTGCACGTATTGCGACTGGAGAAAAAAAGCAAGATGATCTTGATTTTGCTCTTTGGAAAAGTGCAAAAGAAGGCGAAATATATTGGGATAGTCCGTGGGGAAAAGGGCGTCCGGGCTGGCATATTGAGTGCTCGGCTATGGCTAGAAAGTATTTAGGTGAAACCATTGATATTCATGCTGGCGGTCAAGATCTAGCTTTTCCGCATCACGAAAATGAAATAGCACAATCTGAGGCGCTGACTGGTAAGCCTTTCGCACGTTATTGGATGCACAATGGGTATATTAATATTGATAATGAAAAAATGTCTAAATCTCTTGGGAATTTTGTGACGGTGCATGAAATCATTAAAGAGCATGATCCACAAGTATTACGGTTTTTTATGCTTTCTGTTCATTATCGCAATCCCATTAACTATAGCGAAGAGCTGCTAGAAAATACTCGTAATGGCTTAGAAAGAATTAGAACATCCTATGAAAATTTAAACCATCGAAAAGAAGCGAGCGCTAACCTGACAGAAAATGACCAGGAATGGTTAAATAAAATCAATCAGCTTCATGCAGAATTTTTGACAGCAATGGACGATGATTTTAACACAGCAAATGGGATCTCCTTGTTATTTGAGATATCAAAGCTAGCCAATTACTATCTTATGGAAAAAAATACATCTGTTACTGTAATAGAGGTATTTATGAAAGAGTTTGCATCTCTGTTTGAGGTGTTCGGTTTATCTTTGGAAAAAGAAGAATGGCTAGATGAAGAGATAGAAGCTTTAATTGAAAAAAGGATTCAAGCAAGAAAAGATCGAGAGTTCCAACTGGCAGATGACATCCGAGATCAATTAAAGAACATGAATATTATTTTAGAAGACACGCCCCAAGGGACAAGATGGAAAAGGGGTTAACAGATGCTTCCATACAATGAAAAAATCGATGAGAAACAACTGAATAGTCTTGCGCTTGCATATATGGGGGATGCCGTTTTTGAAAAATACGTACGTTATCACTTGATCCAAAATGGAAGTGTGAGACCTAATCAATTGCATCGTGAAGCGACGAAATATGTGTCAGCTAAAGCACAATCGAAAATTATTCATCAGCTCATTGATGATAAGATCCTTCATGACCATGAATTAGCGATCATGAGAAGAGGGCGAAATGCAAAGTCTGGAACGATACCGAAAAATACAGATGTTCAAACGTATCGTTATAGTACAGCTTTTGAAGCATTGATTGGTTATTTGTATTTAGCTGAGGATAAAGAGCGGCTTGAACAACTGATTACAGCCGCTTTTCAAATCATTGAAGAAAGAAGGAAGGAGGAATCTAAATGAGTGAGGATTTCATTATCGGGAAAAATGCTGTGATTGAGGCATTAAAATCAAATCGAGATATTAATAAAATTTTCATTGCTGAGGGCTCGCAGCGGGGTCAAATGCAGGTTGTAACAGGAATGGCGAAGGATTCCAATGTATTTGTACAGTTTGTTCCAAAAAAGAAGCTCGATTCCATGGTGGAAGGAAATCATCAAGGAGTGGTCGCACAAGTTGCTGCCTATCAGTATGCTGAGTTGGATGATTTATTTGCCGCTTGTGAAAAGAAGCAAGAAACGCCATTCTTCCTGCTTTTAGATGAAATCGAGGATCCCCATAATTTAGGTTCAATTATGCGAACGGCTGATGCAGTTGGTGCACATGGGATTATTATTCCAAAAAGGAGAGCGGTTGGATTAACCTCAACGGTTGCCAAGGCTTCTACTGGAGCAATCGAGCATGTTCCAGTGGTTAGAGTGACGAATATGTCAAGAACCATTGATGAGTTGAAAGAAAGAGGACTTTGGATCGCCGGAACGGATGCGAAAGCAAGCGAGGATTATCGTAGATTTGATGGAACTTTGCCACTTGGATTAGTAATCGGCAGTGAAGGAAAAGGAATGGGTCGATTGATTAGAGATAAATGTGATTTCTTAATCCATATGCCGATGGTAGGACATATCACATCCTTGAACGCATCCGTTGCAGCTGCTCTTTTAATGTATGAGGTTTATAGAAAACGTCATCCGCTAGAGGGATAAAGGATGAACATCCTCATAGTTGATGGGTATAATATGATCGGAGCATGGCCGGAATTAGTGGAGCTAAAAAAGAAGGATTTATCTGCTGCTCGTGACCGGCTAATTGAAAAAATGGCTGAATATCAAGGGTATTCAGGCTATCGAGTCATCATTGTTTTCGATGCTTACCATGTGCAAGGGATTGAAAAGAAACTAAAAAACTATCAAGTCGAAGTCATCTTTACGAGAGAAAATGAAACTGCTGATGAAAGAATTGAAAAACTCGCACAAGAATTAAATAATATCAAAACACAAGTTCATGTAGCTACGTCTGATTTCACAGAACAGTGGGCCATATTTGGTCAGGGAGCGTTGAGAAAATCTGCCAGAGAGTTATTGAATGAAGTGGCAATGATTGAAAAAGGAATTGAGAAAGAGGTTCGGAAAACACGGGATAATAAGCCCGTTTCTAAAATACAGCTTAGTGATGAAGTGGCAGAAATTTTTGAAAAATGGCGTAGAGGAAACAAATGAATAGTTGACGCTTGAAAAATACCTACTGTATAATATTTCTATCCATGATTGCACGGTCGGGGGGATCTGTATGAGTCATGACTTCGAGACAAAAATCAACGAAAGTAACGAAAATTATTCTCAGATGGAAGATGAAGTGCTTGTTGATTTAGTGCACAAAGGTGAGAGTGAGGCGCTTGATTATTTAATTCACAAATACCGTAATTTCGTGCGTGCAAAAGCTAGATCCTATTTTTTAATCGGAGCTGATAAAGAAGATATCGTTCAAGAAGGAATGATAGGCTTATATAAGGCAATACGTGATTTTAAAGAGGATAAGCTTTCTTCTTTTAAAGCATTCGCTGAGCTTTGCATTACTAGACAGATTATCACAGCAATCAAAACGGCTACACGGCAAAAGCATATCCCTTTAAATTCATATGTTTCGTTGGACAAGCCTATCTATGATGAAGAATCAGATCGAACGTTAATGGATGTCATTTCAGGTGCGAAGATCTTGGATCCTGAGGAGCTTATCATAAATCAAGAAGAATTTGATCATATTGAAGTTAAGATGTCAGAGCTGCTTAGTGATTTAGAAAGAAAAGTATTAGCGCTCTATCTAGATGGTCAATCCTACCAAGAGATATCTGAAGAACTCAATCGACATGTTAAATCAATTGATAATGCATTGCAAAGAGTAAAAAGGAAATTAGAAAGATATTTAGAGATACGCGAATTTTCCTTCTAGTATTATTTTGAGAATGAATTGGTGTCTAGCTCTAGCGCCTAGCCCTTGTGAAAAATAACCCTTTGTCTCTAAAAGCAAAAAACGCTTTTGGAGCCAAATGAACATTTTTCTTCAGGACTGAACAAGGCGCTTCCGCTTTTCTTGGTGTCTAACTCTAGCGCCTAGCCCTTGTGAAAAATAGCCTCATGCCTCTAAAGTGAAAAACACTTTTTGAATCATGAGAACATTTTTCTTCAGGGCTGATTAAGGCGCTTCCCGTTTTTGTTGTGTCTATCTACAGGCGCCTTCCGCTTTTCTAGCTTACATTGACATTAGAGATGGTACATGATAAGGTTTGAGGACATTAAGTAGATATTGTGGGTGTCTTCCGTGAGAAAAAAAGTTGTGTTAGCTTGCGAAAAATGTGGTTCGAGAAATTACTCTACCATAAGCAAGAAAGAAAATGAAAGACTGGCACTAAATAAGTTTTGTCAAAATTGTCAAACTCATACCGTTCATCGTGAAACAAAGTAACTGTTTTATATAGAGAAAAAGATCTCTTGAAAATTTTGGAGGTAACAATAATGCAGCGCATCGTGAATTTTTTTCGTGAAGTAGGTCGTGAATTAAGAAAGGTTAGCTGGCCAAAACGAAAGGAGCTAACAAACTATACGATTACCGTTCTCGCTACGGTTACATTCTTTGCTTTATTCTTTGCATTGGTTGATACGGGAATTTCGAAGCTTATTCGAATAATTCTTGAATAACACTAGTGTTCTCATGGTATAATGGAGAATAATACAGGAAACCTTTTAAGCCCGGAAACGGGTTTTTTCATTGTTTAGAAAATTATTTGATTGTTTCAAATTGATAAATGAGATCGTGAAGGTTCATTAAAAATGTTGAAATAATTGTACAGGGAGGGAAGGACGGTCTAGTCCCCTTGAATGGAAAAGAATTGGTATGTTGTTCATACGTACTCTGGATATGAAAACAAAGTTAAAGCAAACCTGGAAAAAAGGGTTGAATCTATGTCTATGCAAGATAAAATCTTTCGGGTTGTCGTTCCAGAAGAAGAAGAAACAGATATAAAAAATGGTAAGAAAAAGGTATTGAAACGGAAAGTATTCCCAGGTTATGTGCTAGTTGAAATTATTATGACGGACGATTCTTGGTATGTTGTCCGTAATACACCTGGGGTCACTGGATTTGTTGGCTCTGCGGGTTCAGGCTCAAAACCAACACCACTTTTGCCTGACGAAGTACAAATGATCTTAAAAAGAATGGGCTTTGAAGAGAAAAGAGTGGATATCGATTTTGAGCTAGGTGAAACAGTAAAGGTCAAGGAAGGTCCATTTGCAAACTTTACAGGATCTATTGAAGAAATGGATAAAGATAAATCGAAAATTAAGGTTCTTGTAAATATGTTTGGCCGTGATACACCAGTAGAATTAGATTTTACACAAATTGAAAAATTATAAGCTGAAAAAACTTGAAATAAACATTAAAAAGTGGTACTATTTCATAGGTCAGTATGTTTCGACCAAAGAGACAAGACAATGTTGAGTACTTTATTTTTAATATAAAGACTATTGTAGATGAGTGGGAGGGAAAATTCCCTATTACCACATCACGGACTTTAAGGAGGTGTGTCTCGTGGCTAAAAAAGTAATTAAAGTTGTAAAATTACAAATTCCTGCAGCGAAAGCGAATCCAGCACCACCAGTTGGTCCTGCATTAGGTCAAGCCGGTGTGAACATCATGGGATTTTGTAAAGAATTTAACGCTCGTACAGCTGAACAAGCTGGCTTAATCATTCCTGTTGAAATTACGGTATTTGAAGACCGTTCATTTACATTTATTACGAAAACTCCTCCTGCTGCCGTTTTACTTAAAAAAGCAGCTGGAATTGAGTCTGGTTCTGGAGAACCAAACCGTAATAAAGTAGCAACAGTCAAGCGTGACAAAGTTCGCGAGATTGCTGAAACAAAAATGCCTGATTTAAATGCAGCAAGTGTTGAAGCAGCTATGCGCATGGTTGAAGGTACAGCACGCAGCATGGGTATTGTTATTGAAGACTAAACCATGCATTTATGGTTAAGATTCACCCTGAGGTTGCGACGTGGATATGGACACTCGCAACCTTTATAGTGTCTAGCTCCGGCTCTTAGCCCCTCGAGGTTACAAGCCAATCCTCCCAGAAAGGTAAAGAACACCTTTCCGTGAGAGGCTTGTCTTGTGCTTGTCGGGGCTGGACAAGGAGCCTGCGCTTTTCTACGTGGGAGGTTATTCCGCTAAAACCACAATCAAGGAGGAAATAAAATCATGGCAAAAAAAGGTAAAAAGTATGTAGAAGCTGCAAAGCTTGTAGATCGTACAAAAGCTTACCCTCTTCAAGAAGCGGTTGAGCTAGTAAAAAAAGTTAATTTCACAAAATTTGATGCGACTGTAGAAGTAGCATTTCGTTTAGGTGTAGATCCGAAGAAAGCAGATCAACAAATTCGTGGTGCAGTTGTTCTTCCAAATGGAACAGGTAAAACTCAACGCGTTTTAGTTTTTGCTAAAGGCGAAAAAGCGAAAGAAGCAGAAGCTGCTGGAGCAGATTTTGTTGGCGATTCAGAGTTCATCAATAAAATCAACCAAGGTTGGTTCGAGTTCGATGTAATCGTTGCAACGCCTGACATGATGGGTGAAGTAGGGAAGCTTGGTCGCGTTTTAGGACCTAAAGGCTTAATGCCAAACCCTAAAACAGGAACAGTTACATTTGATGTAACAAAAGCTGTTAATGAAATTAAAGCTGGTAAAGTTGAGTACCGTGTTGATAAAGCAGGAAATATTCATGTTCCTATTGGAAAAATTTCTTTTGAAGACACAAAGCTTGTTGAAAACTTTAAAACCATTTTTGATACATTGGTAAAAGTTAAACCAGCAGCTGCAAAAGGTACTTATATGAAGAACGTTTCAGTTACTTCAACTATGAGCCCAGGGGTTAAAGTTGATCCTTCATCTGTTGTTGTAAAATAATAATTGACAAACAAGGATGAGTTTTATATAATTCATCATGTTGTTGAAAATAAATAACATTTGTACCGTAGACAGTAGGTGCCTACATAAGGCTTAATTTCCTACCGAGGTCATACGATAGATTGATCGTTAATTAGTAATTAACTATTGTATACTTCCTCCATGTCTGCGCGATGTGGAGGTTTTTTATTGCCGGTATAAATGGAGTAAATTAAACAGGAGGTGTAAGGATGAGCAGTGTAATTGATCAAAAGAAACAAATCGTAACAGAAATTACTGATAAATTAAAAGCTAGCCAATCAACAGTTGTTGTTGATTACCGTGGACTTAGTGTAGCTGAAGTGACTGAGCTTCGTAAGCAACTTCGTGAAGCAGGCGTTGAATTTAAAGTATATAAAAACACTTTAAGCCGTCGTGCAGCTGAAGCAGCTGAACTAGCTGGATTAAATGAAGCTTTAACAGGTCCTAACGCTATTGCATTCAGCGTTGAAGATGTAATCGCTCCTGCAAAAATTCTTAATGACTTCGCTAAAAAGAATGAAGCATTAGAAATTAAAGCAGGTGTAATTGAAGGAAACGTTGCGACTGCAGAGGAAATTAAAGCTCTTGCTGAGCTACCATCTCGCGAAGGTTTACTTTCTATGCTACTCAGCGTTCTTCAAGCACCTATCCGCAACCTTGCTCTTGCTACAAAAGCAGTTGCAGATCAAAAAGAAGAACAAGGCGCGTAAGTTAGATATAGCAACCGCATGATCGATAAAAACTTTTAAACCAAAAATAAGGAGGAAATTTTATCATGACTAAAGAACAAATCATTGAAGCAGTTAAAAGCATGACTGTTTTAGAATTAAACGACTTAGTAAAAGCAATCGAAGAAGAATTTGGTGTTACTGCTGCTGCTCCTGTAGCTGTTGTAGGTGCTGCTGGTGGAGAAGCTGCTGCTGAGAAAACTGAATTTGACGTTATCCTTGCTTCTGCAGGAGATCAAAAAATCAAAGTTATTAAAGCAGTTCGTGAAATTACAGGTCTTGGACTTAAAGAAGCAAAAGAACTTGTTGATAACACTCCAAAACCAATTAAAGAAGCTGTTTCTAAAGAAGAAGCTGAAGAAGTTAAAGCTAAGCTTGAAGAAGTTGGAGCTGGCGTTGAAGTTAAGTAATGCCGTTGGGAAAAAGCTCGCTGTATAGCGAGCTTTTTCTAATTATAAAAATCATAGTACGAGTACTTTGCTTTTTAGAAAAAAATCCTTTATAATTCGATTCAAATAATAGTCGTTTCGCAAGAATAAAGCATCAAACAACGATTCTTCTATTCGTTAATCCTCAAGATTCTTCTCAGTTTTTCCCCGATGGAGGTGATTATATGGCTGATCATTATTATTCTCGTACGCAACAAGTTGATAGCAACCCTAGTTACTGGGACTTTGTGTTGAAGGGAACCTCCTTTCGATTTAAAACTGATAATGGCGTTTTTTCTAAAAAAGAGGTTGATTTCGGCTCAAGACTACTGGTGGAAGCTTTTGAAGCTCCAGATATTAAAGGAGACTTTTTAGATGTTGGGTGTGGATATGGCCCAATCGGTATTTCGATTGCGAAGCATAATCAAGATCGAATCGTTCATATGGTGGATATTAATTTGAGAGCTCTGGAGCTTGCGAAGGATAATGCTAAGAACAACCGTGTCCAAAATATTCAAATCTATGAAAGTGATCGCTTAGAAAGTATTGATGGACATAAGTTTGCTGCAATTATGACGAATCCACCTATTCGAGCGGGTAAAAAAGTGGTGCATGATATTTTTGAACAAAGCTTTGAATGTTTAAAAGAGGATGGAGAGCTTTGGGTTGTCATCCAAAAAAAGCAGGGGGCGCCATCTGCGATTGAAAAATTATCAACTCTTTTTCATTCCGTAGAGACGGTTGAGAAGAAAAAAGGGTATTTCATTTTAAAAGCAATAAAACGTTGACTTAAGTTTTTTATTGTGATAGCATTATATAATGCCAATATATTAATTTCCTAAATGCAACAAAATTGATCATTAATTGTATAAATTTGGTGGCATAGGGAAAACTAACAAAATAATATTTGAAATTTGAAAATGTGGTTTTTGAGTTAAAAACCCTTTTTCTTTTTGTCTTATGCAGGCAGCTATACCTTGCAATAAGACGGTGATAGATGCAATAATTACGCTTGATTTGAGGGGTGAATGAGTTGACAGGTCAACTAGTTCAATATGGACGACACCGCCAACGAAGAAGTTACGCACGAATCAGTGAAGTATTAGAATTGCCAAATTTAATTGAGATTCAAACCTCTTCATATCAATGGTTTCTAGATGAAGGTTTGCGTGAAATGTTCCAGGACATTTCACCGATTGAAGATTTCACGGGCAATTTATTACTTGAATTTATTGATTACAGCCTTGGCGAACCAAAATATTCCGTTGAGGAATCGAAAGAACGAGATGTTACATACTCAGCGCCTTTGCGTGTGAAGGTACGTCTTGTTAACAAAGAAACAGGTGAAGTAAAAGATCAGGATGTCTTTATGGGCGATTTTCCTCTTATGACTGAAACTGGTACATTTGTTATCAATGGCGCTGAACGTGTTATTGTTTCACAGTTAGTACGCTCTCCGAGTGTCTACTTCAGTGGTAAGATTGACAAAAATGGAAAAAAAGGCTTTACAGCAACTGTAATTCCGAATCGCGGAGCGTGGCTTGAATATGAAACGGATGCAAAAGATGTTGTATATGTCAGAATAGATCGTACACGTAAACTGCCTGTAACTGTTCTTTTACGTGCACTTGGATTCGGCTCTGATCAAGAAATTGTTGATTTGATTGGAGAAAATGAGTATATAAGAAATACATTAGAAAAAGACAACACAGAAAGCTCAGAAAAAGCTCTATTAGAAATATATGAACGTCTTCGCCCTGGTGAACCACCAACAGTAGAAAATGCGAAGAGTTTATTGGTGTCTAGATTTTTCGATCCAAAACGCTATGATCTTGCGAATGTAGGTCGCTATAAAATTAATAAAAAGCTTCATATTAAAAATCGTTTGTTTGGTCAGCGGATAGCAGAAACGCTAGTGGATCCTGAAACCGGTGAAATCATCGCTGAAAAGGGAACTGTTTTAGACCGCCGTACGCTAGATCGAATTATTCCAAATTTAGAGAATAATGTAGGCTTTAAAACAGTTAATTTAGTCGGTGGAGTATTAGATGAAGAAGTACTCGTGCAATCTGTAAAGATTTATGCTCCAAATGATGACGGTGAAAAGGTTATTAATGTAATTAGTAATGCATACGTAGAGGAAGCTGTTAAAAACATTTCAGCTGCCGATATAGTTGCTTCTATCAGTTATTTCTTCAACCTTTTACATGGGGTTGGAAATACAGATGATATTGATCATTTAGGGAATAGACGTTTGCGTTCTGTTGGTGAATTGTTACAAAACCAATTCCGTATTGGATTATCCCGTATGGAGCGTGTTGTTCGTGAAAGAATGTCTATTCAAGATACAAATACGATTACACCTCAACAGTTGATTAATATTCGACCAGTTATTGCATCCATTAAAGAGTTTTTTGGAAGCTCCCAGTTATCTCAATTCATGGATCAAACGAATCCACTTGCAGAATTAACGCATAAGCGTCGTTTATCTGCATTAGGACCAGGTGGTTTGACTCGTGAACGTGCTGGATTTGAAGTTCGTGATGTACATTATTCACATTACGGACGTATGTGTCCAATTGAAACGCCTGAAGGTCCGAACATTGGATTGATTAACTCTTTATCTTCCTTCGCAAAAGTGAATCGATTTGGATTTATTGAAACACCTTACCGTCGTATTGACCCAGACACAGGAAAAGTTTCGAATCATATTGATTACTTAACAGCTGATGAAGAAGATAACTATGTTGTAGCGCAGGCAAATGTAAGATTAGACGATGACGGTTCTTTCTTAGATGAAGAAGTCGTTGCACGTTTTAGAGGAGAAAATACAGTAGTGAAACGCGAAAGAGTTGACTACATGGACGTTTCTCCAAAGCAAGTTGTCTCTGCTGCGACTGCATGTATTCCTTTCTTAGAAAACGATGACTCAAACCGTGCACTAATGGGAGCGAACATGCAACGTCAAGCGGTTCCGTTAATGCAGCCTGAGGCTCCTAGAGTGGGTACAGGTATGGAGTATGTATCAGGGAAAGACTCTGGTGCAGCTGTTATTTGTAAGTATGATGGAATTGTCGAGCATGTTGAAGCACGAGAAATTAGAGTGCGTCGCGTGAGTGAAATCGATGGCCAGGAAGTTAAAGGAAATTTAGATAAATATAGAATGTTGAAATTTATTCGCTCAAACCAAGGTACATGCTATAACCAAAGACCAATTGTTTCAGTAGGTGACCGAGTAACAAAAGGTGAAATTTTAGCTGACGGTCCTTCTATGGAGCTAGGGGAGCTTGCCTTAGGTCGTAATGTCCTTGTTGCTTTCATGACATGGGATGGTTACAACTATGAAGATGCGATTATCATGAGTGAACGTCTCGTGAAAGATGATGTATATACGTCTATTCACATTGAAGAATATGAGTCTGAGTCTCGTGATACAAAGTTAGGACCAGAAGAAATTACACGTGATATTCCAAATGTTGGTGAAGATGCCCTTAGAAATCTTGACGAACGTGGAATTATTCGCACAGGTGCAGAAGTAAAAGACGGTGATTTACTTGTCGGTAAAGTTACACCAAAAGGTGTGACTGAATTAACTGCTGAAGAACGTCTTCTTCATGCGATCTTTGGCGAAAAAGCACGCGAAGTCCGTGATACATCCCTTCGTGTACCTCATGGAGGCGGAGGTATCGTACTTGATGTAAAAGTCTTTAATCGTGAAGACGGGGATGAACTTCCTCCAGGTGTTAATCAACTTGTACGTGTTTATATCGTTCAGAAGCGTAAAATTTCTGAAGGAGATAAAATGGCGGGTCGTCATGGTAATAAAGGGGTTATTTCTCGTATTTTACCTGAAGAGGATATGCCATATCTTCCAGATGGAACACCTGTCGATATCATGTTAAACCCATTAGGGGTTCCGTCTCGTATGAATATCGGGCAGGTGCTTGAATTACACCTTGGTATGGCGGCTAGAAAGCTTGGTATCCATGTTGCTTCTCCAGTTTTTGATGGTGCTCGAGAAGAGGATGTATGGGATACGATTGAAGAAGCTGGCATGGCAAGAGATGCTAAAACTGTATTATATGATGGACGTACAGGTGAGCCGTTTGACAACCGTGTTTCTGTCGGAGTCATGTACATGATTAAGCTTGCTCACATGGTTGATGATAAATTACATGCTCGTTCAACTGGTCCATATTCTCTAGTAACACAACAGCCTTTAGGTGGTAAAGCACAATTTGGTGGACAACGTTTTGGAGAGATGGAAGTTTGGGCTCTCGAAGCATACGGTGCAGCTTATACACTTCAAGAAATCTTAACGGTTAAATCCGATGACGTGGTAGGACGTGTGAAAACATATGAAGCCATTGTTAAGGGTGAAAATGTCCCTGAGCCAGGAGTGCCAGAATCCTTTAGGGTATTAATGAAAGAACTTCAAAGCTTAGGAATGGACGTTAAAATTCTCTCAAGCGATGAAGAAGAGATTGAAATGCGTGATTTAGAAGATGAAGAAGATTTACAGCATGCAGATTCTTTAACGATTGCTTCTGATGTACCAAAATCAGAATCAGAAAAAGTAGGAACGAAAGAGTAATTATGGTTTCAAATCCCTTATCCTCTGTTTGAATTGATTCAGGCAGAGGATTTTAAGGGAGTAAAAGTTTAGAAACCCCAGCTCTAGTAGCGATGAGGGAAAAACCCGGACATAAAAAGGGAGGTAGGCCCCTTGCTTGATGTAAACAATTTTGAGTATATGAAAATAGGTCTTGCATCGCCAGATAAGATTCGTTCATGGTCTTATGGTGAAGTTAAAAAACCTGAAACAATTAATTATCGTACGTTAAAACCAGAAAAAGATGGTTTATTCTGTGAACGTATTTTCGGTCCTACGAAGGATTGGGAATGTCATTGCGGAAAGTATAAGCGTGTACGCTACAAAGGTGTAGTATGTGACCGATGCGGCGTAGAAGTAACACGTGCTAAAGTTCGTCGCGAGCGTATGGGACATATTGAGCTTGCGGCTCCTGTGTCACATATTTGGTATTTTAAAGGCATTCCAAGCCGTATGGGGCTTGTACTTGATATGTCTCCGCGTGCGTTAGAAGAAGTTATTTATTTTGCTTCCTATGTGGTAACAGACCAAGGCGACACTGCTCTTGAAAAGAAACAACTGTTATCTGAGAAGGAGTATCGTGCATACCGCGAAAAATACGGAAGTAAATTCCAAGCTTCAATGGGTGCTGAAGCGATTAAAAAACTACTTCAGGATATTGATTTAGAAAAAGAAGTAGACACATTAAAAGAAGAACTAAAAACTGCTCAAGGGCAGCGCCGTACAAGAGCAATTAAAAGACTAGAAGTTTTAGAAGCATTCCGTGGTTCAGGAAATGAACCTTCTTGGATGATTCTTGATGTACTTCCAGTTATTCCTCCAGAGCTTCGACCAATGGTTCAGTTAGATGGCGGACGCTTTGCTACTTCTGATTTGAATGATTTATACCGTCGTGTCATTAATCGTAATAATCGTTTAAAACGCTTATTAGATCTTGGGGCACCAAGCATTATCGTACAAAATGAGAAAAGGATGCTTCAAGAAGCTGTTGATGCTCTTATTGATAACGGACGTCGAGGTCGACCAGTTACTGGACCAGGTAATAGACCGTTAAAATCACTTTCTCATATGCTGAAAGGGAAGCAAGGTCGTTTCCGTCAAAACTTACTTGGTAAACGTGTAGACTATTCAGGTCGTTCCGTTATTGTTGTAGGTCCTAACCTTAAAATGTTCCAATGCGGATTACCAAAAGAAATGGCTTTAGAGCTATTTAAGCCTTTTGTCATGAAAGAGCTTGTAGAAAAAGGATTAGCTCATAATATTAAATCAGCAAAGCGAAAAATTGAAAGAATTCAACCCGAGGTTTGGGATGTACTTGAAGAAGTTATTAAGGAGCATCCAGTGCTTCTTAACCGTGCCCCGACTCTTCATAGACTTGGGATCCAAGCGTTTGAGCCAACTCTAGTAGAGGGACGTGCTATTCGTCTTCACCCATTAGTTTGTACTGCTTATAATGCAGACTTTGATGGAGACCAAATGGCTGTTCACGTACCACTTTCTTCAGAAGCTCAAGCTGAGGCTCGATTACTAATGCTTGCTGCACAAAACATTCTGAATCCAAAGGATGGAAAGCCGGTTGTTACTCCATCACAGGACATGGTATTAGGGAACTATTACCTAACTTTAGAAAGAGCTGGTGCAGTTGGTGAAGGTATGATCTTTAATGATACCAACGAAGCCTTACTAGCCTATCAAAACGGGTATGCGCATTTACATACTCGCGTTGCAGTACGTGCAGGATCATTAAACAACGAAACTTTTACAGAAAAACAAAATAATCAGTTGTTAATTACAACGGTTGGTAAGCTTGTATTTAATGAAATTTTACCAAAATCTTTTCCTTATATTAATGAGCCGACAAAAACCAATCTTGAGGAAAAAACACCTGAAAGATATTTTGTGGAGCCAGGAACGGATGTTGCTGCGGTCATTAAGGAAATGCCGCTAATCGATCCATTTAAAAAGAAAATCCTTGGAAATATTATTGCTGAGGTATTTAAACGTTTCAAAATTACAGAAACGTCAAAAATGCTTGACCGCATGAAAGACTTAGGATTTAAATACTCTACAAAAGCTGGTATTACAGTTGGTGTGGCTGATATCGTTGTATTAGGAGATAAGCAGCAGATCATCCATGAAGCACAACATAAAGTAGATAATGTATTAAAACAATTCAGACGCGGTTTAATTACCGAAGATGAACGTTATGATCGCGTTATCTCTGTATGGAGTGCAGCAAAAGATACGATTCAGGCTAAGCTAATGAAATCATTAGACAAGAGCAACCCAATTTTCATGATGAGTGATTCTGGTGCCCGTGGTAATGCGTCTAACTTCACTCAGCTAGCAGGTATGCGCGGTCTTATGGCGAACCCGGCTGGTCGAATCATTGAGTTGCCAATCAAGTCAAGTTTCCGCGAAGGATTAACGGTATTAGAGTACTTTATTTCGACTCACGGAGCTCGTAAAGGATTAGCGGATACAGCCCTTAAAACGGCTGACTCTGGTTACTTAACTCGTCGTCTTGTAGATGTTGCGCAGGATGTTATTGTACGTGAAGATGACTGTGGAACAGATAGAGGCCTTCTAATTAGTGCTTTAAAAGACGGTACAGAAGTGATCGAACCGTTAGACGAGCGTTTAATTGGGCGTTATGCTAGAAAAGCAATTAAACATCCAGAAACAAATGAAGTGATTGTTCCGGAAAACGGATTAATCACAGAGGATTTAGCTACTACAGTTGTAGATGCGAATGTCGAAGAAGTGTGGATTCGCTCTGCATTCACTTGTAATACTCGTCACGGTGTTTGTAAAAAATGTTACGGTCGCAATTTGGCAACTGGCCAAGAGGTGGAAGTTGGGGAAGCAGTTGGTATCATAGCTGCACAATCAATTGGAGAACCAGGTACACAGTTAACGATGCGTACATTCCACACGGGTGGAGTTGCCGGTGACGATATTACCCAAGGTTTACCTCGTATTCAAGAGATTTTTGAAGCGCGTAATCCAAAAGGTCAAGCGATCATTTCTGAAATTAGTGGTACAGTTGTAGGAATAAATGAAGGTAGAGACAGACAACAAGAAATTGTGGTTCAGGGTGAAGTAGAGTCTCGTACCTACACAGCTCCTTATACGGCTAGACTTAAAGTTCGACTAAACGATAAAGTTGATCGCGGACAAGAATTAACAGAAGGTTCCATTGATCCTAAAGAGTTAATTAAAGTCAAAGACGTGACAGCTGTTCAAGAATACTTATTGCGTGAAGTACAAAAAGTATATCGTATGCAAGGGGTAGAAATTGGTGATAAACACGTTGAAGTAATGGTCCGACAAATGTTGAAAAAGGTACGCGTTATAGATGCTGGAGAAACAGAAGTACTCCCAGGTACACTGCTTGATATCCATCAATTTACAGACGCTAACGAAAAAGCATTGCTTGAAGGAAGATTACCGGCGACAGGCAGACCAGTTCTCCTTGGTATTACAAAAGCTTCGTTAGAAACAGACTCATTCTTGTCTGCAGCATCATTCCAAGAAACAACAAGAGTTCTTACAGATGCGGCAATTAAAGGCAAACGCGATGAGTTGCTAGGCTTAAAAGAAAATGTTATTATCGGAAAGCTCGTTCCAGCAGGAACAGGTATGCAGCGCTACCGCAGAGCAGAACCATATGTACATGATGAGCCGGCAGAAGAAACGGTTATTGTTGAATAACATTGTTCGCGGTGCTTGCTGAGAAAATAGCAAGTGCCGCGTTTTATCGTAAAAAGCCTAAAATGGTTTACAGGAATTTGTTTTTGACTGTTGACATCATTTTTTATAAATGATACTATAGCAAAGGTGCTCCTATATACCTGATACTTTGGAGGATAAACAATGTCTTATGAAAAAGTATTGCAGGCTAAAAGTTATATAGTAGGAACAAAGCAAACAGTGAAAGCATTGAAGGCTGGGGACGTTTCGCAAGTATTAGTTGCCAAAGATGCCGATCCGAAAGTAATTGGGAAAGTCATTCATACAGCTAAAGAAGTAAATGTTCCGATTATTCACGTGGATTCTATGAAAAAACTAGGAAAAGCGTGTGGCATAGATGTTGGTGCTGCAACTGTAGCTATAAAGAAATAAAAACTGTTTTTGTAGAAAGAATTCTATGAAAACTTTGTTTTTGCTTTAAAATGAACCACCTGGATGTGTGGGCTTAACTAAAAATGAAGGGAGGAAACATAAATGCCTACAATTAACCAATTAGTGCGCAAGCCTCGTAAAACGGCTGTAGAAAAATCAAAATCACCAGCGCTTAATAAAGGTTATAACAGCTTTAAAAAATCACAAACAGATGTATCTTCACCTCAAAAACGCGGTGTATGTACTCGTGTTGGTACAATGACTCCGAAAAAACCGAACTCAGCGTTACGTAAATATGCTCGTGTTCGTTTAACGAACGGAATCGAAGTAACAGCATACATTCCTGGTATTGGCCACAACCTTCAAGAGCACAGTGTTGTTCTTATTCGTGGAGGTCGTGTAAAAGACTTACCGGGGGTTCGTTACCACATCGTACGTGGTGCACTAGATACAGCTGGTGTTAACAATCGTATGCAAGGTCGTTCTAAATACGGAACTAAGAGACCAAAAGCTGCTAAAAAATAAATGATATAACATAAGCCATTTTTGAAAGGAGGAAATAAAATGCCACGTAAAGGTCCTGTAGCAAAAAGAGACGTGCTTCCAGATCCACTTTACAAATCAAAGCTTGTAACACGTCTAATTAATAAAATGATGATCGACGGAAAAAGAGGGAAATCTCAAAAGATTTTATACTCTTCTTTTGACATCATCCGCGAGCGTTCAAACAAAGACCCAATGGAGGTATTTGATCAAGCACTTAAAAACATCATGCCAGTTCTTGAAGTAAGAGCTCGTCGTGTTGGTGGTGCAAACTATCAAGTGCCAGTAGAGGTGCGTCCAGATCGCCGTACTACTCTTGGTCTTCGTTGGTTAGTAAACTACTCTCGTCTTCGTGGAGAAAAAACGATGGAAGAGCGTTTAGCTAACGAAATCCTTGATGCAGCTAACAACACTGGTGCATCAGTTAAGAAGCGTGAAGATACACATAAAATGGCAGAAGCAAACAAAGCGTTTGCTCACTACCGCTGGTAAGATTATTTTTAAAACAACTACATTTATATTAGGAAGGAGAAAATTGAAATGGCAAGAGAGTTCTCCTTAGAAAACACTAGAAATATAGGAATCATGGCTCACATTGATGCTGGTAAAACAACAACAACTGAGCGTGTCCTTTATTATACTGGTCGTATTCATAAGATTGGTGAAACTCATGAAGGTGCATCACAGATGGACTGGATGGAGCAAGAACAAGAACGCGGTATTACCATTACATCAGCAGCAACAACTGCTCAATGGAAAGGTCATCGTGTTAACATTATCGATACTCCTGGACACGTAGACTTCACGGTCGAAGTTGAACGTTCTTTACGTGTATTAGATGGTGCTGTAGCGGTTCTAGATGCACAATCTGGAGTTGAACCACAAACTGAAACTGTTTGGCGACAAGCAACTACGTATGGTGTTCCGCGTGTTGTTTTCGTTAATAAAATGGATAAAATCGGTGCAGATTTCTTGTATTCTGTGAAAACAATTCACGACCGTTTACAAGCAAATGCTCATCCGATTCAGCTGCCAATTGGTGCTGAAGATCAGTTTGAAGGAATTATTGATTTAGTAGAAATGAAAGCTACTTTCTACGGTAATGACTTAGGAACTGATATCGAGGTTCGTGAAATTCCAGAAGAATATAAAGATCAAGCTGATGAATATCGCGAAAAGCTTCTTGAAGCAGTTGCGGAATTAGATGAAGAGTTAATGGAAAAGTACCTTGGTGGTGAAGAAATCACTAACGAAGAGATTAAAGCAGCTATTCGTCAAGGAACTGTAAACGTTGAATTCTATCCAGTAATCTGTGGTTCTGCATTCAAGAACAAAGGTGTTCAATTAATGCTAGATGCTGTTATCGATTATCTTCCATCACCATTAGATGTACCAGCAATTAAAGGTACTCTTCCTGATTCTGAGGAAGAAGTTGAGCGTCATTCAAGTGATGACGAGCCATTCTCAGCACTTGCATTCAAAGTTATGACTGATCCTTATGTAGGTAAATTAACATTCTTCCGTGTGTACTCTGGTACGCTAGAGTCTGGATCATATGTACAAAACTCTACTAAAGGCAAGCGTGAGCGTATTGGTCGTATCCTTCAAATGCATGCAAATAGCCGCCAAGAAATCTCTAAAGTATTTGCTGGCGATATTGCTGCAGCTGTTGGATTAAAAGATACAACGACTGGTGACACTCTTTGTGATGATAAAAACCTTGTTATCCTAGAGTCCATGCAGTTCCCTGAGCCGGTTATCCAATTATCTGTTGAGCCTAAATCAAAGGCAGACCAAGATAAAATGACAACTGCTTTACAAAAGCTTCAAGAAGAGGATCCAACATTTAGAGCTCATACAGACCAAGAAACTGGTCAAGTAATCATCGCTGGTATGGGTGAGCTTCACTTAGATATTATCGTTGACCGTATGCGTCGCGAATTCAAAGTTGAAGCGAATGTAGGTGCTCCGCAAGTTGCTTATAGAGAAACTTTCCGTACTTCTGCACAAGTAGAAGGTAAGTTTGCTCGTCAATCAGGTGGACGCGGTCAATTCGGACACGTTTGGATTGAATTTGCTCCAAACGAAGAAGGAAAAGGCTTTGAATTTGAAAATGGAATTGTCGGTGGGGTGGTACCTCGTGAGTATATTCCAGCTGTTCAAGCAGGTCTTGAAGATGCGCTTGACAGAGGTGTACTTGCCGGTTATCCATTAGTCGATATTAAAGCGAGATTATTTGACGGTTCTTACCATGATGTTGACTCATCAGAAATGGCGTTTAAAATTGCTGCTTCTATGGCGCTTAAAAACGCAGCATCTAAGTGTAACCCAGTTATCCTTGAACCAATCATGAAAGTTGAAGTTGTTATCCCAGAAGAATACATGGGTGACATCATGGGTGGTATTACTGCTCGTCGTGGTCGCGTTGAAGGAATGGAAGCACGTGGTAACGCTCAAGTTGTTCGTTCAATGGTTCCACTTTCAGAGATGTTTGGATATGCAACTTCATTACGTTCTAACACACAAGGTCGTGGTGTATTCTCTATGCACTTTGATCACTATGAAGAAATTCCAAAATCAATCGCTGAAGAAATCATTAAAAAAAATAAAGGTGAATAATTGATTTTACCTTTTTAATCAAGTATAACTACTTATGTAGGAAAAAATGCTGTGAAATGGAGTACCCATTTCACAGTGAATAAATATATTAATTTCTCAACCCAAAGGAGGATTTTCCTAATGGCAAAAGCTAAATTCGATCGCTCTAAGCCTCACGTTAACATTGGAACAATCGGTCACGTTGACCATGGTAAAACTACTTTAACAGCTGCTATCACTACTGTACTTGCAAAAGCAGGTGGTGCTGAAGCACGTGCATATGATCAAATCGACGCTGCTCCTGAAGAGCGTGAGCGTGGAATAACAATCTCAACAGCACACGTTGAGTATGAAACTGCAACTCGTCACTATGCACACGTTGACTGCCCAGGACATGCTGACTATGTTAAAAACATGATCACTGGTGCTGCTCAAATGGACGGTGGTATCCTAGTTGTTTCTGCAGCTGATGGTCCAATGCCACAAACTCGTGAGCACATTCTTTTATCTCGTCAAGTAGGTGTACCTTACCTAGTTGTATTCTTAAACAAATGTGACATGGTTGATGACGAAGAACTTCTTGAATTAGTAGAAATGGAAGTACGTGATCTTCTTTCTGAATATGATTTCCCTGGTGACGATGTACCAGTTATCAAAGGTTCTGCCCTTAAAGCTCTTGAAGGAGATGCTGCTTGGGAAGAAAAAATCATTGAGCTTATGACAGCTGTTGATGAGTATATCCCAACTCCAGCTCGTGATACTGAAAAACCTTTCATGATGCCAGTTGAGGATGTATTCTCAATCACTGGTCGTGGAACAGTTGCAACAGGTCGTGTAGAGCGCGGACAAGTTAAAGTTGGTGATGTAGTTGAAATCATCGGTTTAGCTGAAGAGCCAAAATCTACTACTGTTACTGGAGTAGAAATGTTCCGTAAGCTTCTTGATTATGCTGAAGCTGGAGACAATATCGGTGCGCTTCTTCGTGGGGTTGCTCGTGAAGATATCCAACGTGGTCAAGTACTTGCTAAACCAGGTACAATTACTCCACACGTAAAATTCAAAGCTGAAGTTTACGTTTTATCTAAAGAAGAAGGTGGACGTCATACTCCATTCTTCACTAATTACCGTCCTCAGTTCTACTTCCGTACAACTGACGTAACTGGTATTTGTAATCTTCCTGAAGGCGTAGAAATGGTTATGCCTGGAGATAACATTGAAATGCACGTTGAACTAATTGCTCCAATCGCTATCGAAGAAGGAACTAAGTTCTCTATTCGTGAAGGCGGACGTACTGTTGGCGCTGGTGTAGTTGCTACAATCGTTGAGTAATTAATTTTCTATGAAGCAGATGGTTCACGCCATCTGCTTTTTTGTGCTTAGAAAAAGGTTAAATAGTTTACTATCAAATAATCATTTCTCATCAGGGCTGATCAAGGCGCTTTCGCCTTTCTATTTGTCTAGCTCCAGCGCCTAGCCCTTGTGAAAAATAACCCTTTGCCTCAAAAAGCAAAGAGCGTGCTTTTGGAGTCAAATGAACATTTTTCTTCAGGGCTGATCAAGGCGCTTTCGCATTTCTTTTAATTTTGCGACTATTCATTTTTGACTTGAAATTATAGTCAGAGCCCGCTATAATAGTGAGAGTGTGCAAAACGTAGAAAAAAACATGATAATTGTTGCGTTTCTAATTGTGGTTTTGTATAATAGACAATGTTGGTCTTTGACTGCGATGATGTGGAAGGTTGCTGACACACCCGGCCGCTTTGCCATGGCGAATGTGTGGGAAATTTCTGCGGAGAATGTCTATGTTAATATAGGCGAAAAGGAGGGAAAATAATGGCAAAACAAAAAATTCGTATTCGATTAAAAGCGTATGATCATAGAATTCTTGATCAATCTGCTGAGAAAATTGTTGAAACTGCTAAACGTTCTGGAGCGGCTGTATCAGGTCCGATTCCATTACCAACTGAAAAATCTGTTTACACAATTCTTCGTGCGGTTCATAAGTACAAAGATTCTCGTGAGCAGTTTGAAATGCGTACGCATAAACGTCTAATCGATATCATTAATCCAACTCCACAAACAGTTGATTCATTAATGCGTTTAGACTTACCATCCGGTGTAGATATCGAAATCAAACTTTAATAAATAAATAATGATAATAATTAGGAGGTGTGACTGAAATGACCAAAGGAATCTTAGGAAGAAAAATTGGTATGACTCAAGTATTTGCTGAAAACGGCGACCTTATCCCGGTTACTGTTGTAGAAGCTGCTAACAACGTGGTTCTTCAAAAGAAATCTGTTGAAACAGACGGCTATGAAGCTATTCAACTTGGTTTCGAAGACAAACGTGAAAAGCTTGCTAACAAACCTGAAAAAGGCCACGTTGCGAAAGCAAACACTGCTCCTAAGCGCTTCGTTCGTGAATTACGTGACGCAAGCTTAGCGGAGTATGAGGTTGGTCAAGAAGTCAAAGTTGATATTTTTTCAGCAGGTGAAACTGTTGATGTAACAGGAATTTCAAAAGGTAAAGGATTTCAAGGCTCTATTAAACGCCACGGACAATCTCGTGGACCAATGGCTCACGGATCACGTTACCATCGTCGCCCAGGTTCAATGGGTCCTGTAGCGCCAAACCGTGTATTTAAAGGGAAAGCACTACCTGGCCGTATGGGTGGAGAACAAATTACTGTTCAAAATCTGGAAATTGTTAAAGTTGACGCCGAGCGTAACCTTCTATTAATTAAAGGAAACGTTCCTGGTGCGAAAAAAGCTTTATTAAAAATTAAAAGTGCGGTTAAAGCTTAAGTATTAAGTCGGAAAGGAGGAAACAAAAATGCCTAAAGTAGCGGTATATAACCAAAGCGGAAGCCAGGTTGGAGAAATCGAATTAAACGCTTCTGTGTTTGGGGTTGAGCCTAACAATCATGTTTTGTTTGAAGCAGTTGTTATGCAAAGAGCATCTTTACGTCAAGGGACACACAAAACTAAAATTCGTTCTGAAGTAGCTGGTGGTGGACGCAAACCATGGCGTCAAAAAGGAACTGGTCGTGCTCGTCAAGGTTCTATCAGATCTCCACAATGGCGTGGTGGTGGTACAGTATTTGGTCCTGTTCCACGTAGCTATAGCTATAAATTACCTAAGAAAGTACGTCGTTTAGCGATTAAATCTGCATTATCTTCTAAAGTATTAGAAGAAAATATTTTAGTATTAGAAAGCTTAGCTTTCGAAGCTCCAAAAACAAAAGACTTCAAAGGGGTTTTAAAGGGTCTTTCTGTTGAGAAAAAAGCACTAGTTGTGACTGCTGATCTAGACGAAAACGTAGCATTATCTGCTCGTAACATTCCTGGAGTAACAGTTGTAACAGCTAACGGCATCAGTGTTTTGGATGTTTTAAATCATGATAAATTAATCATGACGAAAGCAGCAGTTGAAAAAGTAGAGGAGGTGCTTGCATAATGGATGCACGCGAAGTTATTAAGCGCCCCGTTATTACTGAACGTACTACTGATCTTATGGCTGAAAAAAAATATACATTTGATGTAGATGTTAGAGCTAACAAAACTCAAGTTAAAGCAGCTGTTGAAGAAATCTTCGGCGTTAAAGTTGAGAAAGTTAGCGTAATGAACTACAAAGGGAAATTCAAACGTGTAGGGCGTTTTGGTGGTTACACAAACAAACGTCGTAAAGCAATTGTAAAATTAACTCAAGATAGCAAAGAAATAGAAATTTTCGAAGCTTAATTATTTAACTAGAAGAGGAGGGAAAAGCAATGGCGATTAAAAAGTATAAACCTACCTCCAACGGTCGTCGTGGTATGACAGTTTCTGATTTTGCTGAAATCACAACTGATCAACCCGAAAAATCCTTACTTGCTCCTTTAACAAGAAAAGGCGGCCGTAATAACCAAGGTAAGTTAACAGTTCGTCATCAAGGTGGCGGTCATAAGCGTCAATATCGTATCATTGATTTCAAACGTGATAAAGATGGCATTCCAGGACGCGTTGCCACTATTGAATATGATCCAAACCGTTCTGCAAATATTGCATTAATTCATTACGTAGATGGAGAAAAGCGCTACATCTTAGCTCCTAAAAATTTACAAGTAGGTATCCAAATTATGTCTGGTCCTGAAGCAGACATTAAAGTAGGGAATGCGCTTCCTTTAGCAAACATTCCAGTTGGTACAGTTATCCACAATATCGAGTTAAAACCAGGAAAAGGTGGACAATTAGTACGTTCTGCTGGTACTTCTGCTCAAGTATTAGGTAAAGAAGGCAAGTATGTTCTTGTACGTTTAAATTCAGGTGAAGTTCGTATGATCTTAGCTACATGCCGCGCTTCTATCGGTCAAGTAGGTAACGAACAACACGAACTAATTAATATTGGTAAAGCTGGACGTTCACGCTGGTTAGGTAAAAGACCTACTGTTCGTGGATCTGTTATGAACCCTAACGATCATCCACACGGTGGTGGGGAAGGACGCGCGCCAATCGGACGTAAATCTCCAATGTCTCCATGGGGTAAACCAACACTTGGTTTCAAAACACGCAAGAAGAAAAGCAAATCAGATAAATTTATTGTACGTCGTCGTAAAAAATAACGGGGTTGTACTACGGTTCTACTATCGAACCGTAGAGCAATCACGAAGGGAGGTTCAATCATGGGTCGCAGCTTAAAAAAAGGACCATTTGTTGATGAGCATTTAATCACAAAGATCGAAAAGTTAAATGAAACTGACAAGAAGCAAGTAGTAAAAACTTGGTCTCGCCGTTCTACGATCTTCCCACAATTCATCGGACAAACGATCGCAGTTTACGATGGTCGTAAACATGTGCCTGTATACATCACTGAAGACATGGTAGGTCACAAGCTTGGAGAATTTGCTCCATCTCGTACTTATAAAGGCCATGGTAATGATGATAAGAAAACAAGACGTTAATGAGAGGAGGGCATTCAAATGCAAGCTAAAGCTGTCGCAAGAACAGTTCGTATTGCTCCTCGTAAAGCTCGTTTAGTCGTAGATTTAATTCGAGGAAAGCAAATCGGTGAAGCAGTAGCTATTTTAAAACTTACTCCAAAAGCTGCTTCTCCAATCGTAGAGAAAGTATTAAAATCTGCATTAGCAAACGCAGAACATAACTACGAAATGGATACAAATACATTAGTAGTTTCCCAAGCATTTGTTGACGAAGGACCAACTTTAAAACGTTTCCGTCCTCGCGCAATGGGTCGTGCAAGTGCAATTAACAAACGCACAAGCCATATTACAATCGTATTATCAGAAAAGAAGGAGGGATAATCAGTGGGTCAAAAAGTAAATCCAGTCGGTTTGCGTATCGGAGTCATTCGTGATTGGGAATCCAAGTGGTTCGCAAGCAAAGACTATGCTAATCTTTTACATGAAGATCTTAAGGTTCGTGAGTACATTACAAATCGTTTAAAAGATGCTTCTGTTTCTAAAGTAGAAATTGAACGTGCAGCTAACCGTTTAAATATTACTATCCACACTGCGAAGCCAGGAATGGTAATCGGTAAAGGTGGTACTGAAGTTGAAGCACTTCGCAAAGCGCTTAACTCTTTAACTGGTAAACGTGTACACATCAATATTCTTGAAATTAAAAAAGCAGATATCGATGCGAAGTTAGTAGCGGAAAATATTGCTCGTCAATTAGAAAACCGTGTTTCTTTCCGTCGTGCTCAAAAACAAGCGATTCAACGCGCAATGCGTGCTGGCGCGAAAGGTATTAAAACAATGGTATCTGGACGTTTAGGCGGAGCAGATATCGCTCGTTCTGAGTCATATAGTGAAGGTACAGTTCCACTTCATACACTTCGTGCTGATATTGATTATGCTACAGCTGAAGGAGATACAACTTACGGTAAATTAGGCGTGAAAGTTTGGATCTATCGTGGAGAGGTCCTTCCTGCGAAGAAGAAAACTGAGGAAGGAGGCAAATAATTATGTTACTACCAAAACGCGTTAAGTATCGCCGTGTTCACCGCGGAAAAATGCGTGGTCAAGCAAAAGGCGGTACTGAAGTAGCATTCGGAGAATACGGTTTACAAGCTATTGAAGCTTCTTGGATTACAAACCGTCAAATCGAATCCGCTCGTATTGCGATGACACGTTATATGAAACGTGGCGGTAAAGTGTGGATTAAAATATTCCCACATAAGCCTTATACTGCAAAACCTCTTGAAGTCCGAATGGGTTCAGGTAAAGGTGCTCCAGAAGGTTGGGTAGCAGTAGTTAAGCCTGGAAAAGTATTATTCGAAGTTGCAGGGGTTTCTGAAGAAATCGCTCGTGAAGCACTTCGACTTGCATCACACAAACTTCCTATTAAATGTAAGTTTGTAAAACGAGAAGAAATTGGTGGTGAATCAAATGAAAGCTAATGAAATTCGTGACCTTACCACTGCTGAAATTGAACAAAAAGTAAAATCCTTAAAAGAAGAGCTTTTTAATCTGCGCTTTCAATTGGCGACGGGACAACTTGAAAATACAGCTCGTATTCGTGAAGTACGTAAAGCGATTGCTCGTATGAAAACCGTTATTCGTGAAAGAGAAATCAGCGTCAACAAAGGATAACCTGAGAGGAGGTTCGTACAATGAGTGAACGCAACCAACGCAAAGTATACACTGGACGCGTTGTTTCTGACAAAATGGATAAAACCATTACTGTTGTTGTTGAAACATACAAAAAGCATCCTCTATACGGTAAACGCGTAAAATACTCTAAAAAGTTTAAAGCTCATGATGAGCAAAACGCAGCAAAAACTGGCGATGTTGTTCGTATTATGGAAACTCGTCCACTATCTGCAACTAAACGCTTCCGTCTAGTGGAAGTAGTAGAAAAAGCAGTAATAATCTAATTGTTCGGAATTAGCATGATCCCGAAGGGAGGTTATACACATGATTCAACAAGAATCACGTTTGAAAGTTGCTGACAACTCTGGTGCTCGTGAAGTACTAACTATTAAAGTTCTTGGTGGCTCTGGTCGTAAAACGGCTAACATTGGCGATATTATTGTTTGTACTGTGAAACAAGCAACACCAGGTGGCGTTGTTAAAAAAGGTGATGTTGTTAAAGCGGTAGTTGTTCGAACAAAGAGCGGTGTTCGTCGTAAAGATGGTACTTACATTCGTTTTGATGAAAACGCATGTGTAATTATCCGTGATGATAAAGGTCCACGTGGAACTCGTATCTTCGGACCAGTTGCTCGTGAACTTCGCGATAGCAACTTTATGAAAATCGTATCATTAGCTCCAGAAGTATTATAATTTAAATCTAATTGCCTTTAAGGAGGTGCGAACAGATGCATGTAAAAAAGGGTGATAAAGTAATGGTCATCACTGGTAAGGATAAAGGCAAAACAGGTGTTATTCTTGCAGCATTCCCTAAACAAAGCCGTGTGCTTG
The DNA here is from genome assembly GCF_006546985.1 of Bacillus sp. 03113. Taxonomy (GTDB): domain Bacteria; phylum Bacillota; class Bacilli; order Bacillales; family Cytobacillaceae; genus VATK01. Next base: position 39,224 of record NZ_VATK01000023.1, read on the forward strand.
TTGAAGGAGTTAACATTGTAAAGAAACACTCTAAGCCATCCCAATTGAATCCGCAAGGCGGAATCATTAACCAGGAGGCACCTATTCATGTGTCCAACGTTTTGCCTATCGACCCTAAATCTGGCGAACCAACTCGTGTAGGAATTAAAGTGGTAGATGGTAAAAAAATTCGCGTAGCGAAAAAATCCGGTGAAGTTCTAGATAAATAGTTTAAAAATGAAGGGAGGTATAATGAATGAGCCGCCTAAAAGAAAAATTTGTTAATGAAATTAGTCCTGCTTTAGTAAGCAAGTTTAATTATAAATCAGTAATGCAAGTACCTAAGCTTGAAAAAATTGTTCTCAACATGGGTGTTGGTGATGCAGTTCAAAACGCAAAAGCACTTGATAATGCGGTTGAAGAACTTGCAGTTATCACTGGACAAAAACCAGTTGTAACACGTGCGAAAAAATCAATTGCAGGCTTCCGTCTTCGTGAAGGTATGCCGATTGGTGCGAAGGTTACACTTCGTGGTGCTCGTATGTATGAATTCCTAGATAAATTAGTTTCAGTTTCACTTCCACGTGTACGTGACTTCCGTGGAGTATCTAAAAAGTCATTTGATGGTCGCGGAAACTATACTTTAGGTGTTAAAGAACAATTAATTTTTCCAGAAATTAATTACGATCAAGTAAGCAAGGTTCGTGGTATGGATATCGTTATCGTAACGACTGCCAATACTGATGAAGAAGCTCGTGAACTTTTAACTCAATTTGGAATGCCATTCCAAAAGTAAACCTAAGTAAAGGGAGGCGAAAACATGGCTAAAAAGTCAATGATTGCGAAGCAAAAACGCACGCCTAAATATAAGGTTCAAGAATATACACGCTGCGAACGCTGCGGTCGTCCACATTCTGTATACCGTAAATTTAAGCTTTGCCGTATTTGTTTCCGTGAATTAGCGTATAAGGGACAAATTCCTGGTGTGAAAAAAGCTAGCTGGTAAAACCCCATTTTGGGAAGGAGGTTAAAACAATGGTTATGACAGATCCAATTGCAGATTTGCTTACACGCATCCGTAATGCGAATATGGTTCGTCACGAAAAATTAGAGGTTCCTGCTTCTAAGTTGAAAAAAGAAATCGCTGAAATCCTTAAGCGTGAAGGTTTTGTCCGTGATGTTGAATTTATCGAGGACAACAAACAAGGTATCATTCGTATTTTCTTAAAATACGGTGCTAACAATGAGCGCGTTATTACTGGTCTTAAGCGTATTAGTAAGCCTGGTCTTCGAGTTTATGCAAAAGCAACTGAAGTACCTCGTGTATTAAACGGACTTGGACTCGCACTAGTTTCTACTTCTCAAGGAGTTCTTACAGATAAAGAAGCTCGTGCTAAACAAGTAGGCGGAGAAGTTTTAGCATACGTTTGGTAATAGAATTTCTTAATGAATGGAGGTGCAATAAATGTCTCGCGTAGGTAAAAAACCAATTGATATTCCAGCTGGAGTAACAGTTACAGTTAACAACAGCACAGTTACAGTAAAAGGTCCTAAAGGTGAACTTCAACGTTCTTTTAATCCGGACATTACAATCAATGTAGAAGAGAACGTGATTAACGTTACTCGTCCTACTGACAATAAAGAACACCGCGCATTACACGGAACAACTCGCGCGTTGCTTTCAAATATGGTTGAAGGTGTGTCTAAAGGATTTGAAAAAGGTCTTGAGCTAATCGGTGTCGGTTACCGTGCACAAAAACAAGGTAAAAAGCTAGTACTAAACGTAGGATACTCACATCCTGTTGAAATCGAACCTGAAGAAGGTATTGAAATCGAAGTACCAGCAAACACGAAGGTCATCGTAAAAGGATTAAGTAAAGAGCGCGTTGGTGCTTTAGCTGCAAATATTCGTGATGTTCGTCCACCAGAGCCTTATAAAGGTAAAGGGATTCGTTATGAAGGCGAATACGTACGTCGTAAAGAAGGTAAAACTGGTAAGTAATACCGCATAAGTAAACGAAAGGAGTGACCTGAATGATTACAAAAGCTGATAAAAATGTAGTCCGCAAAAAAAGACATGCTCGTGTTCGTTCTAAACTTAGCGGAACTCAAGCTCGTCCTCGTTTAAATGTGTTTCGTTCAAACAAACATATTTATGCGCAAATTATCGATGATGTAAACGGAGTTACTTTAGTAAGTGCTTCTACTGTAGATAAAGAAATCGAAATTTCTTCTTCTAGCAACGTCGATGCTGCAGTTAAGGTCGGAGAATTAGTAGCTAAACGTGCTGCTGATCAAGGCATAAAAGCGATTGTATTTGATCGTGGAGGCTATTTATATCATGGTCGCGTAAAAGCATTAGCTGATGCTGCTCGTGAAAACGGCTTAGAATTTTAATAGATAAAGGAGGGACATAACATTGCGTCGTATTGATCCAAACAAACTTGAACTTGAAGAACGCGTTGTTACAGTAAACCGTGTAGCAAAAGTTGTTAAAGGCGGACGTAGATTCCGTTTCTCGGCTCTTGTCGTAGTAGGAGATAAGAACGGTCATGTCGGTTTTGGTACAGGTAAAGCACAAGAAGTACCAGATGCTATTCGTAAAGCTATTGAAGATGCAAAGAAAAATCTTGTTGAAGTACCAATGGTTGGTACTACTATTCCACATCAAGTAATCGGACATTTCGGTGCTGGTGAGATTCTTCTTAAGCCTGCTTCAGAGGGTACAGGAGTTATCGCTGGTGGTCCAGTTCGTGCGGTTCTTGAATTAGCTGGTGTGGCAGACATCCTATCTAAATCATTAGGATCTAACACTCCAATTAATATGGTTCGTGCAACTTTAGACGGTTTAAAACAATTAAAACGTGCTGAGGACGTAGCGAAATTACGTGGAAAATCAGTAGAAGAACTGTTAGGATAAGGGGGGAAATCAAATGGCAAATAAATTAGAAATCACCCTTACTCGTAGTGTGATTGGTCGTCCGCAAGATCAACGCAAAACAGTTACAGCTTTAGGCTTACGTAAATTAAACCAAACGGTTGAGCAACAAGACAATGCTGCTATTCGCGGTATGATTAATAAAGTTGCCCACCTTGTAACGGTAAAAGAAATATAAAATCATTCTTCTTAGAATAAGGAGGTGCCAAAATGAAACTTCATGAATTAAAGCCTGCAGAAGGTTCTCGTCAAGAACGTAAACGTAAAGGACGCGGTATCGGTTCTGGTAATGGTAAGACTGCTGGAAAAGGTCATAAAGGACAAAATGCTCGTTCTGGTGGTGGTGTAAGACTTGGATTTGAAGGTGGTCAAACTCCTTTATATCGTCGTTTGCCAAAACGTGGTTTTACAAACATCAATCGTAAAGAATATGCAATTGTAAACCTTGATGCGTTAAACCGTTTTGAAGAAGGAACAGAAGTTACTCCAGAACTTCTTATTGAAACAGGCGTTGTAAGTAGTGAAAAAGCAGGGATTAAAATTCTTGCTAAAGGCAAAGTAGAGAAAAAGCTTACTGTTAAAGCTCATAAATTCTCCTCTGCTGCTAAGGAAGCGATTGAAGCTGCCGGCGGTCAAACTGAGGTGATTTAATGTTTCAGACAATCTCCAATTTTATGCGCGTGGGTGAAATAAGACGAAAAATCATATTCACCCTTTTAATGTTGATTGTTTTTCGCATCGGGACATTTATACCTGTACCAAATGTGAATGCAGAGCTATTACAAGCTCAAGACCAGCTTAGTGCCTTTGGGATTTTAAACACGTTCGGTGGAGGAGCACTTATGAACTTCTCTATCTTTGCTATGGGCATTCTGCCATACATTACGGCATCTATTATTGTTCAACTATTGCAAATGGACGTTGTCCCGAAATTTACAGAGTGGTCTAAGCAAGGAGAGGCTGGGCGACGTAAGTTGACTCAGTTTACTAGATATTTTACTATCGTGCTTGGTTTCATCCAAGCTATTGGTATGTCTTATGGATTTAATAATCTGGCAAATGGCCAGTTGATTGATAATCCTGGAATTGGCTCCTATTTACTAATCGCCGTGGTTTTAACTGGAGGTACAGCCTTTTTGATGTGGTTGGGAGAAGAAATTACGTCAAGAGGGGTTGGAAATGGTATTTCTATTATCATTTTCGCTGGTATTGCAGCAGGAATTCCATCAGGAGTGAACCAAATTTATGCTCAACAGTTTGAAAACCCTGGTGATCAGCTATTTCTTCGAATCGTGACGGTTGTTCTAATCTTGGTAGCAGTCGTTGCAATCGTAGTAGGGGTTATCTTTATTCAACAAGCTTTAAGAAAAATTCCAATACAGTATGCAAAAAGTGTAGCAGGACGTAATTCGGTTGGCGGACAATCGACACATTTACCTTTAAAAGTAAATGCTGCTGGTGTTATTCCAGTCATTTTCGCATCGTCGTTTCTCGTGACACCGAGAACAGTCGCCTCTTTCTTTGAGCAAAATGACGTTACATTATGGATTCAAAAAGTATTTGATTATACTCATCCTATTGGAATGATCATGTATACTGCATTAATTATTGCTTTTGCTTATTTTTATGCCTTCATTCAAGTTAATCCTGAACAGCTTTCAGAAAACTTGAAGAAGCAGGGCGGATATATTCCAGGTATTCGACCAGGCAAAAGTACTCAGGAATACTTGACTCGTGTACTTTATCGATTAACTTTAGTTGGTGCTCTGTTCCTCGCAGCCATTGCTGTTCTTCCAGTTTTCTTTATTAAGTTTTCTGGATTGCCGCAATCCGCTCAAATAGGTGGAACAAGCTTGCTCATCGTAGTAGGGGTTGCACTTGAAACGATGAAACAGCTCGAAGCACAGTTAGTTAAGCGTCATTATAAAGGATTCATTAAATAGCATAGTTTTTATGGGGACGGTTTGTTCCCTAATAGCTATGTGTTAGACTTTAGGGGGAATTCGTGTGAATTTAGTATTAATGGGCCTCCCTGGTGCCGGAAAAGGTACACAAGCTGAAAAAATAGTTGAAAAGTATCACGTCCCTCACATTTCTACTGGTGACATGTTTCGTGCAGCCATGAAAGATGAGACAGAGCTTGGATTAAAAGCGAAGTCTTTTATGGATAAAGGTGAATTAGTGCCAGATGAAGTGACTATTGGAATTGTACGTGAAAGATTAAGTAAAGATGATTGTGAAAAAGGCTTTTTATTAGATGGCTTTCCTAGAACTGTGCCACAGGCAGAAGCCCTAGAAGACATTCTTTCTAGCCTTAGCAAAAAGATTGATTATGTGATTAACATCAGCGTTGATCAAGATATTTTAATGGAACGACTTACAGGAAGACGTATTTGTAAATCTTGTGGAGCGACTTATCATCTTGTCTTTAATCCTCCAGCAAACGAGACGGTTTGTGATCGTTGTGGCGGAGAATTGTATCAACGTGCGGATGATAATGAAGCAACGGTGAAAAACCGTTTAGATGTGAACATTAAACAATCTGCACCTTTACTAAGTTTCTATGAAACGAAAGGTTATCTTCGCAATATCGATGGACAGCAGGATATTCAAAAAGTCTTTGCTGATCTCGATGCATTACTTGGAGACTTGCATTAATGATTATTTGTAAAACTCCCCGTGAAATTGACATTATGCGAGAAGCTGGTCGTATCGTTGCCTTGACTCATCAGGAGTTAAAAAAGCACATTAGTCCAGGAATTTCTACCATTGAATTAGATGCGATTGCTGAAGAGTTTATTCGTAAACATAATGCAATTCCATCTTTCAAAGGGTATAATGGGTTTCGTGGTAGTATTTGTGCATCTGTTAACCATGAGCTCGTTCATGGCATCCCGGGTAACCGTGTCCTAAGCGAAGGCGATATTATCAGTATTGATATTGGTGCAAAATTTAATGGATATCATGGTGACTCGGCTTGGACCTATCCTGTAGGAAACATTGATGAAGAGACTGCGCGTTTACTAAAAGTGACGGAGGAATCTTTATATCAAGGACTAAAGGAAGCTAAGCCCGGTGAACGTTTAACGAACATCTCCCATGCGATTCAAACGTATACTGAGTCTTATGGCTTTTCCATTGTACGCGAGTATGTTGGTCATGGAATCGGGCAAGACTTACATGAGGATCCACAAATTCCTCATTACGGACTACCGAATAAAGGACCTATATTAAAGCCTGGTATGGTACTTTGTATTGAACCGATGGTGAATGCAGGAAGCCGATACGTAAGGACACTAGCTGATGATTGGACGGTTGTAACAGTAGATGGGAAAATGTGCGCTCATTTTGAACATACGATTGCCATTACTGATACAGGTTATGAAATATTAACTAAAGCCTAAAGTGTAGGTGATCACATTGATTGAACTTGATTCAAATCCGCAAGTAGGGCAGATTGCTTGTATAACTCGCGGACGAGATGCTGGTCAATATGCTATAATCATAAGGTTAGAAGATGATCGATATGTTTTATTAGCGGACGGAGATAAACGAAAATTTGATCGTCCAAAAAGAAAGAACATACAGCATCTAACGTTTATTCATTACGTATCTTTAGAAGTTCAGAAAAGTATACAACAAACAGGTCGTGTTACGAATGGGAAGCTAAGGTTTGCCATAACAAAGTATATGAATGATTTCGTATTTGATGTAGAGAAGGGAGAAAGATTCGATGGCGAAAGACGATGTAATTGAAATTGAAGGCACGGTAATTGAGACTTTGCCTAATGCCATGTTTAAGGTAGAATTAGAAAATGGTCATACTGTATTAGCTCACGTTTCCGGTAAGATTAGAATGCACTTCATCCGTATTTTACCAGGTGATAAAGTAACAGTTGAGCTGTCTCCATATGACTTAACTCGCGGAAGAATCACATACCGCTTTAAATAATCTGATTGCGCTCCGTACTATCAAGGAGGTTAGGATAATGAAAGTTAGACCATCAGTGAAACCAATCTGCGAAAAATGTAAAGTTATTCGTAGACGTGGAAAAGTAATGGTTATCTGTGAAAACCCTAAACATAAACAAAAACAAGGTTAATAACAAGGAGGTGCTTTAATAAATGGCACGTATTGCTGGAGTAGATATTCCACGTGAAAAGCGCGTAGTTATCTCTTTAACTTATATTTACGGTATTGGTAAAATTACTGCTGAAAAAGTATTAGCCGAAGCTGGAGTTTCTGAAGAGACACGCGTTCGCGATTTAACAGAAGATGAATTAAACAAAATTCGTGAGATCATCGATAAATTAAAAGTTGAAGGTGACCTTCGTCGTGAAGTATCATTAAACATTAAACGTTTGATGGAAATCGGCTGCTACCGTGGATTACGTCATCGTCGTGGTTTACCGGTTCGCGGACAAAATACGAAAAATAACGCTCGTACACGCAAAGGTCCTCGTAAGACTGTAGCGAACAAGAAGAAGTAATTAGTAAAGGAGGTATTTTTAAATGGCTCGTAAAACAAATACACGTAAACGTCGTGTGAAAAAGAATATTGAATCTGGTATTGCTCATATTCGCTCAACTTTCAATAATACGATTGTAACGATTACTGATGTACATGGTAATGCGATTTCTTGGTCTAGTGCAGGAGCACTTGGATTTAAAGGTTCTCGTAAATCAACTCCATTTGCGGCTCAAATGGCGGCTGAAACTGCAGCGAAAACATCTATTGAAAATGGAATGAAGACTCTTGAAGTAACAGTTAAAGGACCAGGTGCAGGTCGTGAAGCAGCTATTCGTGCTCTTCAAGCTGCAGGTTTAGAAGTTACGGCAATTAGAGATGTAACTCCAGTTCCTCATAACGGTTGCCGTCCACCAAAACGTCGCCGAGTTTAATTTTTCTGTATTAGATTTTGTATCTTTGTCTATAATGGGATATGATACAGGTTCTATTGTTCGTACAGAATGATTATTCCAGTTGTTGTGCACAAACGGGAACGTATACATGGGGAATTTCGGTTAATCTACTTTAGCCGAGGTTTCGACGTTTTGAAGGAGGGTATATTTTGATGATCGAAATAGAAAAACCAAAAATCGAAACGGTTGAGATCAACGATGATGCCAAATACGGAAAGTTCGTCGTAGAGCCACTTGAGCGTGGATATGGTACAACTTTGGGTAACTCCTTACGTCGTATTCTACTATCCTCACTCCCAGGTGCCGCTGTCACTTCGATTCAAATTGATGGGGTACTTCATGAGTTCTCAACAATTGAAGGCGTCGTAGAAGATGTTACATCTATCATTTTAAATATTAAAAAACTAGCACTTAAAATCTATTCTGATGATGAAAAAACGCTTGAACTTGATATACAAGGAGAAGGTGTCGTTACGGCAGCTGATATTACACATGATAGTGATGTTGAGATTTTAAATCCAGATCTTAAGATTGCTACTCTTGGTTCAAATGGCCATTTTCGTATGCGTTTGACAGCAAAACGTGGCAGAGGCTACACTCCAGCGGATCAAAATAAGCGTGAAGATCAACCGATTGGTGTCATTCCTATCGATTCCATCTATACTCCGGTTTCTCGTGTTTCTTATCAGGTAGAAAATACACGTGTTGGACAAATGACAAATTATGATAAATTAACATTTGATGTTTGGACTGACGGAAGTACAGGTCCTCAAGATGCCATTGCACTTGGAGCTAAGATTTTAACTGAGCATTTAAATATCTTTGTTGGCTTGACTGATGAAGCTCAAAATGCTGAGATTATGGTTGAGAAAGAAGAAGATCAAAAAGAAAAAGTTCTTGAGATGACAATTGAAGAACTAGATCTTTCTGTTCGTTCATATAACTGCTTAAAGCGTGCTGGCATTAATACCGTTCAAGAGTTAGCGAATAAAACGGAAGAAGATATGATGAAGGTACGTAATTTAGGTAGAAAATCTCTTGAAGAAGTAAAACACAAACTAGAAGAGCTAGGATTAGGCTTGCGTAAGGATGACTGACTAGTTAACCCGCTTAACTAGGTATTTTACTGTTATGCCATCAAAGCTCAATAATAACTTCAACAAAGGAGGGAAACTTTCATGGGATACAGAAAGTTAGGACGCACTAGCGCACAACGTAAAGCAATGCTACGTGACTTAGCTACAGATTTAATCATTAATGAGCGCATTGAAACAACTGAAGCTCGTGCAAAAGAACTTCGTTCAGTTGTAGAAAAAATGATTACTCTTGGCAAGCGTGGAGATTTGCATGCTCGTCGTCAAGCAGGTGCATATATTCGTAAAGAGGTTGCAAACGCTGAGGAAAATCAAGATGCTTTGCAAAAACTATTCAGCGATATCGCATCTCGCTATGAAGAGCGCCAAGGTGGATATACTCGTATCATGAAACTTGGACCACGTCGTGGAGATGGTGCTCCAATGGTAGTGATTGAGTTAGTATAGTAGGGAAATGAAACAAGGGTGCGGGACAGTTTAATAAGAAACTAGTTCGAGTACCCTTTTTCCTTATTGGAGAACAATAAAATCTAAAAGAGTGTTACGATGGGCATATATATATTTAGTATGTTACCGTCTAGCTCGTGTGCCTCTTCTATCATTTTAGTTAGAAGAGGTGCAGGTTTTTTATAAGTATGTTGACAGTTAAGAGTAGGGCGATGGTTAGGAGGCAATTTGGAATTTTGCTTCACCTACATAAAATAAAAATTGAATTAGATAGAATAGCATAATTCCAGTAATTTATTGATTGTCTTAAAGCTAATCAAAGCTCGCCTAATGGCGAGTTTTTTTGTACGATAGGATAAGAGCTATATAGATGGAAAGGCTGTAAAACATAAGGGAGTAGGAGTCAATGACAAAGCCGCTTGTTAAACTAGAGAAAGTTTCCTTTCAATACGATTTTCAACAGTCATATGCGCTTGAACGTGTTTCCTTTGATATATACGAAGGCGAGTGGCTTGCGATTGTAGGACATAATGGTTCAGGTAAATCCACGCTTGCAAAGCTATTAAATGGGCTCCAGATACCACAAGAAGGAACTATTACAGTTGATGGAATTAAGTTAACAGAAGCAACCGTTTGGGATATAAGAAAACGGGTCGGGATGGTGTTTCAAAATCCTGATAACCAATTTGTAGGTACGACCGTACAGGATGATGTGGCTTTTGGTTTGGAAAATAACGGGGTTGAAAGAAATGAGATGATAAAACGTGTCAACCAATCGTTAGAGAAAGTAGGCATGCTGCATTTTCTCAATCAAGAGCCGCACCATCTTTCAGGCGGGCAAAAGCAGAGAGTCGCCATTGCCGGTGTCATTGCTCTCTTACCGTCTATTATTATTTTAGATGAAGCAACCTCTATGCTTGATCCAAAAGGCAGAGAAGAGATCCTACACACTGTCAGAGAGCTGAAAGCTGAAAGTAACATAACAGTCATTTCTATTACGCATGATTTAGAGGAAGCTGCCAAGGCTGATCGAATGATCATTATGAATAAGGGAAAGCTTTATGGCGAAGGGAAGCCACAGGATATATTCCAGTTAGAGGATGAGTTGATAGAGCTGGGGCTTGATATACCTTTTCCAATTAAATTAGGAAAAGCATTGAAGGAAAAAGGAGTGCCGCTGTCCCAGCATTATTTAACAGAAGAAGAGTTGGTGGAAGAGCTATGGAAATCTCACTTCAAAAAGTAGAATATCGGTATCAAGTGAACAGCCCATTTGAAAGGCTTGCTCTAGCTGATGTATCTATACATATTCCTGAGGGAATGTTTATGGCGATCATTGGGCATACGGGGTCTGGAAAATCAACCATTTTACAACATTTAAATGCTATATTAAAGCCAACAAAAGGAAAAGTAATCATTGGTGATCTGGAGATTCAGGCACAAAAGAAACAAAAAGAATTAAGGCAAGTTCGTAAAAAGGTTGGTATTGTCTTTCAATTTCCAGAGCAGCAGTTATTTGAAGAAACGGTTGAAAAGGATATATGTTTTGGTCCAATGAATTTTGGGGTGTCGGAAAAGAAAGCAAAGGAAAAAGCAAAGGAAGCGATCAAACAGGTTGGCCTCTCGGAAGACTTTTTAATGAAGTCCCCTTTTGATTTGTCAGGTGGACAGATGAGGAGAGTAGCGATTGCTGGGGTATTAGCTATGGAGCCAGAGGTACTTGTATTAGATGAGCCGACAGCTGGACTTGATCCTAGAGGCCGTAAAGAAATTATGGAGATGTTTTATACGCTTCATAAAGAAAGAAACAGATCCACCATCCTTGTTACACATAGTATGGAGGATGCTTCTAAGTATGCGGATGAGATCGTCATTATGCATCAAGGGAAGGTAATGAAAACAGGTAAGCCAGAAGAGATTTTTTCTTGTCCAGATGAGCTTCTAGAACTAGGATTAGATGTTCCTGAGGTTGTTCGGTTTCAGAATCAGATTGAAAAACGATTTCAAGCTAAAATGGGGAAAACCTTCTTATCAATGGAAGAACTGACAAGTGAATTGGCTCAATGGTTGCAGCGAGGTGGTAAAGAATGATGGATAAAATGATTATTGGCCGCTATATTCCAGCTGATTCATTGATACATCGTATGGATCCACGTTCGAAGATCCTGCTCGTTTTTTTATTCATCTGTATTGTTTTTCTTGCCAATAATGCTCTTACGTATAGTTTATTAGCTTTATACACTTTTGGGATGATGCTATGTTCAAAAATGAAGCTTCGTTACTTCTATCAGGGATTAAAGCCTATTTTTCTACTTATCCTATTTACTTTTTTTCTGCATGTTTTTTTCACCAAAGAGGGAGATGTTTTATTCAAGCTTGGGTGGATAACAGTTTATGAGGGAGGATTGAAGCAAGGGTTTTTTATATCCATGCGCTTCTTATTGCTTATCATTATGTCTACTCTATTGACACTAACCACAACACCCATTTCCATGACGGATGGGCTTGAAAAATTATTGCATCCTTTAAATAAAGTAAAGTTCCCAGTTCATGAATTAGCATTAATGATGTCTATTTCTTTGCGCTTTATTCCAACCTTAATGGATGAGACAGATAAGATTATGAAAGCGCAAATGGCTAGAGGAGTCGAATTTACAAGTGGTCCGATAAAGCAGCGTGTGAAGGCTATTATTCCATTACTCATACCATTATTTATTAGCTCGTTCAAGCGTGCGGAGGAGCTTGCTACTGCTATGGAAGCTCGAGGCTATCGAGGAGGACAAGGAAGAACAAAATATCGACTGTTAAGGTGGGGTGCTGTTGATACCGGCATGCTTTTTAGCCTGTGTGTATTGGCTGTTGTCCTCTATTTATTAAGAACGTAATGGAGCTGTGTGATGCAAAGGTATAAATGTACAATAAGCTATGATGGTTCAGAATTTAGTGGATTTCAGATTCAACCGAAGGAGCGAACGGTGCAAGGTGTGTTAGAAAAGGCGTTGAAAAAGCTTCATAAGGGTGAAGAGATTAAAGTACACGCCTCTGGCAGAACAGATGCAGGAGTTCATGCGAAAGGTCAGGTCATTCATTTTGACTCGAATTTAGATATTCCTCTTTCTAAATGGAAGCTTGCATTAAATTCCGCTCTCCCACCTGACATTGTCATATTGCAGGTTGAAGAAGCAAAAGCAAATTTCCATGCACAATATGATACGATTGGAAAAGAATACCGATACTTTGTTCATATTTCAAGAGTGAAGGATCCATTTAAGCGTCACTATGCGCATCAATACCCTTATGAGGTGGATCTCAAGCGTATGGAGGATGCGATCCGTTTTTTAATTGGAACGCATGACTTTACAAGTTTTTGCTCTACGAAAACAGATAAAGAGAATAAAGTACGAACGATTGAAAAAATTGATCTATATAAAGAAGATGATTTACTTGTTTTTCGTTTTAGAGGAAACGGATTTTTATACAATATGGTTAGAATTATGGTTGGAACGCTGCTTGATGTAGGAAGAGGCTACAGAAGCGCTGACTCCGTTGCTGATATTCTAGTGAAAAAGGATCGCAAGCTAGCCGGGAAAACATCCTCTGCCAAAGGGCTTTATTTATGGGAAGTATTTTATGAGGATTGATTTCCTTTATGACTTTAAATATTTTTTAATAACAACTAATCCTGGTGTAACATTTTCTTGACAATTGAAAGGCTAGGATATATCATAATATGGTATGTATTTTAAACCCATGATAAGCCCCGGAACTTATTGTGATCAAAATATACGAACAACTGCTTATGGAAAATGAAAATATCGTCTGATTATTTAGGAGGGAAACTCATGCGTACAACGTTTATGGCTAATTCAAATAATATTGAACGTAAATGGTACGTGGTTGATGCAGAAGGCAAAACTTTAGGTCGTCTTGCAAGTGAAGTTGCATCAATCTTACGTGGTAAACATAAACCAACTTACACACCACATGTTGATACTGGTGATCATGTTATTATTTTGAATGCATCAAAAATTGAATTAACAGGTAAAAAATTAACAGACAAAATCTACTACCGTCACACTTTACATCCAGGTGGATTAAAAACAAGAACTGCTCTTGAAATGCGCACAAACTATGCAGAGAAAATGTTAGAGCTTGCTATTAAAGGCATGCTTCCTAAAAATTCTCTTGGTCGTCAAATGTTTAAAAAATTACATGTTTATGCTGGTAGCGAGCATCCGCACCAAGCTCAACAACCTGAAGTTTACGAACTTCGTGGTTAATAATAAGGGAGGTTATTAACTTGGCACAAGTTCAATATATCGGCACTGGTCGTCGTAAAAGCTCTGTTGCACGTGTACGTTTAGTACCAGGTGACGGAAAAATTATCATCAACGGTCGTGAAATCGAAAGTTATATTCCATTCGAAGCTTTACGTGAAGTCGTAAAACAACCATTAGTAGCAACTGAAACTCTTGGTAGCTATGACATCCTAGTAAACGTTTCTGGTGGAGGTTACACTGGTCAAGCTGGCGCAATTCGTCACGGTATCGCTCGTGCGTTGCTTCAAGCAGACCCTGAATACCGTCCAACATTAAAACGCGCTGGACTATTAACTCGTGATGCACGTATGAAAGAACGTAAAAAATACGGTCTTAAAGGTGCTCGTCGCGCGCCTCAGTTCTCAAAACGTTAATTTTTGCGTTTCAAAGGCTCTCAACCTATTGGTTGGGGGTCTTTTTGTGTTGTTGTAGGAAAGAATAAAATAGTTGGTTGTTGAGAACTTTGAAAGATATGTATCAACGTCCAGCTTCGATGTACAGGATGTGCAAGTATAAGGCCGTGGCGTTCTTAATCGGCCAACGCCAGCCCTTGTGAAAAATAACCTTTTGCCTCTAAAAGCAAAAAGCTTACGTAAGTCAAAAGAACATTTTTCTTCAGGGTTGATCAAAGCGCTTGCGCTTTTGTTCTTTATTTTAACATTCTGATTGATTAATCATTCCTCTTAAAAAGCCTTTTTATTTCCAATTTTAGCAACATGATTTAAAATTGGTTATGGAAAGAGCAGATTCGCCTGTATGTCTCTTCTTTTGTGGAAGAGACTATTTTTAAGAGGTGAGAAAGCAGTGAATGTGATTACAACCTTTCAAGAAAAGAAAAAAGAAAAACAAATTAAGTACGAAAGGTCAGTCTTAAGAGAAATTTCTACAAATAGATTAAAGGAAAGAGTTCAATTGTATTTTGGATCATCAAGATTAACCTCTGGTTTGTTTATATATTCAGGAATTGAGGAAGCCTGCTATGATGTTGCGATAGAAGCATATTTGCTAGGAGCAAACTTCAGTCGATTTGGCTATTTTGGGGAGGAGCTATCTAGTGTTAAAAATAGATGTAATCAAGAACAAAAGCATTTAATTGATACATTATTTCACTTTCTTCTTTATTGGGGGAGTGAAGAAGAAATGCATGATGAGTCTCTGGCTTATTTATGTGAGGAATACGTAAATAGCTGGTGGATGGAAGGGTTTCAAAAAGGAGAGCGGAGATACAAGCTAAGACTTCATTAATGTAAACCTGAGTTCTACGAATCCCTCTTGCTCCATATATTTAAGTAGTAGGACGAGCAGGAGGGATGGGTAAGAGCATATGATGAATAGAATCAAAATAGGTATGTTTGTTTTGGGGTTAATCGTCCTCTTTTTCATTTTGCAATATGATTTTACAGACGATGATTCATGGAAATCATGGAACCTTCCTCTAGCTGGAAAAGTCATTCTGATAGATCCGGGGCATGGGGGACCAGATGGTGGTGCCGAAAGTCATGGGGTTGTGGAGAAGGACATTGCGCTCAGTGTTTCATTAAAATTAAGAGATTATTTACAAGAGCAAGGGGCTCTTGTTTTGATGACGCGAGAAATTGATAAGGACTTGGCTAGTAAAGATACTCGAGGGTATAGTAAAAGAAAGACAGAGGATTTAAAAAAAAGACTTAAGTACATTAATGATTCTGAAGTAGATTTTTTTATAAGCGTGCATTTGAATTCAATCCCATCTAGTAAATGGAGCGGTGCACAAACCTTTTATTCCACTCGATTAGATAAAAATGAAAAAGCTGCTAAATTTATTCAAGCTGAATTGGTTCGGAATTTAGATAATACCACTCGAAAAGCAAAAACGATTGATCATGTCTATATTTTAAATTATGCAAAAAAACCAGGCGTCTTAGTGGAAATTGGTTTTTTATCTAATCCAGTTGAACGAGAAAAGCTAAGAAAGAGTAATTATCAAAAGAAAGTAGCAGCTTCCATTTACAATGGTGTGCTTCGATATTTTTCACATGAAAAAGAAATAAAGGAGTGAAGGTCTGATCTTAAGTTGTCAGACCTTTTATGTTATACTTAAAATAATGAAGCGAATAGGCAGGTGCGAATTATGTTGACAGAAAATTCAGTAATAGATGTTCTAAAGCACGTGAAGGACCCTTTTATACATAAAACTTTAGGTGAAATGGATGCAATTAAAGAAATTAGTATCAAAAATGAAAAAAATCATGTGAGTGTAAAAATATTAATAACCAAAACGGGTACAAGTGAACAATTGAAGCTTCAAACTGAAATTGTTCAATTATTAAAAGAAGCAGGGGCAAGTACAGTTGGCATCCGCTTTGGTGAAATACCGAAGGGAAAATTAGAACAAATGAAAATAGATATGAATCCAAAGGAAAAAGGATTACTTTCAGAAAATAATGAAACGACGTTTATTGCCATTGCAAGCGGAAAAGGGGGAGTCGGAAAATCAACGGTATCTGTTAACTTAGCCGTTTCATTAGCAAGGATGGGAAAGAAGGTAGGCCTTATTGATGCTGACATATATGGTTTTAGTGTACCAGATATGATGGGGATTACTACTCGACCGACCGTTAAAGATGACAAAATCATTCCCGTTGATCGCTTTGGCGTCAAAGTGGTTTCAATGGGGTTTTTTGTAGAGGATAATGCTCCTATTATTTGGCGGGGGCCGATGCTAGGGAAAATGTTAAATAATTTTTTTAATGAAGTGGAATGGGGTGAGCTCGATTATCTCTTGCTTGATTTGCCGCCAGGAACAGGAGATGTTGCATTGGATGTTCATTCGATGCTTCCAGCTTGTAAAGAGATTATTGTTACAACTCCTCATCCTACTGCTGCGTTTGTTGCCGCTCGTGCAGGCTCGATGGCAATCAGAACAGAGCATGAAATATTAGGTGTAATCGAAAATATGTCCTATTTCGAAAGTAAAGTAACTGGGGAAAAAGAATATGTTTTTGGACAAGGAGGCGGTCAAAAGCTTGCAGAAGAGCTAAGAACAGAAGTACTAGGACAGCTTCCTTTAGGACAGCCTGATTGGGATGAAACTGACTTTGCACCTTCTATTTATCAGTTAGAACATAAAATAGGAAAAATATATAGTGAAATAACAGAAAAGATTGTTATGCTTACTACGGATAATAAGTAAGCTTTCTCAATTATAGAAGTAGGCCGACAAGATATAGGGTAAAAGCCTTTCAGTCGGCCTATAATTGTAATATTGAATATTTATTTTGTGGATCAGAATTTCCAGTACGATTTGTGCTATATTATTCAGGGCT
Source organism: Bacillus sp. 03113 (assembly GCF_006546985.1). Classification (GTDB taxonomy): domain Bacteria; phylum Bacillota; class Bacilli; order Bacillales; family Cytobacillaceae; genus VATK01. The sequence goes on from NZ_VATK01000023.1 coordinate 56,230, forward strand.
GATCAGTGCTTACTCTTTTGTCTTAAGACATGCAGGTTATTTACAATTACTTAGACTCACTGCCTTCTTTTTTTTCTGTTTTGACTTCACTGGCAGCTTTCAATAGAATATCCTGAATTTTTGCTTTAAAGAGAGGACTCTCAAAGGTTTCAGACACCACTTTTTTTAGATGCTCTCTATATTCTTTGCTTTTCAATATCGTAGTAACTTCTTTTTCTAGTTCAGGATTTTTAAACACATCAATTAGCATTCCTTGATATTCGGGATCTTTCATTAAATTTTTCAGCAGCTGCTCGTTTTCTTTTTCCATACTTTTAGCCATGCTTGCTGCAAATTTAGGGTCTTCAAAGGATTTCTTCCAAAAGTCAGTTCCTTTTTCAGAAGTTAACGTTTTTTCAATCGTTTCTGATACAATTGCTTGATCCATAATCAGCTGTTGTTTTAGTTTTTCATCTGACATAACCTCTTTTATTGCTTTTTTTCCATCATCTGTCTTTAATATATCAACTACCATCTTTTTCGTTTGATCATAATCAATTTGACTTTTGCCTTCTTCTTGAGGTGCGCAGCTTGCCAAAAGACATAACACAAACAGTGGTAGGAAAATAAATTTCCTTAGCATAAAAAAGTCTCCTTTCTCAGAATGCTCCTTAATTTTAGGATGAAGAATTAACGTAAATATTATTCATTTCAAAGCCATTGTCCTACATCTAAATAATGGTCTTTCAAGGATATTAAAGCGTTTGCATTTTTCTTTCATTGGTTGATACAATCAATATGAATAATTGTCCATGGGGGAATCATACAATGACAAGCCGTAACTGGGTTCGACTATTTTTATCTACCCTTTTTATCGGAGGGATGACCACTGGGGTTGTTGGATTAATTGTTAGATGGAATGAATTTTCTCATCTAATTACCCATTTTCAAATCATGGAGATCTTGGCTGTTCTCTTTTGGTTAGTAGGAATGGGTTTTATTTTTAGTGTAATAAGCCAAGCCGGTTTTTTTGCTTACTTAACTGTTCATCGTTTTGGGATAGGTATTTTTAAATCAGTTGCTGTATGGAATATCGTTCAGATATTACTCATTATTGTAACTTTATTTGATTTTGTATTTTTGCGCTCTCAAGCATTTGCCGAGGAGAAGGAAGAGATATTTATGTATGTCGGAAATGCGGCTTTTCTCTTTGTTTTTGCTGCTGTTGTTGCATATGCAAAAGCGAAGCAGACTGTTAAAGAGGCTTTTATTCCAAGTTTATTTTTTATGGTTGTTGTAACGATTATCGAATGGGTACCTGCGCTTAGAGTAAATGAAAAAAACTGGATATATCTCATGCTATTTCCGTTGTTATTTTGTAATGCTTATCAAATACTTGTCCTTCACAAACTTAACAAAAGGTCAGGGATGTCGGAAAAATTGACCAAAGAGATGTGATATAAGGAAAGTTGTACGAAGTTCCCAAATATCAAAGGCTTTACAATGTAGTCAAACTGGCAGTGAAGGTAAAGAACACCTGTACCACCAGTTCATCTAATCAGTTTTCGTCATAATCAAACTGGTTGAAACTAAAATGAATAAAAAGGTTACTTTACTTCAGAGGATATTGAATGAGCGTTTGCAATCATATTGGATACGGTCGTTAATTTTAATCCTTTATCTTGAAGGTCATTTATTATAGTAGGTAATGCTTTATCCGTTTGTTTTACTGAATCCGATGCATGCAGTAAAATAATGTCTCCTTTTTTCGCCTTAGAAACATTTTTTGTAATAATGCGGACACCCGGATTTGTCCAATCTTTAGAGTCGATACTCCAATGAACAACTGTATATCCATATTGTTTGGCAATCTTTAAGGTTGTTTGATTAAAATGTCCTGTCGGAGCACGAAGTAATTTGATATTTTTTACATTTAATTTGTTAAAAGCGGTTTGTGCTTTTACTATATCTTGTCTTACTTTCGCTTCTTCCACTTCTGTATAGTCAATATAGTTGTAGCCTAAAATTCCGATTTCATAACCTTTTTTTACAATCCTATTAACGATATCGGGATGTCGTTCAGCCCACGAGCCAGACAGAAAAAAAGTTGCTTGGCGAATGTTATTCTTCTCTAATATATTTAAAATAGGTTCAGCTTTTTCATCTCCCCATCCAATATTAAAGGTTAGGGCGACATCTTTTTCCCCTTTATAGATGGCTTTAGGTTGATCACTTTCTGAAAAAACGGGAATGTGCACGATGCTTTCCGTAAACAAAAACCATGCAGTAAAAAGAGATACAACGAGAACTAAAAGTATTTGTTTAATGGCTCTCCCGTTTAAAACAATTAATATATTCACACTCATCACCTCGTCCAATCCATTCCTAATCTCATCCTATGCTCTTCCAAAATGAAAAATGTTATAAAAAAGTTTATTTTAGAAAATAATACAAAAAATAAATAAAACAAGATTTTTCCTACATAAAAAGATGAATCCGAATGTAAAAACCGGTTTATTAAAGAAGGATAATACTAAAAAGGAGAACGACTAGATGATAGGATTATTATTGAATAGTAAGGAATGTGATGAAATGAAATATTTAATAAAAAGAGAAATGGATGAAATCCTTTTTGACTTAGAGGATCATCGTATTGATCATGTCGTTAAACATGCAATGGAGGAGAGATATAAAGTGTTGTTCTCTTTATTTAAACGATTTGCACCCGCTAAAGATTGCATGAAATACATGAGGGGTAAATTTAAAAATATACATAAAGGATAGCCCGGAAAATCTAATGTTAAAAAAGTTTTAAAAAATGTATTGACGGAATTTAATATAGTTGTTATATTAATAAACGTCGCTGCTGAACAACAGAACACAGCAAGTAGTTAACAACAAAAAAGAAAGAAAAAAGTTGTTGACACGAAATAGAAACGATGATATATTAATAAAGTCGCTTCTGAGCGATAACGAAAAATTGCTCTTTGAAAACTGAACAACAAAACGTCAACAAAAGAACAAAAGTGAGGACTTCAAACGAAGTCAACACATGCTAGTAAAGTCAATTACGAGCTAATCAACTCTTATACGGAGAGT
>NZ_VATK01000024.1 GCF_006546985.1 Bacillus sp. 03113
GAACACGGAAGTTAAGCTTTTCAGCGCCGATGGTAGTTGGGGGCTCTCCCCCTGTGAGAGTAGGACGTCGCTAGGCATCAAAAAAGAGCATCTGGATCAGGTGCTCTTTTTTGTTATAAATCATATAAAGTAAAAAGCCCGCAAGGAGCTCACATGGTATCAATGTAAATTTTCTGAAGTGGATATTTTTTTAAGCTGCTTTAAAAAATATTTATATTTTGGACTACTTGTTTCTGTATTTAAGATGTCTTTTTCACAATCAATGCAGATAAAAGTAGTAAATAAATGTATGCCTTGTAATTTCGTTTGTTCGCAGATGACACATTTTTCACCAGTCTGTTTTTTTGCTGCTAACGAACTCAATTCTCCCACCTCCATACACGTATTCTTTCCTTAAGAGGATTAATATATACAATATTTAGAAAATTTATTATATTCGCGAATTTCCCTTAGTTAGATCACATGCAGGATTATTAGAGATTACATGATATTGTATGAATGAAAAGTTTCTTGTGTGTTTGTCTAAGTTAGATTTCTTACAAAAATGCTTATTTATTTGTTTCTATATTTTGAGTAAAATAATGTAGACTTCAAAATTACAATGATGAAGGTGAAATGAATGTATCAATTCTCCACTCCATTGTTTGATCAGCTTCTGTTACATACTAAAAAAAAGCCCATTTCTTTGCATGTACCAGGTCATAAAGATGGCCATTTACTTTCGATAAATTTAGATGCACGATATAAAATTTTTAAAGAATTACTAACCATTGATGCTACTGAATTAATAGGATTAGATGACTTACACTCTCCTTCAGGACCAATTTTAGAATCTGAAAGATTATTAGCGGAGGCATATGGAGCAAAGAAGAGCTATTTTTTAGTAAACGGATCAACAGTTGGAAATTTAGCTATGATTCTATCCATGGTCAAAGAAAATGATGATGTTTTAGTTCAAAGAAATTGTCATAAATCGATATTAAATGGGATTTCATTAGCAAAGGGAAGACCAATTTTCTTAAGTCCTGAATATGATGAGGACTGGCTTGTTTCAAATGATGTCTCTTATGAAACTTTAAAAAAAGGGATAGAATTATATCCCAACGCAAAGACGTTAATTTTAACCTATCCTAACTATTATGGTATGACCTATGATCTTGGTAAATTAATTCGTTTGGCACATGATCACAATATTACGGTACTAGTTGATGAAGCACATGGAGCTCATTTTATAGGTTCAAAGCATTTTCCCCAGTCAGCTATTGAATTGGGTGCAGATCTTGTTGTACAATCTGCCCATAAAACGTTACCAGCTATGACAATGGGTGCTTATCTTCATATTAATAATCAACGAGTATCAAATGTAGAGGTTGAGTATTATCTAACTATTTTACAATCAAGCAGTCCGTCGTATCTGATTATGGCCTCGTTAGACATCGCGAGAAGCTATGTTAGTACATATTCTGAGTTGGATTTTGCGTATTTAACAGGGAAAATAAAAGAATTTAAGAAGCAGATTGAATGTATAAAAGGAATCAGAGTATTAACATACAGAAAAGGATTATGTGATCCATTAAAAATGACAATTCAGACCACTTCAGAACTAACAGGGTTTGAAATTCAAGCACGATTAGAAAAATCGGGCATTTATACAGAGCTTGCGGATCCTTATAATGTCCTATTTGTATTGCCACTATTAAAGAATAAGATGGACTATCCATTTGATAGAATTGTTAAAGCAATGAAGCAAGCATTAATAGATGTTGAAGATAAAGGGATTCAAAAGCATACTTTTGTTTATCAACAAAAAGTAGCTGCAATAGAAGTGAATGAAACAGAAAGAAAGAAATTAAAAAAGAAATTGGTGCCTTTGGATTCAGCAATGAATCAGATTTGTGCCGATGTAGTTATTCCATATCCCCCAGGAATTCCAATATTATTTCCTGGGGAAAAAATCACTACTTTTCATATTGAATATATAAAACTACTCCTAACAAGTGGTGCTAAATTTCAAGGCACACCGTTTCTGAAAGATGGAACAATCAATGTGTATGTTACTTAGAAGGGTCAAGATTTAAACAGCATGGAGGTTTACGATGACAAAAGGGATATTTATTACAGCTGAAGGGCCAGAGGGCGCTGGAAAAACAACGATTATAGATTTACTTGCTCAAGATCTTCGTTCAAAAGGTTATGAAGTTTTACAAACTAGAGAGCCAGGTGGAATTGAGCTAGCTGAAAAAATCAGAGAGATTATTCTTAATCCAAATCATACTTCAATGGATGCAAGAACAGAAGCACTTTTATACGCTGCAGCAAGAAGGCAGCATCTTGTGGAAAAGGTTCGCCCAGCATTAGAAAAAGGATTTATTATTTTATGTGATCGCTTCATTGATAGTTCACTTGCCTATCAAGGATATGCAAGAGGGCTTGGGATAGATGAAGTATATTCTATTAACCACTTTGCAATAGAAGGTACGATGCCAGATCTTACTTTATATTTTGACATTGATCCAGAAGTAGGTTTAAAAAGAATACAGAAGCATAGCGGTAGAGAAGTGAATCGATTAGATCTTGAAAATTTATCATTTCATCAAAAGGTTAGGGAAGGCTATTATCTTTTATTGGAAAAATACCATAATCGTATTTATAAGGTGGATGCAGCACAATCAATTGAAATAGTATTACAAGAAGTATCAGCAAAGGTATACGAACGATTGAATAATAAAGAAAAGCGCAAGCGCCCTTGCTCATCGACGTAAAGTGCTGGACTGAATCGAGTGAGATAAAGGAAACACGAAGAGCGCAAGCGTCGATGTTGACTTATCGTAGACGAGGTGAGGGAAGCACTTCTAGTCGATAGGGTGCTGGCCGATTAAGTACGCCACTTCCTGTTGCAACATCGGCACTAGTACGTCCTGTACGTCGGAGCTAGACATCATCAGTCGAACTTCAGAAACTTATAAATTCTAATTGTAAAATAAAAAAATGCCATAAAAGACAAGCTATAGGGCATATTCTTTTAAAAAGAAAAAACATATTTAGTTTAGATTATATGGTACCATAAGTGGAATTCACGATTTTCACACTAGTGCAAAAAAGCGCTTTTAGGAGGCAAAGGAACATTTTTCTTCAGGGCTGATCAAGGCGTTTCCGCATTTCTTATATCCTCTTTTGCTAATATTAGGAATGTCTGAATTGAAAATAATTGTTATAATATAAATAAGTTTACACGGAGTATTGTAAAGGGGGATAAAAAATGAAATTGATTCTAGCTGTTATTCAAGATAAAGATAGCAATCGATTATTAAATGCTCTTGTTGAGCATAACTTTCGTGCAACGAAGCTAGCGACGACAGGAGGGTTTCTGAAATCTGGAAATACTACCTTTATGATTGGTACAGAGGATATTCGAGTAGAAAAAGCTTTACAAATTATTAAGGAAAATTGCCAATCTCGTGACCAGTTAGTTGCCCCAGTTTCCCCGATGGGTGGTAATGCAGATTCATATGTCCCTTATCCAATTGAAGTAGCGGTAGGGGGAGCTACTGTATTTGTATTACCTGTTGAGCAATTTCAGCAATATTAATATTATTAAAGGTAGACGGGGGAAATGTCATGAAGATAAATCAAGAACTCCGTTTGAATAGGAACAAAGTGATACATGATTCAAAAAACGTGGTACACGATAGGCTGAAATTTCAGGAATTAGTTCAAAAGCAAGACCAAAAGCTTCAAATGACACAGCTTCAGCAGCTGCTTAACGCCATAGATGATGCAGGTGAACGACTGAGTCGCTCACGTACTTTTAAGGACTTATCAAAATATAAAACGTTAGTTCAGAGATTTATAAAAGAAACCGTTGATTTTGGAATGAATCTAAAGCAATCTAATAGCTGGAACCAGCTAGGTCAAGGAAGAACCTTGAAAATGGTAGAAACTATTGATCAGAAGCTTATTGAGTTAACGGAAGAAATCATCAATAAAGAAAAAAAATCTTTGAATTTACTTGAACAAGTGGGAGAAATAAAAGGTCTATTAGTTAATTTATATACGTAAGTGAGTGAAGGCAATGACAGGAACATGGGAACAAATTGAGATTCAACAACCACTTGTGATAAAGATGCTTAAAAATAGTTTGATAAAAAATCGTCTCGCCCACGCCTATATATTTGAAGGTATGCGAGGAACGGGAAAAATGGATGCTGGTTTGATCTTGGCTAAAAGTGTATTTTGTGAGACTCTACTGAACGGGTATATGCCTTGTGAGGAGTGTACGAATTGTAAAAGAATTCAAAATGGAAATCATCCGGATGTTCATATAGTAGAACCAGATGGACTTTCTATTAAAAAGAATCAGATTCAAGCATTACAGGAAGAGTTTTCAAAAAAAGCAGTTGAATCTAAAAAGAAGATTTATATGATCCATCATGCTGACCGAATGACCGTAAATGCTGCAAATAGTTTGTTGAAATTTCTTGAGGAGCCTGAATCTCAATCGATTGCCATATTAATTACAGAGCAAATACAGCAAATATTACCAACTATTCTTTCGCGATGTCAAACGATCCCTTTTAGACCGTTACCTCCTTCAAACATGATCGAGCAGTTGATTTCTCTCGGGATTACGCCTAATCAAGCACCATTATTAGCTAGTTTAACCAATAATATAAATGAAGCGATTGAGTTAAGCCAAAATGATTGGTTTGTACAAGCACAAAAAATAGTGGTAAAATTATATGAAGTGTTAAAAAAAAATTCTCTTGAATCATTGGTAGCGCTTCAAGAAGAATGGTTTTTACACTTTAAAGAAAAGGCCCAAATAGATCGTGGTTTAGATTTAATACTTCTAATTTTTAGGGATTTATTATATATACAGCTTGGCAAAGAGAATGAAGTTGTTTATCTAAATGAAAAAAATCGTTTAGAGCAATATGCGTTGCAAACAACTGGAACGCGTCTTACCGAACAAATGACGGCGATTTTCGAGGCAAAACGAAAGCTGCAAGGAAATATGAACCCACAGCTGTTAATGGAACAGCTGGTGTTGAATTTGCAGGAGGGATCTTCATTTGTATGATGTAGTAGGAATACGATTTAAAAAAGCTGGCAAAATATATTACTTTGACCCCAGTGATCTCTCTATTGAAAAGGATGACTTTGTGATAGTTGAAACAGTTCGCGGCATAGAATACGGAAAAGCAGTTATTGGCCCGAAAAAAGTTGATGAACACGATGTCGTTCTACCTTTGAAAAAAGTTCTTAGAATTGCTGATCAGAAGGATCAAATGATTGTTGATGAAAATAAAATGGCTGCAAAAGAAGCATATGATGTTTGTAGTGAAAAAATAGCCATTCATCGATTAGATATGAAGCTAGTAGATGTAGAATACACCTACGATCGGAATAAAGTTATTTTTTATTTTACTTCTGATGGAAGAGTAGATTTTCGTGAATTAGTAAAAGATTTAGCAGCGATCTTTCGTACGAGAATCGAATTACGCCAAATTGGTGTTCGGGATGAAGCAAAAATGCTAGGCGGGATTGGACCTTGTGGGCGAATGCTTTGCTGTTCTACGTTTTTAGGTGATTTTGAGCCTGTATCGATCAAAATGGCAAAAGATCAAAATCTTTCATTAAATCCAACTAAAATCTCGGGATTATGTGGGCGACTCATGTGTTGTTTAAAATATGAAAATGATATTTATGAGACAGCGAAAGAACAGCTTCCTGACTTAGGAGAGAGAATCACAACACCTCAAGGCGTAGGGAAAGTAGTTGGATTAAATATTTTAGAGCGAGTACTACAAGTTGAATTAGCCGATCATGATCGTGTACTCGAGTATACGTTAGAAGAAATATTAAAAGAAGGTGCTGTTTCGGTACAATCCACAGATTAATGAGGTGGAAGCGTGGATAAAAAAGAGATTTTTGACTCAGTGATTAATTTAGAAACTCAAATTGGGCATTTATATAAACAGCTTGGTGAGTTAAAGCAGCATGTAGGCGAAATTCTTGAAGAGAATAATTCTTTGAAAATAGAAAATGATCATTTAAGACGACGTCTTGAAAAATCAACTTCTAAGCTAGGATTAAAAGATAAAGATCAAAAAAAACAAAATCAACCTGTTTCAAATGAGGATAAATTAATCGATATTGGTGAAGGATATGATAATTTAGCTCGCCTTTATCATGAAGGTTTTCACATTTGTAATCTTCACTTTGGAAGTCCTCGAAAAGAAGGAGATTGTTTGTTTTGTCTGTCCTTTTTAAATAAGAAGTAAGTGTTTAAGGGTGTCCTAAAACAAAATGCGAGGCTCCTCTACAGATATATAGTTTCTCATAACAGAGTTTATGATTATACTTGCTATCTTAGAGGAAAGCTGTGTATTTTGAGGGGCACCTTTTATTATGAACAATATAAAGTCACATCTTCTCTTTTTATTAAGAAGCTAATCAAGGAGTTTGAGCAGTAAATTATTCGACATTTTTACTTAAAGAAGCGATGGAGGATTTACAGATGGTTCGATTAATTGGAGATGAACGGCTAGATTATTTACTTGCAGAAAAATTAAGGATCATACAAAGTCCTTCTGTTTTTTCATTTTCCCTTGATGCGGTATTATTATCACGTTTTGTCTATGTTCCCATTCAAAAAGGAACCATTATAGACCTATGCAGCGGGAATGGAGTCGTCCCTTTATTCTTAAGTGCTCGGACAAAGGGTTTCATAATGGGAGTTGAAATTCAAGAACGCCTTTATGATATGGCTGTTCGTAGCATAAAATATAATGGTTTAGAAGACCGTTTACATATGATTCATGCTGATTTAAAAGGGATCGCAAACCAAATAGGTTATGGGAAGTTTGATGTTGTCACTTGTAATCCTCCATATTTTCAAACTCCAGCTTCAGATCAGTTGAATCAAAATGAACATTTGACTTATGCACGTCATGAAATATTATGTACGTTAGAGGATGCGATCAAGGCTTCAAGTCAGCTTGTTAAACAAGGAGGAAAGGTTGCTTTTGTGCATCGTCCTGGTAGGATGCTTGATATCATTATGTTAATGAGGAAATATCGTTTGGAACCGAAAAGGATTCAATTGGTTTATCCGAATAAGGGAAAAGAATCAAATATACTTTTAGTAGAGGCAATTAAGGATGGAAATCCAGATTTAAGAATTCTGCCTCCTCTTTTCATTTATAATGAGCATAATGAGTATACGTCAGAAATAAGAGAGATGTTATATGGAGAATCATAATAAACATATTTTTTATGTCTTATTATGCAATGATGGAAGTTTGTATGCTGGGTATACGAACAATTTACCTAATCGAATAAAGCGGCATAATGAAGGAAAAGGAGCTAAATATACAAGAGGAAGAGGACCTGTAGAAGTAATCTATACAAAGAGCTTTGCCCAAAAAAGTGATGCTTTGAAGGCTGAATATCAGTTTAAACAATGGTCTAGGAAAAAGAAAGAAGAGTATTTAGTAAAGGAATCAGGTGGTTACTATGTGGCAACAAAAAAGCTTCGCTGATGAAGAAAAGAAAGGTATCTTATACCTTGTTCCAACTCCCATAGGAAATTTAGAAGATATGAGCTATAGGGCGATAAGAATCCTAAGAGAAAGTGACTTTATCGCTGCAGAGGATACTCGTAATACAAAAAAGCTATGTCATTATTTTGAAATAGAAACCCCCATGATAAGTTATCATGAGCACAATAAAGAGACGAGTGGAGAGAAAATGATCCAAAAATTAAAAAATGGATCAAAAATTGCTCTCGTGAGTGATGCAGGAATGCCAACGATTTCAGATCCTGGTGTAGAGCTTGTAGCAAAAGCCATAGAAGAGCAATTAGCGGTTGTTCCATTACCTGGGGCAAATGCGGCTCTCACAGCATTGATTGCTTCTGGTATACAAACGCATCCATTTTATTTTTATGGATTTTTAAGCAGACAGAAAAAAGAAAAAAGAAAAGAATTAGAGGAATTAAAGAAAATATCTGCAACGATCATATTATATGAAGCACCGCATCGTTTAAAAGAAACATTGCTTTTGATTGAAGAATCATTTGGAAATCGTAAAATCGCTATTTGTCGAGAATTGACTAAAAAGTATGAGGAATTTATTAGAGGTACGGTCTCAGAGGTTCGCGAGTGGGCTAATCGTGAAGAAGTAAGAGGGGAATTTTGTTTAATCATTGAGGAGAGTTTGAATGAAAATGAAGACTCTCAAGTTATTTCGTGGTGGGAGCAGCTAAGTATAAGTGAACATGTCGATCATTATGTAAAGATAAAAGAAATGGCAGTTAAAGAAGCAATAAAGAAAACGGCAATGGACCGAGACATGAGTAAAAGAGACGTTTATCATGCCTATCATATTGAAGAATAGGATTAAAAAGATAGATTTTCAAAAAGACAAAGCCCTTCACTCTTGGAGGGCTTTGTTTTTTATAACTATAAGTTTTGAAAGTAGACGCTTGTCTAGTTTTAGGTCTAATCAAGACGCTTCCACTTTTTTTAAAATTTCTTATTTAGAAACCTCGAAGGAATCTTTGATTTCTTTTAATAGGATTTCTGCACCTTCACGGCTTAAAATTAATTTTCCGCCTGCTAAAGTAAGGTTGTCATCAGAAACCTCACCTGTTACTTGGCAAGTCATATTTGGTTTGTATTTCTTTAAAATGATGCGCTCATCATCCACATAAATTTCAAGAGCATCCTTTTCAGCAATTCCTAATGTACGTCTTAATTCGATTGGAATTACGACACGACCTAACTCATCAACTTTACGAACAATACCAGTAGATTTCATTTGTATATCTCCTCTCAATCTCCATTTATTTATTTTTTATCTATCTATTTCTCTATATTTCGACAAATTTCTTTGTTCTTATTAATAATACCAGCCATTCCCATAAACGTCAATTATTTTATTTTATTTTTTAGAATATTATCTAAACGCTGTTATAACAACAAATTCATAAGGAATTGGTATTGATATTTCCAATAATAAACACCTTTAATATTATTTCAAAAAAATAATTGAACTAAATTTCGACAAAATTCTACAAGAATATATATTCCAAATAATATTCGGTAAAGAGGTTGGTTTTGTGTGGGTAAGGTAGAAAATTTTCCAATCATTTTCAGAAAATAGAAACCATTCTATGATATATTATGAGTAGAGCTATAATTGGTTGCACAAATTCACATTTTTAGGTATATTTTGTTGATAGTAGAGGTTATGATGACGAGTAAATACTTAAAACAAACGCTTATTTCTTCATGTAGGAATACGATCATTTTCAGTTCTCGTTCGATGTTGAGCGGGATTTTTTGTCAGTGAAAAAATAGTATACCGAATACTCTAAAGTAAATAGAGTTTGGATCTTTTGATGAAAAAGAGTTTGAATGTAGGTTCGTTTATAAATGCATTGATCAGAAAGTGCTAGTCTCTTTATCAAACATTCGCATTTACTTCGATGAAGGGATCTGTGGGAACTAAGTGATTTCATAATTTTGATCAATCTTATTATTAACAAATATTCTACATACTTCCTGTATTTTGTCAAGAAAAACCAAGTGATTATAAGAAAGCTCGGCGTGTAATCAATCTTTTAACGTATTGTATTATTGAAAAGGAGGAAATCTCAAATGGAAGAGAAATTAAAAACCTTTTATCTTTCAACGCCTATTTATTACCCTAGTGGAAACCTTCATATAGGACATGCGTATACGACTGTTGCAGGTGATGCAATGGCACGCTATAAACGTTTGCGAGGATTTGATGTTATGTATTTAACAGGAACAGACGAGCATGGCCAAAAAATTCAAGAAAAAGCAAATGAAAAAGGTGTGACTCCACAAGCATATGTAGATGAAATTGTAGATGGGATACAAAAATTATGGAAAAAGCTCGATATCTCCTATGACGATTTTATCCGAACAACACAGGAACGTCATAAAAAAGTAGTTAAAAAAATATTTTCACAGCTGTTAAAGCAAGGCGATATTTATTTAGGAGAATATGAAGGATGGTATTGTACTCCTTGTGAATCCTATTTCACAGAACGTCAATTAGTAGATGGTAAATGTCCTGATTGTGGTAGACCTGTAGAAAAAGTGAAAGAAGAATCATACTTTTTTAAAGTGAGTAAATATGCTGATCGATTGCTGAAATATTATGAAGAAAACCCGCATTTCATTCAGCCTGAATCAAGAAAAAATGAGATGATCAATAATTTTATTAAGCCTGGTTTAGAGGATTTAGCTGTATCAAGAACAACCTTTAATTGGGGAATTGAAGTACCTGAAAATCCAAAGCACGTTGTATATGTGTGGATCGATGCTTTGACCAATTATATTACTGCTTTAGGTTATGGTACTGACGATGATTCTAAATACTTAAATTATTGGCCAGCTGATGTTCATATTGTGGGAAAAGAAATTGTACGATTCCATACCATCTATTGGCCAATTATGTTAATGGCTTTAGGTTTACCGCTGCCTAAAAAGGTATTTGCTCATGGCTGGCTGTTAATGAAGGATGGAAAAATGTCGAAATCTAAGGGGAACGTTGTTGACCCTGTCACATTGATTGATCGATATAGTTTAGATTCACTAAGATATTACTTACTTAGAGAAGTTCCGTTTGGAGCAGATGGCGTATTTACACCAGAAGGCTTCGTAGAAAGAATTAATTTTGATTTGGCCAATGATCTAGGAAATTTATTAAATCGTACGATTGCGATGATTAATAAATATTTTAATGGTGTGATTCCTTCCTATCAAGGATCAGAGGGAGAGTTTGAACAACTGTTATTAACAGCACATCAAGAAACGGTAGTCAAATACGAGGAAGCAATGGAAAAAATGGAGTTCTCTATTGCGCTGACAGCTCTTTGGCAATTAATTAGTCGAACAAATAAGTATATTGATGAGACTCAGCCTTGGGTATTGGCCAAGGATGAAAGTAATAAGCAAAAGCTAGCAGATGTAATGTGTCATTTAGCTGAATCATTAAGAAGAATTGCGGTTTTATTGCAGCCGTTTTTAACGATTACTCCTAAAGAAATTTTAGCGCAGCTAAATATTCAAGAGGAAGAGCTTACTTCATGGGATAGCTTAAAAGATTTTGGTCTTATTTCAGAAGGGACCCAGGTTAAAAAGGGTGAACCTATTTTTCCACGATTAGATATCGAAGAAGAGGTTGAATTTATCAAAACAAAGATGCAAGGAGAATCTCTCAAACCTGCTGCTCCACAAAAAGAAGAACCAAAAGCAAAAGAAGATGCTTTGAGTGAAGAGATTACCATTGATGACTTTATGCAAATTGATTTACGAGTAGCACAGGTAGTAGAAGCTGAGCCAGTAAAAAAAGCGGATAAATTATTAAAGCTTCAACTAGATTTAGGCTATGAAAAACGCCAAGTTGTTTCAGGTATCGCTCAATACTACAAACCTGAAGAGCTAGTTGGAAAAAGGGTAATATGCGTAACGAATCTTAAGCCAGTGAAGCTAAGAGGGGAGCTCTCACAGGGGATGATTTTAGCCGGTAAAAAGGATGATGTATTGTCTTTAGCAACTGTAGATGAATCTCTTCCTTTAGGGGCAAGAGTGAAATAAGTTTTTATAGACATAGAAATGTTTCACGTGTAACAATTCGTGATATATTTCTATGTTTTTCTTTATAAGCTGAGTTTTTTTGACAGTAGTTAAAGGATACGTTTCATTTAAGAATAAGTATAAGTTTTTGAAACTCCAACTGGTGTCTAGCTCCAGCGCCTAGCCGCTCGGATCATAAGCCACGATACTCCAAAAATCAGGATTTTCTATGTATCGCTTCTTATGTCTGTCGCGGCTGATCAAGGCGCTTCCGCTTTTCTTATTAAAATGTAAACAAAGTGTAATATATAGTGAAAAAGGAGAGATCTTCGTGCTTTTTGATACTCATGTTCATTTAAATGCTGAACAATTTGAAGAAGACTTAAAGGATGTCATTGAAAGAGCAAAAGCAACAGGGATTGAAAACATGGTGGTTGTAGGATTTGATCGTCCGACAATTAATAGAGCAATGGAATTAATAGAGGAATATGAGTTTTTATATGCTAGCATCGGATGGCATCCTGTAGATGCTATTGATATGACAGACGAGGATTTAGATTGGATTGAAGAGCTTTCGAAGCATCCAAAAGTGGTGGCATTAGGTGAAATGGGATT
Source organism: Bacillus sp. 03113 (assembly GCF_006546985.1). GTDB lineage: Bacteria > Bacillota > Bacilli > Bacillales > Cytobacillaceae > VATK01. The sequence goes on from NZ_VATK01000024.1 coordinate 12,231, forward strand.
GGATTATCATTGGGATAAATCACCTAGAGAGATTCAACAGGAAGTATTTCGAAAGCAAATACGTTTAGCAAAAAAGGTCAATTTGCCAATTGTAATCCATAATCGAGATGCTACTGAAGATATTATTCATATATTAAAAGAGGAAGAAGCAAAAACGGTAGGGGGAATTATGCATTGTTTTAGCGGAAGTGTCGAAACTGCCAAAGAATGCGTTAATATGAACTTTTATATATCTCTTGGAGGTCCTGTTACGTTTAAAAATGCAAAAAAACCAAAGGAAGTAGCAGAAGCCATTCCACTAGAAAAGCTATTGGTGGAGACGGATTGTCCGTATTTAACTCCTCATCCTTTTAGAGGAAAAAGAAATGAACCTAGCTATGTAAAGCTCGTGGCAGAAAAAATTGCAGAAATTAAAGGCGTATCTTTTGAAGAAGTAGCTCGAATGACGACTAAAAATGCAAAGAAATTATTCGACATCATCTGATAACTAATCGTGTCGATAATCAGAATGATTTGTCCAAATCTTCACGTATTCTAAACAATTCTACATGACTTTCTTTTCTCTTAGGATGATTATGTCGACAAAACACTCTTTCTAAATATAGGAATATTTTGCATAATAATAAAAGATGCTCCAGGAATGGAGGGGTTGACAACGATCAAGATAGTCTATATAATCACTCCGAGAGAAAAGGAGGCGTTTTTCATCGTCATACAAACTATGAAAAATCTGTTTTCCAAGACTTTGAGCAATAAAAAGCTGACTGTTATGTTGGCTAGTTTTATTGTTTTCGCGGCGTCATTTGGGTTTATTTTTTATGAGGCGTCAAAGAAAACAGTCGCTTTAACACTTGACGGTCAAAAGAAAGTCGTCACAACACATTCATCAACTATTCAAGATCTATTTAAAGAACTCAATATAAACATTCGTTCAGAAGATTATGTATCCCCATCAGTCAATACAGAGATAAAAGACCAATTAAAAGTTGAGTGGAAGCCGGCGAAAAAGGTTCAAATTTTGGAAGACGAAAAGAAAAAAACAGTTTGGACAACAGCTAAAACGGTTGAAGAGTTATTGGAAGAGAATCAAATATTATTAACTGACCATGATGAGATTCAACCAAAAAAAGAAACGAAGATTAAAAGTGAATTAAACATTATGATTCACAGAGCTTTCCCATTAATATTAGAAAATGGAATCAATAAACAAGAAGTGTGGTCAACTTCGACTACGGTCGCTGACTTTTTATCACATCAGGGCATCTCCTTATCAGAATTGGACAGAGTAGAACCTAGCTTAGAGAATCAGGTTCAAAAGGATGCCGTCGTTAAAGTCATTAGAGTAGAAAAAGTCACCGATGTAGTGGAAGAACCGATTCGTTTTGCTGTTGTAACAAAAAAAGATGATCAATTAGCAAGTGGGACAGAAAAAATATTAACCGAAGGTAAAGAAGGTATTCTGTCCAAAGAATTTGAAGTTTTATTAGAAAATGGTGTTGAAGTAGCTAGAACACTCATAAACGAAACGACAAAAGTTGAAAAACAAGATCAAGTTGTATCTGTAGGCACACAACCCATTGCTCAGCCTGTTGTCTCCCGTGGACAAGAACCTGCAGGAAAAGAACTATATGTTAGTTCAACAGCATATACGGCAAGCTGTAATGGTTGTTCAGGTACCACTGCTACTGGAATTAATTTAAAATCAAATCCGAATGCAAAAGTCATTGCTGTAGATCCCAAAGTCATTCCTTTAGGGACTAAAGTATACGTAGAAGGATATGGCTATGCTATTGCAGCTGATACTGGTGGTGCTATAGATGGCCACAAGATCGATGTTTTCTTTGCTTCTAAAGCGGATGCTTATCGCTGGGGAAGAAAGAAAGTAAAAATCAAAATACTAAGCTAATCATACTTGAAACAGAGGATGGATATCTTCTGTTTTTTTGTTTTTCGTATAAGTAAGCTATAATAAAAATCATCTATTTCTATTATAATGCTTTTCAATTAATTAGACGATATATATTACAAAAATGTTTCATTTTTTTTTCAAATATTTTATTTATTTTTGGAGGAGTCATGAAAATCAAAGAAATTATTGTGGTAGAAGGCCGAGATGACACTACAGCAATACAAAGATCAGTCAATGCTGATACGATCGAAACAAATGGTTCAGCTATTAATAAAGAGACCATTGAAAAAATAAAGCTAGCTCAACAAACTAGAGGGGTTATTATTTTTACAGATCCCGACTACCCTGGGCAAAAAATTCGCAGTATTATATCAGAGCATGTGCCTGGTTGTAAGCATGCTTTTATTTCGAAAGAAGAGGCATTAGATAAATTAGGGAAATCTGTTGGAGTAGAGAACGCTTCCCGGGATGCGATAATAAAAGCTCTTCAGGATGCAAGAACCATGCTATTAGAACCAATACAAGAAGAAATTACATATGAGGATTTAGTTGATGCAGGTTTAGTAGGAGGTAAGGGATCAAGAGAAAAAAGAGAAAAGCTAGGGAAGCTTTTGAAAATTGGTTATACAAATGGGAAACAACTGCACAAAAGACTTATGATGTTTACGATTAGTCAAAAAACATTTAGAGATGCATTAGTAAAGATATGTCAGGAGGAAGAAAATGCATAAGGATATTGCAACACCAGCTAGAACTCAATCCATTCTCGAAAAATATGGATTTTCATTTAAAAAGAGTTTAGGTCAGAATTTTTTAATCGATACAAATATATTAAGAAATATCGTAGAGAAAGCTGAACTTTCAAATGAATCTGGAGCGATTGAAATTGGTCCGGGTATTGGTGCTCTTACTGAACAATTAGCAAAGAAAAGTCGTAAAGTTGTATCATTTGAGATCGATCAACGCTTGCTCCCGATATTAAAAGAGACATTATCTCCTTACCCTAACATTCAAATTGTTCATCAGGATGTATTAAAAGCAAATGTCAAAGAAGTGATCGAAAAGGAATTTCAAGATATTAAGGATATTATGGTCGTAGCAAACTTACCTTATTATGTGACGACTCCTATTATCATGAAGCTATTAGAAGAGAAGCTCCCAATACGTGGAATGGTTGTCATGCTTCAAAAAGAGGTCGCTGATCGGATTTCAGCAAAGCCAGGGACAAAGGAGTATGGGTCTCTTTCGATTGCTATTCAATATTATATGAAGGCAGAAATTGTAATAATTGTTCCAAAGACAGTATTTGTTCCGCAACCGAATGTTGATTCCGCAGTCATCCGATTAACGAAACGCCCAGGCCCACTGGTTGAAGTTAGAAATGAAGACTTCTTTTTCAAAATAGTAAAGGCAAGCTTTGCTCAAAGAAGAAAAACGATCCTAAATAATTTAACAAGTCAGCTGCAAGAAGGAAAAGAGAAAAAGGAGCAAATTATATCAGCTTTACAAGAAGCTGATATTGAACCGAGAAGAAGAGGAGAATCTTTATCTATAGAAGAATTTGCTCGTTTAAGTGATGAATTATATTCGTATTTTAACTAAGAGAGTGTCTCTAAAATGTGTAGTGTTGCATTTTGGGGACACTCTTTATTTCTAGTTTAGAGTATTGACGTCCTGCTTCGATGTACAGGATGTACGAGTGCCGATGAAGACATGCGGCCGTGGTGTACTTAATCGGCCAGCGCCCTATCGACTAGAGGTGCCTCCCTCACCTCGTCTACGATAAGTCAACATCGACGCTTGCGCTTTTGTTCTTTTCACATGTTTCTAGACGCTTGCATAGTTTATGTAAGGTAAAAGTTTTCAGCCTAGAATGGCTCTTGTGCAGGGCATATAGGAGTGACAGCGGTGAGAATAAATCCGAAGGAATTCGTAGGTAGAATTTCTTATAATTGTGATATTATGTTTCGAGTTATTGATATAAAGGAACAGCAAGGGGAAAAAATGGCGATATTATATGGGGAGGATTTTCGTTTAATAGCAGATGCACCATATGAAGACTTAATTCCTTTTAATCATTCGGAACGTAATAAGATTGCAAAGGAATTTCGTACACTTGAAGAACAATCCTTTAAATTATTTCGGCAAGATATACATTTAATCAATCAAAAGCAAGAATATATTGTAACGGATGGCTACAGCAATCCATTCAATTATTTTCAGCTTCCTGGCAGAGTGCTTCATTTAGATGGAGATCCGGAATACTTAAAAAAATGCTTAGAATTATACAAAAGAATAGGAGTTCCTGTAACAGGGATTCATTGCAATGAGAAAGAAATGCCTAATAAAATTGACTATTTAATCGATTACTACAGACCTAATATTTTAGTCATAACTGGTCATGATGCATACTCCAAAGCTAAAGGGAAAATGACAGATCTTAATGCATACCGACATTCAAAGCATTTTGTTCAAACGGTTATTGCGGCCAGGAAAAAAATACCTCATTTAGATCAACTTGTTATTTTTGCAGGTGCATGTCAATCCCATTTTGAATCCCTTATTCAAGCAGGAGCAAATTTTGCAAGCTCTCCTTCTAGAGTAAATATTCACGCTCTTGATCCTGTATATATTGTAGCAAAAATCAGTTTTACTCCTTTTATGGATAGAGTGAATGTCTGGGATGTTTTAAGAAATACATTAACGGGTGAAAAGGGTTTAGGAGGCATTGAAACAAAGGGTGTTTTACGTACAGGAATGCCTTTTAACATGGAACAGAAAGAAAATTAAAGGATAAAAATATCAAGTATTTTATTATCAAAACAAAAAAATGCAAAAGGGATGGGAGATATTGGTAAAAAAATTCTTCCTCCTTTAAAGTAATTTACGACTGAATTCTTGTGAATTCTACACGATAAATATTTACTACATATTATTCTTTCGGATGGGAAGGCTAGTAATGTTGAAAAACAGAAAAAAAGGCGGAAAAAAATATATTGACAATGATTTAAAAAGGCTGTTATAATTTATATTTTTGTTTGACAAAATCGTGTCAGTGTGATATTCTTTACATAGTGAGGTGGACCGAATGGCAAAAACATTATCGGATATTAAAAAGGCTCTTGATTCAAATTTAGGGAAAAGACTTTTACTCAAGGCTAATGGTGGTCGCAGAAAAACGATTGAACGTTCTGGTGTTCTTGCAGAAACTTATCCTTCTGTATTTGTAATTCAGTTAGATCAGGAAGAAAATGCGTTTGAACGTGTATCATACAGCTATGCGGATGTTTTAACTGAAACGGTTCAAATAACCTTCTATGAGGATACGACAGGACAAGTTGCTTTAAGCTAATGAAATAGATGATTTGAAACAAGCAGTGAACAACAATGTTTACTGCTTTTTTACGTTTAAGGAAATAATAAAATAGTTAACTGGGGATCATTTTGATAGAAATGGATATATCCGGATTACATGAAAGCAGCCCAGAAGATCCATAATATAGGTACCGTAATGTGAAAGGAGAGGATTAAGGCTGAGCAGACGTAAAGGAGTTATGTCAGAAGGTTTAAAGGTAGAGCTTGCAAAGGAGCTAGGCTTTTATGACGTTGTTCAAAAAGAAGGCTGGGGCGGTATAAAAGCGAGAGATGCAGGTAATATGGTGAAACGAGCTATAGAAATTGCTGAGCAAAGTTTAGCCAATAAACAATAAGCTTCTGAAACAAATTCATTGAAAATGCAACTGCCATATCCTTTAGTTATATACATGAAATTAGATCAAAATCATTCATTACGGTAAGCCGAAGCTTATTGCTTCGGCTTAATATTCATTTACAAAGAAATCATAGTGCTTTAATCATATCCATTGATTGTACTTCTATACTAACTGCTAAGAAGTGATAAGAAATATCCAAAACCATCTATCTTTTTTTATTTATTTTTGTGGTAAAATAGGACAAATAATGCGACGATGAAAAATGTCAAAAAGTAGGTGGGTATTTTTGAAGCTTCTAGTTAAGGCACCAGCTAAAATAAATTTATCATTAGATGTTTTACATAAAAGGCAAGATGGATTTCATGAAGTTGAGATGATTATGACAACCATTGATTTAGCTGATCGGATTGAGCTAGAGCTGTTAGAAAAGGATGAAATAAAAATTCTTTCTCTAAACCGATTTGTACCGGATGATCAAAGAAATTTAGCTTATCAAGCAGCCCTTTTGTTAAAGCGAAAATTTCAGGTGAAAAAAGGTGTATTAATAAAAATAGAGAAAAATATTCCAGTCGCAGCAGGATTAGCTGGTGGAAGTAGTGACGCAGCTGCAACACTTAGAGGGTTAAATAAGCTTTGGAAATTAGGCTTATCACTAGATGAGCTAGCGGAAATCGGATCAGAAATCGGGTCAGATGTTTCTTTTTGTGTATATGGAGGAACAGCATTAGCTACCGGAAGAGGGGAAAAAATTGAAAGACTTCAAGCACCGCCTACCTGTTGGGTTGTACTTGCTAAGCCATTTATAGGTGTTTCTACGGCAGATGTCTATCGCAGACTAGATACAAAAGACCTTAAACATCCTGATACATTAAACATGATTCAATCTATTCAAGAAGGGGATTATGTAAAGCTTTGCAAAAATGTAGGAAATGTATTAGAAGACGTTACATTAAAGTTATATCCAGAAGTAGCTCAAATTAAAGATCAGATGAAGAGGTTTGGTGCAGATGCAGTATTAATGAGCGGGAGTGGACCAACGGTTTTTGGACTTGTCCATCACGATTCGAGAATGCACCGAATTTATAATGGTTTACGTGGATTTTGCGATCAAGTATTTGCTGTAAGAGTGTTAGGAGAAAGACATTCTCTTGATTAAATCCGTATGTTAGTGTTATATTATGTTAAAAATATTCGGATTTTGTGGAGGTTCAGAAATGAAGTTTCGTCGTAGTGAGCGTTTAATTGACATGACGAATTATTTAGTCGAGCATCCAAGACAATTAGTTTCTCTTTCTTTTTTTTCAGAAAGATACGGCTCAGCGAAATCGTCTATCAGTGAAGATTTAGCCATCATTAAAGAGACATTTGAACAAAGAGGGATCGGTACTTTACATACAATACCAGGAGCGTCTGGCGGAGTTAAATTTCAAGTAAAGGTGAAAAATGACGAAGCAAAAAGATTAATTGATAAATTATGTAAGTGGATTTCTAGTCCAGAAAGGCTGCTGCCTGGCGGTTATCTTTACATGACTGATATTCTTGGGAATCCTTCAATTGTGAAAGAGGTAGGCAGTTTGTTTGCTGCTGCATTTACTGATACAAAGATAGATGTTGTCATGACTGTTGCAACAAAAGGAATTCCATTAGCATATGCTGTTGCTAGCTACTTGAATGTTCCAGTTGTAATTGTCAGAAGGGATAGCAAGGTAACAGAAGGGTCAACAGTAAGCATTAATTATGTTTCTGGTTCATCCAAAAGAATACAAACGATGGTTCTCTCCAAACGAAGCCTTTCAGAAGGGTCAAAAGTGTTAATCGTTGATGATTTTATGAAGGCAGGAGGGACTATTAATGGTATGATTAGTTTAGTAGATGAGTTTAAAGCATATGTAGCAGGTATTGCTGTGCTTGTTGAAGCTGAGAAAGCGGAAAGGTTAGTCGATGAATATGTGTCGCTTATCCGACTTTCAGGAGTAGACGTAAAGGAAAAAAAGATTAGTGTAACTAAAGGAAATTATTTTAATAAATACATAAATATCTAGGAGGAGCACAGAAAATGAAAACGATACAAACAGATTTAGCACCAGCAGCAATAGGACCATACTCACAAGGGATTGTTGTGAACAACTTATTTTTTAGCTCTGGTCAAATTCCTTTAACAAAAAACGGCGATTTAATTGAAGGTGACGTAAAAGATCAAGCTCACCAAGTTTTTCAAAACTTAAAAGCGGTTCTAGAAGAAGCAGGGTCATCATTTGAATCGGTTGTAAAAGCAACTGTATTTATTAAAGATATGAACGATTTTGGTGCAATAAACGAAGTATATGGCGAATATTTCAAAGCTCATAAACCAGCACGCTCATGTGTAGAAGTAGCAAGACTTCCTAAAGATGTAAAACTTGAAATAGAGGTCATTGCACTAATAAACTAAAAAGAAAAGCGTAAGCGCCTCGAACAGCCCTGAAGAAAAATGTTCATTTGGCTAAAAAAGTGTTTTTTACTTTTAGAGGCAAAGGGTTATTTTTCACAAGGGCTAGGCGCTTTAGCAAGACTACTGTCTACCTTCAAAGTTAAAATTCTGATCTTTATCTGTATTGGTTGTATAATTTTACCTTAATGATTCGAAAATTTTTTCCAATTATGCAGGAGTTACAGAAATTCTGTTGAATTTATTAATCTAGATGTTATCAACTAGTAAAGGTGGTGAACAGAATGGAAGTAACTGATGTAAGGTTACGTAGAGTCAATACAGATGGACGGATGAGAGCAATCGCATCCATTACATTGGATAATGAATTTGTTGTTCATGACATTAGGGTGATCGATGGGAACAACGGCTTATTTGTAGCAATGCCAAGTAAACGAACACCAGATGGCGAATTTAGAGATATTGCTCATCCCATTAACTCAGGAACAAGAAGCAAGATTCAAGAAGCTGTTTTGGCAGAGTACCACCGTTTAGGAGAATTAGAAGTAGAATTTGAAGAAGCCGGTGCTTCCTAAGGTTTTTAAACAACTAGGGCCTACTTCATAGTAAGGCTCTTTTTTATTGTGTAAATTTGTGAATTTTTTGATATAGATAGGTGTCTGCCTCCGATCTTGTCATGGTTGTTAACCCCGAGATAAAAACCTCAAAAAATATTCTTCTTTGTACATCTTCTCTAATTTTTATAGGGTTGAAATAACTCTTTTTATCAATAATCAACAAAATCACTTCACCCGTAAACGAAATGAAATAGAATTTGTGTTCTCTCCTTGAAATGAACGTGTAATTAAGATATATTCTTAATGGATAAAAAGGTATATTGGAGGCCTGTTGATGCTTACTCGTTATGCAGTAATATTAGCCGCGGGACAAGGAACAAGAATGAAATCAAAGCTATACAAGGTTCTTCACCCTGTATGTGGAAAACCAATGGTACAGCACGTCGTTGATCAAATATCAACACTTGATATAGACCGTATCATAACCATCGTAGGACATGGTGCGGAGCAAGTAAAAGCACAGCTTGATACTCAAAGTGATTTTGTGCTTCAAGAAAAGCAGTTAGGAACTGCTCATGCTGTAATGCAGGCGGAAGAATTACTTAATGATAAAGAAGGTACAACGATTATTGTTTGCGGTGATACACCTCTAATCACATCTGAAACGATAGAAGCTTTATTTGAACATCATGAAAAAATGAATGCTAAAGCTACAATATTAACGACTTTTATTGATAATCCAACAGGCTATGGAAGGATTATTCGAAACGAACAAGGTCTTGTGAAGAAAATTGTAGAGCATAAAGATGCAACAGAAGAGGAAATACAAATCAAGGAAATTAACACAGGAACCTATTGTTTTGATAATAAGCTGTTATTTAAAGCTTTGAAATCTGTGAAAAATGAAAATGCTCAAGGTGAATATTATTTGCCAGATGTGGTTGAAATATTACAACAACAAGGTGAAATCGTATCAGCTTTTCACACAAATGACTACGAAGAAACAATTGGTGTGAATGATCGAATTGCTCTTTCACAGGCAGAGCGCATTTTACAAAAGAGAATCAATGAACGACATATGCTGAATGGTGTGACAATTATAGACCCAGTTCATACGTATATTGGCACTGATGTTGAAATTGGGTTCGATACTGTAATCTATCCAGGTACAACATTATCCGGACAAACAGTTATTGCTTCAAATTGTTCTATTGGTCCAAATACTGAGGTAAAAGACTGTAAAATTGGAGAACATACAGTTATAAAGCAGTCTGTTGCACACGACAGCAGCATTGGTAGTGATGTGCATATCGGACCATTCGCTCATATACGTCCACAATCAAGTATCCATAATGATGTAAAAATAGGTAATTTTGTCGAAATAAAAAAAGCTATTTTTGGAGCAGGAAGTAAGGCCTCGCATTTAAGCTACATAGGCGACGCCAACGTAGGAAGTGATGTCAATATAGGCTGCGGATCGATCACGGTTAATTATGATGGGAAAAATAAATTCTTAACTACGATCGAAGATGGAGTATTTATCGGATGTAATTCAAATTTAATTGCACCGGTAACAATTGGCAAGGATGCATATGTTGCTGCAGGATCTACCATTACAGATGATGTTCCAGGTGAAGCATTATCGATCGCAAGAGCTCGCCAAGTAAATAAAGAGAATTACGTAGAGAAGCTTAATTATAAAAAGTAATGATGTAAAATATAAAGTAGGGAATTTAGTTTTACTTAATGAGTATCTCACCTTAAGTAATGATTAACCTTGGGGGTATATCCATTCCCTTGATAATAAACCAAAGCGGAGGTCAACATGTCTAATCAGTATTTAGATCCAAATTTGAAATTGTTTACATTAAGCTCGAATCCAGAGCTAGCAGAGGAAATATCGGAATCCATTGGCGTAAAGCTTGGTAAATGTTCGGTTCATCGATTTGCTGATGGAGAAATTCAAATTAATATCGAAGAAAGTATTCGTGGCTGTGATGTTTTTATCGTACAATCTACAAGCAATCCAGTAAATGAGCATCTAATGGAATTATTAATCTTAATTGATGCTTTAAAGCGTGCATCAGCAAAAACGATTAGTATCGTAATGCCTTATTATGGTTACGCTCGACAAGATCGTAAGGCTCGTGCTCGTGAACCAATCACAGCAAAATTAGTTGCAAATCTGCTTGAAACAGCAGGTGCAACCCGACTAATTACTTTAGACCTCCATGCACCACAGCTTCAAGGCTTTTTTGATATTCCAATCGACCATTTAATGGGTGTACCAATATTAGCAGAACATTTCCAAAACTGTAATTTTAACGGTGAAATTGTGATTGTGTCTCCAGATCATGGCGGAGTGACACGTGCTAGAAAGCTGGCAGAACGTTTAAAAGCTCCTATTGCTATTATTGATAAACGTAGACCAAAACCTAATGTTGCGGAAGTTATGAATATTGTCGGTAATGTTGAAGGAAAGATTGCCATTTTAATTGATGATATTATTGATACAGCTGGTACGATTACACTTGGAGCAAATGCGTTAGCGGAAAATGGTGCTGCAGAAGTATATGCATGCTGTACACACCCTGTGTTATCTGGGCCAGCAATGGAAAGAATTGAAAACTCACAGATAAAAGAGCTCGTCGTTACGAACTCGATTGCTCTTGGCGAGAAGAAAATGAGCAAAAAAATTATTCAGTTGTCTGTTGCAGAGCTAATTGGTGAGGCGATTGTTCGTGTCCATGAGGATCTATCTGTAAGTACTTTGTTTGATTAATCCAAAATAGTAGATTAAGCATAAGCTTGTGCTTTTTTAGAATGTAAGTTTAAATTTTCTCAAGTCCGATGGGTGTCTAGCTCCGACGTACAGGACGTACTAGTGCCGATTTTCTTATTGTTATTTTTTGTGAATATCAATTTAAATGTTTATCCCCATTCGTTTTAGGGCATTTTTATAAAGAGCCTTATTTTATAAAATGGAAGGGGATTGCTATGAGCACGTTGCTGCAAGCAAAAGTACGTAGGAAATTTCAGCATTCTAATTTAACAAAACTCCGTGAGGGAGGAAATATCCCAGCTGTTGTCTACGGAAGTAAGCTTGATAGTAAGCCAATCTATTTAAACGGACCTGAATTATTGAAAACAATGAAATCTGTTGGAAGAAATGGAGTTATTTCATTAGACGTAGAAGGAAAACAACAGTCGGTCATATTAAGTGAATATCAATCTGACCCGTTAAGCCACAAAATTATTCATGTTGATTTTCTAGCGGTGGATATGAACAAAGACATTACAGCAGATGTAAAAGTTGTATTAGTTGGGGAAGCGAGCGGTGTGAAGGATGGCGGTGTCTTGCAGCAATCATTACATGAAGTATCAGTTACAGCAAGACCAAATGATATTCCTTCTTCTATTGACGTGGATATAACAAATCTACAGGTTGGGGAAACCTTAACGATTGCTTCTGTTAAGATAGATGGCAATGTTCATTTAAACCATGAAGAGGAAGAGGTTATTGCTTCCATTCTCCCACCAAGACAGGAAGAAGAAATTAGTACAGGTGAAAAACAAGAAGAAGCTGCACCTGACAATTTAGAAGGAAGAGAAACAGAAGTGACTGAGTAAGCACGAATGAAAAGATAAAAGGGTTGCTAACATAAATAATAAGGGTTTGACTCAGGTAGGATCTTATTTGGTCAAACTCTTTTTTTATAGATAGGCTCTGTTAAATTTCAGTGTTGATTTATAATCGTCAGGAAATTTACTCGCTTTCCGCGGACGAACTGGCAAGCCTCCTCGCTCGTACCTCACTGCGGGGTCTTTCCAGCCCGTTTTTCCGCAGGAGTCTCGCAAATTTCCTTCCAAAATCAACATTATCGTTTAACAAAGCCTATAGATAAATAAAACAGCATTTTTTTACATGCTGAACAAGGCGCTTGCACTTTTCTTACATAAGAGAAACAAGTTAGGGTGAGAACAATGAAATTAATTGTTGGTTTAGGAAATCCAGGAAAGCAATACGAAAAAACAAGACATAATATTGGTTTTGAAGTGGTTGATGCTCTTTCTGAAAATTGGAGAATTCCTCTTAACCAGGGGAAATTTAAAGGAATTATCGGGATGGGTTTAGTAAACGGGGAGAAGGTCATTTTGCTAAAACCACTTACCTATATGAATCTTTCTGGTGAGTCTATTCGGGCGGTTATAGACTATTACGATTTAGAGCAAGAAGATCTTCTGGTGATTTATGATGATCTTGATTTACCAGTAGGAAAGATCAGGCTTCGTCAAAAAGGAAGTGCTGGTGGACATAACGGGATTAAATCAACCATTGCTCACTTAGGAAGTCAACAGTTTAATAGAATTCGAATTGGCATTGATCGACCTTTGACGGGCATAAAAGTACCAGATTATGTATTAGGCCGTTTTACCAAGGAAGAGCAGAATGTTATGGCTAATGCTGTAATAAAAAGTACAGAAGCTTGTAACCAATGGCTGGATGAACCGTTCTTACAGGTTATGAATAAATATAATCAATAAATCGATATAAGAATCTTTACTGGGCAAACAGCCCGTCGATAAAAGATAAGATCAGATGTTCTAACAAAACCAGATTATTATCTGTTAAGTTTGTTAAGACTACTCATGGTTTTTATGTATAAATTCTTCCTTAGTCGCCAATACTATTGCTAGTTCATTGTATTAAGGGAGGTTTATGCATGGCAATTTATTACCATTGTCGGCATTGCGGTGTGAAAATTGGGATGATTGATTCATCGTATGTTGAAATTGAACGACTTGGATTTCATAAACTAAGTGATGAAGAACGTAAAGATATGATATCATATGATGGAAGCGGAAATATTTACATCAAATCAATTTGTGAAAATTGTCAAGAATCTTTACAAAAAAATCCAGAATATTATCAAAATGATTATTTTATTCACTAAAGCTTTGGACAGCTTATCCAAAGCGTTTTTCTATTTGTATATCGATCTATTTTTTGTAGTATACTCTTTGTAAAACAGTATTAAAGTGTTGGATCTAAAGCATGTTAGAGGTTCATATGTTAAACATATAAAGAATAAATATAGGTTGATATAGAAACTTTTATCAGAAATTAGGATTTCCTGCGTATTGTGTCTTCCGTGTCTAAAGCTAATCACGGCACGCTGCGCTTTACTTATAATGATCGTAAGACAATTATGTTTTTTTGGAGGGAGGGGTTCGAATGTCAGGATTAAACGAACTTTTTTATGAGCAAGATGATACGAGTGCGGTTATTTCAGGAATTGATGGGGGCTTAAAGGAACAATTAGTTGCTGGTCTATCTGGATCAGCTAGAACGATATTTTTGGCTTCGATTTATGAAAAAACGAAAAAACCAATGATAGTGATTACACATAATCTTCTTCAAGCACAAAAGCTGTATGAAGATTTTTCTAATATGTTAAATGAGGATGTTTATTTGTATCCTGCAAACGAATTAATTGCAGCAGAAGTTAGTGTTGCTAGCCCAGAATTAAAAGCACAAAGAATAGAAGTGTTAAATCATTGGATACAAAAGAAGAATGGAATTACGATTGTTCCAATGGCTGGGCTTAGAAAGATATTACCGCCTGTAGAGCTATGGAAGCAAAATCAACTGGTTATTCAAGAGGGTGCTGATATTCAGGTTGAAGAGACCTTAGAAAAATTAATACGAATGGGCTATGTCCGTACAGATATGGTATCTTCTCCAGGTGAGTTTAGTGTTCGAGGCGGGATCATTGATATTTATACCCTTACAGAAGAAAATCCGATTCGAATTGAATTGTTTGACACAGAAATAGACTCCATTCGATCATTTTCTCTAGATGATCAAAGGTCTAAAACAAAATTAAAGGACGTCATCATTGGACCGGCATCAGAAATGCCGTTTGAAAAAGAGCAATTCGAACAATTAAGTGCCAATCTTGAAGCAGGACTTTCTGCTAGCTTGAAAAAATTGAAGGATGAAAAAACGAAAGCACAATTAACACAAAATATAGGCTATGAATTAGAGCAGCTTAAAAACGGCCAAAAGCCTGAGCAGCTGGTCAAGTATCTGTCTATCTCATATAAGCATCCTAGTAGTTTAATAGATTATTTACCGAAAAATGGCCTGATTGTGCTGGATGAAATAAGCAGAATTTTTGAAATGAATGATTCGCTCGAAAAAGAAGAGCTAGAGTGGTATACAGGCCTATTAGCCGAGGGAGAAATTATTCATAATGTAAAAGTCTCTCATGATATACACGAGCTGATGCATGGATCGAATCGTCCGCTTCTTTATATGTCCTTATTTTTAAGACATGTACCAAATACAAATCCACAAAATATCGTAAATGTTTCTTGCAAACAAATGCAGAGCTTTCATGGCCAAATAAATGTATTAAAGAGTGAAATTGAGCGCTGGAAAAAAAGTCGTTTCTCTGTTGTATTTCTTGCAACGGATGAAGAGAGAGTAAAAAAACTAGAAAGCGTTCTTGCTGATTATGATATTGATGTATCGATAAGCTATGATCAAAAAATCCAAAAAGGCAAAATCCAGATTTTACAAGGGAGCTTACTCACAGGATTTGAATTGCCGATACAAAAAGTAGCGATCATTACAGAAGGAGAGCTTTTCAATAAACGAACCAAAAAGTCTTCAAGAAGGCAAAAGCTTTCAAATGCTGAAAGAATTAAAAGCTATTCAGAATTAAGGATCGGCGATTATGTTGTTCATGTTAACCATGGAATAGGAAAGTATTTAGGACTTGAAACACTTGAAATTAATGGCGTCCATAAGGATTATTTGCATATTCGCTATCAAGGTAGTGATAAGCTATACGTTCCAGTCGATCAGATTGACCTAATTCAAAAATATGTAGGATCGGAAAGCAAGGAACCTAAGGTTTACAAGTTAGGTGGGAATGATTGGAAGAGAGTAAAGAAGAAGGTAGAATCGTCTGTCCAAGATATTGCAGAAGATTTAATTAAGCTTTATGCAGAGAGAGAAGCCTCTAAGGGTCATTCTTTTTCTCCAGATGGCGACATGCAAAGAGAATTTGAAACCGCTTTTCCTTATGAAGAAACGGAAGATCAGCTTCGTTCTATACATGAAATAAAAAAGGATATGGAAAAAGAAAGGCCTATGGATCGACTTCTTTGTGGAGATGTCGGATATGGAAAAACAGAAGTAGCTTTAAGAGCTGCTTTTAAAGCGATTGCAGATGGAAAGCAGGTTGCGTTTTTAGTTCCAACGACAATTTTAGCGCAGCAGCATTATGAAACAATGAGAGAACGCTTTCAAGACTATCCGATCAAGCTAGGTTTATTAAGCAGGTTTAGAACAAGGAAAGAACAGACACAAACGATTAAAGACATAAAAGCCGGAATGATCGATGTCGTAATTGGCACCCATAGAATCCTCTCAAAGGATATTACTTATAAGGATTTAGGATTGTTAATTATTGACGAGGAACAGCGATTTGGAGTTACACATAAAGAAAAAATTAAGCAGTTAAAAACAAATGTTGATGTGTTAACTTTAACGGCAACACCGATTCCAAGAACGTTACACATGTCTATGCTAGGAGTTAGAGATTTGTCTGTTATTGAAACACCTCCAGAAAATCGATTCCCTGTACAGACCTACGTGATGGAGTATAGTGAAGGGATCGTCAGAGAAGCGATTGAGAGAGAGTTAGCACGTGAGGGACAAATTTATTTCTTATATAACCGTGTAGAAGATATCGAGAGAAAAGCAGAGGAGATCTCTATGCTCGTACCAGATGCTAGAGTTTCTTATGCTCATGGTCGAATGACAGAGAATGAGCTTGAAACAGTGATGCTTAATTTTCTTGAAGGTGAAAGTGATGTTTTAGTCAGTACAACCATTATCGAAACAGGGGTAGATATTCCTAACGTTAATACGTTAATCGTATATGATGCAGATAAAATGGGACTTTCACAGCTGTATCAGCTACGAGGAAGGGTAGGTCGTTCAAACCGGGTAGCCTATTCCTATTTTACTTATCGAAAGGATAAGGTGCTCACTGAGGTAGCTGAAAAGCGACTTCAAGCCATTAAAGAGTTTACCGAGTTAGGTTCAGGCTTTAAAATCGCTATGCGAGATTTAACAATTAGAGGGGCAGGTAACCTTCTTGGTGCAGAGCAACACGGCTTTATCGATTCAGTTGGATTCGATTTATATTCTCAAATGCTAAAAGAAGCAATTGAACAAAGAAAAGGAGTATTTGATATAGAGAAAAAGCAATCCATTGAGTTGGATCTTGAAGTGGATGCTTATATTCCTGATTTATATATTTCGGATGGCCAGCAAAAAATTGAAATGTATAAACGTTTTAGAGGAATATCAACGCTTGAAGATATAGATGAGCTGCAGGAAGAAATGATTGATCGTTTTGGAGATTATCCTGACGAGGTTACTAATTTATTTAAGTTAACAGAGATGAAGGTTTATGCTTTAAAAGCAGGTATTGAGCAGATCAAGCAAACAAAGAATGAAATCTTAATTCTTACTTCTGAGCAAGGCAGTGAGCGGATTGAAGGTTCGAAAGTATTTAAGCTAAGCGCTCCATACGGTAGAATGGTTGGGTTAGGAATGGAAGGGAAAAAATTAAAGATCGTTCTTTATGTAAAAGGAATTGCTACAGAAAAATGGCTGCAAGTTGCTTTTGAAATGATTCAAGCCTTACTACAGTCAAAAAAGGAACCGGAGAACACCGCTGTATAAAAAAACAAGAAAAATAATGTCTAAAGATCATGCAAAATAGGTTTAAAAAGATAAGACTAGGGTATTTCCTAGGGTATAGACGCGAAATGGAAAGTTTATCCGTATATGGAATTGATATCTTTTAGGAGAAAAAATATTTGGATATGTATAGAACTTTCCATATGAAAGATACTAAGTTCAAATATGGTGAAGGATTCACAAAAAGGTATAGAAAACTTTGCCAAATTAAAAATCATCAGATGAAAGTGAGGCAACGTTGAATGAAAGCAACTGGAATAGTTCGTCGAATCGATGATTTGGGTCGCGTAGTTATCCCAAAGGAAATACGGAGAACTTTACGCATTCGTGAAGGTGACCCATTGGAGATCTTTGTTGACCGTGATGGAGAAGTGATTTTAAAGAAATATTCTCCGATTAGTGAATTAAGTGACTTTGCAAAAGAATATGCAGAAGCATTATATGACAGCTTGGGAAATCCTGTATTAATATGTGACAGAGATACTTTTATCACAGTTGCAGGAGGCTCTAAGAAAGAATACTTAAATAAAAGCATCAGTGAAGAAGTAGAAAAAGCAATGGAAGATCGCAATGCCATCCTTTCAAACCAAGAAAGCGAGATTTCCTTAGTAGAAGGGCATCCTGAAACGGTCTCTGCTTATACAATTGGTCCAATCATTGCCAACGGCGACCCGATCGGAGCAGTCATTATTTATTCAAAAGAACACTCATTAGGTGAAGTAGAACAAAAAGCAGTAGAAACAGCTGCTGGTTTTTTAGCAAGACAAATGGAATCATAGCAGAATTTAGAAAAGCGCTTTATACTTTTTCTAACATTTAAAGGCAGCCTTTGGCTGCCTTTCGTTTGTTGTACAGGCTCATTATGCTATAATACTTTCGAACTGAGATTTGGAAGGGGGCAAAAAATGAAGCCCGAACACCCATCGGCAGAAATATATAAAGGAGCCTTTATCCTAACGGTTGCGGCTTTACTTACGAAAATATTAAGTGCCATTTATCGAGTTCCATTTCAAAATATAGTGGGCGATGTTGGTTTTTATATTTATCAGCAAGTTTACCCTTTTTATGGGGTTGTTCTAGTATTATCTACATACGGTTTCCCAGTGGTCATTTCAAAGCTTTATGTTGAACGTGCAGTCCGGCAGGATACGGAAGGGATAAAAAAACTATATTTCCTAGCAGTTCTCGTTTTATCTTTACTAGGAATTACTGCGTTTTTTACTCTTTTCTTCGGGGCAAATGCACTATCTGCTTATATGAAGGATCCTCAGCTGGCAATTTTGTTCAAAACGATTTCATTCGTATTTTTATTATTTCCTATGTTGTCTTTATTACGCGGCAACTTTCAAGGTAAGGGTGAAATGTTTCCGACAGCCGTTTCTCAAGTAGGCGAACAGCTTTTTAGAGTTATGACTATCTTAATGGCTGCTTTTTTTCTAACAAAGCATGGCCAATCTCTTTATGTCGTTGGGAGTGGAGCAATGTTTGGATCTATAACAGGCGGAATGATTTCTTTGCTTATCTTACTTGCTTTTATTCGTTTTAGAAGAGATAAGGTGAATCGACTTGTATATACATGGAAGGATCTGAAAGGAAGTAGAAAAATTGCGAAAGCACTAATCATTCAAGGCTTTGCAATCTCCATTAGCAGTATGATTCTTATTTTTATTCAATTAGCTGATTCGCTAAATCTGTATTCCCTTCTTTTATCAGCAGGAATCAATGGAGAAGCGGCTAAAGAACTAAAAGGAATTTATGATCGAGGGCAGCCATTAATCCAAATCGGAACGGTTATTACGACCTCTCTTTCTTTATCGCTTGTTCCGCTTATCTCAAGCGCTAAGCTAAGAAAGCAAACGAATCAACTGATTGGAAAAATACGTTTTGCCTTACAAATAGGTTTGTTCATTGGAGTAGGTGCTTCAATTGGATTATGGTCCATTATGGAGCCGACAAATAAGATGCTGTTTGAAAATGGGAGTGGCACCCATGTGTTATCTGTTCTAAGTTTGATGATTGTTTCTAGCTCTTTAATTATGACGTGTACAGCTATTTTACAAGGACTCGGTTTTACGTTATATCCTGCTTTTGTTATCTTGTGTGGCTTTTGTGTGAAGTATGCTGTCAATATTGTCTTTATTCCACTGTGGGGAATTATGGGGGCAGCGATTGCGTCTAATGCTTCTCTCCTCTTCATATTGCTCTTATTATTCATAAAGCTTCGTATTGAATTAAAAGAATCCATTTTTACGCTCCGATCTATTTTCCTGATTGGTTTTGCAGGAATAATGATGATGCTTGTGTTAAAAGGGTATTTATCTTTAACCAATCTTTTGTATGGAGCAAAAGAAACGAGTCGACGATTTGCCTGCTTCCAGGCTTTAAGCTCGATTTTTATCGGGGGGTATACTTTTTTATTTTTTGTTATTAAGGTGGCCCTTTTTAAGGAAGAAGAGCTTTCTTTATTACCGTTTGGGAAAAAAATACTTTTGTTGATCCCTAAAAAAAGCAGGAGATGAGAAATGTGAAAATTACTATTTTAGGTCTTGGTGCAGGAGACCTTAACCAATTACCTTTAGGTGTCTACAAGGCACTTGTAAATGGATCAAATATTTATTTACGAACAAAGGAGCATCCTGTTGTCCGTCAGCTTGAACAAGAAGGACTTTCTTTTCAATCCTTTGATTCCGTCTATGAACAGTTTGATCAATTTGAAGATGTGTATAAAACAATCACTGAGTCATTATTAAAGAATGCAGGACAAGAAAATATTATCTATGCTGTACCAGGGCATCCGCTCGTCGCTGAAAAAACGGTACAGCTCTTACTTGAAGCAGGACCTGAAAATGGGATTGAGATAGAAGTGAAAGGTGGACAAAGCTTCTTAGATAGCCTTTTTCAGGCTTTAAAAATTGATCCGATCGACGGGTTTCAGCTTTTGGATGGCACAGCACTTAGAAGAGAAGAGATTCAGCTTCGCCAGCATGTCATTATTGGTCAGGTGTATGATTCCTACGTTGCATCGGATGTAAAGCTGACATTAATGGAAAAGCTTCCTTATGATTATCAAATATTCATTGTAATTGCTGCAGGGAGTGCAGAAGAGCAGATCAAAAAAGTTCCTCTAGTGGAATTAGATCGAGAAGTAGAATTAAACAATTTAACAACGATTTATATTCCACCTGTTCAAGAGGAAGAAATATTATACAAGGAATTTACAAAGCTTCGTCAGATTATTGCTGAATTAAGAGGGCCGAATGGATGCCCGTGGGATCTTAAGCAAACACATCAATCCTTAAAAAAATATTTAATAGAGGAAGCGTATGAGTACATTGAAGCGATTAATGAAGAGGATATTGATCATATGATTGAGGAGCTCGGAGATGTACTGCTTCAAGTTTTGCTTCATGCGCAAATAGGAGAGGATGATGGATTCTTTTCTATTGAAGATGTCATTCAAGGGATATCCTCAAAAATGATTCGTCGCCACCCGCATGTCTTCGGCAATTCAATTGCTAAAAATGAAGAAGATGTGATGAAAAAATGGCAGGAAATTAAGAAGGAAGAAAAAGGGGAGAAATCCTTTTCTTTACTTGATGGGATAGGAAAAGAGTATCCTAACTTGATGAGAGCATATGACATCCAGAAAAAATGTGCAGAGGTAGGATTTGATTGGCCAGAAGTCGAACAGGCTTGGGAAAAAGTAAAAGAAGAATGTATAGAATTTCAAGAAGAAGTGAAGAAGGATGCAAAAAGTGAGGAAGCTGTAAAGGAATTTGGAGACATTCTATTTGCCCTTGTGAATGTAGCTAGATTTTATAAAATCAATCCAGAGCTTGCCCTTTTCGAGACGAATGAAAAATTTAAGAATCGTTTTTCATACATTGAAGGTCGGGTTAAGGAAAGTGGAAAAGAATTTCATGACTTTACATTAAAGGAATTAGATCGTTATTGGGACGAAGCAAAAGAAAAAGGCTTATAATGCTAGGGAGTGATTTTTTATGCGATTAGATAAGTTTTTAAAGGTTTCAAGATTAATAAAACGTAGAACATTAGCAAAAGAGGTTGCTGATCAAGGAAGAATTCTTATAAACGGATTGCAAGGAAAGGCAAGCTCAACAGTAAAAGCAGGTGACGAATTAGCGATTCGTTTTGGTCAAAAGGTGGTCACGGTCAAAATAGAAAGCCTTCAAGAAAATGCTAAAAAAGAAGAAGCAGCTAATATGTACACCGTCCTAAAAGAAGAAAAAGTAGGCGAATAGCGAAAAAGATAAGGTAAAACTTCACAAGTTCTATTTTATTTTTCTATCTCATACACATGTACAAAAAGGTTGTACATTGTGATTGTGAGGGATGACAAGGTGAATCAATACTATGACAATACTCAAAAAAGTCAAGTACAAGAACATGATGTCATTATGCGAGGAAGAAAGTTACTTGATATTACAGGTGTGAAACAAGTTGAAAGCTTTGATAATGAAGAGTTTTTATTAGAGACAGTAATGGGTTTTTTAGCGGTTAGAGGACAAAATCTACAGATGAAAAACTTAGACGTCGATAAAGGGATTGTTTCGATTAAGGGAAAAGTTTTCGACCTAGTCTATCTTGATGACCAACATGGGGAGAAAGCTAAAGGATTCTTTAGCAAGTTATTCCGATGACTCTTTCTACTCAGTTTATGACTATGCTTGCCATGGTGGGCATGGGCACATTTTACGGAGCATCGTTAGATACGTACCAACGTTTTTTAAAAAGGGCGAAGAGAAAGAGCTGGCTTGTATTTATCAATGATCTTTTATTTTGGGCGTTACATGGGTTATTGGTTTTTTATGTCTTGTTTATTGTAAATCGCGGTGAACTTAGATTTTATTTATTTTTAGCAATCTTATGTGGATTTGCTGCTTATCAGGGCTTGTTCAAACGAGCCTATCTTTGGTTATTAGAATGTTTTATTTCGATTTGCATCTCGATTTATCTTTTTATAAAAAAAGTCATTATTCTACTCATTTATCGACCGATTTTCTGGATCATATCGACAATTATTTTTATTATATACAAGGTAAGTATAGGGATATTGAAATTAATTTTCCTTGTTTTGAAGGCTGTATATGTGTTATTTAGAACTATACTATTATTGCCGTTAAAATGGATACTTTCCTTTTTTTATAATGCTCTTCCAAAAAGTATTAAAAAAATCGTCGAGAAGTTTTATAATAAAATAGCAGGACATTTACGTTCAATCAAGAAATTTGCATTAAGATGGATATTGAAAAGGAAAAAATAACCCAGGTTAGGAGGACTGCGAACTGTGAGTGTAGCTAGGAAACGTATCATAACGAAATTAGAAACAAATTATGCTTTGCAGCAGGAGGTAGCCCAACTTAGTACAGCTAGAAGAAAAAAGCTATTGTTTAGAAGATTAACAGTTTTTTTTATTGCTGCATCGGTCCTTTCATTTATGATGATCTCAACACTCCTTTCGCAATCATCTACACTTGAAAAAAAGATAAATGAAAAAGAAAAGCTTAGTCACGAATTATCAGGATTAAAAAAACAAGAAGAAATGCTAAAAGAGGAAGTTGTGAAACTCCATGATGATGACTATTTAGCGAAGCTAGCAAGAAAGGACTATTTCTTGTCTGAGAAAGGTGAAATTATTTTTAGTATTCCCGAAAAAAAAGCTGAAAATAAATAAGAAAAGCGCAATCGCCTTGGTCAGCCGCTCGGATCATAAGCCACTATACGCAGGAAATCCTGATTGACTTGCGTATTGTGGCTTATGATCCGAGCGGCGGCGCTGGCCGATTAAGTACGCCACGGCCGCATGTCTTCTTCGGCACTAGTACGTCCTGTACGTCGGAGCTAGACACTAGTCGGAGTTCCGAAAACTTTCTTTTTTTTTTAATAAAGGAACAAGTTAGGAATCGTGTATTATTGACACTCTTTTTTCCAATTCGGTATAATATACTGTAAGTATGATTTTTTATATCTTTAAGGAGGCAAAATCTTTTTATGTCAATTGAAGTAGGCAGCAAGTTACAAGGTAAGGTAACAGGAATAACTAATTTCGGGGCGTTTGTGGAGCTGCCGGAGGGTTCGACTGGTCTTGTACACATTAGTGAGGTCGCAGACAATTATGTCAAGGATATTAATGAGCATTTGAAAGTTGGCGATCAGGTTGAAGTAAAAGTCATTAATGTTGAAAAAGACGGGAAGATCGGGCTATCAATTAAGAAAGCAAAAGAGAGAACGGAAAGAAACGAGTCAAGAGGAAGCTCTCAATCCCATTCTCAACGTCCACGTCACGGCAGAACGAATGACAATCGCTCTTCTAACAAGGAGAATTTTGAGTCCAAAATGGCACGTTTCTTGAAAGATAGCGAAGATCGTTTGTCATCTTTAAAACGAAATACTGAGTCCAAACGTGGGGGAAGAGGCGCTAGACGAGGTTAATTGAACTTGCTGCTGATTACTGATAATAAATAGCAGGGTTTATCGCTGATAAATTCCCTTTTCATAAGACAAGTCCAAATGACTTGTCTTTTTTGTATAAAAAAAGCGCCCTGTTTAGAGTAAAAAACAGATGTTTTTTACTCTAAACAGGGCGCTTCCGACGTACAGGATGTACTAGTGCCGATGAAGACATAAGGCCGTGGCGCCTTTAATCGGCCGTATTTCTGTATGTCTAGCTCCAGGTGTCATCGACTCTATGGTCTTTCCATTTTGGCTTATGCTTGTCGCCGATAAACAGGCATTTCAAGATGTCTAGTTCCAGTGCCTAGCCCTTGTGAAAAATAACCTCTTGTCTCTAAAAGCAAAAAAGCGCTTTTTGAGCCAAGAGAACATTTTTCTTCAGGGCTGATCAAGGCGCTTCTTTTCGGTATAGCGGCGGAGGGGATCGAACCCACGACCTCACGGGTATGAACCGTACGCTCTAGCCAGCTGAGCTACGCCGCCAAAATTCATTAAAGCAACAAATAATATAATACAAAGGAATTAATGGAATTGTCAACACATTTTTGATAGATAAATAAAATATTTACTAACTGACATACAACTATTAATTCTTCCATCATTTTGTATCTATATAAAAGATTGACTAGAAAAGAGTCGAGAAAAAATTAAGAGCTTGTTTGCTAATTTGACAAACTTTTGGAAAGGAGGCTTTTATAATGATCAACAACAATAACAAGATGGGGAGTGTAGATTTAATGGAAAAGGTAGAAAAGAATCTTATCGAACCTATGAGAGAAATCAATTTTAATAGACCGAAGCTTAACCTAGCGAATGGACTAAACAAAATTCAATTGAAGATGGAAATCTTCTTTCTCAAAAAAGGCTATCTTTTATTGTTAATTGGTTTTTTATTAGGTAGAGCTTTAATTTTGGCAAAGTTTACTCCATTTAGTCTTCCATTTTTTGCTGCAGTGTATCTACTTAGAAAAGATAAAGCTCCTATAGCGTTAATAGGCATTATTGTTGGAGCAGCGTCTCTCTCGATGAAAGAGGCGATATCTGTATTTGCACTCTCGGCTATTTTTTTATTTTCCCTGCGAACGACAAAGAAATGGTTACGTAATGAAATGAGAGCCCTCCCTTACTATGTGTGTTTTACTGTTCTAGCAAGTAGCTTAGCAGAAAGCTTTCTAATAAGGCAAAGTATATCGCTTTATGATGCCATGATGGCAGGGGTAGAGGCAAGTTTAGGATTTATTTTGACTCTCATCTTTATACAAAGCCTCCCACTTTTATCTTTAAATAAAAGAAGACAATCCTTAAAAACGGAAGAAATTGTTTGTTTAATTATAATGTTAGCATCTGTTATGACTGGTACGATCGGATGGTCGCTCTACGATTTATCGATTGAACATATTATGTCTAGATATTTAGTACTCCTTTTTGCATTTGTTGCTGGAGCAGCCGTTGGATCGACAGTTGGAGTGGTTACTGGCTTAATTTTTAGCCTCGCAAATGTTTCTAGCTTCTATCATATGAGTTTACTAGCCTTTTCAGGACTGCTTGGAGGTTTGTTAAAGGAAGGAAGAAAAATAGGCGTCTCTATCGGTTTACTTATTGCGACATTACTTATTGGGATGTACGATCAGGGAGGTGGAGACATTCTAACTTTAACTGTTTTAGAGACGACGGCTGCCATCCTGTTATTTCTTCTTACTCCAAAGGAGCTCACCTCGAAATTATCCAAATATATTCCTGGAACACCAGAGCATTCAGCTGAACAACAGCAGTATATGAGAAAAATACGCGATGTGACGGCACAGCGTGTTTCTCAATTTTCAAATGTTTTCGAAGCGCTTTCAAAAAGCTTTTCCTCTATTGATGACCACTCGATAGAAACGGATGAAGAGGAGCAAGAACTGGATTATTTTTTAAGCAATGTAACAGAAAAAACTTGTCAAAACTGCTTTAAGAAGGATTATTGTTGGGCAAGAAACTTTAATACAACCTATGATTATATGAAAGAAATTATGCACGAATTAGAGAGAAATGAAGGGGAAGTGCCGCAAAAGCTATCAAGAGAATGGGAACAACATTGTGTAAAGCCAAAAAAAGTAATGGATATTATTTACCAAGAACTTACTCATTATCATGCTAATCAAAAGTTAAAAAAGCAAGTTAAAGAAAGCAGAAAACTAGTTGCAGATCAATTGCTAGGAGTTTCTGAAGTAATGGAAGACTTTGCAAAGGAAATACAAAGAGAAAGAGAGAATCACCATAAACAGGAAGAATTAATTTTAGAGGCATTACAAGAATTTGGTGTTCATATCGAACACGTTGAAATATATAGCCTAGATCAGGGGAATATTGATTTAGATATTACGATCCCTAATTGCCAAGGGCATGGTGAATGTGAAAAATTAATTGCTCCTGTCCTTTCAGATATATTGGGTGAGACCATTCTAGTTAGCTCGGAGGAATGTGCAACGTATCCAAATGGATTTTGTCATGTAACATTTCGATCTGCTAAAGCCTTTGTTGTGGATACAGGGGTTGCTCATGCCGCTAAAAATGGAGGGCTTATTTCTGGAGACAGCTACTCAACTATTGATGTTGGGTGCGGGAAATATGCAATTGCAATCAGTGATGGAATGGGAAATGGTGAAAGGGCTCATATTGAAAGCATGGAAACTCTTCAATTATTGAAAAAAATTCTGCAATCTGGGATAGAAGAAAAGGTAGCTATAAAGTCGGTAAACTCTGTTTTATCTTTAAGAACGAATGATGAGATATTTTCGACATTAGATTTAGCTATGATCGATCTCCAAAATGCTTCATCAAAGTTTTTGAAAATTGGCTCCTCACCAAGCTTTATTAAGAGGGGAGATAAAATAATGAAGATACAAGCAAGTAATTTACCAATTGGGATTGTAACAGAGTTTGAAGTAGATGTTGTCAGTAAGCAGCTAAAAGCAGGTGATTTGCTCATTATGATGAGTGATGGAGTGTTTGAAGGACCGAAGCATGTAGAAAACTATGATTTATGGATGAAAAGAAAAATCCAAGAGCTAAAAACAGATCATCCGCAGGAAATAGCTGATTTATTAATGGAAGAAGTGATTCGATCAAGATCTGGAAGTATTGAGGATGATATGACGGTAGTAGTAGCAAAAATTCAACATAACACACCGAAATGGGCATCGATCCCGATCAATAAATATCGCAAACTCGCAAATTAAGAAACAAAAGTGCAAGCGCCTTGATCATCGACGTACAAACTGGAGGGACTTCGACTGAGATAAGGCGAACCTTCCATAAGGGTGTTCTTTCCCTGATGGTTAGCTTGAGCCGATCAGGTTTTTACGGGCAGTTTTTTATACACTGTACATTTTTTTAGGTCATATCTTACTGCCCGTTAAAACGTGATAAAGGATACACGATGAGCGACAGCGAATCGATGTTGACTTATCGTAGGG
The DNA here is from genome assembly GCF_006546985.1 of Bacillus sp. 03113. GTDB lineage: Bacteria > Bacillota > Bacilli > Bacillales > Cytobacillaceae > VATK01. Next base: position 39,555 of record NZ_VATK01000024.1, read on the forward strand.
AGGAGGCCTGAAGTTTGATAGTCGATAGGCGCTGGAGCTGGACGTCGATTCATAATGTTCATAATTATCAACAACCAACTATTTTATAATTACCTTTAACATGAGCAAGGCGCTTCCGACGTACAGGATGTACTAGTGCCGATGTTGCCACAGGACGTGGCGTTCTTAATCGGCCGCTTTTCTATGTATAAATCCTTTCCTTGAGGTCGAGAATGGTATTAATTCGTTTGAGGAGGGTATATATGAGTACAGGAAGATTAAAGCAAATTTTACTGATAACGGATGGATGCTCAAATCAAGGAGATGATCCTGTTGCGATGGCCGCTCTTGCTCGTGAGCAAGGGATTACTGTAAATGTTATAGGAGTTATGGATCATGATGTGATAGATGAAAATGGAATAAAAGAAATTGAAGCCATTGCAATGTCGGGTGGAGGGGTCAGCCAGGTGGTGTATGCCAAACAGCTGTCTCAAACCGTGCAAATGGTTACGAGAAAAGCGATGACTCAGACCCTTCAAGGTGTCGTAAATAAAGAGCTGCAACAAATATTGGGTGGAGCTAGTACGATTGAAGATCTTTCCCCAGAAAAAAGAGGAGAAGTAATGGAGGTTGTAGATGAACTAGGAGAAAGGGTGGAGCTGGAGGTCTTAATTCTTGTTGATACAAGTGCAAGTATGAAGCATAAGCTCCCAACGGTAAAAGAAGCCCTGTTAGATTTATCTTTAAGTTTAAACTCTCGCTCTGGTGAAAACAAATTTTCATTGTTTGTATTTCCCGGGAAAAAGAATGATGTCGAAAGGTTGCTAGATTGGACACCTAAGCTTGAATCGTTAACAAGTATTTTTTCAAAATTAACAACAGGCGGCACTACCCCTACAGGTCCGGCTATTCGTGAAGCATTCGTAACCTTCAATAAAAAACGTTCATTAAGGAGATTTTTTACTCAAGATGATCAACCATACATTGAAGAATCGATGTAGAGTAAACGCAGGAACTGTTATAGAGGGCAAATGGCATAAACAAAAATATACCATCATTAAAGAGTTGGGGTATGGGGCGAATGGTACGGTTTATTTAGCACAATATTTAAATAAGCAAGTTGCGCTTAAAATGAGTCATAATGGAATATCCATCACTTCGGAAGTAAATGTATTAAAATCATTTGAGAAGGTCCACGGGTATGCCCTCGGGCCTTCTCTTATCGATGTAGATGATTGGATAACGAGATCGGGGATTATTTCGTTTTATGTTATGGAATATATTAAGGGAATGGACTTGCTATCTTTTATTAAGCAAAAAGGCCACTCTTGGACTGGGGTGCTTATTATCCAGTTGCTAAAGGATTTGGATATCTTACACCAAAATGGCTGGGTGTTTGGAGACTTAAAGCCCGACAATCTTATCATTACAAGCCAACCTACTAGGATTCGCTGCATTGATGTAGGGGGTACAACCATGAAAGGGAGAACCATAAAGGAATTCACTGAATTTTTTGACAGAGGATACTGGGGGCTTGGGATGAGAAGAGCGGATCCAGGCTATGATTTATTTGCTGTCGCGATGATCTTGATTAACTTAGCATATCCTAATCGTTTTGAAAAAAAAGAAGGTGGAATCATTCAATTAACCAAGATGATTCGCCAAATAAACGAATTACAGCAGTATGAAAAAGTCTTACTATCAGCGCTGCAAGGAAGATATGGGACTGCAAAGGAAATGAGGAGTGAACTGTTAGAACTTATGGGTCAAGATAGTGCAAACAGACAATCTCGAAACCAATCTTCTAAGCAAAGCCCTAAGCAGAATCATCCATCATTAAGCCGGCAAAATCGTAGAAAAATGAAAAAAAAAGGAGGGGTAATAGAAACCCTTTTTATTTGTTTCATTGTGTTTATGTTTTATGTGCTTTATCTGTTGTTACAATGACAAATGGATCCTAAAATTTTTTCTATCTATCAAGAAAATTTGAAACTTTTTGAAGGGTCAATCGTATATACTAAGATAATTTGCCATTTAACGAAAACAATTTTCGTTGGCTTGTACTTTGGATTATATATGCAACAATGATATTCTTATCATAATAGCCTATGTTTTTATAGTGCTATATTCAGATTAGTTAGGAAGATCAGTATGTTGGAAAGTAAAGTAGAAGCTTTTTTAAAAAAGAGTGGCTACACACTTCAGAACAGCCGTCTTTTGATTGGAGTTTCTGGAGGACCTGATTCGCTTGCTCTTCTTCATTTTCTTTGGACTAAGAAGGAAAAATGGAATTTGCAGATTGTAGCTGCACATGTCGATCATATGTTTAGAGGGGAGGAGTCTTTGAATGAAGCAAGATTTGTTCAGCAGTTTTGTGAAAATAGAAACATATCCTTTGCTTTTAAACAAATCAACGTTCCCGAATACATAAAACAATCAGGAGAGAACTCACAAGTAGCAGCTCGGGTATGTAGATATCAATTTTTTAAGGAAGTTCTTGAAACACGTAGGCTTGATTTTCTTGTTTTGGGTCATCACGGAGATGATCAAGTAGAAACCATCTTAATGAGATTAACAAGAGGCAGTACAGGGAAAGCTAGAGCTGGAATTCCATTTATCAGACCATTTAGCCAAGGAAAGCTTATTCGTCCTTTTTTATGTTTGACAAAAGATGAAATTGAAAAATACTGTGCAGACCATCATTTAGACCCGAGAAGAGATCCGAGTAATGAGAAGGATGCCTATAGTCGAAATCGCTTTCGTAAGTATGTCATTCCGTTTTTAAAAAAAGAAAATAACCAAATTCATGAGCATTTTCAGCGATTTAGTGAAGAAATTGAGCAGGATGAAGCTTATTTAATGGAATTAGCTGCTCAAGAAATGAATAAAGTAATGAAACAGAAAGAGGATTCAGAAATAACGATTGACCTAGATGCTTTTCAGGTAATGCCAATGCCTTTACAAAGAAGAGGGATTCAACTAATATTAAACTATCTTTATAAGGATGCTCACGTTTCTTTATCTGCTTTACATATTGATAGTATTTTCAAAATGATAAACAGCTCTCGTCCTTCGGGATTACTGGATTTTCCAAATGGGTTGAACTTTATTCGTTCCTATCGAGAGTGTCATTTTCGATTTTATCAGAGGGAAATACAACCGTTCTCTTTTGAATTGTACGAACCTGGTGAAATCTTGCTGCCGAATGGTGCAAGCATTACATTTAAGTACGTACAAGATAAGACAGGAGTTCAAACGAATGAGAGTCTTTTGTTAAATCGTCATGAAATCTGTTTTCCTATTATTGTACGATCAAGGAAAACGGGCGACAGGATGAGTTTAAAGGGAATGTCAGGAACAAAAAAGATAAAGGATATTTTTATCGATCATAAAATACCGTTGCAGGAGAGGGAAAGCTGGCCGATTGTAACGGATTGCAAGGATCGGATTTTGTGGGTACCAGAACTTAAGAAGTCGAATGAGGGATTAACCTCTTCTTTGGAAACAAGCTATATACAATTAATATATAAAAGGCAATGATCTTCTAGGGGGCACACTGTACATGAAGCAAGATATTCAAAAGATATTGATATCGGAGGAAGAAATTCAAGGAAAAATTAATGAGATAGCGTCTCATCTGACAGAGGAATATCAAGATCGATTTCCTTTGGCCATCGGCATATTAAAAGGCGCAATGCCATTTATGTCAGATCTATTAAAACGAGTAGATACTTTCCTTGAAATGGATTTTATGGATGTATCCAGCTATGGAAACTCGACTGTTTCTTCTGGAGAAGTGAAAATTATTAAAGATTTAAATACTTCTGTTGAAGGCAGGGACATACTTATAATAGAGGATATTATTGATAGCGGTTTAACCTTAAGTTATTTAGTGGATCTATTCCGTTACCGTAAAGCAAAATCTATTAAGATTGTGACACTGCTTGACAAACCTACAGGTCGAAAAGCTGACATTCAAGCTGATTATGTTGGATTTGTTGTTCCAGATGCTTTTGTAGTAGGATATGGGTTAGACTATGCTGAAAAATATCGAAACTTACCTTATATTGGTATTTTGAAACCTGAAGTATACTCAAATTAAGAATGGCATCTAATGATGAAATAGGCATGAATGCTTAAGGAATTGCTTGTTATTTTAGAGCCTTATTCCTTGAATTTGCATAATTTTCTATGATACTATACGTTATAGTTTGTTTATCGTGGGAGGAGGTAAGGGATGAATCGGATCTTCCGTAATACCATCTTTTATTTATTAATCTTTTTAGTTATTATCGGCGTTGTTAGCTTCTTTAATGGCAACAATGAGCCTACAGATCATATATCTTACAGTCAGTTTGTTGACAGTTTGGAACAAGGGGATGTAAAATCCATCTCTTTGAAGCCAGAACGTGGTGTAGTTGAGGTAAGAGGTCAACTGAAAGGGTACGATGAGAATAAGTACTTTTTAACCTACGTTTTTGGTAATTCTGTTGATCGTATTGAACAAGCTGCTCAAGATGCAAAGGTTGAAATATTACCTGAAAAAGAAACAAGCGGCTGGGTAACCTTCTTCACTTCCATTATCCCATTCGTTATTATTTTTATCTTGTTCTTCTTCTTGCTAAACCAAGCTCAAGGCGGCGGTAGCAGAGTCATGAACTTTGGGAAAAGCAAAGCAAAGCTTTACAATGAAGATAAGAAAAAAGTTCGATTTAAAGATGTTGCTGGTGCTGATGAGGAGAAGCAAGAGCTTGTAGAAGTAGTTGAGTTCTTAAAGGACCCTAGAAAATTCTCTGAGCTTGGAGCGAGAATTCCAAAAGGTGTCTTGCTTGTTGGACCACCTGGAACAGGGAAAACCTTGCTTGCAAGAGCGGTTGCAGGGGAAGCTGGAGTTCCGTTCTTCTCCATAAGTGGATCTGATTTCGTAGAAATGTTTGTCGGTGTCGGTGCATCACGTGTTCGTGACCTCTTTGAAACAGCGAAGAAAAATTCACCTTGTATCATCTTTATTGATGAGATTGACGCAGTTGGTCGCCAGCGTGGTGCTGGTTTAGGTGGAGGACATGATGAGCGCGAGCAAACATTAAACCAATTACTCGTTGAAATGGATGGCTTTGGTGCAAATGAAGGAATTATCATTATTGCAGCAACCAACCGACCTGACATTTTAGATCCTGCTCTTTTACGTCCTGGCCGTTTTGACAGACAAATTACCGTAGATCGACCGGATGTAAAAGGAAGGGAAGCAGTTCTAAAGGTTCATGCGCGTAATAAACCTTTAGCTGAATCTGTCAATTTAAAAAGCATTGCCATGCGTACGCCAGGCTTCTCGGGCGCTGATTTAGAAAATCTTTTGAATGAAGCAGCACTTGTTGCAGCTCGTCAAAATAAAAAGAAAGTCGATATGACAGATATTGACGAAGCCACAGATCGAGTGATTGCGGGTCCAGCTAAGAAAAGTCGAGTTATTTCACAAAAGGAAAGAAAGATTGTTGCATTCCATGAAGCTGGACATACGGTCATTGGTGTTGTTCTTGAAGAGGCAGAAATGGTTCACAAGGTAACCATCGTACCTCGTGGCCAAGCTGGTGGATATGCGGTCATGCTTCCAAAAGAAGATCGTTACTTCATGACTAAGCCAGAATTGCTTGATAAAATTGTTGGACTATTAGGTGGACGTGTAGCAGAAGAAATTGTGTTTGGTGAAGTTAGTACAGGAGCCCATAATGATTTCCAAAGAGCGACTGGAATTGCCCGAAGAATGGTAACAGAATTTGGGATGAGCGATAAGCTTGGTCCGTTGCAATTTGGTCAAACACAAGGTCAAGTGTTCTTAGGAAGAGACTTGAATAACGATCAAAACTATTCAGATGCAATTGCTTATGAAATTGATCTAGAAATTCAAAGAATCATTAAAGAGTGTTATGCAAAAGCAAAAACACTTTTAACTGAGAATCGTGATAAGCTTGACTTAATTGCGAATACATTGCTAGAAGTGGAAACACTTGATGCAGAGCAAATTAAGCATTTGATCGATCACGGCAAGCTTCCAGATCGACCAGCACCTGATAAATCTGAAGATGTGAAAGTGAATATCAACATTAAAAAGGATGAAAAAGAAGCTGTGGAAGCCAAAAAAGATGTAAGTGAGCCTCCATCAGATTTGACTCCAAAAAAAACAATTGATTAATGTATGTATTTAATATGGAGATACTCTTTACAGAGTGTCTCTTTTTTTCTTATTGGGCTAGATATATGATATGATGTTTTCAGCGTTGTTTAACATGTTTCCTATTGAATTTTATATAAAGTGGTGAAAACAATGATTTTTGTCTTTGATGTTGGAAATACGAATATTGTCTTAGGTGTTTATGATGGTGAAGAATTGAAATATCATTGGAGAATTGAAACAGATCGACATAAAACAGAAGATGAATATGGAATGATCATAAAAGTATTGTTCGAAAATGTTCAATTAAGCTTTGCACATATTGATGGAATTATTATTTCCTCTGTTGTCCCTCCTATTATGTTTTCCTTAGAGAGAATGTGCCATAAGTATTTTCACATCAAACCTCTTATTGTAGGACCAGGGGTAAAAACAGGATTAAATATTAAATATGAAAACCCAAGAGAGGTTGGGGCAGATCGAATTGTAAATGCAGTGGCAGCCATTCATGAGTATGGGAGTCCGCTGATTATTGTTGATTTTGGAACGGCCACCACATATTGCTATGTAGATGAACATAAGCAATACATGGGTGGGGCCATTGCGCCTGGTATAGGAATATCTACAGAAGCGCTGTATTCAAGAGCAGCAAAATTACCAAGAATTGAAATTGCACGGCCAGATGGTGTGGTAGGGAAAAATACGGTTGCTGCTATGCAAGCAGGGATATTATATGGATATGTAGGTCAAGTGGAAGGTATCGTGACGAGAATAAAGGAACAAAGTAAAAAGGAACCAAGAGTAATCGCAACAGGTGGCTTAGCGAATCTAATTGCTGAAGAAACTTCTATGATTGAGATCGTTGATCCTTTTCTGACATTAAAGGGCTTAAAGCTCATTTATAAAAGAAATATGGAGACGATTAAAAAGGCGTAATGGAAAGGGGTACTTTAACATGAGTGATTATTTAGTCAAGGCTTTAGCATGTGACGGAAAGGTTCGGGCTTACGCGGTTCGTAGTACTGATACGGTAGGAGAAGCGCAGAGAAGACATTACACATGGCCGACTGCTTCTGCTGCGTTAGGTAGAACTATGACAGCTGGAGTCATGATGGGAGCTATGATGAAGGGTGAGCAAAATTTAACTATTAAGGTTGAAGGAGGCGGCCCCATTGGTCCTATCTTAGTTGATAGCAATGCGAAAGGTGAAGTTCGTGGATATGTAACAAATCCACAAACTCATTTTGATTTAAATGAGCAAGGAAAGCTAGATGTGAGAAAAGCTGTTGGAACCACTGGGATGATTACCGTTGTAAAAGATATTGGTATGAAGGACTATTTTACAGGTCAGGTACCGATCGTGTCTGGCGAGCTAGGAGAAGATTTCACTTACTATTTAGTTACCTCTGAACAAGTTCCTTCTTCTGTAGGAGTAGGTGTTCTTGTAAATCCTGACAATTCCATTCTAGCGGCTGGCGGCTTTATTTTGCAGCTTCTTCCAGGTGCCGATGAAGAGGTTATTTCGATGCTTGAAAAAAGGTTATCAGAAATTCCTCCTGTATCGAAACTTATCCAAAAAGGGCTTTCTCCTGAAGAGCTTTTAGAAGAAATATTCGGAAAAGATGAGGTTCAGTTTCTAGAAAAACTTCCAGTTTCCTTTACATGTACGTGCTCCAAAGAACGTTTTGCCAATGCCATCATTAGTTTAGGGAAACAAGAAATCAAGGATATGATCGAGCAGGATGGAGAAGCGGAGGCTCAATGTCATTTTTGTCATGAAAAGTATCATTATTCAAAAGAAGAGCTAGAAAGCTTTAAGCAAGAAGCAAGTGCGTAAAATGCGGGTTGAAATGCTGAAGAAAAATCATTTACTCATGATCATAGCTGGTTTGGTTCTTTTAAATGTTTTGACGATTATCCTTTTTCTTACTTGGCCAAGCTTAAATGAAGGCAATAATGAAACTGTCGCTACTGTCGGGAAAAAAACAGTAACGAGGCAGGATTGGTTGGAAGAAATGGAAGGGAAGTACGGGAAGGAAACATTAAAGCAGCTAGTGAATGAAAAAGTGATTGATGAGATGGCTGATAAATATAAAGTAAAAATATCCGATCAAGAAATTACTCGAGAACTCCTGATGGTAAAAACCATGTATGGATCGGATGGAGTGGACGCTTTTTCCGGTGAAGTAAATTGGAAGAGGCAAATCAAGTATAATTTAATGCTTGAGGAATTGCTTACAAGAGATGTTCATTTTGATGAACGTGAAATGAAAAAATATTACGATGAAAATATTCGTCTATACCATATCCCTGATTCCTACCATGTATCACAAATTGTTTCTAAAACGAAGGAAGAGGCCGATCAAACGCTAAAGGAATTGAAAAATGGATCAAATTTTTCAGTGTTAGCAATGGAGCGATCGATCGACAAATTTTCTGCCGAGCAAGGTGGGGATGTTGGCTATATCAATACAGAGGACGGACGTTTTTCTCCATCTTTCATCGAACAAGTAAAAAAATTAAAGCCAGGAACATGGAGTGAACCAATACAAAAAGATACAGATTTCGTGATTGTTTTGCTACATGATAAGATTAAAGGTAAGAACTATTCCTATAAAGAAGTAAAGAAACAAATTCGCAGACAAATGGCTCTCGAACAAATGGATGCACCCGCTTCCGCAGAATCTCTTTGGAAAGAATCTGATGTGGAGTGGTTTTATGGTAAAGATAAATAGAGTAGATAATCGTATGGGGCTTCATGAATTTTTTAGACTAGGTATTTTAACCTGCGAAAAAAGCATTAAGATTGAAAATTTTTTATGTCAATTTGATCACTAATTCATTGACAAGAGGCACGATCATTGATAAATTTGAATAAAACCAATATAATTACTCGGGAATTAGGGGTGGAAGAGAAATGGTACGTGTAGCAAATTCAATTACAGAATTAGTAGGTAGTACTCCGATTGTAAAACTTAGTCGTTTAGGTGATGAAAATAGCGCAGATGTGTATGTGAAATTAGAATATACAAATCCAGGTAGTAGTGTAAAAGACCGAATTGCACTTGCTATGATCGAAGCAGCAGAGGAATCTGGTCAATTAAAACCTGGTGATACATTAGTTGAGCCTACTAGTGGTAATACAGGTATCGGACTTGCAATGATTGCCGCTGCTAAAGGATATAGAGCTATTCTTACAATGCCTGAAACAATGAGCTTAGAGCGTCGTAATTTGCTTCGTGCCTATGGAGCTGAATTAGTATTAACTCCAGGTCCTGAAGGCATGGGTGGGGCGATCCGTAAAGCAGAAGCTCTTGCTAAAGAACACGGATATTTTATCCCTCAGCAATTTAAAAATTTAGCAAATCCTGAGGTTCATAGAAGAACTACTGCAAAAGAAATTATCCAACAAGTTGGAGATCAGTTAGATGCTTTTGTCGCAGGAATTGGTACTGGTGGTACAATTACTGGTGTTGGCGAAGTGCTGAAAGAAACATTTGAAAACATTAAAGTATATGCAGTAGAACCTGCAGATTCACCTGTATTATCAGGCGGAAAACCAGGCCCTCATAAAATTCAAGGAATTGGTGCTGGATTTGTTCCATCTGTATTGAATACAGAGGTTTACGATGATGTTGTTAAAGTTTCAACTGATGAGGCTTTCGAATATGCAAGACGTGCTGCAAGAGAAGAAGGTGTACTTGGAGGAATTTCTGCAGGTGCTGCCATTTTTGCTGCCTTTAAAGTTGCAAAAGAGTTAGGAAAGGGAAAGAAAGTTTTAGCAATCCTTCCTGATAACGGAGAACGCTATTTAAGTACTCCATTATACCAATTTGAAGATTAATTAATAATTAATAGGGGATATACCCTTAATAAGGGCAATGGTCTTGTGACTGTTGCTCTTTTATTTTTTTCTAAGATAGAAGCGGCGCTTGCGCTTTTCTTCTTTTTCAACTATTTTAATATTTAGTAGCTCTTCGTTTTTGATAAAGGAAAAATAGGAGAGAAAATCGTTTAGGAGTGAAGTTTGTTTGAACAAGCTTAAAATACATGATATCCATATTCCTTATACATATGAGGAGTTTTATAGACAGTATCGACATCTTTCCAAAGACAAGGAAGATCATGTTTTATTGGAAAGTGGGCGAGGAGGAAGATATAGCATTGCTGCTTTTGATCCCATCGCAAAGTTTATTGGGAAAAATCATCGCCTTGAAATTGTAGAAGAAGAAAAGAGTCAATATCTTGAAGGAAATCCGCTCCATCTTTTAAAAAAGTGGATGCAAAGCTATCAAATAGAAAAGCGTGATGATCTTCCTGATTTTCAAGGAGGAGCGATTGGTTTTCTAAGCTATGATTATAATCAATACATTGAAAAATTGCCCCAGCTTGCGGAAGATGATTTACAAACACCGGATGCTTATTTTTTCATCTTTAAAGAGTGGTTCATCTATGATCATGAAAAAGACCAATTGTGGCTTCTATTCCTTTATGAGGATAGCGAGAAAGAGAAAGTGAAAGACAGAGCGTCAGAATGGGAAAGTAACTGGAAAGAAAAGCCGGATCAAGTTGGTACAGTCGGAATCAAATCAAGCAGCGATAAACTTGAGTATTCAATGAATGACCAAGAATTCCAGGAAGCTGTTAGAAAAATTCAGCATTATATCTCTCAAGGGGACGTATTTCAAATTAATTTATCAGTTAGACAATCAAGACCTATCCATATCCCGGCAATAGATGTATATGATCAGCTGCGACGATTAAATCCTTCGCCTTATATGAGTTTTTTCCATACAAAAGAATTCCAGCTTGTTTGTGGTTCACCAGAGCTTCTTGTGAAAAAGAAAGGCTCAGAAGTAAGTACACGACCTATTGCAGGTACTAGATCACGAGGAAAGAATGATGAAGAAGACTTACAGTTAGCAAATGAACTGATTGAAAATGAAAAAGAGCGAGCTGAGCATGTAATGCTTGTTGATTTGGAACGTAATGATTTAGGAAGAGTTTGTCAATATGGCACGGTTGAAGTAAATGAATTCATGGTTATTGAAAAATATTCACATGTTATGCATATTGTATCAAATGTAAGAGGAAAAATAGCAGAAAATAAAGATGCTTTTGATTTAATTGATGCTGCTTTTCCTGGAGGTACCATCACAGGTGCTCCTAAAGTGAGAACGATGGAAATTATTGAAGAACTTGAGCCTGTAAAAAGAGGCATCTACACAGGTTCTTTAGGGTGGATTGATTTTTCATTTGACGTTGAGCTTAATATTATTATTCGTACGATGCTTGTGAAGGAAGGTAAAGCATATGTGCAGTCAGGAGCCGGTGTTGTCATTGACTCAAATCCAAAGCACGAATATAAAGAATCCATAAAAAAGGCGATCGCATTATGGCGAGCAAAAGAAATGGCTGAGACAGTCAAAGGAGCTAACGCATGATTTATATGATCGATAATTTTGATTCGTTTACTTACAACCTTGTTCAGTATTTAGGAGAATTAGGTGAGGAATTAGTCATAAAAAGAAATAATGAAACGTCTATCGAAGAAATTTCTGCAGCAAATCCGAAAATGCTTATGATTTCACCTGGACCGTGTAGTCCAAATGAGGCGGGTATTAGTTTGCGAGCGATTGATGCTTTTTCAAAAACGACACCGATCTTTGGTGTTTGTCTTGGCCATCAATCGATTGCACAAGTTTTTGGCGGTGATGTTGTACAAGCTGAACGGCTCATGCATGGCAAAACTTCATCCATTTTTCACGATCAGAAAACGATTTTTAAAAACTTGCCCAATCCTTTTCCTGCAACGAGATACCATTCGCTTATTGTTAAAAAAGAAACCTTGCCTGATTGCTTAGAAGTATCTGCATGGACAGAAGAAGGAGAAATTATGGCGATTCGTCATAAAGAGCTTCCGATTGAAGGTGTTCAGTTTCATCCTGAATCCATTATGACAACAGTCGGTAAGGACTTATTGAAAAATTTTCTAACTTATTATCATGATAAGAATGAATGATAAGGATGAAAAGATGTATATTTATCTTAATGGAGAGTTTGTAGAACAAGAAAAAGCGCTTATATCCCCATTTGATCATGGCTTCTTATACGGATTGGGGTTGTTTGAAACATTTAGAATATATGAAGGACATCCCTTTTTATTAGATGATCATCTTAAGAGGCTGAATCATGGTTTGAAAGCTCTTCAATTCGAAGCAGCATATGAAAGGCTGCAAATTTTTTCCCTGCTACAAGAACTTTTGAAAAAGAACCAATTACTAAATGCCTATATTCGATTAAATGTTTCAGCAGGAGCGGGAGAGGTTGGGCTGCAAGCGACTGGATATGAATATCCTTTTTTAATCATTTTTTCGAAGTCTTTGCCGCAGGCGGGTGAAATGCAAGAGAAAATGGCCAAGTTATTAAAAATTACTAGAAATACACCTGAAGGCAATGAAAGACTAAAATCGCATCATTTTTTAAACAATATATTAGCAAAAAAAGAATTAGGACCTTCTCCTAATTACGAAGGGCTATTTTTAACAAAAGAAGGGTTTTTGGCAGAAGGCATTACATCGAATCTTTTTTGGGTGAAAGAGGGTACTCTTTATACTCCTGCGATTGAGACGGGGATATTAAATGGTATTACGAGACAATTCATTCTGAAAATGGCCAAGAAAGTTGGCTTTGAAGTGGCAGAAGGCTTTTATCAAAAGGAACCTTTATATGAGGCAGAAGAAGTTTTTGTGACAAATTCCATTCAAGAAATTGTACCTTTTAAGGAAGTTGACATGCATCAATTTCCTGGGAAAGAAGGGAAAGTTGTTCAAGCTTTGCATAAAGAGTTTCGAAAACACCGTTCAGTTTTATGGACGAGAAATGATATATAGAGGTGCGCGGACAGATCATGAAGTGTGGAAGATATACGTTAGATTTTGAAAAGAAAACCGTTATTATGGGGATTTTAAATGCGACACCTGATTCTTTTTCGGATGGAGGAAAATTTCATCACTTGGACAGGGCCGTTCAGCATGCGCTTGAAATGGTAGAGCAAGGGGCTGATGTGATTGATATCGGTGGGGAATCAACACGACCAGGTTCATTGTCCGTTTCCCTAGACGAGGAATTACAAAGAGTCATTCCTGTGGTTAAAGCAATCTCAAGAGAAGTAAATGTGCCCATTTCTATTGATACTTATAAGGCGGAAGTAGCAAAACAAGCAATAGAAGCAGGAGCGCATATCATTAATGATGTCTGGGGAGCGAAAGCAGATCCAAAAATGGCCGATGTTGCTGCTGAGTACAAGGTTCCGATTATTTTAATGCATAATCGACAAGATCGAAACTACTCCTCATTTTTAAGAGATGCGATCTCTGATTTATATGAAAGTATATTTCACGTGAAAAAAGCAGGGGTGGAGGATGACCAGATTATCCTCGATCCTGGCATCGGATTTGCAAAGGATTTCCAACAAAATATTGAGATGATGAGAGAATTAGAAAGCATTGTTCAGCTTGGCTATCCTGTCTTACTTGGTACTTCAAGGAAATCTATGATCGGACAGGCTCTTGATCTCCCTGTAAGTGAACGTATGGAGGGAACGGGAGCTACGGTTTGTTATGGTATTCAGAAGGGGTGTCAGATGGTCCGTATCCATGATGTAAAAGAGATGAGCCGAATGGCTAAAATGATGGATGTACTAATAGGGAAGGGAGTTCTAAATGGATAGAATTCTATTAAATAAAATGGAGTTTTACGGGTATCATGGTGTTTTTCCAGAGGAAAACCGACTTGGGCAGCGTTTTATCATCGATTTAGTGGTAGAAGCTGATTTGCAAAAAGCGGGAAAAGAAGATAACCTAGAAGAGTCGATTAATTACGGGGAGCTTTTTCAGGTTTGTAAGGAAATTGTTGAGGGAAAGCCTCTTAATTTAATTGAAGCAGTTGCGGAAAAGATTTCAGCAACAATCCTACAACAGTATACAGCTGTAAGAAGTACAACAGTAAAAGTGATTAAGCCTGACCCACCCATTCCAGGTCATTATCAATCAGTGGCTGTAGAAATAACTAGAGGTCGAAAAGATGGAGAATAATGTTTACCTTTCTTTAGGTTCCAATATGGGGAATCGTGAACAAATGTTAACGGATGCAATTGTTGAGCTTCATAAAAATGACAAAATTACACTGGTAAATGTTTCATCTATTTATGAAACCGATCCTGTTGGATATGAAGATCAGGATTTGTTTTTGAATATGGTAATCCACGTTTCAACAGCTTTATCTCCTTATGAATTATTAGATGCTTGCCAAAGTATTGAAAAGTCACTTGGGAGAAAAAGGGAGATTCATTGGGGTCCTCGTACAGTTGATCTTGACATTCTCTTGTATAATCAAGAAAATATAAAATCAGAAGAGCTTACTATTCCTCATCCTCGGATGTGTGAAAGAGCTTTTGTTATCGTTCCTCTGTATGAAATCTATTTAGATAGTACGCTGCCAATGATGGATATCCCTTTAAAAACTTTGTTAGAAGAATTGCCTGACAGAGAGGGAGTACGGATATGGAAGCAGAAAAATGGGGAAGACGTATTCGAGCTTTTCGAAAATTAAAAGGTTATACACAGCAAAGCTTTGCTAACGCACTCGGAGTATCGATTGCTATTATAGGTGAAATTGAAAGAGGGAATCGAGTCCCCTCGAAAGAAATTATTCAACAAATTACGGAAAAGTTAAATATATCGATTGAAGAATTATCGCCATTGGATAAAAACGAATCTTGAACCTCTCACAACTTATGTCATGAATGTTCTCGGATTATCTATAAAAATTTGAAAATAGGAGGGATCTAAATGCTGCAAATTGGAGATATTGTCATGAAAAATCGAGTTGTATTAGCACCAATGGCAGGTGTATGCAATTCAGCATTTCGCTTAACAGTTAAAGAATTTGGTGCTGGTTTAGTTTGTGCAGAAATGGTAAGTGACAAAGGGATCGTCTTTAAAAACGAAAAAACAATGAATATGCTTTATATTGATGAACGTGAAAAGCCATTAAGCCTGCAAATTTTTGGAGGAGAAAAAGAAACGCTTATCGAAGCAGCGAAATTTGTTGATCAAAACACAAATGCTGACATTATTGACATTAATATGGGCTGCCCTGTTCCTAAAATTACAAAATGTGATGCAGGAGCAAAGTGGCTGCTTGATCCAAATAAAATTTATGAAATGGTAGCAGCTACTGTTGATGCTGTTCAAAAGCCTGTTACAGTAAAAATGAGAATGGGATGGGATGAGGACCATATTTTTGCGGTAGAAAATGCACGAGCAGTTGAACGTGCAGGTGGACAGGCTGTTTCTTTGCACGGAAGAACAAGAGTGCAGATGTACGAAGGACATGCGAACTGGGGCATTATTAAAGAAGTAAAACAGTCTGTCAATATTCCGATCATCGGCAACGGAGATGTAGGAACACCTCAAGATGCGAAAAGAATGTTAGAAGAAACTGGCTGTGACGGGGTCATGATTGGCCGTGCAGCACTTGGAAACCCTTGGATGATCTATCGGACCGTAAAATACCTCGAAACAGGCGAGCTTATAGGTGAGCCATCAGTAAGAGAAAAAATAGATGTATGTATCCTTCATTTAGATCGTCTTATCGAATTGAAAAATGAGAGTATTGCTATTCGAGAAATGAGAAAGCATGCAGCTTGGTACTTAAAAGGGATTAGAGGAAATGGAAAGGCTAGAAATGCGATTAATGAATGTGTGACAAGAGCTGATCTAGTCAATCTATTGACTGGACTTGTATTAGAAGCCGAAGAAAAAGAAAAGGAACAAATTCAAGTCGGGTAAGGTTTGACATCATTATATTCTTTATCTATAATACTTTTGGTACAAAAAACTGCCAGTTTTTCAAACTGGCAGTTTTTATCATATTTTTCCCCCTATAAGATTTAGAGAATGGAAGAAGTGATGGGTGGGGGATATAAAGGACGTAAAAGTCATTTGTTTTCCAAAACTATAGTAAGGATGAAAGAATATCACCATAACGGAAGGTCACTTTATGGAAACAACTAATAGAGTATTTCAAAAAGTTGATGTGTGTTATTCCTTATTTGTGTAAAATAAAAAGGGATGCAAGGAAGTAAACGATTCTATTATTGAATGTCATATATAAAGATTTAAATATTGGAGATGATTGCAGTGAGTCAGGAAGAATTAAATGACCAATTACTTGTAAGACGAGAAAAAATGAATCAAATAAGAGAAATGGGTTTAGATCCATTTGGAAAACGTTTTAGTCGCTCTCATCATGCGGCGAATTTAATAGAAGAGTTTGGTCAGTTTGAAAAAGAAGAAATTGAGGAAAAAGCAGTTTCTGTTACAATTGCTGGTCGTATTATGACAAAACGTGGAAAAGGTAAAGCAGGCTTTGCTCATGTACAGGATTTAACTGGCCAAATTCAAATATACGTTCGTAAAGATGCAGTTGGTGATGTACAGTATGAATTATTTAATACAGCAGACTTAGGGGATCTTATTGGGATCAGCGGTACGTTATTTAAAACGAAGGTTGGAGAGCTTTCAATTAAAGTTCAAAATTTTGAGCTTTTAACAAAAGCCCTTCGTCCTCTACCGGATAAATTTCATGGTTTAAAAGATGTTGAGCAACGATATCGCCAGCGTTATTTAGATTTAATAATGAGTGATGAAAGTAAACAAACCTTTATTGCTCGTAGTCGAATCATTCAATCAATGCGCCGTTACTTAGATGATCATGGTTATTTGGAAGTTGAAACACCTATGATGCACTCTATTGCTGGAGGAGCTTCTGCTCGTCCGTTTATTACCCATCATAATGCTTTGGATATTCCACTATTCATGCGAATCGCTATTGAGCTTCACTTGAAACGATTAATTGTGGGCGGCTTAGAAAAAGTATATGAAATCGGTCGAGTCTTCCGAAATGAGGGTGTCTCTACTAGACATAATCCTGAATTTACAATGATTGAGTTGTATGAAGCTTATGCAGATTACCAGGATATTATGAACTTAACTGAAAATTTGATTGCACATATTGCACAAGAAGTACTTGGTACAACAACTGTTCAATATGGTGAGTATGAAGTTAACTTAAAGCCTGAATGGAAAAGACTCCATATGGTCGATGCAATTAAGGAATATACTGGTGCAGACTTCTGGAAGGAAACAAGCATAGAAGAAGCAAGAGCGCTTGCTGCTGAACATAATGTTGAAATCAACAATAATATGCTCTACGGTCATATTGTGAATGAATTTTTTGAGCAAAAAGTAGAGGAGCATTTGATTCAACCTACTTTTATTTATGGACATCCTGTTGAAATTTCTCCACTTGCGAAGAAAAATGATGATGATCCACGTTTCACAGATCGTTTTGAGTTATTTATTGTTGCGCGTGAGCATGCTAACGCCTTTACAGAATTAAATGACCCTATTGATCAACGTCAGCGCTTTGAAGCGCAAATTAAAGAGAGAGAACAAGGGAACGATGAAGCGCACATGATGGATGATGACTTTGTCGAAGCGTTAGAATACGGAATGCCCCCTACTGGCGGTCTGGGAATTGGTATCGACAGATTGGTCATGTTGTTAACGAACTCTCCATCGATCAGAGATGTATTATTGTTCCCGCTTATGAAGAATAAATAATAGAGGTTATAAACCCTAAAGCATTTAAAGGATCCTACAAGGATTTTATAAGAAATAACTAGAGAGGTTACCAAGTGTAATAATTTGGTGACCTCTTTTGTTATTTCTTATTTCTCTTATTTTAGCCGAGAAGATTTCTTCTTCAAACTGTAATAGCTTGTATGGAGGGGATAAATTTGTTTCTTTTTTAATAATATCAGAAATTGTATCTGAAGTTAGATTACTGTCTAGCTGCGACGTACAGGACGTACTAGTGCCGGCGTTGCCATAAGATGTGGCGCATTTAGCCGGCCAGCACCCTATCGACTAGAAGTGATTCCCTTGCCTCGTCTACGATAAGTCAACATCGACGCTTGCGCTTTCCTAATTCTGCTGAATAATAAGAATATTAGTTTATTAAATTTATGTAAAAAAAGTATTGCAACAATAATGTAACGGTGGTATATTAATATCTGTTGCTGAAACGCAATGAAAAAACAATTAAAAAAGTGTTGACTTTAACACTTAAATTTGTTAGTATAAGAAAGTCGCTTGCGAGCGAAAAAGTAAAATTGCTCTTTGAAAACTGAACAACAAAACGTCAACAAAAGAACAAAAGTGAGGACTTCAAACGAAGTCAACACA
>NZ_VATK01000025.1 GCF_006546985.1 Bacillus sp. 03113
TGATGATAGGGTAAAGATTGTGATATTTCCCCACTGCTTTGCTAACGCAGATTTTCTAAATGCCCTTATGGGCGCACTACTTCACGCGGGGGGATTATCGACGAAGTCGCTTTGCTTCAGTCAGTCGAAGCTGGTCAATTAGCAGGGGCTTATTTGGATGTTCTGGAAGAGGAACCCGTTAAAGAAGGATATTTTTTATTAAAGAACAATAAGATTATTATTACACCCCATATTGCTGGTTTAACGGCTGAATCTCAAGTGAGGATTTCTAACATTATTGCAGATGAGGTTGTGAAGGTATTGCAAGGAAAACAGTCATTATCTTTAGTCTCATTATAGTGGTAAAGGAGGAATGAAGATTGAGTAGTTATAAAAGCGAGGATTTAAAGTGTTTAATTCAGAATGTTTTGACTAATCTTGGGGTAAAGAAAAGTGATGCTGAGGTTGTAGCGGACTCATTAGTAAGAGCCGATCTTGAAGGGCTCAGCAGCCATGGAATTAGCAGATTGCCTATTTATTCAAAACGACTAAAGGAAGGTAGGATTAATGCAGCTCCATCGATAACCATAGACAAAAAAGGATTTTCAGTTATTACAGTGGATGGAGACAATGGATTAGGTCAAGTTGTATCGTATCAAGGAATTAAAGAAGGAATTAAAACAGCGAAAGATACGGGCATTGCTGCAATTGCTATTCGGAATAGTAATCATTTTGGTTGCGCCTCTTACTATTGTCAATTAGCCTGCGATGAAGGATTAGCAGCCATGATTATGACAAATTCTCCCCCTGGAATTCCTCCATGGGGAGGGAAAAAGGCGTTTTTTGGAACGAATCCCATTGCCTTTGGGTTTCCTGTTAAAAATCATCCAGATGTCATAATTGATATGTCTGCGAGTATCGTTGCAAGAGGAAAAATTATTGAAGCTGCAAAAGAAGGGAAAGCAATACCTAAAGGTTGGGCGATGGATCAGAGAGGCTTTGATACAGAAGATCCAGTAGAAGCAATCAATGGAGCTATTCTTCCTTCAGGAGGAGTTAAAGGATATGGATTGGCCCTAGCAGTAGAGATATTATCTGGAATTTTAACAGGGGCAGCTTTTGGCCCTTATGTACAAAATATTTATAATGAAAACGATCAAGCGGCAAATGTTGGACATTTCTTTATTTTAATAGATATTGAGAAGTTTATACCACTCGACCATTTTACAACGCTTCTGCAAAACATGCTAATTGAAATGAAAGAGATTCCTAAAAAAGAAGGAGTACAAACGATTTTATACCCTGGTGAGCGGAGAGAGGGATCATATTCAAAGAAATTAATTTCTGGAATTCCTTTATCTGCTGAAGTTGAGAAGGAATTAATTGTTCTTGCAAAGCAATTACAGCTAGAGTTTCCTGAAAAAGGGTGGAAAATGCCATGTTTGAAAATTTGAAATTTGATCGTTCTACTGTTCCAACGAAGATAGTTGAAGAAATTAAGACACTTATTCAAGAAGAGAAGCTGCAACCTGGGGAGAAGTTGCCTCCGGAAAGAGAGCTCTCTCTCCAACTCAACGTGAGTCGCAACACAATTAGAGAATCGTATAAAATTCTCTCTACACTAGGATTTATTGAAATCAAACACGGCCAAGGGGCATTTGTAGCGGAGGGTACGACCAATTTAGCTAAACTAGCTGACCAATATTTTATTAGAAGCGATCAATTTACCGATTTGTTTGAAATGCGCAGGCTTATCGAAACACAGTCCGTGGTTTGGGCAGTCGAGCGTGCATCTGATTCAGATGTGGAAGAGCTTTACCAGTTTGTAAAAGAGACGGTTCTGTTAGTCAGCCAAAGCAAAATAGAAGCAAATTTGTTATCCGAGCGCGATCATAGATTTCATATTAAAATTGCCGAACTTTCCAATAATGCAATTGCTTTTAGGATCATGAACAGTCTTACTAGTCTTTTTAATAATGTTAGAGAGGAAACCTCCAAAATTCCGGATCGGTTAAACCATTCGTGGAGGGAACACCTGCAAATTGTAGAAATGTTAAAAAAACGTAATTCTCTTAAAGCAAAGGAATATATGGATCATCATTTACAAAGCGTTGAAAGAGCTTTAAAAGGAGAAGTGTAGGGGGAGTTATGAAGGATAAACTATTATCTGAAAATAGAATCGGTGGATTGATTGTTATAATTTTCGGTTTCTTATCCATACACGAATGCATTCGTCTTTACTCTTATAGTAGAGATATCTTAACTGGCGATCATGTTTTTCCTGGATTAATTGGTATACTGCTTGTTCTATTTGGATTCGGTTTATTTTTTGAAAGAAAAAGTGGAGGAAGAGAGTTTGAACGTCCACCGAGAAGAGTTGCGATCACAATTATTTTTTCGATCGTGATCCTCTTTATTTACTGTATTTTAATTACATTTATCGGCTATATCATTAGTACATTATTAGTATCGGTTGGTCTAATAAAAGCAATAGGCAACTATCGTTGGATTTCATCTATATTGTTGGGTGCAATCATGACAGCCACCTTGTATTTCGTGTTTATTGCATTGCTTAAAACTCCTTTTCCAAGTGTCATTTTATCATTTTAGGAAGAAGGGAACTCTTATGGAATCGATCATGAATTTATTGGGCGGCTTCAGTGAAGTAATTACTCCTATCAATCTGCTTATCATCTTAACAGGATCACTTTTAGGCACTTTTGTTGGTATTCTTCCTGGTCTTGGCCCAACATCAGCTATGGCTGTTCTTTTACCAGTTACAACAGTTCTTGATCCAGTTCAAGGACTCATGATGATGGCTGGTATCTACTATGGATCTATGTATGGAGGGTCAACTACAGCTATTTTAATGAATATTCCAGGTGAATCATCATCTGTACCTACTACATTGGATGGTTACCCACTTGCAAAACAGGGAAGAGCTGGTGCTGCTCTTGGGATTGCAGCAATTGGTTCTTTCATTGCGGGAATTATTGGCTTAATTGGGCTTGTTTTATTTGCTCCCATATTAGCTGATCAGGCTTTAAAATTCGGCCCTCCTGAATACTTTTCACTAATGTTAGTTTCATTAATGGTCCTATTTAATTTAACAGGCTTTTCCTTTAAAAAGTCATTTATAATGGGTTTATTTGGGTTTTTAATCTCGTTTGTTGGAATCGGATTAACAACGGGGGTGCCAAGGTTTGATCTAGGATTCAGCTTCCTTACAGGTGGATTTGAAATGGTCAGTATCATTATCGGTCTATTTGCTATTTCAGAAGTATTGAAGGGACTCGAAGAAAACCGCAATTCAAAGCCTCATGTAAAAGTAAAAGGGGTCTATCCGAGCAAAAAAGACTTAAGTTTGAGTAAGTATCCCATTATAAGAGGTGGTTTGCTCGGTTTTTTCCTTGGAATATTACCTGGTGTATCGGCAACTATTACTTCCTTTTTATCTTATGATTTAGAAAAAAAACTTTCAAAATATCCAGATCGGTTTGGGAAGGGTGCAATTGAAGGGGTTGCTGGGCCAGAATCAGCAAATAATGCAACTAGTTCAGGTGGGTTTATCCCTTTACTATCGCTTGGAATTCCTGCATCACCACCTTTAGCCGTATTATTAGCAGCTCTCATGATATATGGTTTAACGCCTGGTCCAGTATTATTTGAACAAAATAGTCAAATGGTATGGATGATTATCGCGAGTATGTTTGTAGGTAATGCTATTCTTTTACTATTAAATTTACCTTTGGTTGGAATATGGGCAAAGCTTACTGAAGTTCCTTTTGGAATTTTGGCTCCTATCATTCTCTTGATTAGCATTTTAGGTGCCTATTCTGTAAGAAATAGTATGTTTGATGTCGTCGTTGCGATTATTTTTAGCGTATTAGGTTACTTATTTAACAAATTCCAATGGCCAATCATTCCATTTGTTTTATGTATGGTACTGGGTCCGAAAATAGAGAGTTCATTTATTCAATCTTTAGAAATGTCATCTGGCAATTTACTGATTTTTGTTCAACGTCCAATCTCTTTATCGATATTACTAGTTTCTGGAATTTTATTAATCATATCCATCCTTTTAATGAAAAGAACGAAAAAAAGAGTTTTACAGGAAGCAGGAGAAGAATTGGAATTCTCATAAAAATTTTTTGGGAGGTAATGATCATGAAAAAGGGCTTACCATTATTAGTTACTAGTCTATTATTAGTTGGAGCTTTGCTTTCAGGCTGCTCATCAAATTCTACATCAACAGTTGATAAAAATAATAAAGGCATTGAATATCCGAAAAGACAGATAGAGCTTGTCGTACCATTTGCTGCAGGGGGTGGTGTTGATTTGGCAGCACGTTCAGTTGCTGACTATTTAAGCGAAGAATGGAAACAGCCTATTGTTGTTACGAACAAACCGGGAGGTGGAGGAATTATTGGTGCACAATATGCTCTAAAGGAGTCAAAAGCCGATGGATATACCGTTCTAGTTAACAATAATTCCTCCACAACGATGTATGAAGCAGGAACTTTAAATCCTACTTTAGCTGTCAAGGACAATAAATTTGCTTCTCGGATTGCAGAAGGAACGCTTGCTTACGCTGTCAATGCTGATGCTGAATGGAATAGTTTTAAAGAATTCTCAGATTGGGTAAAGTCAAACCCTGAAAAACTAACATGGGCAAGTGTAGGCCCTGCGGGATTTTCATCGTTTGGTGTAGCAGAATGGCTTCAATCCATAGATGTAAATTTTAAAAAGACAACGATGGTATCCTCTGAGGGAGCCACTGATTCTGCAGCAAAAGTAGCAGGGGGACACGTTGTATTGGCTGTTCACACGGTTGGAGAATTGGCTCCTCTAGTAGAAGCAGGAAAAATTAAATTACTTGCGGTTCAATCATCAGAACGAAATTCACTTTTCCCTAATGTACCAACTGTTAAGGAAGAAGGTTTTGATGGATTAACAGTCAAATGGTGGACCGGATTGTCGTTTGCAGCTAACACACCGGATGAAATCGTTGAAAAATGGGATAAGGCAATTGAGAAAATGGAAAGTGACGAGGCGTTTATTAAACAATTAGAAAAAATTAAGCTTGAGCCTTCTTATTTAAACTCTTCAGACTTTACCAAAGATGTAGAAAATGAAACGAAAAAATACACAAAATTAGCTGAAGACGCAGGAATTCGAAAGTGACCTCGTGATAAAGCTAAAAACACAAAAAGGATTTAGAACTATAAAAAGTTCCAGATCCTTTTTGAATAAATTTTGTAAAAATTACAATACTGATTCTCCATTGTCATAATTCAATTGCCAATGAATTCCGAACTTATCCGTCACCTGTCCGTATAGCTTACTCCAAAACGTTTCTTGCAGCTCCATACCTACAGTGCCGCCTTCTTTTAGTTTATGAAAAATCGACTTAATTTCATTTATATCCTTATTAATAAACGCTAGCGTTACGTTGTTCCCTTCAATAAAAGGCATACCAGGAAAAACATCAGAAAACATCACATTACTTCCATCAATGTTTAAACGAGTGTGCATGACTAAATTTTTTGCTTCCTCAGGAAGGGGAAAGTCTGGGTGAGGTGGCGCTTCTCCAAAAGTCATAATTTGAGGTTCGTCTGTTCCAAAAACTTGTGCATAAAATTCTACAGCTTCCCGACATTTCCCATTAAAATTAAGATAAACATCTACTGACATATGTCTCACTCCCAAACATTAAATTATAAACCACTGTTATTAAGTGATTTACTTTCATATTGTATCATTAACTGTTCATAATCGAAAATAATTCAATAAAGCGCTTTAAAATAAAAAAGTATGCTTAAACCATTTTGTTATTTTATTATAGAAAAACTAAAAAATTGGTGAAAAATATTAAATTAAGGACAAAATGGAACTTATTTACTATTCCAATTAAAATTGTAAAAAGATACTATATAAAATGAAAGTATACACTTACATTTTGTTTTAAATGAGCAAGGAGTGGGAAACGATGAAAAAGAAAATAATTCTCAATTTATTGGTAATCGGTTCTATGACTACATTAGTAGGGTGTACAGGTTCAGAAAAGGACATTGGATATTCAGGATTTGTGGAAGGAAATAGCGTACAAATTCAAAGTGAATTAGCAGGGAAAATATCAGAGATCCACATTCAGGAAGGGTCAGTTATTAAAAGTGGTGACGAGTTAATTTCTTTAAATACAGAACAACTTGATTTGGAAATTGAAAATGCAAAAGTAGGAATTGACATTGCAAAAGCAAAAAAAGAAGAAGCCGATGCTTCAGGTAGAGATTATTTAATTGATCAAGCTGATGGTGCAATTAAACAAGCAGAAAATAATTTGAAACTACTAGAACTTCAAAAATCAAAATCTACATTAAGAGGACCAATTGAAGGAGTTGTACAGGATATACATATAACGGAAGGTGAAGTGGTTAATCCAAA
This sequence comes from Bacillus sp. 03113, assembly GCF_006546985.1. Classification (GTDB taxonomy): domain Bacteria; phylum Bacillota; class Bacilli; order Bacillales; family Cytobacillaceae; genus VATK01. The sequence continues at coordinate 6,424 of NZ_VATK01000025.1, forward strand.
TGAAACCTTAGTTACCATAATCGATAATAATAATAAAGAAGTAGTTGTATACGTAGATGAAAAGGATTTAAGTTTAATAGAAAAGGAGAAGAAGATAAAAGTAAAATCAGTTGCTTATGATAGGAGGACTTTTGAAGGCATTGTGAAAAGAATTGCTACTGAAGCAGAATTTACTCCACAAAATGTACAAACAAAAGAAGAAAGGACAAAGAGAGTTTTCGCAGTTACCATTGATGTATCTAAAGTAACAGAGTTAAAACCAGGTATGTCAGTCGATATAGATCTATAAGAAAGATGGTGAGTAAATTGAGTAATTTTGCAATCGAAACGGAAGACCTTACAAAGCAATTTGGTAAATTATTGGTTGTAAACAAGGTGAATTTAAGTGTGCCAAAAGGACATATCTATGGTTTTTTAGGTCCGAACGGTTCGGGAAAATCTACGATGATTAGAATGTTGTGTGGCGTATTAGAACCTACGTCCGGAAATGGAACTGTATTGGGGCATGATATAAAAAAAGAACCTGAAAGCATCAAGCAAAAAATTGGTTATATGTCTCAAAAATTTAGTTTATACCAAGAATTAACGGTAAAAGAAAATCTTGATTTTTACTCAGGGATCTATGGACTAAAAGGAGAAGAGAGTAAAAATAGACAGAAGGAGTTAATTGAAGTATCAGGTTTAGTTGGAAGAGAAAATCAACGTGCATCATCATTATCAGGTGGCTGGAAACAGCGCTTGGCATTAAGCTGTGCCTTAATACATAGACCTGATCTGTTAATATTAGATGAACCGACAGCAGGTGTTGATCCAGTATCTAGAAGAATTTTTTGGGATATTATCACACAGCTAGCAAAAGAGGGTATAACTATTCTTGTTACCACTCACTATATGGATGAAGCAGAATTGTGTGATGAGATTGGATTTATATTTTTTGGTAACATTTTAATTAAAGGAAAACCGGAAGAACTAATAAAAGAGCATAACGTGCGAAATTTAGATGATCTATTTATTAAATTGGTAGAGGAACAGGAACACAATCCACTCAAAGGAGGTGGACTAACATATGTCTAAGAATGGATCTCCCTTTAAAATAACTCGATATATATCTATTGTGAAAAAAGAAATAATTCAAATCAAAAGAGATCCTGGAAGTTTGGCAATCGCTTTAGTGTTGCCGGTTGTACTTTTATTTTTATTAGGATATGCCGTTAGTTCCGAGGTCGAAAATATAGAAATGGCTGTGTGGGATCAAAACCAGACAAGTGCTAGTAGAGACTTGATCAAGAGCTTTGAGAATAGTCATTATTTTACATATCATGTGAATGCTGTTTCTTATCAAGAAATTGAAGGCATGCTTGATCGCGGCGAGGTCAGTATGGCTCTAGTCATTCCAAAGTCTTACTCAAACAATTTAACAAAAGATACAGCGTCTATTCAAATTTTAATTGATGGTTCAAATCCTACTATATCGAAAACAGCTCTATCGAATTCCAAGTTAATTGCCCAAGATAAATCAATAAAATTACAAATGGAGCAGCTTAATCAATTAGGTGCAGGGGAGATGGTCCAACCAATTAAAGGGGAGTCGCGTGTACTGTACAATCCGAATATGGAAGTAATGAAGTTTAATATCCCTGCGTTAATTGGATTAATTATGCAAGAAGTAATATTAATCTTAACGGCGTTTTCATTAGTTCGCGAGAAGGAAAAAGGGACAATGGAACAGCTGATCGTTACACCTATTAAATCAAGTGAATTAATATTAGGAAAATTAACTCCATATGTTGGGATTGGTTTGTTTTCGTTTCTATTTGTACTGGTTACAGCTATAGGATGGTTTGAAGTTTCGATAGAAGGAAGCATGACTTTGTTATTAGTATTAAGTATGTTATTCCTTGTTACAACTTTAGCGATGGGGATATTAGTATCAACCCTCGCAAAAAACCAGTTGCAAGCAATGTATATGGCATTCGCAATCATATTGCCAAGTGTTATTTTATCAGGGTTTGTTTTTCCTAGGGAACCAATGCCATACATTATCCAAATATTAGGAGGTTTTATTCCGCTTACGTATTATTTAGAAATTTTACGTGGGATTTTCTTAAAGGGAGTAGGGATTCAAGAACTATGGACTCAAACAATCATACTATCTATATTTACGATTCTTTTATGTGTTGCAACTATTCTGCGTTTTAAGAAAAATCTGGAGTAGGTGGCAAAAATGAAAGATATTTTTGAAGAAGAAAACGGTTTACAAAAAACAATCAAGCAATTGACAGAAGAAATGAAGAAGGAAAAAAATCTTACCAAAAGTCAAATGAAAATTCTGGAAGCAGCATTGAATTTGTTCTCTCAAAAGGGGTACGAGAATAGTTCAACATTGGATATTGCAAGGGAATCTGGGGTCGCAGAAGTAACGATATTTAGAAACTTCAAGTCAAAAAATAACTTGTTATATCAAATTGTTGCTCCATTAATCATTAAGATTACATCACCAGTCATATTGAAAGATGTGAAGAAGCAGTTTAAAGATTTTGACAGCGATAGTGAAAATATATTAACAAGTGTTTTCAAAGATCGACTAGATTTAATTGAAAAAAACCAGAAAGCTATTCAGATTCTATTGAGAGAAGCTTTAAATCATGAAGAAATTTTAAATTCCATCATTAAAAATATTACCGTACCAGCAAAAAAAGATGCATTTGAATTTGTAAAAAATAAGAAGGTTAATGGTGAATTTCGAGAAGTAAACGAACAAGCTGTTGTGGATCTTTTGTTTTACACGATGTTTGGATATGTAGTTAGTCATTACGTATTTAAAATAGATACTTTTACAGAAAAACAAGATGAAATGATTGAGACAATAGTAGATTTATTATTGAATGGAATAAAGAAACAAAGTTTCAAATAAAAAAGAGTAGCCCGTAAGAAACTTCGAAACTACTCTTTTTTAACTGTTTTAAAAAATATATCCAATTTGTTAATAAGTTATTGATAAAGCTCCTATTGATAAACCTGCAGATGTACCGAATAATAAGATTGTATCACCTCGTTTTATTTTCCCGGACTTAATGTAATCATGAAAAGCCATCGGAATAGAAGCAGCTATACAGTTTCCATGGTCGGATAGATGATTCGCCACTCGATCTTTTTCAAAACCATACTTTCTTAAAATCTCCATGCCATTTTTGCTTGTTTGATGTGGGACAACATATTTATAATCATTAATTGTGATTTTACTTTCATTTTCTAAGTCTTCCAAAAATTTCTTCAAATAACGTACTGCTGTTTTAAATACTTTTTTACCCTGCATTTGGAATATATGGTCTTGGTCAGTTGTTTCAGGGAAACTAGGATGTCTTAATATGCCAGCACCTTTTACAGCAGTATAATCGGCGCCTTCGCTGTATGTATTCAGTTTGAAATGATGAACTTTGCTTGATTCTCCTTCTGGAGTTCTTGAAACAACACAGGCTGCAGCACCGTCACCAAAAAGTACTTTAACTTCTCGTTCAGCACCACTTAGCGTTGGACTTGGAGTATCGGAGCTTATGATTAGGATGTTTTTATAAAGGTTTGTGTTAACTAAGTTAGATGCTATAAAAACGGCTATAGGGAAGCTATAACATGTACTATCAACATCAAAGCATGCTATACCTGAATTTTCCAGACCTAACTCTCGTTGATAAAGAGCTGCACTACAAGGAATGGCTTGAAGTGGAGTTCCGCTGGCACCAATTATACAATCAATATCATGTAAATGAATATTAGCATCATCAATTGCAAGACTTGCTGCTTTAGTTCCAAGAGTGAGAGCTGTTTCGCCCTTTTCTCTATCTATGTAATGGCGAGAGTATACACCAGATGCTCTTTCGATCCAGCCATCTTTGATATCCATTTCTTGTGCAAGCTCTTGACTCGTCTTTATTTTTGAACCAACAGCCTTCCCAATTCCTGTGATTTTTGTATTGAACATTTCTCCGACACCTCCAAAATTAATTAGATCAAACTAATTATTTCAAATATTGGAAAAAAATTCATTAACTTTTTTGAAAGTTTTTCAAAATGGTAGAAAAGTACTGAATAAATGTACGCACAATCATTAACAATTTAGAAGATTTTAGTAATCTTAAGAGTATACATAAGATTAAAGTTTACAAAAATAGAAGAGAAAAGTGGTGGTTTTCTATGACAACTAACATTTAACCAATGTGGAAGAAGTATTAAAACAAGTGGTGATAAAAAAAGTTAAAAGGAGAACGAAAACATTCTGTATATCCGTTGTTTTCGTTCTCCTTTTAACTTATATAATAATCCAGTTTTTTGCTTTAGCTTCATGCACTTGAAAATATTATTTTTTTTGAACTTAGACGAGTTTCTAGTTTATTTGCAGGGGACGTACAAATGCCGATATTACTTACAGGACCCAGTGTCCTTAATCGGCCAGTACCAGCGACTGATGTATTTCGTTAAACAGGGTGTTTTCGTTTTTCTTACAAATCATCAAACCCATTATCGAGATTATTAACTTTTACATATTGTCTTGATTTTTGCTCGAAGAAATCGGATTTTCCTAGATCGACGTCTTCATATGCAACGATCCAGCGAAGAGGATTGCTTCGATGTCCTTCAAATGGACGTTCAAAGCCTAATTGATTCGCTCTTACATTTGCATAAAATTTAATGTAATCTTCAACATCTTGTAAGAAAATCCCGTCAATTTTATTTCCGATGATATGTCTTGCCCATTCAATCTCGAGCTTGGCAGCTTCCTTCATCGTATCTTCCACAAATTTAGCTAGTTCTTCATTATTGTATTCAGGATTTTCATTTAAAACTTCCTTGAAGATCTTCACAAATAGATCCACATGAATTTGTTCATCTCGGTTGATGTAGTTAATCATTGTGCTCGTTGCGACCATTTTTTGATTTCTTGCTAGATGGTAGAAGAAGGCGAAACCGGAATAGAAGAATAGACCTTCAAGCACAACGTCATAAACGATTGATTTTAATAAATTTAGAACGGTTGGTTCCTCTGCGAAATCCTTGTAGCCGTTTGTCACAAATTCATTTCTTTCTTCTAGGATAGGCTCCGTTCTCCAAAATTCAAATACTTCTTCTTGCTTGCTTTGAGGAACAAGGCTGGAAAGAACATAAGAATAGGAATGATTATGGACAACCTCCTGTTGGGCTAAAATGATCATTAATGCCGATAGGCTTGAGTCTGTAATATAATCTGCTACTTTTCCTGCATAATCGGTTTGGATGCTATCAAGTAAAGCAAGAAGGCCAATAATTTTTAAAAAGGCATCCTGCTCGATATCTGTTAGATTTGAAAATTGCTTAATGTCCTGGGACATATTGATTTCAAATGGAGTCCAAAAGTTTGCAAGCATTTTTTTATATTTTGGATATGCCCATGAGTAGCGGACATCGTCCCAGTTTAAAATATTTGAGCACTCACCGTTGATGATTCCAGTTGAACGGTTTGGTGCTGTTTTGTTCATAATGGGTCTTTTTGAAACTTGTTCACTCATTAAATTCACTCCTATATAAACCTGTTTTTATGTAAAATTTTCATAATTGTAAAGGTTAAAACCTGAAACTAGCGAAGGGCCATCAGCGTAAAAACATACATTTACACTTGTGGCCCGTTATACTAGTTATTATCGTTACTCAGAATTTATATCTTTGAAGCTAAATTGATGTCTAGCTTCAGCGCCTATCGACTATCAAACTTCACTTCTTCTCCCTACGATAAGTCAACATCGATTCGCTATCGCTCATCGAGTATCCTTTATCTCAGTCGAAGATCCTCCAGTTTGTACGTCGATAATCAAGTCGCTTCCGCTTTTCTATTTAGCTTGAGCAAGACTCACAATCTTCAATTTCTGATGAAGTTGAGCGTAAATAATAGGTCGTTTTTAAGCCGTTTTTCCACGCTGCAAAGTGCAGGTCAAGCAGTTCTTTTGCTTTAACTGTGTTTTGAACGTACAGGTTGAACGAAATGCCTTGGTCAATGTGCTTTTGTCTTTTTGCATTTTGTTTAATGCTCCAATGCTGATCAATAAGATAAGCGGATTTATAATACCACGTTGTTTCTGACGATAAATCAGGAGCAGTAACCGGAATCTTGTAATCTTTCTTTTCTTCTGAATACACCTTTTTAAAGATTGGGTCAATACTTGGTGTACTGCCTGCAATAATGGCAGTTGAAGCGTTTGGTGCTACAGCCATCATATAGCCGTTGCGAACGCCATGTTCATGAATATCTTCTTTCAAGCCTTCCCAATCAAGACTAGAGGACTCATTATCATAACCTCTAATATCGAAGTATTTTCCAGTCTCCCAATCGGATCCTTTAAAGGCAGGGTAAGAGCCTTTTTCCTTTGATAGCTCCATACTAGCTTTAATCGTTAAATAAGAAATTTGTTCATAAAGCTTATCAGAATAATCAACGGACTCTTCATTTTCCCAGCGCAGCTTTTTCAAAGCAAGAAGGTGATGCCATCCGAATGTCCCTAATCCAACAGCACGATACTTTTTGTTTGTTAGCTCACCCTGTAAAACTGGAATCGTATTTAAATCAATAACATTATCGAGCATTCTTACTTGAATCTTAATTAATCGCTCAAGAACGTCTGCTGAAACGGCATTTGCTAGGTTGATGGAAGACAAATTACAAACAACAAAATCACCAGGGATTTTTTCAATGATAATTCTGCCGTCTTCGACACGTTGTTCCTTCATGACAGTCGCACTTTGGTTTTGAACAATTTCTGTACAAAGATTTGTACAATAAACCATTCCTAAATGACTATTCGGATTTTTTCGGTTGACTTCATCACGATAAAACATAAATGGTGTTCCTGTTTCGAGCTGACTTCTCATGATTCCTTTCATGATGTCAATCGCTGCAACCTTATCTTTTGAAAGAAGTGGACTTGCAACACATTCTTCGTATTTTTCTCTGAAAGAGCCGGCGCCAATTTTTTCATCATAGAAATCCTCAAGGGAGTAACCCATAATGTTTCTTACATCATGAGGATCAAATAAATACCAGTCTTCACGTGCTTCTACTTTTTCCATAAATAAATCCGGGAGACATACACCTGTAAATAAATCATGAGTACGGTAGCGTTCATCTCCGTTGTTTAGCTTGCTATCAAGGAATGAAAAGATATCTTTATGCCATACATCCAAGTAAACACTGATCGCTCCTTTTCGTTGTCCAAGCTGATCGACGCTTACGGCTGTATTATTTAATTGCTTCATCCAAGGAATGACACCTGATGATGCCCCTTTAAATCCTTTAATTGCACTTCCGCGACTGCGGATCTTACCTAGATAGACACCAATTCCGCCTCCGTTTTTAGATAAATTGGCGATATCTGTATTGCTATCATAGATGGACTGCAGGCTGTCATCGACCGTATCAATGAAGCAGCTTGAAAGCTGACCCCAATTTTTCCCTGCGTTGGATAATGTAGGGGTTGCAACGGTCATATACAAGTTGCTGAGCGCCCAATAAGCCTCTTTAACAAGTTCAAGACGTTTAGATTTATCTTCCTCGCTCATCAAGGTCATCGCAATAACCATGAATCGTTCCTGTGGAAGCTCAAATACTTTTTTATGATGATCACGAGCAATATAACGATCAGCAAGCATACGTAGTCCGATATATGTAAAGAGGTGATCTCTTTCAGGCGTTATTGATTTTTCAAGCTCATCGATTTCTGATTTTGAGTATCGATCTAATAGAGCTGGAGAATAGATGCTTTTTGATGTTAAATGAGAGATTAGCTCATACAACGAGCCATAGCTCTTATCTTTTGGATAGCCTCTATTTTCGCTCGCTTCTTCATATAAATCATGTAAATAGATGCGAGCAGCTACATAAGTCCAATCTGGTTCGTTTTCATCTAAATAGGATAATGCTTCTAAGATAAGTTGCTGATTTAGCTCGCGATGATCAAAGTGCTGTTTAATTTCGACCATATGTGCAGCTCGTTTGTAAAGAGGAGAAAAGTCAAGATGTGAAAACTCCTCTGATATTTGAACAAGTAATTTATTTTCTGAAAAAGTTGATTGAACCATAAAAGATTCCTCCCAATCGCAAAATAATATCCGTCCACGAAAGTTGGACGGACAAACGATAGTAAAATAGGTTAAGAACCCAATCGTACCATCGTTCCATCTCCCAACCCCCGAAGAATTGAAACTTAAAAACAAGCATTGGCAAGTATCCTGGCTTGTGCATACTACTATAAGAACTTTCTATCTGAAGGCATCAGTTAGTGGTATTCTTATTTCGGACGCACTTACAGTTGCGGGGACAGCTTCGGAATTTAACCGAATTCCTTTTTAAGTCCAAATATTTGGGCACCATTACTTGTGATGTATGTCATTTCTTTATTGATGATGATTGCTTTAGCAGCAAAAAAAGCCGCCTAAAATAGTAAAGTAAAAATGATATTTCAAGGCGAAAAATCCATATGTAGTAATATTTAATTGATTTACCATCTATATGTTGTATCATGATTCTATCATATCCAACTTGTTATCGCAATTTATTTTTGAAAAATGATTTAAGGATGTGAGGATGAATGTAGGTGGGGGTGTTTACAACATTACTATTCTTTTTAAATGCCTATTACAGTCTACTACAGATCATACTTAATTTCTATTCAATAGAAATTTCAGAAAAGTGAATACTTTGTCACAAAATTGTAATATTATGAACTATTTTGAGAGAATATGAGAGATTTTGATTGATAATTGAAATCGTTTACAGTACAATGAATGTAGGAAATAAGTAATATGTATGGTGGTGGTGAGGATTTGCTTACACCCGAAAGACATAGAATTATTTTACAGTTATTAAAAGAAAAAAGTATTGTGGAAATTCATGAAATGGTTGAATTAACGAATACTTCCGAATCGACAATAAGGCGTGATCTTACACTATTAGAGCAAGGGAAGTATCTAAAACGGATACATGGCGGTGCAATTAGGCTTCAAGGAAAATTAAACGAGCCAACGATGGATCAAAAATCTACGATCCATCTTAATGAAAAAAGGCTCATCGCCCAATATGCTGCTAGTTTAGTAGAAGAAGGAGATAGTATTTACCTAGATGCAGGTTCCACTATAAGGGAGATGATCCCTTTTTTACCAACAAATCAAATGGTAGTTGTAACAAATGGAATGATGCATATTCACGCTTTGTTAGAAAAGGGCATAATGACTTTTATTTTGGGTGGATGTGTAAAACAAAAAACAAACGCGGTTATTGGATGTGGAGCTCAAGGAAGCATAGAAAAATATCGCTTTGATAAATGCTTTATAGGTGTGAATGGTATTCATCCTGAATTTGGATATACTACTCCTGATCAAGAAGAAGCAGCGATTAAACATTCTGCCATTTCATTATCGAGAGAAGCATTTGTGCTAAGTGATGAGTCAAAGTTTTCAGAAATATCTTTTGCAAAGATTGCCGATCTTCATGATGCAATGATTATTACGAATCATCTTCCAAAAGAAAGGCGGAATCTTTACTCAAGTAAAACTAATATAAAGGTTGTGTCAACATGATATTTACGGTTACTTTGAATCCTTCAGTGGATTACATTGTTGAATTGGATCAAGTAAATGTAGGTGGACTAAATCGTACCAAAAAAGAAACGAAATTTCCCGGTGGAAAAGGAATCAATGTTTCTCGCGTTTTAAATCAAATGGAAGTAAAGTCTCAAGCATTAGGTTTTGTAGGTGGATTTACCGGTCGGTATATTGAAGAAAGCCTCCAAAAGGAACAAATCGAAACCAACTTTGTTCATGTAGAAGAAGATACTCGAATTAATGTAAAGTTAAAATCAGAAAAAGAAACAGAAATTAATGCGAAAGGTCCAAATATTACAAGTGACCACTTTCAAGGTTTAATTGATAAAGTGAGCGAGCTTACGAGTGAAGACATGCTCATTTTAGCAGGAAGCATCCCTTCTACCTTGCCAAAAACAACCTACGAGGAATTGGCGAAAATTTGTGTTAAAAATAATGTTCCTTTTGTTGTAGATGCTGAAGGAGAATTATTAACGAAGGTTCTTCCATATAAACCATTTTTAATCAAACCAAATCATCATGAGCTGGGAGAAATCTTTGAAACTGTTATCACAAATTGTGAAGAGGTTATTCCATACGGGAAAAAGCTGATTGAATTAGGCGCTCAAAATGTAATTGTGTCACTTGCTGGAGACGGAGCCGTTTTAATCACGAAAGATCATCATTATATTTCAACCGTTCCGAAAGGAGAATTGAAAAGCTCAGTTGGTGCCGGTGATTCAATGGTTGCAGGCTTTGTGGCAAAATTTAAGCAAACTGGAAATCTTGAGGAAGCATTTAAATATAGTGTAGCCTCAGGAAGTGCAACCGCTTTTTCAATTGGTCTTTGTACAAAGGAAAAAGTAGAAAGCTTACTGCCCCAAGTGAAAATTCTATAACTTAAAGCACCGTTTACAGTAAAATGTGGGGCTAAACTCCCCTCTTGCTAGAACGATGACACAAAAGGAGGACAAGAAGATGAAAATTACAGAGTTATTAACGAAAGAGACTATTTTACTTTCGATCTCTGGCGATCAAAAGTTAGATGCTATCAATCAGCTTGTAGACAAGCTTGATCAAGCAGGAAAGCTAGCAAGCCGTGATGAATATAAAGAAGCCATTTTAAAAAGAGAATCTCAGAGCACAACTGGAATAGGCGAAGGAATTGCGATTCCGCATGCAAAAACATCAGCTGTTAAAAGTCCTGCGATTGCTTTCGGGAAATCGATCAGCGGTGTAGATTATGAATCGTTGGATGGCCAGCCAGCGCATTTATTCTTTATGATTGCAGCGACTGAGGGGGCAAACAACACTCATTTAGAAGCTCTTTCTCGTTTATCCACGATTTTATTAAAAGAAGAAGTTCGTAAACAATTGATTGAAGCAAGTACAGAAGAAGACGTGTTAAATATTATTGATAGCTACGATGAAGAAGACAAGGAAGAGGAAGTTCAAGATATTTCAGATAAAAAGAACTTTATCGTTGCTGTAACTGCCTGTCCAACTGGAATCGCTCATACGTATATGGCGGCTGATTCATTAAGAGCAAAAGCAGCTGAATTAGGGATCGACATTAAGGTTGAAACAAATGGTTCCAGCGGGGTTAAGAATTTACTTACTAAAGAAGAGATTGAAAACGCTACTGCAGTAATCGTTGCAGCTGATAAAGCGGTTGAAATGGAACGCTTCAAAGGAAAGCATGTGCTTCAAACGCCTGTAGCTGATGGGATTAAAAAACCGCAGGAATTAATTGAAAAAGCGTTAAAACAAGAAGCCCCTATTTATAAAGGCGGTTCTGGTACAGCTTCTAGCGAATCTGAAGGCAGAGCGAAAACAGGCTTTTACAAACATTTAATGAGTGGGGTTTCCAATATGCTTCCATTTGTAGTTGGAGGCGGAATTCTAATCGCTATTTCGTTTATGTTTGGCTATAATGCCTTTAAACCAGGTGACCCAACCTATAATCCTTTTGCAGAAGCATTAATGACTATCGGGGGAGGGAATGCATTCCAGCTTCTTGTTCCAGTTTTAGCAGGGTTTATCGCGATGAGTATTGCTGACCGTCCTGGTTTTGCGCCTGGTATGGTAGGCGGATTAATGGCAGCAACAAGTGGTGCGGGATTCCTTGGCGGATTAGTAGCAGGGTTTTTAGCCGGATATTTAGTTATTCTTTTGAAAAAGGCTTTGTCCGTTTTACCTGAGTCGTTGGATGGAATTAAAACGATTCTATTGTATCCTTTATTTGGGATCTTTTTAACAGGGATTGTCATGTTATATGTAGTAAACAAACCAGTTGGTCAACTAAACGCAGCCATTACAGATTGGTTATCTGGATTAGGAACTGCCAATGCGATTCTTCTCGGAATCGTTTTAGGTGGAATGATGGCTGTGGATATGGGTGGTCCGATCAATAAATCTGCGTATGTATTTGGAACTGGATTAATTGCCAACGGTGTATATGGACCAATGGCAGCAGTTATGGCAGGTGGAATGGTTCCTCCGTTAGCAGTCGCTCTAGCAACAACCATCTTTAAAAACAAATTTACAAAGCAAGAAAGAGAAGCGGGTACAACAAACTATATTATGGGGCTTTCCTTTATTACGGAAGGGGCAATCCCATTTGCAGCAGCAGACCCACTTCGCGTTATCCCCACAATGGTAGCCGGCTCAGCTATTACAGGTGCCCTTACAATGGCATTTGATATTCAGTTAAGAGCGCCACATGGTGGAATCTTCGTATTCCCATTGGTTGAAGGAAATTGGTTATTGTATCTTCTTGCAGTTGCAATTGGAGCAGTTGTTTCAGCGATCTTATTAGGGATTTTGAAAAAACCTATTGTAAATAATAAGTAGTCAAATTAAAGGATGGTGAACGAAATGTTCACCATCCTTTTTCACTTATTTGCTATCCAAAATACTGAATGGAAAAGGATATAAAAGCCCATATTAACTTTATTATTATCTATTATCAAAATAAGGGGCTGAAAAAAATTCCTTCTTTCCAACATGAAACAGTTAACATCTACTATGAAGATAAAGGATCAGGGATTCCACTAGTTTTTATCCATCCACCTGCAATGGGTAGAAAGGTGTTCTACTATCAAGAAGATCTTTCAAAAAATTTCCGGGTGATTCTTCCTGATTTAAGTGGAAATGGAGATTCTATCGGAGAAAAGAATGTCACAATCATTGGATACGCAGAAGAAGTGGTAGCTTTACTGGATCATCTTCAGATCGAAAAGGCTGTGGTAGTCGGATACTCATCAGGATGTACGGTTGCCCAGGAATTTGCCTTAAGCTTTCCAAACAGAGCTCTCGGGATCATTTTATTTGGCGGGTTTTCAGAAGTAATGTCGATGACATTCAAATATGAGCATATTTTAGGTATGTATTTTGTAAAAAAATTTCCTGCCTTCTTACAATATATCATTGCAGCGAGCCATACGGAGGATAAAAAAGTGAGGCAAATTCTTCTAGACCATATGAAAAAAGCGAATCATAAAATGTGGTTTCAATTTTATGATCGGTCTCTTCATTTCTCATGTACAGATCGTTTGGATCAGCTTCAAGTACCTTTATTACTTTTATATGGATCGAGGGATTTTGTTAATCAGCATATTCGAACGTACAAACGGCATACAAAATTTGAATCCGTTATTATCGATAAAGTATTTCACCAGCTTCCAACGAAAAAATGGGAAATTATCAACCAATTAGTCATTGGTTTTGTTATGGAGCATTTTCATTCCACCCTCTAAATTCTTATTCATATTCATATTTATAGAAAAAGTAAAATAAGTACGATATGATGAATTCATCGTTTATCAAGAAAAGCGCAAGTGCCTGTTTAGCGACGTATGGACTGGGCCCCGCTTCGACTGAGATGAAGGAAACACGAAGAGCGAAAGCGATTCGATGTTGACTTATCGTAGGGAGGAGTGGGGTGGACATTAGTCGCTGGGTGCTGGAGCTAGACACCAGTCGGGATTCAGAAAACTTATAAATCTTTTAAAAATGGGGGAGAAAACTTAATGATCGGAGAACTCATTACACTCAGTATAGGTAAACCAAAGGATTATCAATGGAAAGGGAAAAATGTAAGTTCGGGAATTGGTAAATCCATTGTAAATGAAGTACTTTTGACAAAAGAGCGTTTTATCGGAGATGATGTAGCCAACCCTGCTTTTCATGGGGGTCCGGAAAGAGCGGTTTGTTTATATCCTTATGAACATTATCACTTTTGGGAAAAGGAATTTGGGGTTAAATTAACGCCTCCAGCATTCGGTGAAAATATTTGTGCCTCTGGGATGAAAGAGGATGATGTATATATTGGGGATATCTTTTCTTTAGGTGAAGCGAAAATTCAAATTACAGAAGGAAGGGTCCCATGTTCTACCATTTCTAAATTTAACGGGATTGACCCCTTGCTAGGAAGAATCGTTGAAACTTGCTTTACGGGTTATTTTTTTAAAGTACTTGAAGAGGGGAAGGTTTATAACACCTCTTTATTAAAGCTTGAAGAGCGTAAACAAGAACAGGTTTCTGTTTTAAAAGCTAATCATATTATGTTTCATCAGCAAAAAAACGTTGATGCAATGGAAGAGTTATTGCAGATTTCTGATCTTTCTCAAGCATGGAAAGAAAAATTAATAAACCGTTTGAATAAAAAGAGAGTAACAAAATAATATTTTCCTGGAAAATGTATTATTAGTTCTTGACTTCTAATACAATGGAGCACATAATATAGTTACATAATAATTTAAGCAATGACGAAGAGTAGTAGCTTCATTAGATACTTAAGAGAGCTGATGGTTGGTGAAAATCAGTGTAGATGATGATGTGAATGGACTTCCGAGCTTCCAAACCGAAACGTTAGATGGAGTAGGCTTTGGCGAACGGTCTCATCGTTACAAGGGACAGGTATTCAAACAATATGTTTCGATATCTGTTGAGTGAGCTGATTTTTCAGCTAATAAAGGTGGCAACACGGGTTTCTCGTCCTTTTTTGGAGGGAGGCCCTTTTTTGTTTGGGAAAAATAATAGCTTATAAATCGTTGAATAAGAGTAGTACATTGATAAAAATTCGTTTCAGAGAGCCGGTAAAGGGTGTGAGCCGGTACGAAAAGTCAATGGAATGGACTTATGAGAGATGACTTGAAATCGTAGTAGGGTCATCCGGAACTCCACCGTTAAAAGGATAGGGTATGAAAGGATGTGGCGTATTTTTTCACATGAATTCGTACTTGAAAGAGAGAGCAACTTGCTCTAATCTGAGGTGGTACCGCGGTTAATACATGATCGTCCTCTATATGCATAATAAGAATATGCGTATAGAGGACTTTTTTTATGGGAAATCAAATACGGACATGAATGAAGGGAGATATAAAAATGGTTACGACAGCAAATGAAGCATTTATCATGGAAGAGCTAGGTGGAGATACAATTACACCTATATCCATTTATCAAAAAGTAAAAGGAAAGAAAAAATTTCTATTAGAGAGCTCCTTAAAGCATGAAAAGTCAGGACGCTATTCTTTTATTGGTGCGAATCCATCTTTTGAATTAAAAGGATTCGGTTCAAAAAGCTATGTAGTAAAAGGTGAAACCGAGCAGGCTTATGAAGAAAAACCGTTAGATCTATTAAAAAAGCTTTTACCAAAAAAAGTAACATCCATCAACACGATGTTCCCATTAATTGGAGGAGCTGTTGGTTACGTTGGATATGATGTGATTCGTCAATATGAAAACATCGGCAAGGACATTAAGGATGAGCTTGAAGTACCAGACGTTCATCTCATGTTTTTCGAGGATTTAGTCGTTTTTGATCATCTAGATCAAAAGGTATTTATCGTGTCGATTGCACTCGATGATGAAACGACAACGGAAGATTTAAAGAAACGTATTGAGAGCAGAAAAGCTGAAATTCTTATGACAACGGAAGATGAAGAAATTGGCGAAGTTGTGATTTCCGATTTTCAGCCAATGAAAAATAAAGAAAGATATGAAGAGATGGTTAGGAAAGCAAAGGAGTATATTGTAGAAGGGGATATATTCCAAGTGGTTCCTTCACATCGTTTGTCGGCAGATTTTGAAGGAAAGCCATTTGACTATTATCGTAAGCTTAGAGTAAAAAATCAATCTCCTTACATGTATTTTCTAGATTATGAGGATTATGCCATTGTTGGTTCTTCGCCTGAGAGCTTAATTAAAGCTACAGATGGTCGGATTGTATCCAATCCAATTGCTGGATCAAGACCTAGAGGGAAGACGGTTGAAGAGGACCTTGCTCTTGAAAAGGACTTATTATCTGATGAAAAAGAGCTGGCAGAGCACAAAATGCTTGTTGACCTGGCTAGAAACGATATCGGAAAGGTAAGTGAATTTGGCAGCGTTCAAGTTGATAAATATATCAAGGTTGAGAAATATCGCCATATTATGCACTTAGTTTCTGAAGTAAGTGGGAAGCTAAAAGAAGATTATTCTGCGATTGATGCATTGATTTCTTGCCTCCCTGCAGGGACAGTGAGTGGTGCACCGAAAATAAGAGCGATGGAAATTATTAATGAGCTTGAGGATTCAAAAAGAGGCGTTTATTCAGGAGCCGTTGGTTATTTTTCCGCGAATGGAAACATGGATGTCGCTCTAGCCATTCGGACGATGGTGATTAAAGATCAAAAAGCCTATATACAAGCGGGAGCAGGTATTGTATATGATTCTGTACCTGAAAAGGAATATGAAGAAACGATTCATAAATTACGTGTATTTTTGGAGGGTCAAAAATGATTTTATTAATCGATAATTATGATTCATTTACGTTTAACCTATTTCAGTATTTAGGAGAATTAGGAGAAGAAATCAAAGTTGTAAGAAATGACCAACTGACGTTACAAGACATTGAACAATTGAATCCAGAGGCGATTGTTTTATCTCCAGGACCAGGGAAGCCTGAAAATGCGGGAATATGTGTAGATGTGATTAAGCATTTTTATCAAAAGCTGCCGATTCTAGGGATATGCTTAGGACATCAAGCGATTGGCTATGCGTTTGGGGCAACTGTAGAAAAAGCACAGAAAATTATGCATGGCAAGGTATCCAATTTAAAACATACAGGCGAGGATCTTTTCGAGTATTTGCCACAGCCAGTTGAGGTTATGCGATATCATTCTTTAATTATTAAAGGAGGAACGCTTCAGGAAGATTTTAAAGTCTTGGCAAAATCAATGGATGATCATGAAATTATGGCCATCAAGCATGCTAACTTCCCACTATATGGACTGCAATTTCATCCTGAATCAATCGGCACAGCTGTTGGAAAACAATTATTGAAAAATTTCTTAAAAGAAATAGGGAGGGACTATTCCCATGAGAGCTATTCTGCAACAGTTATCTGAAAAAAAATCCTTTACCGAAAACGAAATGTACGAAACTGTTAGTAAGTTTTTTTCTGAAGAAGTAACAGACAGTGAAATGGCTGCATTTTTAATGGGATTGAAAATGAAAGGTGAAACCGTTGAGGAGATAGTAGGATTTGTCAAGGCACTTAAAGAAAAATCCTTATCCTTTACGAAAGGGATCCCCAATTGCTTAGACAATTGTGGAACTGGTGGAGATGGCTCGAAAAGCTTTAATGTAAGCAGTACCTCTGCCTTCGTTATCGCAGGAGCAGGTATAAGAGTAGCGAAGCATGGCAATCGAAGCATTTCAAGTAAAACAGGAAGTGCAGACGTATTAGAAAACCTTGGAATTGCTTTAAATTTATCACCGGAAAGAATAGAGGAGATCCTTGAAGAGGCAGGAATTGCCTTCTTGTTTGCTCAGCATGTTCATCCACGAATGAAGAGAATTATAAAGGTGAGAAGAGAGCTAGGGATCCCAACCGTGTTTAATTTGATCGGCCCATTAACAAATCCAATTGAATTAGATTATCAGCTATTAGGCATTTATCGAAAAGATTATACGATGATGTTTGCAGAAGTGCTGAAAAAACTAGGTAGAAAACGTGCGGTTGTATTAAATGGAGCCGGCTCGATGGATGAGGCATCCCTACAAGGAGAGAATGAGCTAGTCATACTTCAAAATGGAGAAATCACGAAAAAAATCCTTCATCCAGAGGAAGTAGGGTTGTCGGTATATGATAACTCAGCTATTCGTGGAGGAGATGCGAAAGAGAATGCAGATATTCTGGTAAGGGTTTTAAAAGGAGAGAAAGGCGCCTATCGTGATACGGTTTTATTGAATGCTGGGATCGGAATTTTTACAGGTGCAAAAGCGAATACGATTGAAGAAGGAATTAAGCTTGCAGCAGAGAGCATTGATTCTGGAGCAGCGTTAGAAAAGCTTGAAAAACTAGTTAAGCTTAGCAAGGAGCTACAGAAAGAAGGGATCTAATACGATGGGAACTATTTTAGATAAAATAATTGCAGAAAAAATGAAAGTAATAGAGGATTTAAAACAAAGAAAGGATGAGCTTAAAGATCTGCCTGCTAGAAAAAAAAGATCCTTTCTTCAGAAACTAGAGGCAGCGAATGAATTAGCTATTATAGCAGAATTTAAGCGAGCTTCACCTTCAAAGGGAGATATCAATATTGGACTAGACCCTAGAGAACAGGCTTCCTCTTATGTCAAATATGGAGCAGATACGATCTCTGTGTTAACGGACGGGCCTTTCTTTAAAGGAAGCTATGCAGATTTAACAGCTGTACGTGAAGTGATTGATGCACCAATTCTTTGCAAGGACTTTATTGTCGATCCAATCCAAATCGATTTTGCAAAAAAAGCAGGAGCTGATTTAATTCTATTGATTGCTGCAGCACTGGAGGAGGAAAAGCTAATCCAGCTCTATCAATATGCGCTTGAACAGGATCTTGAAGTATTAATTGAGGTTCATAATGAAGAAGAAGCTGAAAAAACCTTTAAAACAGGTACGAAGCTGATTGGTGTGAACAACCGTAATTTAAAAACCTTCGATGTTTCTTTAGAAGTAACAGAAAAACTAGCTCCTTCTATTAAAAGCACAGGTGCTTTTCTGATCAGTGAGAGCGGGATGAAAACAATCGATGATGTTAAACGGGTAGTCAAAGCTGGCGCTAATGGGATTTTGGTTGGAGAAACGTTTATGAGAGCCTCCGATTTAGAAAAAACATTAACTGAGATGAAGCTGCCATTAGTAAGGGTGTGATCTTTTGGATGCAAAGGTTTGTGGAATTAAAGATATAGAAACTGCTGTTTATACAGCTAATAAGGGAGCTAAAGCAATTGGCTTTGTTTTTGCAGAAAGCAAAAGGAGAATTAGTCCAGCACAAGCAGCTGAAATAATTAAAGAGCTTCCTGATCAAATTTTAAAAGTGGGCGTCTTTGTCAATGAATCGAAAGAAACCATTGAGAGAATTATTGAAGAAACAGGGATAAATGCTGTTCAGCTCCATGGGGAAGAATCGCCATCCTTTTGTGAAGCTTTTTCTGTTCCAGTAATAAAAGCGTTTAGCGTCGGGAAGAAAGAGGATTTAGAAATAATTCGTGATTATACGTGTGAATATATTTTGTTAGATAGCCCGAAAGGTCAGTATCGTGGAGGAAATGGCATTTCATTTGATTGGAGCATTTTAAAAGGAAATGATTTTAAAGGGAAAAAACTCATTTTAGCTGGCGGTTTGAATGAACAAAATGTTTTGACAGCCATTCAGGAAGTCCATCCCTATATGGTGGATGTGAGCAGTGGAGTCGAGACAAATGGTGTAAAGGATCTGAATAAGATTGATGGATTTCTTTCAATTGTGAGAGATGCAGAAAAAAAGGAGGATATATCATGACAACGTATGCGTTACCAGATGAAAAAGGACATTTTGGCAAATATGGTGGACGATTTGTTCCAGAAACGTTAATGCAGGCAGTGCTTGAGCTTGAAGCAGAATACAAGAAAGCAATTAAAGACGAAGCCTTTCAAGATGAGCTTCAATACTTATTAAAGGACTATGTAGGCAGAGAAACTCCTCTATACTTTGCTGAAAACTTAACGAAATTTGCTGGCGGAGCGAAAATTTATTTAAAGAGAGAGGATCTCAATCATACAGGTGCTCATAAAATTAATAATGCGATTGGGCAAGCTTTGCTAGCGATTCGCATGGGTAAGAAAAAGGTCGTTGCAGAAACAGGGGCTGGACAGCATGGGGTGGCAACTGCTACAGCATGTGCCCTTTTAAACTTAGATTGCATTATCTTTATGGGTGAAGAAGACATCAAAAGGCAGCAGCTGAATGTATTCCGAATGGAGCTTCTCGGTGCGAAGGTCGTGAGTGTTACATCAGGAAGCAGAACACTAAAGGATGCTTGTAATGAAGCACTTCGCTACTGGGTAACAAACGTAGCAGATACTCATTATATATTAGGCTCTGTCCTTGGACCGCATCCTTTCCCAATGATTGTCCGTGATTTCCAAAGCGTAATTGGGGAAGAAACGAAAGCTCAATATGCAGAAAACGAAGGAAAGCTCCCTGAAGCAGTGGTCGCTTGCATCGGCGGTGGAAGCAATGCAATGGGCATGTTCTATCCTTTTATTAAAGATGAAAATGTCAAAATGTATGGGGTGGAAGCAGCTGGATTTGGAATTGAAACACAAAAGCATGCAGCATCGATTGCTGAAGGAAAAACAGGGGTTCTGCACGGATGCTTTATGTATTTGCTTCAGGATGAGGATGGACAAATTCAGGAGGCTCATTCGATTTCTGCAGGACTTGATTATCCTGGAATTGGTCCTGAGCATTGTTATTTAAATGATAGTGGAAGAGTTCAATATGAATCCGTTACAGATGAAGAAGCATTGGAAGGCTTTAAATTACTTTGTAAACAAGAAGGAATTATTCCGGCATTAGAAAGCTCTCATGCTGTTGCGTACGCGTTAAAATTAGCACCTAAGATGAAAAAAGAGGAAGGTTTAGTCATTTGCTTGTCTGGTAGAGGAGACAAGGATGTTGATGCAATTAAAGCAAGACTAGGGGGAGAGTAAGAAGATGAATCGTATCGTAAAAGCTTTTAATGATTTAAAGAATAAAAATGAAAAAGCTTTTGTTCCATACATTATGGCGGGAGACGGTGGACTTGAGGTATTAGAGGAGCGTATTACATTTTTAGAAAAAGCGGGGGCGACAGCGATTGAATTAGGACTTCCTTTTTCTGATCCTGTTGCCGATGGGCCCGTTATTCAAGCAGCAGGGCTTCGTTCTCTTCAGAATGGAACAACAGTCAAAAAAGTCCTAAAAACGATTGGTGAATTTCGCTCAAGAGTGAACATTCCGATCATTTTAATGACCTACTTAAACCCAATCCTTGCATATAATTTAGACAGTTTTCTGGCTGATTGTCAAAAAGTTGGCGTTGATGGTTTGATTGTTCCGGATTTACCAAACGAAGAAGAGGGCTTTGTTGTGGAAGCGGCAGAAAAAGTTGACATTGAAATTATTCGTCTTGTGACGTTAACGAGCCCGATCGAAAGAATTGAAGCCATTTCAAAGCTTGGAAATGGATATCTATATGCGGTTACCGTTACGGGTATAACAGGTTCGAGAGCAGAATTTCAAGCCCAGCTTGGCGATCATTTGAAACAAGTAAAGCAAGTAAGCAAGCTGCCTGTATTAGCTGGATTTGGAATCTCAACCCCTGCTCATGTTCAAGAAATGACACAATATTGTGATGGGGTTATTGTCGGCAGTAAGATTGTAGACCTTTTTGAAAAAGGGGACTTAAAAACAATCGAGGAACTTATTCAATCTTCAAAATCGATTCAAGTTTAATAGAAATTGATTTTTATGATTATGGAGCCAGGTATTTTCCATAAAAAGGAGAAGTACCTGGCTTTATTATCTTAATTTCATAAACCACATAATCTCTCGAACTGTTTCTGGTGTATGATTTTTCCTTATCCTGATGAGCAAGGGTCAACGCTTAAATATGATTATTCTATATCAAGAGGAGAGGTAATCTTATCTTTGTACAAATCAATATATAATTGACCATTTGTTCCTCGAATGCAATATGAAATATCAGGAAGAGTCAATCCTCGTTGTTTTATCTCTTTAAATAACCAATTTTTTGTTAGATCATTTTGAGTGAAATTTTTCTCAATAATTTGACCATCCATAATTAATTCAATGGGAAAAGCTGAGTGGATAGGAGTAAATATCCCTAAGTCTTTTTTGGTTACATTTCGATGTTGAAGCTTCTTCAATACTGATAAGTTTCCGTTCGTTTCGATAATAGCATATTCTACTTCATCAATATCAAATATATCTTTGTTCCTTAAAGCTTGATTTAACGAATCTATTGTAAATTTCAATTTCTCCATATTTTTCTCAAGTATTTTACCATCTTGTATGACTACAGTGGGCTCTCCAGAAAGTAACGCTCTAGCATTTCTATTTTTGAGTGAAATGAAAGCGAAAAGGAACATAATACTACTAAAAGTTATTAACGCAATAATAAAATTGCGGGAATGTATCGGAGTATTAAACGTCAAATTACCTGCAATAGTTCCTAGCATGATTGAAACAATAAAATCATGATAAGTCATTCGAGAAATAATTTGTTTTCCAAGAAATTGAGCAATACATACAAGCAAAACAGATGCAATAAGAGTTCGGATTATGACTTCGAAAGCTGTGACCATTCGGCTTCTCCTTTCAAGCTTTTACATGTTATTTATGTTTAAACGCCTTATTAAAAAAGCTTGAATACTGTGTAACGATAAGTGTCTAAATACCATTTTAATTCTCTAAGGCATTTTTTATACATGAAATTATCATAAGATAGTAAGAGAAGTTAAAAGAGCTTATTTCAGCATGACTGTAAAAGAGTACTAAAAAAGAGGATACTCGATCTTAAATTGAACGAACGATCCTCTAATAAACTTTTACTAGTGATTTAAACTAAGCCTAACACAAATTTTATTTCTTCTTAATTAAGTTCCTCAAATAGAATGGTTGGGAGCTATTAATTCCCGGCTATTATTTTTAACGGAATTCACTAATGTAGAAACTGGATATTTTTTCATTTGATTTGCTGGGTATGGAACAAGCAGTTTTTTTAACTCGTTGATATTCGTTTGTTTTGGGTTTAGCCAATCGTCATAAGCTTCAGGTGGAAGAATCACAGGCATTCGATCATGTACATCGATGGTAACTGAATTTGGTATGGTTGTAATTATCGTACAGGTTGATAGAGGGTCACTCGCTTTGTACCACGTATCCCACAAGCCTGCAAACGCAAACGGCTTTTCATCCTTCATGACAAAACGATATGGGATCTTCCCTGTTTCTGTTTTTTTCCATTCATAAAAGCTATCTGCTAGAATAAGACAGCGTTTTCGTTGAAAGGGCACTTTAAAGCTAGGCTTTGATTCGATGCCTTCTGCACGCGCATTGATCATTTTATAACCCATTTTTTCTTCTTTTGCCCAATATGGAACAAGGCCCCACTTCATCAGACTACCAACTCTTTTTTCTTGATCGGAAACAACGGTTAGGATTCTTTGACTCGGTGCAATATTATAGCTTGGAATCATAATGTCTGTAAATTCAAACTCAAATAGCCCCATTAATTCGTAAATTCCTTCAATTAAAGTAAACCTTCCGCACATTCCATATCACCTCATCTCTATTTTAAGTTGTTTGATTAAACATCACAAATTCCTGTTTCTTTTTGTAACAAAAATGAAATATTCTCCGTCTAGAAAGTAGAGGGGGATGTAAATGAAAAGAAAATGGATCATAGGAAGTGTGATTAGCCTTCTTGTATGCTTGATCACTTTAATGCTTGTAACAGAACAAAAAATAATCAGTGATTGGCCAAAGAAGGGTGAACGGGTTGAAGTCCTTACAAATAAAGTGTGGAATATTACCTTTTCAGAAAAAATAAAAGCAACAATTGATCTGAACCGAGAAATATCAGTAGTGAATAAGGATGGAGAAAAAGAAGCAGTCTCGGTTCAATTATCGGGAGATGGGAAAACAATCTCTATTTCTCCTCCGAAAAAAGGATATCGTGAAAATGAAACATATTCGCTCATTGTTTCGAAGGGAGTAACTTCGACGATGGGCCGCCGTCTTTCTTCCGAGCAAAATCTTAGTTTTAAAGTAAATCAGTCACTGCCTGTAGTTGGGACAAAAGAAAAATTAGCTGATTACTTTCAAAAAATCATCAAGAACCAGGGAAATACCGTTCATATATCTGAAGATCGGTCCACTGCAAAAATGGAAGCCTCAAATTCAACGGAGGACTCTTCCTCCCAGCAGGTTTCTGAAACAAATGTTCAGGTTCAAGGGATTGATGAAGCGGATATAATTAAAACGAACGGAAAAAATATTTTTCAAATTAGTGAGCAAAAAGTAAAAATCATTAATCCATACCCTGCAAATGATATGAAGCTAGAATCCGTTATTACTTTTGAGCAAAATTTTTCACCGATGCAATTGTTTTTATATAATGATCAGCTTGTGATTATTGGTCAAAGCTATCAAGAAGCAAACACACAACAGATAGAAAGAGAAATTGACTCGAAGGTCGCAATGAACGGACAAACAAAAGTGTTGGTCTATAACATATCTAATAGTATCCAGCCTAAAAAAGTCAGAGAGATTGAAGCAGAAGGGTCGTATGTTTCAGCTCGTATGATGGATGGGATTGTTTATTTGATTTCAAATGGTACTCCAGATTTCAGGGCATTAAATGGAAGAGGCGGGAAAAATATAGATTTACGACCTAAATATAAGGATTCAGTAATGGGTAAAGAAACTCAGTTCATCCCTTATGATGAAATTTACTATATTCCAGATTCTAAAGAACCGAATTACAGTGTAATTGCTTCCTTTAATTTAAATGAACCAAATCAAAAAACAGAAATAACGACGTATCTAGGTAGTGGTCAGGAAATTTATATGTCGAAAAAGAACCTCTATTTAGCTGTAGAGAATTGGTCAGCAGCACCGAATATGGAGAAGATCGTGCCCGAAAATATGTCGGTCAATACGAATATTTATAAATTTGCAATAAATGGGACAAAGGTTTCTTTTCACCGGACAACAGAAGTTCCAGGTCACTTATTAAATCAATTTGCCATGGATGAATATAATGACCACTTCAGAGTGGCAACAACGAAGGGATTTGCTTGGGATGATAAAAGTCCATCTGCAAACCAGCTATATATTTTTGACGATAACTTACAGCAAGTTGGTCAATTAGAAAACCTGGCTAGAGGAGAAAGAATTTACTCTGCTCGATTTTTAGGTGATCGCATCTATTTAGTAACATTTAAAGAAACGGATCCATTGTTTGTGATCGACGGTAGTGATCCAACACAGCCTAAAGTTTTAGGGGAATTAAAAATCCCAGGATTTAGTACGTATCTACACCCTTATGATGAAAATCATTTGATAGGATTCGGCTACGATACCCAAGTAGTGACAGATGGGATGGTTAGCAAGGAACCAAGAATTGTAGCAACGGGGATGAAAATATCTTTTTTTGATGTGAGTGACTTTGCCAATCCGAAGGAAAAGTTTACGGAAGTGATTGGAGATAGCGGTACTTATTCGCCTATATTACATGATCATAAGGCTTTAATGATTCAAAAAGAAAAAGATCTATATGGCTTTCCTATTACCGTTTATCAAAATCGAAATGACAAAAATAATCCACAAGTAATGACTTTCCAAGGTGCCTATTTGTATCATGTGGATGTAGAGAAAGGGTTTACTTTAACGCAGCAGATTACTCAACAAAACAATACAACTGAATATCCAGACTGGGAAAGTGAGATCCAAAGAATTATTTATATCCAAGATCAATACTACGCACTATCGAACACAGCTATTCTTTCCTTTGGGGGGAGTGGTATTACACAGATATTATCAACAAAATAATTGTTTTTTCTTGAGTTTACTTCCTTTTGGTGATGTTCATTATAAAAAAGACGTAGTAAAATAATAACAACTTCTTATAGAAATGCCATCAGTGGAGAATAAGTTCTCCTGCTGGTGGTATTTTCATTTTTTAAAGAATGATATGATGATTCTATGAATCATAAAGATTTATAAAATTCAGGAGGTTCGCTTCACGTATGATTATATTATTTGATTTAGATGGAACATTGACAGATCCCAAGGTAGGGATTACAAAATCTGTTCAATATGCATTAGCAAAAATGGGGATATTGGTAGAAGATAACGAAAAACTTACTCCATTTATTGGTCCCCCTCTTCAGCAATCATTTTCAGAATTTTATCATTTTAATGAAGAGGAAGTTCAACAGGCTATTGTATATTACAGGGAGAGATTTAAGGACAAGGGGTTATTTGAAAATGAGGTTTACCCTAAAATCCCAAAGCTATTAGAAAAGCTAAAGATGCAAGATCATATTCTTGTTGTTGCAACTTCTAAACCTACTATTTTTGCTGAAGAAATTTTATCTTACTTCAAGCTTGATCATTTTTTTCAATTCATTATTGGAAGCAATCTAGATGGAACTCGTTCTTCAAAGGGTGAAATCATAGAGTTTGTTTTAAATTCTATTCAAGAAAATAAGCTTGAAGACGTTGTCATGATCGGGGATCGGAAATATGACATTATTGGTGCGAATCAAAATGGAGTTCCATCAATCGGGGTTACTTATGGGTATGGAACAAAAGAAGAGTTAGAAGAGGTAAATCCTACTTATATAGTAAATAGTGTTGAAGACCTTGAAAATATACTAGTACAAATTACAAAATGATAAAAAAATGAAGGGCTTTTTCGTAGAATTCAACTGAATCCCAGGAGGTGCCTGCTACTCGCATGAAAATACGGAAATTAACGGCTAAAGATGCGAAAATTTATCGAAAGCTCAGAATGGAGGCATTGAAACAATTTCCTAATGCTTTTTTGATGACATTAGAGGAAGAGGAAAAAAGGATTCGGCCAATTAAGTATGTTAGTGAACAGCTTAAGGACCCGAATTGTTATACGATCGGAGCCTTTTTAAATGAGCAATTAATTGGGGTGGTCACTCTGCAAAAAGAAAAAACTCTTAAAATTAAACATAAAGGAAATGTTCTTTCGATGATTGTGGCTCCTAAATGTCAAGGGATGGGAATAGGAAAAATGCTTCTTCAGTCTATTATTAAAATAGCAAAGGAAAATAAATTAGAACAGCTTTACTTATCTGTCGTGTCGGATAATTTTATTGCCAAAAAACTTTATGCAAGTGTTGGCTTTCATCCATACGGACTTGAGAGAAATGCACTGAAGTGGAACAATAAATACTGGGATGAAGAGCATATGGTATTGTTTTTATCTTCAAAGCAAGTTACCCATACATAACCATAAAAAAAACCATAAGAAAGGAGCCTTAAAGCGTAATGATGGAAAATACTTTGTTTGATCGGTTAATGAACGATTTTGACTTCTCTCTCAATCGAGATGGAGTAAGTGGAGAACGAGTAGCAGAAAGACTTTATCAACTATCTCAAATCGGACTCACTCAAGAAGATGGTTCTTTTCGAATTGGTTTTTCAGCTGAAGAAAAACAAGCAAAGACGCAAGTCAAATCCTGGATGGAAATAGCTGGACTTACTGTAAAAGAAGATGGAGCTGGAAATATAATCGGCCGATTAGAAGGAAAAAACAAGCATCTACCTGCTATTGCATCAGGTTCACACGTCGATAGTGTTCCAAATGGAGGTCACTTTGATGGGCCGCTTGGCGTCATCGCAGCTCTTGAAGTGGCTGAAGCCTGGAAAACGATGAATTATCAACCCGAAAAACCTTATGAGATTATTATATTTACAGATGAGGAAGGAGTAAGGTTTAATGGAGGTTTTACAGGCAGCAAGGCTATGATGGGAAGTATTGATTACGTTGAACAGTTGAAGTTGATTGATGGAGATGGGAATTCTTTTGAGCAAGTATTAGAGGTTTATGGGTCTACCTTTGAAAAATTCAAGAATTCAGTTCGAAATGAAGATATATGGGAACTCTTTGTTGAAATTCATATCGAACAAGGAAAAAGATTAGAAAAGATGGATCTTCCTGTTGGAATTGTTACTGGAATAGCTGGACCTTGCTGGCTGGAAATTACATTTATTGGAGAAGCAGGGCATGCAGGAAATACACCAATGAATGACAGAAAAGACTCACTTGCGGCTGCAAGCGAATTTGTATTTTCCATTGAAGAATTACCATCAACCATCAATTCCAGTTCTGTTGCAACGGTTGGAAAGCTAAATGTATTTCCAAACGGTGTAAATGTCATTCCAGGAAATGTAACCCTGTTTGTAGATATCCGTGATATTTTTGAATCAACGAAACAGCAGTTGGTTGCGTTGATAAAGGAAAAAGCAAACTCAATAGGTGAGAAGAGGGATATAAACGTTTTAATAAACGATACTCTAAATATAGAGCCTGTTCCTATCCAAAAAGAAATTCAGCAAAAGCTTGAAGAATCAGTGGTGGCTAATGGTGTTGAGCCATATTTTCTGCCAAGCGGTGCTGGCCATGATTCAATGATCGTTGGGAAACAACTTCCGGTCGCAATGATTTTTGTTAGAAGCAAGGATGGGATAAGTCACAATCCAAAGGAATGGAGTACATTAAATGATTGCTTAACAGCTGTACATGTTCTTAAAGATTTTTTGGAAAAAGCAATGCAGGAGTCACCGCTTGTTAATGAATTATGATTGGAAAAAGGATCAGATTTCTACTAACGCAGGTTAGCGGGCCTGATCCTTTTATTTACACGCACATTAGAAAGAACATGTGAATGAAATTGTAATTATCTAATACAAATTTGCCATAAAAATACTTCACTAACACTATTCATTAGTAAAAGTTATTCTAAACATTCAAAATATTCATCTATTAATTTTTCATTTTAAATATTCTAATTATTTTAATAATGTTACAATCAAGTAAATTAGTTAGTGAATAAGATTTTTTGTGTTTTTGTGTAATTTTTTTCACAATCTAAGCTCCATTCATCTGTTATGTAGAAAGTTGGCTTAAATATGTTAAAAACATTGAATCATCATTTAGTAAAAGCAATGCCTTTCCTCACTCCATCAAGTCTCATTATTGGAATTCTTATTGGAAGTCAAACATCTCATTTAACTTTTTTAATTCCTTGGATATTTGCCTTTATGACCTTTGTTGGAAGTCTTGGTTCCAATTTCAAACAGCTCGCAGTGGTTATTCAAAAACCCATCCCTTTTTTAGTAAGTTTACTTGTTCTGCACTTGTTAATGCCACTTTGGGCATGGGGAATCGGACATCTTGTCTTTACAGATGATCCTCTTACGACAACAGGCTTCATTTTAGCAATGGTAGTCCCAACAGGAATTACTAGCTTTATTTGGGTGACGATCCATAAAGGAAATATCGCGTTTGCCTTATCCGTTATTTTGATCGATACTCTTCTTTCACCATTCATTGTTCCTACTAGTTTATCTTTATTCGTTGGTGAAAAAGTGTCAATCGATTCATGGGACTTAATGAAAAACTTAATATTAATGATTGTTTTGCCATCTGTTTTAGGAATGCTGCTAAATCAATTAACAAAAGGGAAAATCAAATCAACACTTGGAGAAAAACTCTCTCCTTTTTCAAAAATTGGGATTGTGATCATTGTCATTATCAATGGAGGGCTATTATCCCCCTATTTGAATAAATTTGATTTAAAGGTTTTACTGATTATTATGACTGTTTTTATCATTTCCTCGATGGGTTATCTATTAAGCTGGGTAATAAGTGGACTATTTCACTATGAACGTGATGTAGTTGTTTCGATGACTTTCTGTGGTGGTATGAGAAATATTAGTGCCGGTTCGGTATTAGCGGTCACCTTTTTCCCTCCAGCGGTTGCTCTGCCGGTGGTCCTTGGCATGCTTTTTCAACAAATATTGGCTTCCTTTTATGGACAAATGCTCCATAAATATTATTATAGTAAAAAATATAAACATCGCTTTTCAACTCAATAAGTTAAGGATAACAAATGAGCTTTCTTAAATATTTTGATGTGTATTAAAAGATTTAACCTATATTCAGAAATGAAATGGAGAGAGTACATACATGAATAAACCTAAAATACTCCAAATATTGCCGATGTGGCATAAGGATGCAGAACAATACCTATATGATAATGCAGAAGTCATTAGAACAGATGATTATAGTGAAGAGAATATTACTCAACTAGTGAAAGAGGTAGACGGGATCGTATTAAGAAATCCTGCAAAAATTACCCCGAATATCATGGATGCTAATCCAAATTTGAAAGCAATCTCTGCATCTGGAGTAGGCGTTGATAATATTGATGTTACATATGCAAGTGAAAAAGGCATTCCAGTTTTAAATGCACCATCAGTTAATGCCGTATCAACTGCGGAACATGCCGTAATGCTATTGATGGCACTTTCAAAATCTTTGGTTTCCTGTAATGAAGAAATGAAAAAAGGAAACTATGATTTTCGTAGTAAATCAAGATCCATCGAACTGAAAGGAAAGAAAGTTGGCTTAATTGGTTTTGGAACAATTGCACAGGAAGTAGCCAAACGGCTTTCAATCGGATTTGATATGGAAGTAACTGCATGGGTTCGAAAGGTTGATTCTGAGAAGCATGTGAAACCTGCTGAAAAATTAGGCATTCAACTAACAACAAATCAAGAAGTCATTTTTTCACAATCTGATTTTATTTCCCTTCATATACCATTAATCGAAGAAACAAAGTATAGTATTAACCATTCCTTGTTAAGCTTAATGAAGCCGACAGCCTTTTTAATCAATACAGCAAGAGGAGCTGTTGTTGAAAAAGATAGTTTATATCAGCTATTAAAAGAGAAAAAAATAGCAGGAGCGGCTATAGATGTGTTTGACCCAGAACCGCCAGAGAAGGATGACCCATTGCTTTTACTTCCTAATGTAATTGCGACACCACATGTTGGCGGCGTAACCGAGGAATGTAATTATATAACAGCTATGACAGTAGCTAAAAATCTTATTAAAGCGGTTTATGGTGAAAAGCCTGAGTTCATTGTAAACAAAAAATCGATACATGACTTTTCTTGATTGATCGAAGTGTCAGGTGCTGCCTAGCCATGAGGTCGGTACCTGGCATTTTTGCTTTTAACATGTTAAAAAGAGGACCGTAAAGTATTATCTTGAAAAACGAAGAAATTCATTTTATAATTTATTTATATTTCAGATTTCGAAATAAATAAAACAGTATACATTTTATGCTATTTGTTTCAATCATAACAACTTCTATAATCTAAAAAAGCATATGAATTGTATACTAATGCTCGATCTTAATCCTCTTAAATCACTCATTTATCCTCCCAAATAACATAGATTTTAATATTAAAAGATTGTTTTTTGCCTCAATTGCATTCAAAGGAGAAAAATATGATTAAACGATTTTTTACATACTATTTGCCACATAAAAAACTATTTATCTTAGATTTCAGCAGTGCAGTCGTTGTAGCTGTATTAGAGCTAGGTTTTCCTATTGCAGTGCAATGGTTCATTGATCAGCTTTTGCCAACCGGTAGTTGGTCAACGATTGTTTCTGTAAGTATAGGCTTGTTTGCCCTTTATCTCATGAGTACCTTTCTTCAATATATCGTTAATTACCTTGGACATAAGCTTGGTATTAATATTGAAACAGATATGCGCCAACAGCTTTTTCAGCATGTACAAAAACAGTCTTTTCGGTTTTTTGATAATACGAAAACTGGCCATGTGATGAGCAGAGTAACTAATGATTTGTTTGACATTGGTGAGCTAGCTCATCATGGTCCGGAAGATCTTTTTATTGCGTTGATGACATTTGTAGGAGCATTTTGGATCATGCTGACGATTAATGTTAAGCTTGCTGTCGTAATCATTTGCATCGTTCCATTTCTTATTTGGCTTATCACTTTTTGCAATAATCGAATGAATAAAGCATGGAAGCAAATGTATAGTGATATTGCAGATGTAAATGCACAAGTGGAAGATAGTGTTTCAGGTGTTCGTGTTGTTCAATCTTTTACAAATGAAAAATATGAGATTTCAAGATTTACTGCAAATAATAAAAAGTTTCGACGTGCAAAGTTAGATGCGTATAAAACGATGTCTTTAACATCATCTAGTATTTTTCTGCTAACTCGATTCTTTATTTTGGTAGTTCTTGTATTAGGAGCCTGGTATAGCTTTAATGGAGAGCTGTCGTACGGTGAATTAGTCGGCTTTATTCTCTATGTTAATGTATTATTTAAACCAATTGATAAAATTAACACATTATTAGAGCTTTATCCAAAAGGAATGGCTGGATTTAAACGCTTTACCGAGCTAATTGATACAAAACCGGAAATATTTAATGCCAAAGATGCAATTGATGTCCCATTTCTTCGGGGGGATATTAAATTTAATCATGTCTCTTTTAGCTATGATCAGAATAAGAATATACTAAAAAAGATTAATCTACATATTCGTGCAGGTGAAACGATTGCCTTTGTAGGTCCATCAGGAGCTGGAAAAACGACCATATGCTCATTAATCCCACGATTTTATGACGTGGATGAAGGTAGTATTACAATCGATGGGATGGATATTCGTGATTTGACAACGGAATCATTACGGTCGCAAATTGGAATTGTTCAACAGGATGTCTTTTTATTTACTGGAACCTTAAGAGAGAACATTGCTTATGGAAATCAGCGTGCATCAGAGGAACAGATTAGGAATGCAGCGAGGAGAGCACATTTAGAGGATTTTATTTCTAAGCTCCCTGAAGGCTATGAAACTCAAATCGGTGAAAGGGGCTTAAAGCTTTCTGGAGGACAAAAGCAACGAATTGCGATTGCTAGAATGTTTTTGAAAAATCCACCTATTTTAATATTAGATGAAGCAACTTCTGCTCTTGATACAGAAACAGAATTAATGATACAAAAGGCATTGGCAGAGCTTGCTCAAAATAGAACGACTCTTGTAATTGCGCACCGATTAGCTACTATTCGTGACGCTGATCGGATTGTCGTTGTTACCGAGAAAGGGATTGCAGAACAAGGTTCCCATGATGAACTTCTAGAACGCGGAGGAATCTTTGCAAATCTCCACCGAGTTCAATTTCAACAGCAATAAGCAAAGGAAGTAGGGATTATATTGATGAAAACAATTGAAGCACTTGATATCAAATTGATTGCTCTCGATATGGACGGAACCGTCTTAAATGAGGAGCAGGAAATTTCATTGGAAAATCGTAAGGCAATTAAGGAAGCAATTGATCAAGGCGTTCATGTTGTCATAAGTACAGGGCGCTCATTAAAAACACTGCAAAAATATTTAGATACATTGGAGTTATCCTCGTATTTAGTAACCGTAAATGGTAGTGAAATATGGGATGATACAGGAGTATTAATGGAAAGAAGCATTGTTCAAAATGACCTTATTCAATGGATGTGGGAGCTTTCAAAATTACATGAAACAAACTTTTGGGCAATTAGCACTGAACAAGTGTGGCATAATGAACTACCAACAGA
This sequence comes from Bacillus sp. 03113, assembly GCF_006546985.1. Classification (GTDB taxonomy): domain Bacteria; phylum Bacillota; class Bacilli; order Bacillales; family Cytobacillaceae; genus VATK01. The sequence continues at coordinate 39,555 of NZ_VATK01000025.1, forward strand.
TCTATCAACCTCTGAATGGTTAAAATTTGGTTTTCATATTGATGATGACCAAGTTCGTGAGACTGTAAAAAAGCAGTTAGTTGAAAATGGTCTACTAGAAATCAGCAACTCCAGTCCCTTTAATTTGGAAGTAAATCCGTTAGGAATTAATAAAGCAAAAGGTCTTGAAGCAGTTTGCAAAAAATTAAATCTGACCATGGAAAATGTGATGGCTGTAGGAGACAGCTTAAATGATATTGCTATGATCAGAGAAGCCGGTTTAGGTGTTGCGATGGGGAATGCTCAAGATATCGTGAAGGAAACAGCTGATGATATAACGGCTTCAAATGTTGAAGATGGAGTAGCAAAAGCAATCCGAAAATGGGTATTAAAATATTAAGAAAAGTTTACGTGTTTTATTCATATATGATATAGTATGTAAGGCAATAAATTTATTAGCAACAATAACAAAACTTTAAATAAAAACCCGCTCTATGCGGTAGAGGTTTCTAGCTACCCTCTCAAAAAAACTAAGAAAAACAGTACTGCTTTCTTAGGAGTGCTGTTTTTTCGTTCGAAAGGAAGATAATAGGAAGTGAAAAATGAAAAAGCAATCATCGTATTTAGCGGTGGTCAAGATAGTACAACGTGCTTGTTTTGGGCATTAAAGCATTTTAAAGAAGTGGAAGCCGTTACGTTTAATTATAATCAACGTCACAGTCTCGAAATTGAATGTGCACAAAATATTGCGAAGGAATTAGGTGTGAAACATCACATTTTAGATATGGCATTGTTAAATCAATTGGCTCCCAATGCGTTAACACGTGACGATATTGAAATCAAAGCTGGGGAAAATGGGGAGCTTCCATCTACATTTGTACCTGGCAGGAATCTGCTGTTTTTATCATTTGCAGGTGTATTGGCTAGTCAAGTCAATGCTAAGCACATCGTCACAGGAGTTTGTGAAACAGATTTTAGTGGATATCCAGACTGTCGGGATGTTTTTATTAAATCGTTAAATGTAACCTTGAATCTTTCTATGGATACTCAATTTGTCATTCATACTCCATTAATGTGGTTAAATAAAGCGGAAACATGGGAGTTAGCAGATTCTTTAGAGGCGTTAGACTTTGTAAGAGAAAAAACATTAACCTGCTATAATGGAATAATTGCAGATGGCTGCGGGGAATGCCCAGCTTGTTTATTAAGAAAAAAAGGGCTTGAAGACTACCTTCAAGAGAGAAAGGAGTCTTAAACGGTGTACGGGTTTAGAATTGTTGATAAGCTACAAAAGATAAATGAGGATATACAGCCAAATCAATTAAAATATCATACAAAAAGAGTCTTGGTTAGCAAAGAATTCACTTTTGATGCAGCTCATCATTTGCATTGTTATGAAGGCAAATGTAAAAACCTTCATGGGCACACGTATAAGGCTGTATTTGGAATAAGCGGATTTGTGGATGATCGAGGCCTTGCCATTGATTTTGGTGATATAAAAGAGGTATGGAAAAAGGAAATTGAAATTTATTTAGATCATAAATATTTAAATGAGACACTGCCCTTAATGAATACAACCGCTGAAAATATGGTGGTATGGTTGTATGAAAAAATGACTGTTTCTCTTGAAAATAGACAAGAACAATATGAGGGTGCAAGAGTCGAATTTGTTCGATTATATGAAACGCCAACCAGCTATGCAGAAGCAAGACGGGAGTGGATGATCAATGAGTAAAATTCCTGTTATGGAAATATTCGGCCCAACGATTCAAGGGGAAGGAATGGTCATTGGTCAAAAAACAATGTTCGTCAGAACTGCTGGCTGTGATTATTCCTGTTCTTGGTGTGATTCTTCTTTTACGTGGGACGGATCAGGGAAAGATTTGATTACTCAAATGAGTGCGGAAGAAATTTGGGAAGAGCTGTATTCTCTAGGGCAGGATCGCTTTTCTTTTGTCACCATTTCCGGTGGAAATCCTGCATTGTTAAAAAATTTGGATGGGCTTATTGCGTTGTTAAAGGAAAAAGAAATAAAAATTTGTCTTGAAACACAAGGAAGCAGATGGCAGGATTGGTTTTTAGAGATTGATGAGCTAACCATTTCTCCAAAGCCTCCAAGCTCAAAAATGGTCACTAATTTTGAAAATCTAGATGAGATCATTCAAAAACTTGAAAAAAGTAATAATCATAATCAATTCAGTCTCAAGGTCGTCATTTTTGATAAGGACGATTATGAGTATGCTAAAAAAGTACATCTGCGTTATCCAATGATTCCGTTTTATTTACAAGTTGGAAATTCTGATACAGTTACAGCAGATCAAAATCAATTAATTCAAACATTACTACAAAAATATGAATGGTTAATAAATCTTGTCATGGATGATCGTGATTTTAAGAATGTAAAAGTACTGCCTCAGCTGCATACTTATATTTGGGGGAATAAAAGAGGAGTGTAGAAGTTTAGTATATTACTATGCTTCTTTTTTTGTATATTCTTATTTTATAAAATAAACCCAAATAAAAATGAAAAAATGATAAACTTTAAATATACTGAATTTAATAAAAATTTGAGGTGTAAAATGATTACTAAACTTAATGCGATAGTCAATGAAATTTATCCAGAAATAATCGAATGGAGAAGAGATATACATCAATTTGCTGAATCAGGCTGGCTTGAATTTAGAACAGCTTCTCTTGTTGCAGCAAAGCTTGAGGGCTGGGGATTCGAAGTAAAAGCAGGAAAGGAAGTCATAAAAGAAGAGGCAAGAATGGGAGTCCCTTCAGAGGAAATCCTTTTCAAACATTTAGAACGTGCGAGGAAGCAAGGAGCCAATGAAAAATGGCTTGAATCCTTTGTTGGAGGATTTACGGGAGTGGTTGGTATTTTAGATACTAAAAAACCAGGACCAACCATAGGCTTGAGATTTGATATGGATGCTCTTGATTTACAAGAATCAAAGGATGAGGATCATGTTCCTTTTTCTAATGGTTATCGCTCGATTAATGATGGAATGATGCATGCTTGTGGGCATGATTCGCACACCTCTATTGGACTTGGTTTAGCAAAGACATTATCTTTATTGAAATCAGAATTAGTAGGAAGGATCAAACTTATTTTCCAGCCTGCTGAAGAAGGAGTACGTGGGGCTAAATCAATGGTTGAAGCGGGTGTTGTTGATGACGTAGATGTCTTCTTTGCAACTCATATTGGGTGTGGTGTCCCATTAGGTGAGTATGTTTGTGGAACAAATGGATATTTATCTACAACAAAATTGGATGTGCTGTTTAAAGGGGTTGCCGCTCACGCGGGAGGAAAACCTGAAGAAGGGAAAAATGCATTATTAGCAGCTTCTTCTGCTGTTCTTAATTTACATAGTATTTCTAGGCACAGTCTAGGAAATTCAAGAATTAATGTTGGTGTATTTAATGCTGGCAGCGGGCGCAATATTATTCCATCATCCGCCTTATTAAAAATAGAAACGCGTGGAGATACTTCTGAAATAAATGACTACATATTGATGAATGCACGAAAAATAATCGAGGCTTCAGCTACTATGTATGACATTGACGTTCAAATTGATGTAGTAGGAGAAGCAAAATCCAGCAAGTGCAGTGATGAGCTCGTACAATTTGTTTATGAAACGATACAAGATGTTGATGGTCTACAGAAAGTACATCTCTATTCAAGTGAATCAGGTGGGTCAGAGGATGCTACTTATATGATGGAGCGGGTGAAAGAGAGAGGAGGATTTGCGACTTATGGTATTATCGGTACCACTCTTGCCGCTGGTCATCATAATGAAAAATTTGATATTGACGAAACATCTATGAAATTAGCTGTGAAAACATTAGGAAAATTAGTTATGAACGTTGATACATTTGCAGAAACATATGAAAAGTCAAAAATAGGTTCATAACTTTCATACTAAAATTTATTAATTACATTTTGCAAGGTCAATAAATGCTTCAAGTGTTAAAAAGAGGATGACTGATGATAATAGGAATTTTTTCATCGCTAAATGAATGAAGATACTTCTTTGATAGTATTTGATTTTTAGTGGTACCTAGCTGCATCAGTCATCCTTATTATTGTCATGTTATAAATAGAGAATTTTCTATAAACGAGGGAGCTTACTCGTTAGCATCTTCTTCTTCCGTTGATTCGTCCTGTTGCTCTTCTGTGTTTGTGTCTTCCTCTTGATCGTCTGTGTTTTGGTTACAAGCTGTAAGTAAGAAAATAGCGAGTAATGATGAAAATAATTTGAGCATAAAGCTTTTCTTCATTCTTCATATTCCCCTTTCGATCCTGCTTACAATATTACCGATAATGAATCCTGAAAGATTCACTTAGTCGGCTCAAGATTTATTATAGTGAATATGTTATGTTAATAGTTGATTTTTACCATAACTGAACAAAAGCTTTACATTGTTTTAATGTTTATACTTAAATGTGTATTCCTATATTTACCATTTAAGTATTGGGGAAGGGATATATGACTGGTGCAATTTTGAATATTATTGTTTATACTACTTAGTAGAATATAGAAAATAGTTTAAATAAAAGGCTTGGCAGGGGAATCAAATAAATGAAAGCAGAAGAAATTTGTTTTGAAACATTAAAATTAGAATGTAGAACAAGAGGGATGGACCCTTGTGATATACCTTTTTTTACAAAATTATTAAATGATAAGGATTTACAAGAGAAGCGTTTGCATCATGCTGAGATTCTGGAAGTTGTTACATACTTTTTAGAAGAATTTCTATTATCGGTCAAAGGGATTCCTATCGTTGCAAGTTTATGCGATGCTGAGGGATATTTAATAAAAATGCTTGGTGATGAAAGTATTATGAATATGATTAATCAAATGGGGATAAAAGAAGGTGTTCGTTTTACAGAAGAAGACAGTGGAATTAATTCAATCAATTTGGCGGTAACCCATAAACGAGCTATCGAAATAATCGGAGATCAACATTATCATCAATTTTTACACGCTTCTGCATGCTATAGTGTTCCAATCATGGACAATGATGAGGATAAAGTTATTGGAACGATATCCATAATGACTTCCATAACTCATGCAAGTCCGCTATTACTTTCTTTACTATCCACAGTTAATCATTCCATTGAAAGAGAACTAAAGCTCTTAAAACAAAATCATCAATTAAATATATTAAATCAAATTATCTTAGATACAACTAGAAACGGAATATTAATCGTTGATCAGAATGGGAAGCTAATTGATTTTAATCCTTATGCTGAACAATTAACAGGTATGAAAAAGGATCATATGATCGGGAAAAGTATTAGTGAATTAGATTATTATGGAAGTTTATTAGTGGATGTTCTTCAAAAAAAGCAGCCTTGTACAGATATTGAAATAACTTTCCATCGAAAGGATGGAGAAATCCTTATCATGCTATTTGATGCACTGCCGATTTTTGATGAGGAACAGAATTTTAAAGGAGCCTTTGCTCAATTTCGTGATATCACAGAGCGCAAACGTACAGAACAGTTATTATTAAATTCAGAAAAGCTTACAGCAGTAGGACAAATGGCAGCGAGTGTCGCCCACGAAATTCGAAACCCGCTTACAACTATTCGTGGATTTATCCAATTCATGGAAAGTGATTTTAGTGATAAATCTCACTTTAAATTACTTTTAACAGAGCTCGATCGAATTAATTTCATTGTAAGCGAATTTTTAATTTTGTCTAAACCTCATGTATTAAATTACCAATATAAAAATTTATTAAAAATATTAGACGAAACAATATCGTTGTTTCAAGCGCATGCAAATATGAATAACATTTTAGTAGAAAAAGTATTTGAAGAAGAAGAATTGATAATAAAATGTGATGAAAACCAATTAAAACAAGTGTTTATGAATGTATTAAAAAATAGTATGGAAGCTATGCCATTTGGTGGGCAATTAGTTGTTCGTACTTTAAAAAATGAGCACCATGAGGCTGTGATTGAAATACAAGATGATGGCTGTGGAATGGAATCAGATCAAATTGTAAAGCTAGGAAATCCTTTTTACACAACAAAGGATAACGGTACTGGTCTAGGGTATATGGTTATTAAGCGAATTATCGATCACCATAAAGGACAAGTTAATATTCAAAGTGAATTAAATAAAGGTACTTCTGTTGAAATTAGAATTCCTATTCCAACATAATGATTGTAAGAATGAAACACAAAGTTGCTTGGTATATTGTGAAACAGGAATTACATGAAGACTAGGGAAAGCCTGGAAAATTATATTCCAGGCTTTCAAAACGTTTCTGCTTATTAGTAGATAAAATCTGATAGGCTTTCTATTTTTTTAGCGGTTAAATCCCCGCTATTGTCAAAAATATAAATATTTGATTCCGGTATATCCCAATTGATTGAAGGAATAAAATCAATGCGGGTTTCATATGAGCCCCAATTTTCGAGCTTCCAAGTATCACGAACCGTTGCGCGAGCCTTAATCCGATTTTTTTGTGATTCGGCATTTTTAAGAGTTACAACTACAACCTTGACATCAACTTCTTGAAGAGATTTTCCACTTTCCGCTAGCAAATTCACAATCCACTCCTTGTTTTTTAATTCTGCGGTAAAAGGTGAAATCATAAAGACATCCTGGCCGACCGATAAATTCTCAACACATATATCTCTTGCTGTGTCATATTCAAGATCGCGAAGATTTTCTTTATAAAAGTCAGAATCGCGGTCATTTTTATCTAATCCATTCATTTCAAGAATTTTTTCCACAAATCGACCACCAACTGTATCACGATCAATAAAGGTACACGGATTTGATAAGGCAATCTGTTTTGCGACTGTTGTCTTTCCTGTTCCTGCTACCCCTACAAAAAATACTAGTTTTTGCAAAATAATACCTCCGATTAGCTCATTCCATTCGTATAGATAGAAAATAGCATGAGTTTTTTCAATTTAGTATGTACTAGGATACTTCAATAAACTATATCCTATTTCATCTTTTCAATCTCTGCAACTATTATTAACTGTTAGTAAAAAATATTTTTTTATGTGCAAAACAATAAAAAGTTAAAGGTGATGCAAAATGTGAAAAATTCGCATCACCTTAGCATTAATAGCTTGATCATCGGTTTAAGTGGGAAGTAATTTTATTGAATGTCTGCTTTGTGGAAAAAATGAAGGTTTGGTAAATGAGCGGTTTAAATGTAATAAATTTTGAAATGAATTTTCATAAGAAAATGAGCAGTGAAACTTAAAAACCACCTGCACCAGGATCTTTTTCATAATCACTTGGGAATTTATGCGGTTGCTCATTTTTCCTAAGTGATTCATTCACAATGGCAAATAAAACAAATAAAACAACAATAATGGAACCTATTAACCAAATCATTTTTTTGCCTCCTTCATATTAATTGGTTTCTATTTGAATTTAATACAATATATTCTAAATTATACAATCTAAATGTTTTTGAATCAATAAAGAATTATTTTCTTTTCATTATCATAAGAAAAAGGATTGACATTCTGTCATTTCCTCGGCATAATAAATTAAAATCATTGAACGTTGAAGAAGGATTAGTACACGTGTCTTTATGTGACAGAGAGCGGAGTTTAATGCTGGAAGACTTCGCCACAGAGAAAGCCGTGGAACCTGCCTTTTGAGTCCTATGTTAAACCATAGGCGCTTAGACTTAAGCGTTATCAAACAAAGTGGGATGTCTTTGTATTTTTAAGCATCCAATTAAGGTGGTACCACGGAAAAAAAGCCCTTTTTCGTCCTTTTTATAAGGAAGAAGAAGGGCTTTTTGTATTGAAAAATCAATTAAATGATCATATGGAGCATCTTTGAAAATTGGAGGAAGACATATGGAAAAGAAAAGAATCGTTGTGAAAATTGGCAGCAGTTCTTTAACAAATACAAAAGGTGAAATTGACCAAGAAAAATTTAACGATCATATTCAAGCGATTGCTGTGTTAAAAGAAGCGGGTCATGAAGTTCTATTAGTTTCTTCAGGAGCGGTTGCAGCTGGATTTACCCATTTAGGATATCCAACTCGACCAGTGACCTTAAAGGGAAAACAAGCTGCTGCAGCTGTAGGACAAAGTCTTCTTATACAATCGTATATGGCCCAGCTAGCTCAATTCGGGATCACTCCGGCACAAATATTATTAACAAGAAATGATTTTTCTAAAAAGGAACGATACCGTAATGCGTATTCTACAATAACAGAGCTGCTGGAGAGAGGAATTATCCCAATATTTAATGAAAATGATCCTGTTTCTGTCGCAGAATTAACCTTTGGAGATAATGACATGCTTTCAGCACTCGTCAGTGGACTTGTCCATGCTGATCAGCTTATCATTTTAACGGATATCAATGGATTATATGATTCAAACCCGCGGGAAAATGAGCATGCGAAAAAATTTGACTTCCTTCCAGAAATAACTGAAGAAATGATGAAGGGTGCTGAAGGAGCAGGCTCAAAAGTTGGGACAGGTGGGATGAAGTCTAAGCTTGTTGCAGCAAAAACTGCCATCTCACTTGGAGTAAAAGTTTTTATTGGACAAGGTAAGGGTCGAGAAAAATTAATACGTATATTAGAAGGTCAAGGAGATGGAACCTATATTGGGAAGGATGAGCTAATTTCCATCAATAGCAGTAGACAATGGATATCCCTGCATTCTGTTGTATCAGGAAAAATATTTGTAGATCAAGGTGCGGAAATAGCTTTATTAACAAAAGGAAGCAGCCTTTTACCTGCTGGCATTTATGATATTGCTGGTGTCTTTGAGAAGGGTGATGTCGTTGAAGTTTTTGGCTCAAGAGGTCTTCTTGGAAAAGGCGAGGTCCTTTATTCTTCAGATGAAGTAGTAAAATTAATGGGCAAAAGAACGAATGACCTAACGAAAGAAATGGACTTGCCATTTGTTGAAGTTATTCATCGTGATAAATGGGTGAAAGCACAAGTATGGAGGGAACAGAAATGAGCGAAGTAAAGGAAAAAGGTAAAGCAGCTAAAGCAGCAGCCTTTGCATTAAACGGTAAAACAACTGAACAGAAAAATCAAGCATTAAAATTAATTGCAGAGCAGCTTATATTAGATCAAGATTTTCTTATTACAGAGAATAAAAAAGATTTAGAAAATGGGAAAAAGAATGGACTTTCAGATTCTATTTTAGATCGGATTTTGCTAAATGAAAGAAGAATATCAGATATTGCTTCTGCCATTCATTTACTAATAGAGATAAAAGATCCAGTTGGAGAAACGCTTGAATCAATCGAAAAAGAAAATGGATTAAAAATAATTAAGAAGCGAGTGCCTATAGGGGTAATCGGTATGATTTACGAAGCAAGACCGAATGTGACGGTAGACGCAGCAAGCTTATCACTGAAGACAGGCAATGCTGTCATTTTAAGAGGAAGCTCGTCTGCCAACTATTCAAATCAAGCGCTTGTTCAATCCATTCAAAAGGCACTAGCAAAAAGTGAACTGCCAGTTGATGCTGTACAACTTATTGAAGATACGAGTAGAGAAACAGCAAAAGAGCTATTTCATTTAAATGAGTATTTAGATGTACTGATTCCAAGAGGTGGGAAAAATTTAATCGATACGGTCGTTCGAGAATCAACAGTCCCAGTGTTGGAAACAGGAGCGGGAAATTGTCATATATTTATTGATGAAACAGCGAATGCCCGGATGGCAGAAAAAATTGTTATTAATGCAAAAACACAACGGCCATCTGTATGTAATGCCATTGAGACGATTTTAATTCATAAAAACTGGTTTGTGAAGAATGGAAAGGCACTTTTAAATTCGCTTCAATTAAATGATGTTGAAATCTTTGGAGATGAGCTTGTTTGCCAATCATCCTCATTTGCAAAAGCTGCCACAGAAGAAGATTGGTATACTGAATATCTTGGACTTACCATAAGTGTTAAGGTAGTTGAATCTGTCGAAGAAGCCATTCACCATATTAATCAGTATGGAACGAAGCATTCTGAAGCAATCTTGAGTGAAAATATGGATCATGCATCAATGTTCTTAACGATGGTTGATGCAGCAGCTGTTTACCATAATGCTTCAACAAGATTTACCGATGGGTTTGAATTTGGCTACGGTGCAGAAATTGGCATTAGTACTCAAAAACTACATGCTAGGGGGCCAATGGGACTCCAAGCTTTGACATCTAGTAAATACTATATATTCGGGGAAGGTCAAATTAGAGAATAATCATTTCACAAAACGATAGTAAGTAACTTCAAACCATATACTTTTAATATATAGTTGCCCTCATTTGTGAGGGCTTTACTTATTAAGTTTGGAAAATGTTACTTTATATGGATACAGTTTTACTTGTTATTTATTTTTTAATTTTGTAAGTTAAATATAACATCTTATATGAAAAAGCATAGGTGATTTTGTTGAATTTTATATGGAAAAAATCCATCATGCCATATTTATATTTATTTTTTGGATTGAGCTGGATTTTGTTATCTGATTTTTATTTTTCGTCTCAAAAGCTTACATTTGAACAAATGACAAATTTGCAAACCTTAAAAGGCGTAATATTTGTATTAGTTACCTTCATTCTGTTCTTATTGCTCGTGAGAAAAAATAAGGAAGTTGAGAAGATAGAGGAAGAGAAAAAGAAGCTCACTACCCTTATAAATGCAATGCCTGATTTTGTCTTATTTAAAGATGCAGAAGGGAAATGGATACAGGTTAACGATTTTGGTCGTGATTTGTTTGAATTGCAAAATATCGATTATCAAGGAAAGACAGATAGAGATCTTGCGTTGTTAGTTGATTTTTATCGCGATGCATTTAATTATTGTAGTGAATCTGATGAATTTACGTGGAAACAAAGAACCGTTAGCAGAGTAGATGAGGTTATTCCAATACGTGATGGTACAAATAAAACTTTTGATGTCATAAAAGTCCCATTATTTCATCCAGATGGCAGTAGAAAAGCATTTATCGTTATTGGAAGAGATATAACAGAACAAAAAAAGACTGAATTCATGCTTAGAAAGTATGAAAAATTAACCGTAGTTGGAGAATTAGCTGCTGGAATTGCACATGAAATCCGTAACCCATTAACCTCATTAAAAGGTTTTTTACAGCTGATGGAGGAACAGGACGAAACAAGAAAGTTATATAGAAAGATCATGATTTCTGAAATTGATCGAATAAATGACATTGTAACAGAGTTATTAATGTTATCTAAGCCTGAGGATGTTGATTTTGACGAACAAAATATATCCTCTATTGTCTTTTCAGTCTATTCTCTATTAACCTCAGAAGCTTCCCTTAAAAATATCAATATTAGTATTGAAAATAAACTTAATCATCCCTATGTAAAGGGATCCTCTGTTCAATTAAAACAAGTCTTAATAAACGTTATAAAAAATGCGATTGAAGCAATCGATATAAATGGTCACATTAATCTTACATTAGCAAACTCTACTAAAAATCAGTTAGTAATAAAAGTGGAGGATGATGGATGTGGAATTGACGAAAACAGACTGAAAACTATCGGAGAGCCTTTTTTTACAACGAAAGAGAAGGGGTTCGGGTTGGGGATGACAGTTAGCTACAAAATCGTAAAAGAACACAAGGGAGATATCATTATCACTAGTAAAAAAGACGTAGGAACAAAAGTAAGCATCATTCTTCCTACAATAACGAAGGGCTGAATTTTGTTTGATAACTTATACCTTTTTAAAACAATCTCATGTCAATAAAGATCCCATAGCTGAGCGGCCTTACTCTAACATTAAATAAAAAGGGTGAACCAAATGGAAAAATCATCGCAGATTTATGCCATTTGGTTCACTCTTATGTTTTTGTTACGCTTCTTTTCTTATTTCAACTGTTTCGTTTTTAGACTCAAATAAATCGGTAATAACAGGGTTTGTTCTGTTTTTCGCTTTTTTCACAAATAAAGGATTTAGGATGACAACAGTCAGTAAGTTTGCTAAAAGACCCCAGAAGCCTTCATATATACCATGAGCAGTTCCAGTATTATAAACAGTAAAGGTTGTTATTAATCCGACTAATAAACCTACAATTGTTGCTTCTCTTGTTTGGTTTCTCCAAAATAAGCTAATAACGATGGCAGGGAATATTTGAACCATACCAGAAACGCCTAACAGCTGTAAGGATACTAAAGCTGTAGGGAAAAGCATACCAAAAATTAGAGCTAATCCGATTACAACGAACACCATTGAACGAGTGATTAATGTTAATTTTGCAGGACTAACAGTTGGATTAATGAAATCACGGTAAATGTTATTAGCAAATAAATTGGATGCACCGATTGCCATGATGGAACATGGAATTAAAGATGCTAAAGCAATCGTTGAATAGGCTAACCCTTGTCCAACCCCACCGTATGACATTTGAATAAGGTTTAACAATGCAAGACGTGGGTTGCTTCCTTCCGGCAAAACATGAAAAGCGACGAAGCCAAGGAAAATGACCAAAATCAAAATGATGTTATATAATGGAAGTAATATTGCATTTTTACGAAGCGCGTCTTGATTTTTTGCTGTAAAAACTCCAGTTGTAGCATGAGCCCACATAAACAATGCCAAAGCTGAAGTAAGCGCAGCTGTAATGAACCAAGGTACTCCTTTTGGTCCTGTTGTCGGGATTGTTAATAATTGTGGTGAATCCTTAATTAAAGTATCAATCATTGGACTCCAACCGCCAAAATGGATAAATGGCAATGAGAACACTAAATAAAGCATAATAACCCAAACAAGAATATCTTTAATAATAGCCGTATAAGTTGGTCCTTTTATACCACTAAAGAAAGTGTAAAGGGCAACAAGAATAAATGAGGTAATAACGACAACCTTTACATTTATATAGCCCGTCCCAGCAACTTGCAGCGTATCTTGGATCCCAGAAAGCTGTAAACAAATATATGGAATAAGCATTAATACGCCGACAATTGCGACTAAAATTGATAATAATTTGCTGTCAAATCGTTCTCTTGCATAATCAGCTAGAGTAGTAAGCTTATGACTATTAGCTACTTTCCAAAGCTTTGGAAGGAAAAAATATGATATAAAGAAAGCAAGAACACTATATGGTATCGCAAAGAAAGCCAAGCTTCCTGCAATAGAAGCCGTACTTGTTAAACCTAAAAATGTGTAGGCAGTAAAAAGATCCGCACCTACAAGAAACCAAACAAGTAAGCCGCCAAACTTTCTTCCTCCGACTGACCATTCTTCTACAGAGCTTCGTGATGACTTGTCACGACCTGCAATAAATCCGATGATAACGACTGTTATCACGATAAAAGCTGTGATTAATAAAGCTGTTAAATTTCCTTGCATTATTCCTTGCTCCTTCCAGGCTTCTGTAAAGCATAAATTCCCCACGTACATAATGGTGTTATAACAACCGATAAGAAGAACCAAAAATGGATCAGCGGCAATCCAAAAATAAGGGGTTCTATACGATTTACAAATGGCAATAATGCCAATTGTAAGAAAGGAATTACGGCGAGTAAGAATATTATGAATTTTTTGTCCATTCTAAAAACCTCCTAATATATTTCCAAATAGTAATCATATTATCAATTTGTTCGGCCATTGATTGAAAAATAATGATTTATTAAGACGCTCATTATAATAACAAGGAAAGAAGGCTTATACAAGAGAATTTTTTATAGAAAATCGAATAATTTTGATTTTTTTCTTTTTTATGTTAAATTCTTATATTATGTAAGATTTTCTAACATAATTATCCTTAGTTTTCTGATAAACTGATCCTTATTTTTACCTATTTATTATTATATTATTTACATTAGCATAGAAAATTGAGAGTATGATTTTAAACATTATTTAAGAAATTATTAAATAGTTTGTTGTTTATAAACTTTGAATACTATGTATCGACGTTCAGCTTTAGCGCCTAGCCCTTGAGAAAAATGTTCTCATGCCTCTAAAAGTAAAAAACACTTTTTGAGTCATGAGAACATTTTTCTTCAGGGCTGATCAAGGCGCTTCCGCTTTTGTTCTTTACTATTCTTTTTTTTCCTTGTAATCTAAATGAGAATGCTTTACAACATAATTTAAGAAAAGAAATGAGGAAATGATTACGATGATAAAGGCAATATTTTTTGATCTTGATGACACACTGCTTTGGGATCAAAAGAGTGTATCAGAAGCTTTTTCTGCTACATGTAAAATGGCACAAGAAAAATATGGAGTTGACCCAATCCAACTGGAAGAGGCGGTTCGCAACGAAGCTAGAGAACTATATTCTTCTTATGAAACATACTCATTTACACAAATGATCGGAATTAATCCATTTGAAGGTCTTTGGGGAAATTTTTTAGATGATGAGGATAACTTTAGAAAAATGAAAGAAATTGTTCCCGGCTATCGAAAAGAAGCTTGGACGAAAGGATTAAAAGCGCTAGGGCATGATGATCCTGAATATGGAGCTTTTTTAGGAGAAGCCTTCCCTAAGCATCGACGCAATCTTCCATTTGTATATGATGAAACTTATACAGTCTTAGATCAATTAAAAGGAAAGTATCAATTATTATTAATGACAAATGGATCCCCAGATTTACAAAATACGAAACTAACAATCACGCCTGAAATTGCACCTTATTTTGATCAAATCGTTATATCTGGTGCATTTGGAAAAGGAAAGCCAGATCCTTCTATTTTTGAATATGCTCTTTCTCTAATGGAGCTAAATAAGGATGAAGTCTTAATGGTCGGAGATAATTTAATGACGGACATATTAGGTGCTTCTCGTGTAGGAATAAAATCGGTTTGGATTAATCGTCATGATAAGGAAAGAAATGAAGTTATTCCTACCTATGAAATTAAACATCTTGGCGAGCTTTTTTCGATTATTGATTCATTAAAAAAGGACAAGTAATAAGAGAATTCGAGTATTAATATGCTAACAAAGAAAAGGTGAAAAATCCTTTTCTTTTTCATTTTAGAGAATAAATATTGATGATAAAGAGGATTACTTTTAACTTTTTATGTAAATATAATCTATCGTTAAGACAAAATAAGGCAATTTTGATAAAATAGTACAAAGAATCATAGGTCTCTTCATGGTTCGATTATTAAATAGATGGTTTTTTTCTATCCTTGTATATTGTATATGCAAAAATGGAATGGTAAATAATACGACTATTCTAAATCACTAGAGGAAGTGATAGAAGTAGAAAAAATTACGAGATGAAATAGGAGTCCATGTTACTTGCTGAACAGATCATTATATTGAAATGTTGAATCTATAGGAGCTATCAAAAGCTGGTATAAAACCATAACAAATCGTAACAGTTGGTTTGTTGTGGAGGGTTGATTGCTCTCAAGCTTAAGTGAGTG
>NZ_VATK01000026.1 GCF_006546985.1 Bacillus sp. 03113
CCAAACCCCTTCAACGTAGTTCATCGTGCTATCTTTCTTTCGAGAGACTACACTCACTTAAGCTTGAGAGCAATCAAACCTCCACAACAAACCAACTGTTACGATTTGTTATGGTTTTATACCAGCTGTTGATAGCTCCTTGTATTATCGTTATTAAATAAACCTGCTTCTATAGTTTAAGAACATTCCTTCACAATCTCTACCTAATTTTAACATAATCTTCTTCATCGTTATGCCACAATCTGGCCCTAAAATGCAAAATGAGCGCCAATTCCTAAAGCGCCTTTTAATTGAAGATCGAGTAACACTCATTTTAGCTAAATAGCAGCATGTAATATTGCATAAAAGCTTTACGTTAGTTCAAGAAAAGTGTACCTTTCAGCAAAAATCCAAAGGGTACACTTTTGTGTGCAGTATTTTTCTTTTCTTAGATGGTAATGCGTAAGCATGTTACACGTTAGTTTGCTTATACTCTACGAATCACTTTTTTGTTTTTTTCATTTTAAATTATTTGATTGAGTGTTACCTGCAATCTAAAAAGGAGTTGGAATGAACGCAAAGTGAGGTAATATCTTAAAGTTTGATTAATTTATTTTCTTATCGAATGTTCTTGTGCGAGCCGTCGCAGTTGGGTTGCTTTTGAGATAGTCCACAAGTGCAATCATTTAATCCCTTTCCATTGAGAATTTGCTGCATATATTTTTCAACCCTTGACACTCGAGTTTTGGATTGTTTGGGTGCAGAAAAATGAAGAATGTATGCTCTTTGTCGTCCCGGTGTCAATGCTTCAAAAGCAGTTTTCAAGGCAGCGATTTCATCGAATTTATTTTGAAGTTCTTCAGGAATTGTGAATTCTGTATTCTTTTTAATATTCACTTCCAAACCGGCTTTTTCAACTTCAATGGCTTCATAAATATAGGCTTTTAAAATGGTTTCCATTTCAACTATTTCTTGAACATTGGTGAACCTAATCTGGCGCGCCGCCTGTACATTCTCCGTTTGTTGGACTAGAATCCCATGGGCATCCTGTAACAAGGCACCTTTGTGAAACAAAAGTGCACAATATTCTTTAAATCCATGTATTAAAACTATGTTTTTTTTCTCAAACGTGTAACAAGGATGCATCCACTTAAATTCTTCGGTCAGCTCACAGTCAAGAACGATATTTCTCAACTTCTCATATTCTTCCTTCCACTTTTTGGCTTTACTTAAAAATTCATCAACCTTAGGATTCAGTCTACTATTTGTCATCAAGCAACACCCCTCTTCAATTTTTCGATCAGCTGACAGTCAAGAATGATCATACTCGATTTTTCCAATTTCTTCTATCACTTTTTGGCTTTACTTGAAAATTCATAAATTATTTATGTTTATGCTACCACGTCTTGTTTAAGTAACCTGCCGTTTTCGTTTAAGTACATTTTTTCACAATCACTTCCTAATTTTATCATAAGAATGACAAACATCGTTGTTAAACCATATGGCCCTAAAATGAAAATAAGCGCTCATCCTTGTTACGAAGCGCCCGATTGTTGAATAATAGAATTAGAATATTTTTCTTATATCATTCCATCCATAAACAATTTCATTAGGCTGTTTCCCTAAGATTTCTATTATTATTTTGTCAATTTCTTTTGCCCCAAGCGTCTCATAAAACTGTCTAGATCTATTCGCTTCTAAAACTAAAACAATCATTGAAAAAATATCTTGTTTAGTTAACTCTTTAATAATAGGTACCAATAACAGCTTTCCAATACCATTTCTTTGGTATTCATTCAATATATAGATTACATATAATTCCCCCATATAAGTTGGATAGTTCCCGGTCCGTTCTATTCCACCATTTGAGAATCCAACGATTTTACCCTCATCGTTTTCAGCAACGATAACACCTGATTTCAAGATTATCGCTCTCCATTTTTGCTCTCTACTTTCATATGTCATCTTATTTAAATAAGCATCCGGAACGATATTTTTATAAGTCGTTTTCCAGCAATCGACCTGTACTAGAGAAACACCTTTAGCATCATTTGATACAGCTCTCCTTATGTTCATAGTTCACCTTGGTGTATTTGCTAACCTGTTCTTTAATTCAATTTAAAAGTGCACTTCTCCTTCTTGAAGAAATGCACCCTTTAAGTACGCTGGTGCAGAAAATGGTGCAATGCCTTGTCAGATTCCACAGCCTTAATTTGGTACTAATAGAACAGTTGTAACAATATTCTTATAAAAGAAAACAATAAGAAGGAGTGTAAAGTCAGATGATAAAAGTTAAAGTTAGTTTACGGCCCATTGTTAGTAAGATAAATTTACCCACTGTTTTGAAAACAACTATACCTCCGGGTGACTCAATTGAAAGATTATTTATTGCAACCCAGGTAGGAGAGATCTTTTACATAGGAAACGGAGTTATAAGGACTTTTTTAGATATTCGCCCGCGAATCATAAAGCTAGGTGTTTCTGGTGGTGGATATGATGAACGGGGATTGCTAGGGCTAGCGTTTCATCCCGAATTTTATGATAACGGTCTGTTTTATCTTCATTATTCAGTAGCTGGAACACAAGGTCCAGGTGCTCTTCCTAATTTAAAAGCTGCAAGACAAGGTCTAAATGCTCTTCCTGAATTTTTTAAGCCTAATCCGTGTGACCCCAGAACCTTAAACTTAAGGTGGATAAATAGAGAAATTCAATATGATCATATTGATACAGTTGAAGAATGGATTTTACAATCGAATGGTCAACCTCAAAAACGACGGACATTACTTAACTTAAGAAGACCATTTTTTAATCATAATGGTGTCAATAGTTTAAACTTTTCACCTGAAACAGGAAAACTTGTTTTAACAACCGGAGATGGTGGATCAGGCTATGATCCATTTAATTTAAGCCAGGATGATATGGAAATCGCCGGTAAAATAATTGAAATTGATGTAGTTAAGAATACATTTACCAATAATCCACCCATAGTCACACGTTTTAATGAACTTCCCGCACCTATTCAGGAAACGCTTACAGTAATTGCCAAAGGGGTACGCAATATACCTGGCATTTCATTTCAAAGGTTTTATAATCAGTATATCAAATATGTGGGAAATGTCGGACAGGATCTGGTAGAGTCAATTTTTTCATTCGTTCATTATAAACCAATACCGGTTACTCAGCTTATTCAAGCTTCTTTAATGAATTCTGAACCTGACCTAGAAGGATTTATTAACTTTGGCTGGCGAGGGTGGGAAGGTGCTTTTCCTACTTCGATTATAAGGGGCTGCTCTGCAAATCCGACTTTGGATGAGAAAACAATTGCTTATTACAATGAAGCGGTAAAAACTTCAGTGCGGCGTCTTCAGCCTCTAACTAGTTATTTTCATAAAGATCCCCGACCCGATAAGTTTGGAGGAACTGCACTTACAGGAGTCCAGTCATATATGGGAAATGGAATTCCCGATTTAACGGGAAGCGTTGTGTTTACCGATTTTGCCCGGGATGAAGAATCTCAACCTCCGGTTAGAGGGGCTCTAGCTTATACCAAGGTAAGAACAGATTGTAAACTAAATGATTTTAGTGTTGTTGAAACCGATTATAATTTTGGGTCTCAATCAGCTTTTTATTTTAGTTTGGGAACGAATCTGAATCAAACCAGACTATATTTAGGGGTTTATGGCTCTATGAATGTGACTGATTTTAACCAAGGTACTGTTTTTGAAATTGTTCCATGATTCATAACTATAAAATTCGACTTAATACCAGATAAATCTCTTTCTTGGATTTAATTGAATCGAAAAATAAAACAAACAAGAGAGCAATCATGCTCCCTCGTTTGTTTATTTTTCCGGGTATTTAAAAGCTAAACACCTTGATTTCATCCCAAATATTTGTATTTCTCTTACAATAGAACGGATATTATCTTGTTTGTCCTCGTGAGATAACTCTTCGTCATTGAAGAAGTTATATTCCTCCGGCTTTCTTGTACAAGGTTCTGCCGTATCTGGCTCTCACTAACTTGTTGAGCATTCAATCGCTCTTATATACCGGTTCACATATTCCTCTTATGGGAGAAAATTTTAAAACCTAAAATCTTTTATCTGAAACAGCAAATGCACAAACATGGACGGGTGCCATTCTCCCTTTGGCGTTCCTACTTATCGCGCGGAATTTATAAGAGATTTGGAGAGTCTAAGTTATAATGGTCTTTAATTTTTTAAAAAAGAATAAAGCCATCTCAACCCATAACCAGTTATAAAGGAAAGAAAATAAAAAAATACTTCCTGCTGTAAGGAGTGAAAAGGAATCGGATACGGCTGGACCAAGAACGGGAAAGTGGAAAACATATAGTAGACTCATAATTCCTATCGTTAAGAGAATGGCACCAATAGAAATAATGCTTAATCTCTTCTTGAAAAAGGAAAAAGCTGCGCCTATACCAATCCCTAACAACCCTGTTGTAAAAGGAAAAACGACTAGTTCACTTGGAAACAGAATAAATAGCAACAGGTTGGTAAGAAAATAAGACATCACTCCCATATGAAGGGAAAACATGGCACCAATCAGAATGGGTAAAGTGGCAAATGGGCTGATAAAATATCCGATCCCTGGTAAAAAGCCACCTGCTGCTTGAAGTACAGTAGCCATACAGGCGAGCAAAGATCCTAAAACAAGCCTCTTCACTTTTGTATGTTTACGAAATTCTAATTGGGCAAATCGAACATCATCTGAAATTGATTTAAAAAAATACATCGGTCCACCTCATTCAAAACGGTTTTTATACAATACAATATATTAACCATTGATTAGAGGTGGAACTACCCTATGATAATAAGTAGATGAAATAATTCCCTACTAATCTAACTATTTTTTGCTTCTAAACAAAAGTGCACACCTATTCATAAGGTTTATCATATTTCCAGTTAAGAATGTCTGTTGCCAATTTCTCATTCATATTTCTAATAACTAATATCATTCTATATCCCTCTTTTGACCTAAGGGCTTCATAAAACCGCCTTACCCCTTTTTTAACAAATCTTACGTTAGCTCAATTGCAGTTATTTCTCCAATTTCTAGAAGGTATAATAAATTCCCTGCAAAAACCGCCATCTTCTTAAAGAATGGCGCTCTCTAGTTTAAGTTCAGTTCTTCACAAACTTTCTTTTCAAATTAAATTTGGTCCGCCTTATAATCGTATAACATCATAAGGGATAACTACCTTTTTTGTTTAAATTATCCCATACTTTTTTAAAGCAAACTCAATACCGTCTTCACTAGATTTTTTTGTAACGAAATCTGCAACATTTTTCAATTTTTCATTTCCATTCCCCATGGCTATACCAAGTCCCACTAATTCCAACATGTCTATGTCATTCTCACCATCACCAAAAGCAATAGCCTCCGATTTATCAATACCAAAATACTGTAGAACCTTTACTATGGCTAAAGATTTAGATACCTCTTCTTGTAAGACATTCACCACAAAAGGATGCCATCTTTTAAATGTTAGCTGCGGAAATTTATGAATGTATTTCTCTATAGTTTTATCAGTTGCAAACAGGCACATTAGAAATACCTCTTCATTATAAATCAGTTGATTAATGGCAGGATATTCATGCAATGACAAAGTTTCTTTCAAAGCTTTTAATACACTATTATCTTTTATACCATTCATGCTAAAATCTTCAGTGTAGTATGACAGAGCGTGGTTCTCTGTGAGTGCAAATTCAACCACTTCTTGAACTATGCTTTTATCCATAGGTATTTTATGAATAACCTTTTGCTTGTGTTTCACATAGGCTCCGTTTGCTGTGATGAAGGTATCTATTCCCAATTCCCCAATTTCTTTGCACATAGATAACGGTCTTCCCGTTGCAGCTACAACCTTTATTTCTTTACTTTTTAATGATTTTATAGCTTCTTTAGTTTTCTTTGAAATACTACCATCCTCATGATGTGTAATAGTTCCATCAACATCGAAAAATACAATTTTGTTGTCCATAAACTCCCCTTCAAATCATTCATATGATGTAGCTAAAAAGTGCTTTTGGGATGGTTTTACTATTATCTATTCTACTTGAAAGCTTCAAACTCCTTGTTCAACCTGCTCTATTGCTTAAACCCAATTATTTCAAACTTGAGCGATCAACTCAATCTTTTTTCGCAAAAAAAGGAGCTTACCTTATTACAGATAAGCGCCCTTTTGCTGAAGATCGTTAATAAAATCATCCGTTAGTCATTTAACAAATTTCACACTAAAACCACACCTTATGCATCCCTTTTAGAAACAGTTCAGTGATGGGAAATCCAGAACTCTTCCCTATAACAGAATCAATTCCGCAATAAGGGCAAACTGCTGTATCCTCATCATCCCACCATTCATCAATTTCATTAGGGTTAAATATTTTCAAACAATAAAAACATCCGCATATGCTATCCTTTTCTAAGTCTTTCCTATTATGACTACTAAATCGATGTGCTTTTTCAAAGTTTTTTTCCATTACTATTTCTCCCTTTTATAATAAAAACAAAGAAAAAGATTTACCTTAGTAACTCGTTATTAAACTCTTGCGCCCGTTTGTTGATTGTTTTACTGTTTGTTGACTTCACTTTTTTCCTGAAAAGCAACCAACCTCTTGCCTTTGGGACAAAGGTTGACTTTGCCATCCGTGTTAGTTGGAACGACAATTTTCCGCCAAACTGCGCTCCTCTCAAGCATCAACTTTACGTTTCACTGCTTTAGATTGAAAAATCGGATGACCCGCCAACTCCTCCAAATGCTTATCCTTTTCTTCCTTTGGATAAATGTAGTTATTCTTCCCTACTCCTGCTAATAAGCCATTAATCCTTAAGCTCATCTCCACTTGATTGATGCTGTCGTTATCAAGTAAATCCCCAAAGTGATAAACATTTTCGCATACCTTGTTCATTCTAGATACAGATGTTCTATCTTTTGTTTTGGAAAAGGTAATATGAGGAGAGTGTTGCAAAAACTTCTCGATCACTTCATCCTTGATACACTCCGCTTCAAATGTTTCCCGGATGGCCTGTACGATTAACTTACCTATAGTTTTCATATCCTTTGCTTTTTTACTTAACAAATCCGGAGAATGATTTAACAACCCACGATTCTCAATGAGAACATCGTGGATTGTCTCAGTCGCAAAAGCTACCGAAAACATATGCTCTACTTCAGGTGCATATATATCATGCTCAGATGTCAATCTTTACACAATCATATTCTCACTGAGTTGCCATACCCTGCTAAGCCATTTCATTTTTTCTTTTTAGAATATATGAAATTTAATATATATTCTATAGTTACAAATTGTTGACATTGTAACTTCACGATGTATAATAACGATAGAGGTTACGAATATTATATTTTGTAACTTGCCGATATTAAAAGAAAGGACGATGCAATGCTTAACACAACGAATGGAACAAATGTAGCGCTTGTAACAGAAGGTTCTGAAAGGATTGGTCGGGCAGTTATAAGGAAATTGTCTGATGCAGGTTTTGCAGTTACCGTTCAATACGCTGGCAATTAAGTGAATTTGTAGAAAAAGTATATATGGAGGTTTTAAACTTATGTTATATAGAAAGCTTGGTCAAAACGACTCATCGATATCTGCATTAGGACTTGGTTGCATGGGGATGTCTGATCTTTATGGTACAGCGGATCGGAAAGAAAGCATCGCTACTATTCATGCTGCACTGGAAGCTGGAATTACCTTGTTCGATACTGGCGATTTTTATGGGGTCGGTCACAACGAACTTCTTTTAAATGAAGCGTTAAAAGGAACAAAACGTGATAAAGCATTCATTTCTGTTAAATTTGGTGCTATGAGATCCCCAGACGGAGGATGGGTAGGTGTGGATAATCGCCCCCAAGCTGTGAAAAACTTCTTATCTTACACATTACAGAGATTAGGTGTTGATTATATTGATCTATATGAACCATCACGAGTCGATCCAAATGTGCCAATTGAGGAAACAGTAGGAGCAATTGCCGATATGGTAAAAGAAGGCTACGTTAGGCATATAGGTCTTTCTGAGGCAAATGCAGACACGATCCGTCGTGCTCATTCAGTACATCCGATTAGTTGGTTACAAATCGAATATTCACTCTTTAGTCGTGGGATTGAAAAAGAAATCTTGCCAACTTTACGTGAACTTGGTATCACCCTTTCGGCATATGGTGTTCTTTCACGTGGATTGTTAAGTGGAAAGTGGTCCAAGGATCGTCAGGGCACACCTGATTTCCGTTCTTTTTCTCCTCGCTTTATGGGTGAAAACCTAGATAGAAACTTAGCTCTTGTAGAGGCTTTACGAGAAATTGCTGAGGAAAAGCAAACGACAGTGGCACAACTTGCCATAGCTTGGGTTCTTTCTAGAGGTGAGGATGTAATCCCATTAATTGGTGCTAGGAAACGTTCACATCTACAGGATGCTCTGGGAGCAGTTAGTCTTCAACTTAGCCAATCTGATATTGAAAAAATTGAAGCTGCTGTGCCTTCAGAAGCTGTTGCTGGGACACGTTATGCAGCTGAACAAATGGGATTGCTTGGAGTAGAATAAGGATAGCTAATCATTATTTAATGAAATAAACTATGAGATACGGCGGAGCATATGCTTCGCCGTTTTGATTCTCTTATGTAATATCTAATAATCCCTTGTAGTAATTGGAGTAAGTATAATTAAAAATCCTGTATTTATGGGTTTCTTTTGTGTTATTTTCAGCCTTTGGAAAACCCAGCAGCCTCTTACCGTTTCCATATTTAGATTTAATTAATTTGGTAGGTACCTCTTACCTCACTGGGTCATCATATATTAAATATTTTTATAGAACTTATGTAATAAGTTTTGTCTTTTTTTATTACTCATGTAATATCGACTTAAATCACGTCCCAAGTGAAGATTATTCACTTGGGACATTCCTCGCTTTTAGTATAAGGTAATCTCTAAATTGACTGTTAGTCTAGACTAATTAGTGCTATCTTTGCAAATCAAATGCCATACCTTTTCAAATAATTCTTGATAATTATCTTGATCCCAACGATCCGCAAAATAAGGATTATGAAAATAAACAAATGCAGTCAAGATAGCCTGTCCCTCTCCCTTGCGACCGCTAATGGCTTCTATTTTTTCCGCTAATTGTTTTAAATGACTATTGACTAACGTTTGTGTACCCTCCAAATAGTCAGTGTATAAAAGAAACATTCGTTTATCATTATGGTGAAGGTTTTTCTTTGTATTGGATAGAAGCCAAAGCCAATCATGGAGGGCAGATTCACCATCCAAATTTGTTGGAGCCTCCCATACTAATAAGTCTTCTGAAGTGGTGTTTAACCATCTTAATGCGAGTTGCTGCAAAAGATCCTCTTTGTTTTTGTAATGTTTATAGAAAGCCGCATGGGTTACACCCAAGGCTTTAGCTATTTCTGAAAGTGTAATTTTTTTTACACCCTTTTCCATGATCATTGCTTCTGCAACGTTAAATATCTTTTCCTCTGTGAGTATTGCCAATTTGATTTTCCTTTTCATTTTTCTTTTTAGTATACACGAAATTCAATATATATTCCATAGTTACAAACTGTTGACATTGTAACTTTATGATGTATAATAACGATAAAGGTTACAAACATTATATTTTGTAACTATAAATTTTAAGGGAAAAGGGCGATGTTATGCTTAACACAACGAATGGAACAAATGATCTAAGAGTAGCGCTTGTAACAGGAGGTTCTGGAGGAATTGGTCGGGCAGTTGTAAAGGAATTGTCTGATGCAGGTATTGCTGTTGCCGTTCATTATGCTGGCAATAAAGCGGGTGCAGATACTTTAGTTGCAGAAATAGTTGAGAAAGGCGGTAAAGCAATCAGTGTTGGTGGAGATGTAGCAGATGAACATGCCATGAAAACCGTTTTTGATACAATCGAAGCAGAATTCGGCGGTATCGATGTGGTAATCAACACTGCAGGAATTATGATTCTTAGTCCAATTGCGGAAATAAAATTAGATGATCTAGATAAAATGCATCGGACGAATATTCGTGGTACGTTTGTAATCTCACAGCTAGCTGCACAGCGCGTACGTGAAGGCGGTGCCATTATTAACTTTTCTACTTCAGTTACTCGTACACAGTTTCCTAATTATGGAGCATATACGGCAAGTAAAGCTGCAGTTGAAGCAATGACGATGATCCTAGCCCGCGAATTACGTGGAAAAGATATCACTGTTAATGCTGTGGCCCCTGGGCCAACAGCAACACCATTATTTTTGGCTGGAAAAGATGAACAAACAATCGACAAACTTTCTAAAGCAGTACCACTTGAACGTCTTGGTACACCAGAAGATATTGCCGAAACAGTAGTATATTTAGCGACATCAGGACGTTGGATTAATGGACAAATTATTTTTTCAAATGGCGGCCTTGCATAATTACAATTAGGAGGAATGGAAAATGTATAGTGAAGAAAAAAAAGTCATAGTTATAACAGGAGCTTCAAGTGGGTTCGGTGCACTTACCGCTCGGACACTTTCAAAAGCTGGACATATTGTCTATGCTGGTATGCGTGAAACAAGTGGACGTAATGCTCCTCAAGTAGAAGCTGTTAACAATTTTGCCTCGGAACATAGGGTAAATATTAAAGCGATTGAAATGGATGTGAATTCACAGAACTCTGTTGATTCAGCAGTTCGTGAAATTTTAGCAGAAAATGGTCATATTGATGTTTTAATCCATAATGCTGGACATATGGTCGTTGGTCCAGCAGAAGCGTTTACTCCTGAACAACTAGCCAAAATATACAATATCAATGTGTTATCGACTCAACGTGTTAATCGTTCTGTGCTTCCCCACATGCGGCATCGTGGAGATGGCTTGATTATTTGGGTGTCTAGCTCAAGTGTAAAAGGTGGAACACCACCTTACTTAGCGCCATATTTTGCCGCAAAAGCAGGTATGGACTCATTAGCGGTATCTTATGCGGCCGAACTGGCACGATTTGGAATAGAGACTTCAATCGTGGTGCCAGGTTCATTTACTAATGGAACGAATCATTTTCTTCACGCTGGTCATCCGCAAGACAAAGATGTACAACAAGAATATGATGCTAAGTACAATGGTTTAATGGACCAAGTAAGTAAAAAGCTCGCTGCACTTTCCCCAGAAAACGCTGATGTATCCATGGTATCAGATGAAATTGCACGCATTGTGTCTCTACCAAAAGGTGAACGACCATATCGAGTACACATTGATCCAGCGGACGACGGTTCAGAAGCAGTTTCCGTAGTTGCTGATCGAATTCGCACAGAATTCCTTACAAGGGTAGGCTTAGACGATCTAATTACTCTGAAAACAGGTAAGTAAACTCATCTCACATAGAGAAGAACCCCATCCGTTTTGAAAAAAGATTAATCAAAACGGATGGGGTTAATTATAGTTACTTTTATAAAAAAGTTTGATCATTTTCTATCTGTGTTGCTCCACAATCGCGCCCGATTCTGGAATAAGCAGTTACCTACTATTAGCTTGTTTTGATGAATAAGATTAACATATTTCTTTTAATGTCTATTTAACATAAGCCTCGTTATAGGAATTAAAAAGCCTATTGTAGATTTAAAATAAAGTCTGACTGTTTGTAATAAAGTGGCACCGTTTCATTCCTTTTCGATCAAAGAATTCTAAGTGAGTTTTAATCAAATTTTATTTTAAATCATCACTTTGCAAAAATTTTTTTGTCTCCTGAACAATATAATCGGATTTATAATAATGAATCATGTGACCGCAATCAAGTTGAATCAGTTTGATTTTATCCGATTGACTGGCAAAGTTGCGTTCAGACTGCACCCATTTATCTCCAAGGCCTGTACTATCGCCGTTTGATGAAAACAGTAACATCGGAATATTTGGCATACCGCCTTTCTGTACTTTTTTTGCGTTGCTACTGATAGCTCTTGACTCCGCAATTACATCGTCATTCAATGTCATCTTATATGTAAGATATTTATTCTGAGCAATTTCAGCTTTGGTTAATCCCCGTTCACTGACCGGATAAAAAATCGATATTCTATGCAAACCCATATAAGTCATTACCTTCAGAAATTCGGGCGAAGAAAGCAATTTGATTGGAAAAAGGTTATGAGGATTAATCTGATAGCACTCCGGTACAGACATATCCAAGCCAACGATAGCTGAAACTTCATCAGGATAATGCTGCGCCCAGTATAACGCCTCAAGACCGGACATGGAGTGTGGTAGCAATACATAAGGACCATTTTCTCCTGCAAGCTTCAGTGCCTCACGGTCTTCTTTTGCCATTGTAGAGATATCTCTGGGCAGACCGCTTACATCTGAATATCCATATCCGAATTTTTCGACAACAACAATACGGTATTCATCTGACAATTTAGAATACAACGTCTTATAATCATATACAGGTGCAGCAATACCATAGGCCGACATAATGATTAAAGTGGGCTTGTTTCCTTTTTCACCCTCAGCATAAACATGCATTTTATGCCCATCTACCGAAACAAAAGATCTATTTGGGTTAATTAGACTAGCTTCTTTGGACAGCATGACATGATGATAAATTGTCATGGTTAACAAAAATAAAGCAACAATGCCAATCACATATAAAAGTACTCTTACTATAGTTCTCCTGAATTTTTTCATACAGTTCTCCAACAATTTTTAGTAGATTCCCACTTCCAATATATCACAAAATGAAGGCTAACTACTGTTTTAAACTCCACTCAGTAGCCTACTATACTAATAAGGTACGGTCTATTTAGACATGTTCATAAAGCTTGTCATATCAACATTTAATTGCTTATCGTTGTATAATTGCTGCGATGTATAGTGTAATACGATACGACTTCCAAAGCACACCTTTATTACTAAACAAAGGTTTTAAAGTAAAAGAGCTTGCAGGCAGGATTATATTATTGAATTTGCATTTGATATTCATTTCTAGTTTGCATAATCACTCACTGTATGCAGTTAGCAAAAACGCCAAACTCAAGTTCAAAAGTTGGCGCTTGTTCATTTTTTATCGTTTATGCATGATTTTATACATCGTTGATTTTCAATGTTTTTAGCTTCTGAAGAAGCCTGGCATCTGTATAAAAAAGTGGGGTTATATACAACTTCTTATTCAAGATAATGGCCCTTATCTATAGTATCAGCTCAAAAAAGTTGAAAGAATGCACCTTTTATCATTAATTACATGTAGTCATAGATACACGTTTTAAGGGCTTGACTTGAGCCCCCTGTGGGTACAATTGATCCTGTGAAGGATGTAGGATGTAGCAGTTTTCCATCATGCAACGAGCCTATCTATCGTACCTACCGCGCTTTCGCTTACTGTCCTTGAAGTTTAGTCTGGAAGAAGACCACTTCCACACTAAACTTCAAGGTTGTTTCTTTCTCCAGTTACCCTAGTCCATTTCCCCATACCTTTGAATACGTTGAATACATAAAAAATAACTATATATAATGTTTCCACAAAGTTAGAAATCTGGTCATTTTTGTATCATTACATACGTTAAATACGGTAAAAAAACATACTATAGATAAGGGGCGCTTTAACGGAGCAACGAAAAAAGCCTAATTTCTCAACATTTATTGAGAAATTAGGCTTTTTAATATGGCTATTTCCTTAACGTTGTAAATCCGCATTTTCCTGACGCTACCCCATAATGAACAAGTCTCAGATGGTAGGATTGGCTTCAAACGTATTATTGCACCAAAATATTTCCTTGCGTTTATTTTGATTTTTATTGCCTCATTTAGTTTGGCAGCTTTTGAATCGTTCTTTAGTCTATTTGTGGACCACAAATTTCAATTTAAACCATCCGATATAGCCATTACTATCACAGGTGGTGCAATTTTTGGTGCAGTTTCACAAGACATATTATTTGATAGACTTATACGAATTTGGGGAGAAATTAAACTGATTCGATACAGCTTAATATTATCGGCATTACTTGTCTTTTTAATGACCGTTGTTCATTCATATTTCTCTATTTTACTTGTTACATTTATTGTTTTTGTAGGATTCGATTTATTCCGACCAGCAGTTACTTCTTACCTTTCAAATATCGCCGGGAACGAACAAGGTTTCGTTGGTGGAATGAACTCTATGTTTACAAGTTTAGCGAACATTAGTGGACCAATTCTAGGGGGTATATTATTTGATATAGATATTAACTACCCTTACTACCTTGCGACTGTGATACTAGCTCTGGGAATAGTTATAACATTGTTCTGGAAGAAGCCAGCAAATAATTCTTCTAACGAAGTGAGGGCTAATGTAGCTAATTAATCAAATTGAAATAAAGACGAAAATTGTGAAACATTGTACTTAAATTAAAGTTCAACAAGAAAAAGTAGTTAAGATCTTCAACAATCGGGCGCTTTTCCGGAGTAAAAAAAAGCCCAATTTCTTAATTTCAATGCTGAGAAATTGGGCTTTTTTATTTTTCCTTATAGTGCAAAATAACACTTAAAATAGAAGCAAAATACCTCCTAAAGTGACAACGATTTCAAAAAATGACAACAAGGTATACCCTGTTGTCATTCGAGTTACTTATATACACTTACACTTGTGCCTATAAGTATAAATGTAAGATGTCCCCATTAAGGGATTTCTCCACTTGATTAAGAACTTATGTTCTAATATAGTATTGTTTAAGATGTTTTTAATAAAAATGCGGGAGTGTATTTTATGGTGAAAATGAGTGCAGCAGATAGAGAAATTTTCGAACAATCTATTTATTTGCCAATGGTCTTGTCTGTTTTGGAATATGATCGAAAAGTGACGGAAAAAACTCCATTTAAACTTAGAATTATTTATTTAAACCTTATAGAACATACCATGAAATTAGTTCAGAGGGATTTAAAATTAATAAAAGATAACATGCGCTTAAATAAAATGAAAACGGTTAAAGGAAAAAATGATGGTATCTTTACTAAATATGAATTTTATTACAAGGGTTATCATGAAGTACATCGCTACTGGAATGCTAATTTGAGAAATAATACAGAAAAATTGTTAAGGGCATATTTTATAGAATATAAAAATAATTAATAAGTACAATAACTTTATGGATGCGTAAAATTTTCAAACTAAACAAAAGCTGCAGCTGCTGTCGGAGCTTTTTTATCAAGTTTTTTACCAGCTGCAGTATTTTCTATATTGGGGTCCTACCAACAAAACGCGGAAAATACGTTTTCCACGTTTTGTTGGTAGGACCCCTTATAGAAAGTGGTAAAGTTCATAAACCAACGATAGAATCGATTTATGGATGATCGATGTTGATTAATGGTAGAGTGGCTTATCCTTTTTGACCAGGTAGTCATAACTCCTTCATTTTCCATTCATTTGATTATGACTAGAATTCCATGAGTTAATCACCCAAAATACCATAATTCATCATAATCTTTAATAGAATACGACAAGTCCATTTAAAATCGTTGGTAACTATTTTTAACTTGACTCCAGAAAGTTTATTATCTAAACTAAAAATGCGCTTAGACGAATGACAGGGCTAAATTTTTTTGGTTATTTAGTTTAGTTATTAAACAAAATGGAGATGGGGAAATGAAGATACCATCTAGAAATTTGACCAGAATGATTCTGTATTCCGTTATGTAAATGATTCTATCAGCTATTCATCATTACTGTGCGCCCACTATTTATCAATCACCTTGGAGACTTCATGTTGTTCAAGTGAGTATCGTCGTGATTATTTATAGCTTGTGGTACTTGTTGTTTGCCGCAAATGGCAAAATACTTTATTTACAAAAATTGATTTCCATCTTTTTGGTCGTTAGTTTCAGTTGCCTGGATTGGCATTTTTGAAGGTGGTTACAATTATTTTGTCAAAAACATTGTTTTTTTGATTGGAGTGTCCGAAATATGAAACAGAAAAAAGTAGATCGTACAAAGTCAGGTAGCCAGCATCTAGGCCAATTAATTATGCTGCTCCAACGTTTAGAAAAACATCCACATACGTTTGGAGAGGCGGGTCCTTTGACACCGACTGAGATTCATACTATTGATGCGATTGGCGTGGAAAGAGGTGTGCTAATGAGTGAACTCGCCAATCGCCTTCAGGTAACCAAGGGAGCCGTTACGCAAATTATTATCCGTTTGGAAGACAAGAACTTAGTGGAACGAACTCCAAATCCAACCGATTCAAGAAGTGTGATTGTATCTTTGACCAAAAAAGGCAAAAGTGCCTTTCGAGCCCATGAAGAGGTGCACTTACATTTCTATCGAGAGTTACGTTCGCAATTAAATGATCAGGAGATTGAGATTTTTGAGAAGTGCATAGAGAAGCTGTGTACCCATTTACGAAAGTAATTTTTTTACCTTTTTAGTTTAGTTTCTAAATAAATTAGCGATGTAAAGATAGGTACTAATAGAAGTTAGGTGGGATTTGATTGAGAGAAAAAATCATTGTGGTCGGTGGGTATGGTCAGGTTGGCAAAGTGATCTGCGATGAATTAGGAAAGATTTATCCATATAAGGTGTACGCTGCTGGACGTAACTTCCAGAAGGCAGAACAGTTCTCGATTCATACAGGGAGGAAAGTTTTACCTCTACAACTTGACGTGAATGAACCGATAGCTGGCGATTTTTTCCGTGATGTTTCCATGGTTGTCATGTGCTTGGACTTACAAAATACCAACTTTGTTCAAGCGTGTGTTAAGCATCAGGTTGATTATATTGATATTACGGCTGATTATTCTGTGATGTCAAAAATTCAAGAGATTCGTCCTACGGAATCGACAGTTGTCCTAAGTGTCGGGTTGGCACCTGGAATAACCAACATGCTAGTGAAACAAGGAAAGAATCAATTGGATCAGGTCGATTCTGCAGATATTTATATTTTGTTAGGTTTAGGGGAGGTACATGGACGTGCAGCGATTGAATGGACAGTGGATAATCTGAGTGCTGATTATTCTGTCATCCACCAAGGAAGCAGAAAACAAGTGACCAGTTTCTCTGATGGAAAGAAGATGAATTTTCCAGCGAGATTAGGACAAAAAACAGCTTATCGGTTCAACTTTTCTGACCAACACGTTTTACCTCAGACGTTGGGTATTCCCTCTGTTTCCACTCGTCTATGTTTTGATTCAGCGATGATGACAAGTTTAATAGTGAGTTTAAAACGTACAGGGATTGTACGGTGGCTAGAGCAGCCCTTGATCCGAGAAAAGGTAGTGGATCTCTTTGAAAAATCGCAATGGGGATCACAAGTATATGTAGCAAAGGTAGATGTTACAGGGCAGTTGAACGGTCAGAATGTACGCTATCAAGGTTCGATTCACGGAGAAAAAGAGTTTGTTGCAACAGGAAAAGTTGCGGTCTATGTGGCGAAAAATATCTATGCAGGGCAACATCCACCTGGTGTATTTCATATGGAAGAGCTGTTCCAACCTACTGATTTATTTACTGATTTAAGAGACATGGTCACATTGGATGAAAAAATACTGGAGGTATAGACAAATGGAGATGAGAAAAATGGGGAAAACAGTCCCTGGACCTAAAGAGATCCCTTTTATCGGTAATCTGCTGGAAGTAGGTTCAAAGCCGCATGAATTTTTTAAAACTTGTGTAGAAAAGTATGGTCCGGTTGTTCGCGTACGGTTGGAAAAAGACCGCGATACGTATCTGTTAAGTCGTCCACAGGATATTCAGTATGTCCTTAAAAATTCACAGAAGTTATTTGCAAAAGGGTATCACCGGGATCGGATTCTTAGTATGGTGCTAGGCAATGGTCTGGTCACGAGCGAAGGAGATTTCTGGCTCAGACAACGGAGATTATCGCAGCCAGCGTTTCATAAACATCGTATTGAGAAATATGCGGACACTATGACTCACTATGCTAGCCGAATGCTTCGTAACTGGGAAAATGGCCAAATGCTTGATCTTCATAAAGAGATGATGCAATGTACCATGGAAATTGTTGCTAAAACACTTTTTGATATAGATCTGCAAGAAGCCGAGCATCAGGGGTCAAATCAAGTTGGTAAAGCGCATGATCAAGTTTTTCACGAATATGTTAATCAGTATACAAGCATTACTCGTATGTTGCTTGAAATGCTCCCTTTTTCTCTGCCTACTCCTGGAAATAAACGACTGAAGGAAGGTATTCGCCAATTGGATCAGGTAATCTATGAGATCATTGAGCACCGAAAAAAAGAGAATCGGGATCGGGGTGATCTTCTTTCTATGCTGATTGCAGCACAAGATGATGATGGAAAAGGGATGACTTCTACACAATTAAGGGATGAAGTGATGACGTTATTTCTTGCTGGTCATGAAACAACGGCTAATGTTTTATCGTGGACTATCTATCTACTTGCTCAACATGCAGATGCGGAAGAAAAGTTAGTTACAGAGTTAAAAAATGTGCTACAAGGGGTCCTACCAACTAAAAGCTAAAAACATACGCTAAGGAATTGTACAGAAAATGAAGAATTACTGAACACCCTATTAGTAAAGGATTTATAAGGGGTTATTCCTTTTTGAAATGTCCAATAACCCATTCCATAATCAATGTTCAACAACTGCAAAAATATTAAGTTTTTTAACACATTTGATGTCTTAGCGTATAAAAACATACTAAATTGCTTGTCGAATTTTGCTTAGCGTATATTATCAAGACCTAAATTGTATAAAGTCATAAAAAATAAAGGATGATACATATTAGTCATGTATAATATGTATCATCCTTTTACTTCTTGTTCAATAAATGCGCCCGATTACGGAATAAACCCATTTAACAGCGCTTGATTGCTAAAAGATACTATATCTGATCTTACTTTTGCTCCACTAACATCAGTTAATTCAAGGTACCCTGTTGTATTTGAAAAATCCTTCTCTCTAAATTCAGAGTACTCTTCTTCTCCTTCATATTTAAAACCCATATTTACTTTTAATATATCATTTGGAGGTATCTTAATATATTCATCATACTCTAATCGTCTCCATGAATTGTCTACAGTATTAAAAAAGCTATTGTGTTCGAACTTATAAGATTCACGTTCATTTTCAATTAATACTAATTTTGCTTCTTTTACCATGTTTATGTTTTGACCAGTATTTAATATATGAGCATTAAACCCTAAAGTTTTAATTCCTTTTTGACCAACAGCTGGAATTAATGTAAAAATTGTATTTTTTGATAAATGAATTGCTAATCTATACGGTGGAATCACTATTTTATCTCTTTCACTGTACATTAAATCTAAATCATATTTAGTCGCTGCATTTATACTAGTACCTTTACGTACAGGAATAAAATGATGTCTATTATTAAAAGATTTTATTACATGTGGTTTATTTTGTGATTTTGGGATATGGACAATAATAATATTCTTTCCTTCAACTTCTTCTTCATAAAACTCAACATCCATTGGCTCAATAACCTTTTTATATATTAAACCAATTATCTTAGAAGGGTCATCATAATTACTTTGCGGAAAAGGTGAATTAAAAAGGTCTCCATTTTTCCCATCTAATCCTATAATTATATACCCATCATCACCTTGTGTATTAGCCATAGCTGTTACATCCTTTATAAATTCTTCTTGTCCCTTATTTTGCGAAAAATCCCACCACTCTTTTTTTAATTCAATCTTTGGGTTTTCTACAGTCCCACCGTTTTTTTTATTATTCGACTATACATTTTAATTTCATCAACATATAGCATATTCTCACCCTTATAATCTATTTTTCATAGTTTTCCATTTCTGCATTTTGTGACAAATAACCTCTATTTTTACGGATGAAGAAATTATAAAATCACTTCTCCACTAGCTCCTTATTTCTTTCATAATCTGGACCGATTGTTGAAGTTCAGTGGCTGCTGAAGATGGCTCGCATTTATTGAAACCTAACACTCTTTAGTTGATTTATATAGGTAGAAACAAGTTAAATCCATTTCCTTAAAAGCCTTAGCATATAAGGTTCCTTTAAATATCTTGTAATATTAGTTTTATTATTTAGGTAATCCTTAATTTGAAGTTTCCTGTTCGGTATTAAAAATAAAGGCACTTTTTTTGGATAAAACCAAGCCAACTTTGAAGTCTCTGTTCCATTCTCAATTGCTTTTCCACCTACAATTTTAGCTATAAATAAATGCTGCGTGTCCTGGTATTGAGGACGATGGTACTCCCCAACTTTTTTTACTATACTAATCTTATATCCAGTTTCTTCTTGCGTCTCTCTGATTGCGCATTCTTCTAATGACTCTTCGTTTTCTAATCTACCACCTGGAAAATCCCAAATTGGGTAGTCTTTTCTTTTAACTAATAACAATTTATACTCTTTATTTACAATAATTGTAAAACAGCCTTGTGTATTCATTTCCCTCTCCCAAACGATAATTTACTTTATTTGTTAATTCTTCAAATCCCTTAACGATTCCTTTTTCTTCAGTAAACTAAACTGCCACTTTAATTTAAGTTTATTCCTTCGCATTCTTATACCAACATTATCATTAATATCCATTTTCGTTTAGATGTCTTACTCAATTAAATGGCCCTTATACGTAAAAGAGCGCTACCCTTTTTCAAGGATAGCGCCCTATTCTTGAATAATCAACATAACTTCTATTAGCTGATATTACAGAATAAGAAAAGCACATTTCTTTGTCTGGCTATTTTATTGTCTTATATATTTTGTTCATTTTTATTTTGAGAGAATACTTGCGAAACGTGTTAACGTTTCATCAATATTATTTACTGAAATATCTTTATGAGTAACAAACCGTAGCACACCTGGACTGAATTCAGATACAAGCACTCCTTCTTTTTTCAAATTATAAATTAGTTCTTGGGGAAGCTTTTTAGTTCCTTGTACGTTAACCATTACAATATTTGTTTGCACAGTTTGAAAATCAACGAGAACACCGGGCATTTCAGCAAGTCCTTGAGCTAATTGCTTTGCTTTTTCATGATCCTCAGACAATCGATCTATCATAGTTGTCAATGCCACTAAAGCAGGGGCAGCGATGATTCCAGCTTGCGGCATAGCTCCTCCTAGTCTTTGGCGCCAAATCCGTGCTCTAGCAATAAAATCGTCTGATCCCGCCAGAATAGCTCCAATTGGAGCTCCTAGACCTTTGCATAAGCAGATCTGCACGGTATCAGTATAGCGTGCGTATTCATGTACTGGAATGGAAGTCGCAACGACAGCATTGAATAATCTGGCTCCATCGAGGTGTATATTAGTTCCTGAATTTTGGCATATAGAATACAGATCCTTTATGTTTTCTAAGGGTACAATCGTGCCACCAGATCGATTGTGTGTATTTTCTAAGCAGACAAGACTTGTATGTGTCGCCTCGCCAGGCATTCTAATTGCTTTACGTACTATTTCAGGTTCCATGACACCCTTATCACTAGGGACAGGACGAGTCTGTACACCAGCAATAATCGAATGAGAGGCTGCTTCGTTTACAAAGATATGAGAAGTCTCCTCTACAAGAATTTCTGAACCAGGAGAGGATTGAGATAAAATAGCAAGTTGATTCCCCATTGTACCTGATGTAACAAGCAAAGCAGACTCTTTACCTAACATTTCTGCTGCTGTTTCCTCCAAACGATTAACGGAAGGATCTTCTCCAAAAACGTCATCCCCTACTTCCGCATAGTACATTGCTTTACGCATTTCTTCTGTTGGTCGCGTTCCAGCGTCAGTCCGATAATCTATATACATTTCTTTAACAGCCTCCTCTATGTATTAACTTTTAATCTACTTAATTAATCATTTTCTATGTGTTAACTGTTTTCATCAACAAATAAATTAGCTGAGATCAACGTTTACGTATACTCAAACACGCCTGATAGTTGCATGAAAAATGAGGTTTTATGCAACCTCGTATTCCATTAAAATGGCCAATTTAAAAAGGATGCTTTTAAGAATGGCGCCCGATTGCAGAAGAACATTTCAAAGACCTTATTGAAGAAACGCTCCAGTTAGTTGAATAAATAACCTGAAATTATCTCTTTTCAAAAGCTAATTTCATTCCTAGGGTTATCAACATAAATCCTGTTAATCGTTGAAATGCAGAAAGAAATGATGGTTTATTGAACCATACTCGAATGTAATGAATCAAATTAACATAGAAAAATAACCATATAAAAGTTATTAAAACTGGTGTTATCCCTATGATAATCATCTGTAATAAAGTATGCTCGTCAGGTACGATAAATTGAGGAAAAATGACATAAAGAAAATAATGGCTTTAGGGTTAAGTACATTCGAGAACATTCCTTGCAAGAAATAAGAACCTTTAGGTGTTTTCTCCGAAGTGGTGGTATCTGAGGTTAAATTTGGCTTCTTCGAAAAGAGTGTAAATATCCCCATCAAAATAAGAAATGCAGATCCAGCATATTTAATAATTTTAAAAAATAAAACAGAGTTAGCAATAATAGCAGATAAACCAAGAAGCGCAATTGCTATATGAATTGTAATACCTGCACAAACACCACCAACAGTTTTAAAACCTACTCCTTTTCCCTGAACGAGTGTATTTTTAGTGACTAATACTGTATCAGCACCAGGGGTAAGTGCAATCAGTAAGGTTGTTATTACAAATAAATAATAATGATCCATATTAGCTCTCTCCCTCCATTACACTTAATCATCCTAATATTACCATGAAAGAGGGTTACTTAATTAACCTGGCTCTTAAAAGGAAAGAACACTACCCTTGTTCAAGGATAGCGCCCGATTGTTGAAGATCGTTTTTCTTATTGAACTAACGCATCTGTTCGTTAAGTGTAACTTTTCACAATTACTTGATATTATATAGGTGAATAGAAAGATAAATTAAAATTTAGTTTAGTAGTTGTAAAAGTAGGTTATTTATATTATTCTATTATAATTTTCCAAAAAGGAGAGTTTATGAAAAAGATTATTGTTTTTGTATTAACGATATTTATATTATTCTCAGGATTCGCAACACAAAGTTATGCGTTGTCTGATTCGAAATCTGCGGCAATACAAGCGTTGCTAGATGATGCCTCTCGTATATCAGGTGTGCCGGGAATGTCAATCTCAATACTTGCTGATGATGAAGTGTTCTACTTTTCTTCAGGGTATGCTGACCGTGAAAAGGGGTTGTCTGCAAGTGAAAATACACTCTATGAGTTAGCCTCGGTCAGTAAAGCTTTTACCGGTATGGGTATTATGCTGTTGGAAGAGCAAGGGCTGCTCTCAATGACTGACCCTGTCCAAAAATATTTACCTTGGTTTACGTTAAAGTATCAAGGGAAACCTGTTGATATGCAAAGCCTTACACTAAATAACTTTCTTCACCATACCAGTGGTCTAACAAATATTAGGCATACTCAAAGTATTCCACAAGGCAATACACCGGATATGTTGCAAAAGACTGTGGAAATGCTCGTAGATGCTGAATTGGCGTTCCCTCCCGGTGAACAGTATAACTATGGAACCGTTAATTATGACGTATTGGGTTTGGTTATTGAGATTGTGTCGCGACAAAGCTATGAAGACTTTATGAGGGAACAGGTATTTCAGCCGTTAGGTCTTCACCAGACGTATGTTTATAAAGAAGATGCTCAAGCCACTGGACAGTTGGCACAGGGCTACCGTTCTTCCTTTTTTATGACAACTCCATTTAAAGCTCCGGATTATGCTGGGAATAAGCCCGCAGGCTACATCATTTCTAATACAAAAGATATGGCGCGTTGGATGGGCATACAGATGGGTATTGTGCAGGACATACCCGAAATATTTCACACGGTTATCGAAAAATCACATAGGGGTGATATGTCTGTTTCGGCTGTCAACGATATGTATTATGCGGCAGGCTGGTCGGTAAACGCCGACCAAACGATTATAGAACACACTGGGGGCAATCCAAATTTCAGAACCGAAGTAGTCATACTGCTAAATGAACGAACAGCCGTCTGCTTGCTGAGCAACGGCGCAAATACCAATATAAACCTGGTACTAAAAGTTAAAGATATATTAGACGGCAATCTAACTCAGTCATATGAAATAAGCGGCACACAGCTTTTGGATATCATTTTGTCGTCTATCACTATTATTCTTTGCCTATTGGCCGTTCTCCTATTTCTCTTAGGATTACGCAGAAGGAAAACGAATGAGCGGCAGCCAATGACAAAAAAGAGAATAATCGTAACAGTTATTTTCCTGATCGCTACGATTGCCCTGGGTATACTGTGCTGTGCTTTCGATTGGTCAACGATACTTATTTGGCAAACATATAGTGTTCTTACAGCTTTGATTTCGTCAGCATTATTAACAGCAAGCATTACATGGTTTGTATACATTCACCGATAAAATAACTCGCTCCCAAGATAAACATAATGTTAAGTAATTAAATTTCAATTTATCGGTATGCTTAATTTGAAAAACATAAGACACTTCGGTGTCTTTTTTAATATCATCGACAATTTTCCCAGTCAAACCTAATTACTATTGCTTCCACTAACCTGCTCCGTTCGGAATAAAGATTTTTAAACAACTAATATTATTTTTTAAATGACTTTATTGTAAATTAAACAACAATATTATTTTTGCACAAGCGTCGTTAGATAACATTTCTTAAAAGACTGTTATTATAGTGATAGGTAAGCTTTTGAAGTTATCGCCAGCTTTTCCCCCACTTCACACCGTACAGGCGAGTTTCCCAGCATACGGCGTTCCAACTAATCCAACTCATTCAATATTTTTATGTATATGCAAAAATGAAATATAGAATCAGATAGCTTCGTTCAGACATTGCTTGCGCAATTTATTAACTTCTATAAGTTGCTTTTCATTTAACTCAAGTGAGTTTAAAAGCACTTGTATTTTCTCTTGATCTCTCAAATGTATGAGAAGATGAACAGATTTGTGCAATATCGTTAAATTCCCGTATGAATCATCTTTTGTGAGATGGTACGGTGTCTTATGATGACAATGCCAATCATTCAGTCCTAATTCAATTCCTGTAACAGCACATTTCCCGTATTGTGCGATAAATCGGCTAATCCGGTTATCGTTATATTCGATGGACCGACTCGGTATAAATTGTTTCATCACATGAGCGAGTGTTTGTTTATTAATCGCTCGCAAGTTTTGATGAATTTTGTTTCTACCTTCGGTAGTATAGTTACAGATAGTTTGAGAGAAGTTAAAATTAACCTTACAGCGCTGGGCATGGATTGGGACAAGTACCATTTCTTTTATTTTGTGGAGCTTACAGTCATAGCCCTTATACCGTTTCTGTAAGGATTTCGTGAAGTCCTGAAATGTAGCTTCTTTTTTCAATTCTTTTAAACGATTGTATAATGCTTTATGAAGACGATTGTTCAGCTCACATAAGTCTATTGTGATGCGCGACGCTGCAGAATAATAATTCTGTATACCCATTATGACCAGATTAAATCGCCAAACGTTTTCGACTGTTTGGTGTTTCTGAATTGCCTTTATAGCTTGTTTTACCTTTATTTGCGCATTTCCAAGTGCCTTTTTTGTCATATGCGAACGAGCCACATAGAGTATTCTTTTATTCGTCTTTTTCCGATGTGCCTTAATACGAAAACCTAAAAACTCTGACGAGTTCTTCTTTAGGTTGACCACTTTCGATTTTTCTTCACTGATGTCAAGGCGAAGCCTTGTTTGAAGAAACTCCTTTACTGCATAATACATCTTAATCGCTTGTGAACGAGTGCGACAAAGGATTTTAAAGTCATCTGCGTATCGTACGATATAGCAATGTTTTAAATTCGATTGTTTCAGTGCATTATATCTACCAATCTGTGATTTATATAGCTTTCGAGTTTCAAAACTTTCCCATTGATTACTAACCAACCAATCTAGTTCATTTAATACAATGTTAGATAAAAGAGGTGATAAAATACCCCCTTGAGGTGTGCCTTTGGTTGGGAAGCCGTCCCCAATAATTTCAGCTTTTAAAAGACGTGAAATAATGGAAAGCAGTGCCTTATCACGAATGCCAAGTGACCACATTTGTTTTAGTAATTTGGCATGATCTACATTGTCAAAAAATCCTTTTATATCAACATCTACACAGTGATATAAGCACGCACGATTGATAAGCGTTTCAAACCTAGCTTTCGCATGATGTGTATTGCGATTTGGTCTAAAACCATAGCTATGTTTATAGAACCTTGCTTCACAAATCGGCTCAAGCACTTGCAAGATACACTGTTGAAACAATCTATCCCAAATAGTCGGAATCCCTAAAGGACGTGTTTTTCCATTTGCCTTAGGAATGAAGACCCGCCGAACGGCTTGGGGTGTGTAATGTTCAAACATTCGTTGTATCGTCGATATAACTTCTGATACAGATAATCGCTTTATATCTTCAATCGTTAGTCCATCATATCCAGCCGTTTTACTGCCGGTATTTCGTTTAATATTCCGATAAGCTAACCGAATATTTTCATCGGATTGCATTAAATCGAGTAATCCATAAAAATTTTGACCATTAGCACTTTGAGCATATAAAGAATCAAAATGATATTGCATATCATAATACTCATTGTGCCTCAGCTTCTTTCGTTTTAACAAGTCGGTGGCTCCTTTTGGAGCTGAACCTCTATTAGTCTTACAAGAACCTTATTAATCGTCTAAGACCTGTCTTGCATGGTTGAATGAATCTTTTATTAGTCTAGTGGCTATCCCTCCACGTTCATTACACGCTTCAACAGTACTGTGCCACCACTTTCACTGATATGACGAAAAGTTATACAGTCGCTATTCTCACGACTATTTTCCTTTCCAACGCTTCACCGAGAGTAAGCTCTCCACGTTATCAGCTTACAACGTTGAGTTACATCTATTATGAAACAAACTTAGGTGCTTCCTATGAGCCTGTTAGCATTGCATGTGCCTGTAACACAAGATGGATTTTTATATTGTTGATTCTTACTCACCCACAGCTAACCCTACATTTAGTAGTAAATACATTTCTGTATAACGCCAGTCTAGACCCGTACATTCAGAAGTTCGTCAGCAATATACTATCCTATTATATTTCATCACATTCTCACCCTATTTGTTCAACCCAAGCACCATGATTTACACCACCCCATCGGGTAGGCTTTCGTCAGCCGGACTGTTACGGTAAATTCTCACGCCTATTAGCCGAGCTCATAACACGCTTTTCCTTACTGAACAGCGTGCTATTCGACGCAGGGGGAGTCTTTCAGAGCGTTACCTCCTCATTCGACTCCTCGACATAACCCTTCAGTTTTAGAAATCTAAAACTGCCTGACCTTTACCGAAATTGTGTGACCACATTTCATTTAAGTCAGGAACATTTCGCACCAACAATCTGGCCCTTTAACAGAACAACTTATTGTCACTCAACAGTTCCTTAATCGATTTTTCAATTCTGATGTTCTTTTTCTTTTGGACATAAAAACCCCTTTAGATAATCATATCTAAAGGGGCAAAACGGTGATACTTTATTACAAACGGTTTAGCTTTTTATCAAATCTACACTTTATTGAAACTTTGTAATAAAGTTTGATTAAATTAATGCTATTAACCTTGATATGAGAGCAAATCTAAAGAGCATGGTTAAAAAAAAGTTTGATCAAAGCATCCTCTTATTTAATGTGGCAGGTTAACTTTGATGCTAGTATGGTTCCATGGACACAATTTAGTTAAGTGTTAAAATGATTAGTCCTTAATTTGACTAGGATTGAAATTAACTCAATTGTATCTATTTTATGAATGTATCGGACATCCATTTATAAAATTTTTCTTTCTCTTCAAATTGTGGATAATGAGCTGAATGCTCAAACGAAATAAATTCTTTTTGATTATCTTCAATCATATCAAAATATTTTTTTGCTGCATTAGAGGAAGTCATGTAGTCATATTTACCCATTACAAAATAGCATGGTAATTTAAGTTTTGTTACTATATTAGGTAATGGATTTTTTAATACTTCCTTTAACAAAATATTTTGAGAATAGGATAAACCATAGTTATAACGGATTACATCCAATAAGTTATACTCACTACTGAATAAAATACCTATGTTATCACCATCGGGGTTATCAATAAGTCTTGAAGCCCCACCATATTTCATAACATAATTTCGTGGGGTAAACGTATCACCATTTTTGATTTTTTCAGTTAACCCTTGTAAATATAAAACATCATCTTTATTGCCAGCCTTTTTAGCCTGATTAATCTTTGATCATAATTAACAACCGTAAAATTATTTTCTAATAAGTCTTGGTATTTATCGGCATATGGTATTTCTGGACATCCAGGTCCTCCATGTACAAAAATAATAACTGGATTATCCCTATCTTTGCCGCGTATCATAATTTCGTGACTACTTCCATTTATCTTTACTTGTTCTAATACACTAATACTGTTATTACCTTTAATATGCGGTGTCCATGTGGGAGAAAAAAGTGCTATTATTAGTAATATTATAACAATTACTCCAGTATATTTAAAAATTTTTATTAATTTTTTGATATTTTTCATTTAATTCTGTTCCTCCAAAATATTGCCACTGTAATGCTTTTATCTTTCATATTTTAGCCTGAAACTTAGTTATAAATGATTCTATATTATTGAAAAGTCTTGTAAGTTTTAAAATATCACTCTTTATAATATCTACATAATAATAATTCTTTGTACCTTCTCGAGTAACTCCAATTATATTTGCATCTTTTAGCACCTTTAGATGGTGTGAAACTACTGGACGAGATAAGTTAGTCTTTTTGGTAATTTCTCCAACCCTAATCCCTTTCTCACAGTCACATTCACCTTCAATCAGAGCAATAATAATAGATTGACGTGTTTCATTTCCAATCGCTGTTAATTCTTTTTGACAATCACTATATTCTTTCGCTAATTCTTTCAACCATTTTGAATATTTTTCCCTATTCATATTAACTCCTCTGTTTAATGATTTAATCTTACGAACCATAGTATCATAAATAAATCTAAAAATAATATTGGGAAAGAAAATCGAGACAATAAGAAGAGTTTAAAATAATAGAAATTCGGATGTAATAAAAAAACGTACTTAATGTAGTCGCAAAACAATAATGTACACTCCACCTTCCCTTGCCATTCTTGCATTTCTCCCATT
Source organism: Bacillus sp. 03113 (assembly GCF_006546985.1). GTDB lineage: Bacteria > Bacillota > Bacilli > Bacillales > Cytobacillaceae > VATK01. The sequence goes on from NZ_VATK01000026.1 coordinate 29,136, forward strand.
TTCCAATTTCTGTAGGCAAACAAAAACGGTAAATACTTTTCACTCTTTTTCTCCTATTTTTTGTAAGAACCCTGATTTTTTAGGAAAATATAATTAGTAAATAGATTTACAGGAATTAGGATATTAAAAAGTAGGTGTTCCTGCTTTTTCTCCTGCCTTTTTTCTCTCTTTTCTTCTTGCTTTCTTTCTTCAAATCGTTGATTTTTCAAGCTTTATCAGACTTTCCCTCTGCTCTTCTTCTGCTTTTTTCAAGCTTTTTAGAAACAAAAAGCACGAGGAAAACTGGATGGAGAGTCCAATTTTCACTCGTGCTATTTACCGATTCTGTTTGACCATTTTACATTTAGTTTTGCTAATTACCGTTTTTGATTTGCGGTAACAACGTTATCGATTACTTTAATTGTGATCGATAACGTGTGCTTTTTAAACAGCTTTATTGTAAATTAAACGACTTTATTTGTAATTAAATAACTTTATTGTCACTCGGCAACAGGTGTAGCTTTAAAATAATGTTTGATCAAAAGTATCCCGCAAAACTTCATTTTAGGGCAAATAAAAAGAATCCGTTTTGAAAAAAGTTTGATCAAAATGGATTCTTTTCTTGTGAATTAGTATACATTTTTCATAAAAAAGTTTGATCATTTTATTGCCGTAACCTTCAACAATCGCGCCCGATCGTGGAAGATCGATATCAGTAAATAGTGAATTAAAATTCAATGGGAGTTTGCCTAATGGAATTGTCCATTTTTTTAAAATAATACAGCTTACGGTAAAACTATTTTAACTAATTTTTCCTTCAAAAACCAAATTAAACATTGTGATTAACTAATCTTTCAGTTATAATACCATTTGGTAATTTAATAATAAAATCTATTTGAAATTGTGGATTTTTCTAGAGGTAACTCTACTTTTCGCCACACGATTGTCTTATGACAGTTGTGTGGCTTTTTGTTTTTTAAATTCAATAAAAGAGGGTATTTATAGTGAAGAATTGGCATTATGCTTTAGTTGTATTTATCGGTGGATGCTGTCTTGGGATTCTATCTACGTTTGTGAAGCTTGCTTACTCTGCTGGTTATTCAATGGTCGAGGTAACTGGTATTCAAGTTTTGTTTGGTACATTGATTATTTGGATTGTGACTATTTTTGTAAAAAAGACAAGAACTAATTTGATTCAAGCCCTTAAAATTATATTAGCCGGGATACCGATGGGATTAACAGGGTTGCTTTATTATCAATCTTTACAAACGCTCGATGCCTCACTGGCCATAATTTTTTTATTTCAATTTATCTGGATTGGCACATTGATCGAATGGATTTTTTATAAAAAGAGGCCATCCTCAGGCAAGATTCTTTCAATTGTGATTCTTCTTTCAGGATCCACTTTAGCAGCCGGACTCTTTGTAGAAAGTGTAAAATCTGTATCTTTGGAAGGTGCCATTTGGGGAATACTTGCTGCTTCTACCTTTTCAATATTTATATTTTTCAGTAGCATAATCGGTAATAATGTGCCTGCTATTCAAAAAAGTGCTCTTCTTTCGACTGGGAGCATGATTGTTACTTTTTTATTATTCCCTCCAGTATTTCTGTTTGATTTACCCACCTTAATAGGTTTAACCCCTTATGGCTTGATTCTGGGTATATTCGGTGTCGTTTTGCCACCGTTATTCTTTTCGATTGGAATGCCACATGTTGGACCTGGACTTGGAACGATACTCACGGCTTCCGAACTCCCTGTTGCTGTTATCATGTCAGCATTTGTATTATCAGAAGATGTAAGTCTGTTACAGTGGATTGGAGTATCTCTTATTTTAGTAGGAATTATAATTGGTAATGCCACAAAACGGGTGATAGATACAGTTATTTTAAAAACTCAGGACAACATGACATAAATCATATCAACCTGAAATTTATGCAAAACGAGCCTTAGAAACGATTCTGGAGGCTCGTTTTTCTTTGACTATTTCTCATTTTTAAAAATTTTTACTTTTGCAGTTCCCTATACTCAAGAAAAGCGCCCGATAATGGAATAAGCATAGTGCCTAAATTTTTGTTTTAACAAATTAATGATGGAATAAGCGAATTCCTGAGAATGCCATTACAATACCATATTCGTTAGCCGCATCAATAACTTCCTTATCCCGTAATGATCCACCAGTTTGTAAAATATATTTTGCACCACTTTGTGCAACACGATCAATATTATCTCGAAAAGGTAAAAATGCGTCCGAAGTAAACGATATTTCTTTTAGTCCATTTAAATATTCTCTTTTTTCGTTATGAGAAAGCTTATAAGGTACTTCATCAAAACACTCTTCCCAAGCTTTTCTTTCTGGTAATGTAAGATCATCACAAAGCCACTTATCTATTGCATTATTTTGTACAGTATTTAAAACTCCTTCACGAAATTTCATTGTAAGAGCTATTGGGTGTTGCCTTAAGTACCAGTTTTCTGCTTTTGTTGCAGCTAGCCTTGTACAATGAATACGAGATTGTTGTCCTGCTCCTACACCAATCGTCTGCCCATCTTTCGCAAAGCATACAGAATTGGATTGCGTATACTTAAGTGTTATTACCGAAATTAATAGATCTCTCTTTGCTGAATAGGGCAAAAATTTGTTTTCAGTCACTATATTGTTTAATATCTTCTCTGTTATTAGCACATTGTTTCTTTCCTGAACAAGGTTAACCCCGAATAATGTTCTTTCTTCTAACGGCTCAGGTTCATAATCTGGATCAATCTCAATAATAAGGTACTTTCCTTTTTTCTTAGACTTTAGGATTTCCAAGGCATCATCATCAAAAGCAGGTGCCACAATCATATCAGAGACTTCTCTCTTTAAAATTTTAGCAACAGAAAGATCAACTTTATCACTTAATGCAGCACAATCACCAAATGAAGACATTCGATCTGTTCCTCTTGCCCTTGCATAAGCAATTGCAAGAGGTGATAAATCCATATCATCAACAAAATAAGACTTAGCTAGTTCCTTACTTAATGGATTATATACCGCTGCTCCTGAAGGACTTACGTGTTTAAAAGAGGCTGCCGCAGGTTCTCCTATTGCTAATTTTAGTTCCCTAACAAGTTGATAAGAATTAAAAGCATCAAGTAAGTTGATGTAGCTTGGCTCTCCATTAAGAATTTTAAAAGGTAACTTTTCAGGGGATTTAACCTTTGCATTACCTTGATTGGGATTAATACCATACCGCATTATTACTTCTTCCATCTATACCTTCACCCTTTCATACAAATAAAAAAAGCGTTTGATTATTTCAAACACTTTGCCCAGGCGAACGGCTTATAATATCAATGTGTTCCCTCGTGGTAACCCACGTTTAATCGCCAGTACACATTGTAAACTTATTTTGTATAAATTTTACCAAATTGACCTTCTAGCTTCAAGAAAGTAATATTTATTATTTGAATTATTTGAGACATAAGACTTTGTAACCTTGTTAAACTAAACTTCCAATACACGAAAAAAAGACGCGTTCCTAAATAAACGCGCCCGAATTGAATAACGACCACTATGATGTTTTTTTCATCATCCTTCTCCATCGTTATATGTAACCTGAACAACTTGTTGTTCACCAGTTTCTCAAAAAACTTATAAATCTTCATTCCGATTTTTTCTGCAACTTTTTGTGAAGGGATATTTTTTAGAGTCGTATAAGAAAATATTTTCGGGTATCCCAAGACATTAAATGCATATTCCTTACAAGCAGAAGCAGCTTCCGTTGCATATCCTTTATTCCAATATTCTTTAATAATGTGAAAACCGATTTCCGGTAATGTTTCACCTTCGATTTTTTGCATTGTTATCCCACAATCGCCAATAAATATATCACTTTCTTTTAAAATCACTGCCCACAGACCATGGTTATATCTCTTATAATTCTCCATATTCCATTGTATCCAATTTTTCACTTTCTCTTCGTTAAAAGGATGAGGATAGTATTGCATGGATTCCGGATCAGAGAGCACCCTCGATAATTCGTTTTTATCATCCATTACCAACTGCCTAAGGTATAATCGTTCCGTCTCGATTATCTTCAAAATGATTCCCCCCTGCTTTTGAGTAGTTAATTTCTTTTATTCGATTAAATGGCCCTAAAATGCAAAAGGAGCACCAATTCCTCAAGAATGGCGCCCTTTAATGGAATAACTATAATATGGCCTCAGCCTCAAAATCGATTAATTGTTCTTCTCCAATGTACCTACATAGTTTAAGCGCATTGTTTCACAAACTTGTTTTTAGAAGGATAAATGAGGTACTATATCATAATATACGAAAAATATGAAGTAACTAAACCAAACATTATGCTGTTTTGTTCAATCCGGCAAATTGGGATTTGTTAAACTCTAAATTATTCTTATTTATCATATAAAAATTATGTTACTCTTCATCTATTTTTACTCTTAACATTTTATTCTTAACTTTTACTGCATATTTTAATTCATATGCTGGTACACCATTATTAATTGCTTCTGCAATTTCATCCATTTCCTTTTTAATCTTTTCTTCATCAACATACCAACCAAGTACAATTGATTTTTCTCCCCAAAGCGCTCCGCTATTAACACCAATCAACCAATATTTAGGCTCATCGTTTTTTGCTTTATACATTACATGTGACGCTAAAACTTTATAGCAATTAACAATTGATTTTCCATCATATGATTTAATAGTAATTTTCCCTGTTGGTACAATTATATTATTGAATAAAGTTTTGTTGTTTTCAGTGGACTTTATCTCACCTAACATCAAATAATCTAAAGATACATTGAGTTCTTTAGATAAAACAAGCAATTTTTCCATTTCCGGATAGCCACTTCCCTGTTCCCATTTAGAAACTGCTTGACGACTTACACCAATTATTTCTGCTAACTCTTCCTGTGAAATATGTCTTTCTTGCCTAATTGATTTTAAATTATCTGCAAAACCCATGACTTTCTACCTCTTTTCTTTGTTATTTTGTGTAAATTATAATAGGTTTTACACTAAAATAACACCAACCTACAATTGCGAATCCGCAACTTGTATTTGCATTGTTCATAAACTGATGAAATAATCATTTATCACTTAATTTTTATCGAAATTATTGCATCACATACTATAAATAATTTTGAGGTTACTCCCGATAAATCTCTATCTGTCTGCAGGTTATAAAAATATCTTTACTTCGCAGTTTCTTACAAAAGTGCATTAGAAAAATACTATTTAATTAGATTTTAAAACAACCATGAGTTAATTGAAGATTACTTTTTAGTCCTTTTTATGACTGTCTCGTTATTCAGTTAAATGGCCCTTATACGTAAAAGAGCGCTACCCTTTTTCAAGGATAGCGCCCGATTGTTGAAGATTGTAATATTTAAAAAACTTACTTATGATACGGTTCAACTCACTTCATTTACTTATAAAGCAGATTCCATAAAGGAATCGTCTTCAGTAGATATTTCTAGATTTGCGAATGAAAGAAGGAGCGTGTCCTCAGGTGCATCCACCAAGAAATTCGTGTTTGTAAATCGTATGAATTCTTTCCAAAACGTTCTGCGCGTGATCTTCAAATTTTAAATCTGCAACCTGACCTTTCAGCAAAAACACACCGGTCTCATTACGGTGTTCCCCAAGAGCACCCTCATACAGCTGGTTAGCACCATAGGTAGGTGGTGAGAAAAACAGCTTCATTAGCAATTTAACCACTATGGGCAGTCCGGATTTTTTTCCTTTTCTTAACGTATTATTACTACCCGGGTCAACGCTGCGGATCTTAATGCCTTCCTTGGCAAGCTGCGCTGCGATAGCATGAGTCCACAGGGAAAGAGCCAGCTTTGAGGTGGCATAAGGACCGAGCAGTTTGCGGAAGGTTTTGGGGCGTTCCAGGATTTCGATATTAAACTCTTTTACATAGTTAAGTGCTGAAGATGAGGTATTGATCACCGTTTTTAAGACGCCTTTTTTTAAGAGTTCCTTCAATTCCATCAGAATGATATACGGAACGACTGTCATCAGTTCATAATGCTTCTCGCGCCCTTGTTTCGAATAACTGAGCTCGGAAAAGCTCCCGCCGGCGTTGTTGAACAAAATATCGATCCGCTGCTCCTTATCTTTAAAATCCGCCAAAGTCCGTCTCAAGCTGGCATAATCGGCGAGATCTGCTATTTTATAAATACGAAGCCATCCACTATTGACGGCTTTTTGGATTCTCATATCGTCAGCAGGAAAGTCGGAACGGTTCAAAGCAACTACCTGCCAGTTCGCCGACAGCAATTTCCGAGTTAATTCCAACCCAATCCCGCTGCTTGCGCCCGTAATCATTGCAATATTTTCACGTTGGTTCATGTTCATTGTACGTCTCCTCTCTAGATAATGGTCGGTATATTTCCACCGATAACTTATACTCTATATCTTGGAGCCGACTCCAAGTCAAGATGCGAAAACAAAGTTTTTGTTACAAGGATAAGAGACTTGATTTAGAGCCAACTCCAAGATGTATAATGAACAAAAAAGCAATCTCCGGGAGGGAATAGGATGAAAGCAGAGCAAACTTTTACGATAAATCAAACCGCCGAGCAAACCGGAATTTCAAAGGATACGATCCGTTATTACGAAAAGATCGCGCTGTTGCCACGGGCGGATCGGAAGGACAACGGGCACCGTATTTATCGGCAGGAGGACATCAATACGATTCGGCTGATATCCTGTATGAAAAAAACAGGAATGCCGCTGGAGGAAATACGGCCGTTTTTGGCGGTCACCGCCGGCACCGATCCCGCGGAATACCCCGAGCTGGTGGAGCTCTTAAAGAGCCACCGGGAAAATATCATCAACCAAATTTCCTCGCTGCAGCAGGTCGTCGATTTTATTGACATGAAGCTAGAGGAGGGAAGATATAGCCAAGACTGCTCAGATGGCGTGTCGGAGAAACTGAGGGGGGAACCGAAATCAAAGCTCGTCTCACCTGTTGAGATGAGTTATTTTTCCGTATCGGCCAAAACGAGAAAGCACCGGCTTCCGTAAAATAAGCTCGAAACATCATAAGAGAGAAAGTGCAGGAGACTTTGGTGGCCTTTAACATAATTTGGGCATAAATATTCAATACGAAGAAATATCTATGCTCTGAGTACCTTAATGAGTGCACAACATTGCAGTATCAACGTTCAGTTCGATTTTCTACTTTACCACTATTTGTGATATGGTTCCACACTATTAATGCTAAACTACATCCTCTGTAGGTTTGGAATAAAGTTTGATCAAAAATATCTCACAAACCGGCATATTACGATAAATTAAAAGAATCCATTTTGAAAAAAAGATTTATCTTTAGGTTAGGCAAGTAAAATCGTTGATAGTAAAAGGGTCTTACATATTATACATATATAATATGTAAGACCCTTTTTAATACTTATTCAAGAAATGCGCCCGTTTGTTTAAGTGTATTTCTTCACAAACTTAACCCTTAGTGACTAAGTTTATATCCCCTTTTCATATAAAAAAGCTGCCTATCGGAGCAAAAAATAAATGACTGTTTATATAGTTATAATAATATATTCGATATTTTCTGGGTTAAATATTCAATTTTAGGCACTATAAGGGAATCATCTACGATAGAAAGCATTTCCGACTTAAAAAGTTGTATCTTTCTTAACTTATAGAAATCTAATAATACTTGTTCAATGGTCCAATGGTTTTTCATTAAATATTTTAGATCTAGCATGTTATATAACATTTTATCCTGCAAGATTAAAAGTCTTCCGTTAACTTCATTAAAAACACCATTATGAATTCCTTCATTATAAAAAATCAGTAACTGTTTTTCGCGAAATTGTATCGTTTCCCAAAGCTTTTCGTACATGAATGGATATGTGTTTTGGAGTTCTTTGAGAAAATCATCCGTGATAAAAAGTGCAAGTGAGACTGATTGCTCAAACACTTGTTGAAACTTGGTTGCATACATTGATTTTTCATTAGGCAGATCTGTAGTCATTTCTTTAATATACTGTACAAACCCATCTGTAACTTTATGGAATATATCTTCCTTATTAGGAAAGTATTTATACAGTGTTGCTCTACTTATATCCATGATTTTTGCTATATCATCCATGCGTAATGTCTGAAACCCGCCATTTCTAACCGTTGGCATTAGTTTCAGGATTAGTTTATCTTGTGTTTGTCTAAACTTTTCAGTTGTCATATTGTCATGAGTCACTTTAATTCCTCCTCATTGATTACATTATACCAAAAAGCACTATTTACATATACAATTTATATAAAATAGACAAAAAACATCTTTTTTGTTTACTTTGTATAAACGTCATGATACACTAGCTATGCAGTTATATTTCCGCCCTTGAAAGAGAGGTTTTAATATGAAAACAAGAAAATTAGGTAATAGTGATTTAGAAGTTTCATCTATTGGATTAGGTCTTATGGGGATGTCTCCAGGAATTTACGGTGCTATAAATGACGAAGAATCGATTAAAACCATTCACCGAGCTATGGAGCTTGGAGTTACTTTGCTAGATACAGCTGACACTTATGGTAACGGGCATAATGAAGAACTGCTTGGTAAGGCATTAGCAGGGCGAAGAGAAAAGGCTGTTGTCGCTACCAAGTTTGGGTTCGGACCTAATTGGGAATTTGTTGGCGGACACCCAGAATACGTAAAAAAGGCAATCGACGAGAGCCTTCAGCGCCTAGGTCTTGATTATATTGATTTGTATTATCAACATCGAGTTGATCCGAATGTTCCAATTGAGGAAACGGTCGGGGCAATGGCTGATTTAGTGAAGGCAGGGAAGGTACGTTATCTTGGTCTTTCTGAAGCAGATGCACCTACCATTCGCCGGGCACACGCGGTACATCCCATTTCCGCATTACAAACGGAATACTCCCTTTGGAGCCGTGACGTTGAACAAGAAATCATTCCAACCGTCAATGAACTGGGAATCACTTTTGTGGCATACAGTCCGCTAAGCAGGGGCTTCATTACTGGAGAACTACGTAAGTTCGAGGATCTGAAAGAGGATGATATTCGTAGACAATTGCCACGATTCCAAGGTGAAAACTTCCAAAAAAATGTTGATATCGTGGACAAACTCGGTGAAATCGCGAAAGAAAAGAACTGCACGGTCGTACAACTGGCAATAGCCTGGACAATAGCTAAAGGAGCATTGCCGATACCTGGTACGAAACGCCGCAGATATCTGGAGGAAAATGTCAGGACAGTAGATATTGAACTTACTTCTGAGGATTTAGCACGTATTGATGCTGTTAGTCCAAAAGCATTTGGTGGACGTTATCCAGGTATGGAGTAACCGTTCAGATTGGTCCGGGCATTTCAGATCGAATGTATATGGCATACGTATAAGCAAAAAGGGAATTTTTCCTTAGCGTAAGTGTTTCACGTTTTGTTAGCAGTCTCCCCTTTTTGCAGCTGTTTTCCATTAGGAGCCCAACATGGAAGTGTATATAACAAAACGATAGGAAACGGATATACAAAGAGGAATCATTAACTTTGGTTATAGAAACGCCAGTATTCCCCTATAAAGACATCAAAACCCTAATTTTCTTTCTGTTAAGCGTAAGAAAATTAGGGTTTTATTTTCTAAAAATTGTCTTAGCGTATATTATCAAGACCTAAATTATAAAAATCCTTAAAAATAAAGAAGAGCACATATTAGTCATGTATAATATATGCTCTTCTTTTATTCAATTAAAGCGCCCGATTATGGAAGATCGACTATTTAATTAAAGGCTATTTAGCCTGCTAACGCTTATTGCTAAAGCGTTAGCCGAATAAGTAACTTACTATAAGTCAGCGAACTACTTCCGTACCAGCTATCCAGTCATAAACATTTCCTTATTGCAGATAAGCCCCTTTTCTAGAATAAATGATATTTTCTAAATATCCTTTTTTTAAAATTACAGCTTTACGAAATGAGAAGATTTTGGATAATTATTGTTCTTTTTAAATCCGTAGGAAGAATAAAATTTGTCTGCTGGTTTGGTATCTGTATAAAGAACTAATATATCAAAATAAGTTTTTGCATAATCGATAATATTGTCTAACAGAAGTTTCCCGAGACCTTTGTTTCGATATTCTTTTTTAACATAAAACCTTCTTAAACGGCCTACCTTTTCATCTTTAGAATAAGGATCAATATTAAGACCGCCAATAGCCAGTAAGTCATCCTTATGGTTAAAAACGCCATACAGAACCTCACCAAAATCGGAGAACTTATTAGAACCATCCTTAAACTCATTTAGCAATCGTTCTAAAAATCGAAATCCATCGGCCTTACTTTCCAAAACTAAATGGTTTAAATTAATATTATTCAAGTCTTCAATTCTTTTAACTTTAAATTGTGACATATGCTTTCCCCAATTCATACAAAACAATAAATAAAATGAACTAATATAATATAAAACCACTGCAAATTTACTGTTGTTAAAAGAGTGTCTCATTTAAGAATGGCGCCCGTTACTTGATGAACATTTTAATAATATTCAAGGAGTTTTTCATCGATTTCATCTATGTAACCGATTTTTCTTTCTCTATCCCATAAAGCAATTTGTTCTGCTTCTTCATTTTCCTTAAAAGGTTTTAATTCCTCTATTTCACCACTATACAATGCACCATATTCTATTCTATCATCAGGTTTTAATTTAAACTTCATTAACCCCCTTAAAAGATAATTGTTTAATTGATTGATTTGTTTCCTCAAATAATTCCCTTATTGCACATTCCCTTGGTGTTTCCCCTTCATCTATAATTCCACCAGCCAATTCCCAGTTCTGTCTCCACTTATTAAAAATTAAAAGATATTTTTCTTCATATTTAGCTACCACTAATGAATGAGTTAAGGGTGCATCAGTTACATAGTTGTTTATTTCCTCTTCGTTAATCTTAAGAAAATCCAAAAATACATTGCCTTTTTTGCTTACTAAAATCGACATAATCAACCCTCCAATTTATGGTTTTATAGTATATTTCTTTAATATACTTAAAAAATCCTTTTTAACTATCCTGCCCTTTAACTGATTAAAGACCAAGAAAAATGGACTGTTGAAAACAGTCCATCGTTGTTGTTCAATTCTTGCGCCCGTTTCTTGAATAACTATTAAGCTTTTTTTATTAATCCTCATCAATCTCATCTTCATATTCAGAATTTGATACAATAAATTCTTTTAAGTTAGAAGCTAATTCTTCTAATTCTTCCGTTTCGTGATACCAAATATAAACTTTATTATCCATTACAGTATCAGTAATTCGAAAACACAATTTGTCTCCTGCACCATCTTCACCAATAGATATTAATCATCAGCCATTCCTTCATCTCTCATCTCCTTATTTTGTCTTACAATATCATCCCAATTTCTCTTTAGGTTTTGGGGGTCTTTAATAGGAAATAGAGTCCATTCGCTAATCTGAGCATTGTTAGTTATTTTAAATAGATCTTTATATTGTTTTGGGAAGGAAACACCTAATTGTTCTTCTGCTGATTTTATATTTAAATCCGTATTTAAGACTATGCTGTTTATTTTTGCTTATACTATACTAGATTTAAAAAAAACAATTTACTGAATAAAAATAAAAAGAAGTTCCGTCCCTGTCCATTTATTGGTTTTTTGAACTTTTTAAGCCTTTTTGCGGTCTATGACAGCTACGCTGTAGCTAGGATAGCTAACACCGATATGATAAGAATAAATGAGATTGTAAACCAAAATGTATTTTTCCTATACTTTTTTTCATATTTAATTTTTTCGATTATTGAAATTAAATTTAAACAGAAGACTATTCCCCAGATTGGTAATGTAATGAATCCGATTAATATTAAAAATTTTAAAAACATATAAATAACCCCTTAAATTTGATGGGCATGTGACGGTACCCTATTGCAGAAATGCGCTCATTTACTTGAATAAGAAGTAGCTGGTTTCCCTCTCTAAATGGAAGCACCTCGGTTACAAAAAACTATTTATCATTTTTTAAGTTGTCTACCTTTTCTTCAATCCTTTTTAGACGGTCATTATGTTTTTTTGTATTCCGTACATATAAAACTATAAGAATAATAAAAACCACAGGTGCAAGGATTGTAAATAATTGATAAATGATGTCCCCAATATTCATGTTCATTCCTCCATTTTATTTATAATAACCATATTATACCATTTGTTTAATAACCATCTTAAATTAACCTCTTTTTAATTAAGAAAATGAGCTGAACTTAACTTTGAAATCCAACAAAAGTCCCCTAAAAGAAATGAAACGCTAATCCTTATAGAATACCAGCTAATATAAGTCAATACTTTTGGCTTAATATTAATTCATAAGTAATGTTACAATAAAAGAAGGCATGACAAAGAGACTTCAAAACAACAATTTGAAGTTTTTGTAATTAATGTAATTATCAGGTATTTGTTATGCCGTAAAACTCTCTTTATGCTTGAGAATGGCATAAATCCAATGTAATAGCTTGTTGGCGCAGGCTATTATCGCTACTTTGTGAGGTTTTCCCTCACTTCTTTTTTTGTCGTAAAACTCTCTCAGTTTGGTGTGGTGTTTCGATTATTCGTTAATCCACACTGAACGGCTGTATATAAAGCTTGTCGTAGCTTGGAAGAGCCTCTTTTCGTGATGCGGTTTATAGTAGCTGTAAACTTACCTGATTGATAGATCCTGGGATCAATTCCTGCATAGGCCACTAGCTTTTTAGGGTGACTAAACTGCTTGATTTCCCCAATTTCAGAGATAAGTGTAGCTGCAATCTTACATCCTACTCCCGGTATGGAACGGAGAATCTCATACTCTTCAAACTGCTTAGCTAATTCATCAATCTCTTGTTCTAGGATGGATAGAAACTCTTTTTGTTGAAGAAGCATTTGGACGTACATCTTTAAGGTCACTAAATGGCTCTGATATAGGGTTTTCTTAAAGGGATTTCGTTCTGCTGCTTCTTTAAGCTTATTCGCTTTATCCCAAAACCATTCATACGAACGTTTTCCTCCTAGACTATGCATCACACTCGCTAGTTCATCTGTTGTTTCCTTTAAAACGACGTCAGAAGTAGGATATAAAAGCAAGGTTTTTAAAGATACCTGTGAATACAAATTCCCAAAAACGCCTTTATATTCAGGAAAAACTTGATCTAGAATCGTTTGAAACTGTAGTTTTAACTGTACGTAATTACGAGTTAATGAATCATGTTGTCTAGATAAATTACGTAAGTTCATGGTTTGAACATTTTTTCGGTGGAATGTTTCTAGATCTTCCTTGTAGTAGAGTTCGCATAAATGTCGAGCATCAGCTGGATCTGACTTAACCTTTCGAAGGCTACTCTTTTTAGTTTCGTAAGAAACTACTGGATTCACTAAATAGTAGGTTATCCTCCTTTCCTCAAGATACTGAAGTACAGGTTCATGATAGTGTCCAGTTGACTCAAAAATGACCACAGGATCTGCTTCAGCGGTCAATTTGACCTCCTTGTAAAATATATAAAAATCATGTAAACCATTGGTATCATGCTTAAACTTAAAGGTTTTTCCAAAAGGTTGCTTTCTTGCCAAAAAAGCTTGGACTTGACTTTCTCCTTTTGCGACATCCAGACCAATAACTGGATCCATACTTTATCTCATCTCCTTTTACTTATTTGCCGGCAGCTCCTATCTATCTTGTAGTTTCATAGCTTCGCTTGTTATTCGGGATCAAAGCCCCAACCAGCCTCAAACATGTTTCTACAAGTAGGAGGTGGACAATATTCTGGACGGGATCAAGTCCCACGCGCCCGATCGTCCTACCCCGACTACCTAAAGCATAACCCATATAAAATAGGCCAACCAGTAATCACTACTAGTTGACCTTATAATACGAAGCGCCCTTTTGTTGAAGATCAAAGGCTGTTGAACCTGGCTCGCACTTAATGAACTCTAGCATCCGTTATCTTCCTAGTATATGCAGAAACACTCACCGTTAGCTGATTACGACTAAATATAATATTGTGTTTCTCTTACAGCAATAATTTCAATATCAGTACAATAAAAGTGAAGGGTTTCTTGTTCATAATCAATCACTTCATATTTCTTTTTTTCCCAACCTCTATCCTTTATGTCCTGAATATCTATTGATATTTGATGATACTGACCTCCACTTTCAAAGTTGATACTCTCAGGATTGTAGAACCGAAAGTGGGCAATATATTGTTTTTCCTCAACCTCAATAATAAACTCAATATCAAGTAAAGAGTTGCCTTCAAAATATTCACTTTGAAACCTGATAAAAAAACCAACAATATACTTTATATTTTCCAATGAAAAGTCTTTCGTTGTATCCGTTATTAGGTTAATATTTTTAATCAATTAAATCACTCCACATAACCAATTACACTATAATTCCACTTAGAAAACATGTTATCCTTTTTCAAATTCTTGTAATTATTGCTAAATACCAATTATTTCAAATCCAAGCGATCGACTCAATCTTTTTTTTCGCAAAAATCAAAACCACCAGTGTGAACTGGTGGTTTGCTCTGCGGCTGAAAGCCTCTTTTACCGGCCTTGGCCTAAAATGCCCGCTGATAGGGTTTCCCGCCTGCACCACATTCACTCACTAATTCTAAAGAATTTCTTTATTTCTTCCGATTTTT
>NZ_VATK01000027.1 GCF_006546985.1 Bacillus sp. 03113
AACCGGAAAAGCATTTTTTCAGCAGAAGTGTAAAAAGGAAACGAGCAAAAAGTGTAAAATTCGACTTGACGTCTACACCCAATAATGCTGTATAAGATTGAACACTTTTTTCCAGTAGAGAAGTGCACGATAGCCTACTTCGGCTGAGCCAAATTCCTAAATGTACCTGGCTTCATGGCTCAAAATCTTGCCTGCAGAGGCATGTAAAGTAATAAAGTGCCTGCACTAACTTCGAGTAAAGTGTTCACTGCTAATTAGCAAAAAGTGTTCAAAGTTATCAGGCGGTTACATTATAGTGAGTTTTATCTAATAAGAGTATGTATTTTTCATATACTTTTTATTAAATGAGAATATGTTTTTAATTATGGTTATAACAATCCAATTTACATTAATGGTAGTGTACAAAAAACCAATTTCAAAAAGTAATTATTTTTCGAATGGAAATAATAGACAATATCATATTAATATGATATTATTTCCATAAAAAGAAATAATTTACATATAATCACTTGTATAACATTGGGAATATGGCCCGAGAGTCTCTACCTGGCGACCGTATAATTGTCAGACTACGAGTGAAATCCTTCTCTATGTTCTACCTTACTTAATTTAAAGAAGCGTAGATTTTGAGTATTCATCTTATCTGGTAAATACTATGTTTATTTGCTATGCCAGTTAAAGCTCAGGTTAGTAGGTTTCACTTGTACGACGAGTTTCCTACTTGAATTTGAGTTTTTTTGTTTTGATTTAATAAATATAAGCAACTGGAGGGAAAGCATTGGCCATTATCGCTGAAAAAATACTTGAGAACCCTGAAAATATTTTGAAACATTTGAGTAATAACGAGGTGTTTTACGTCTATCTGGGTGGATCTATAATGGAAGGATTTGGTAATGATACGTCGGATATTGATGTGTATGTGATTTGTGAGAAAATACCTCAACAATTCGAATCTAATAAGGACTATATTGGAGAGAGTTTTCTCAGTACTGGAGAAAATTTAGTACGTAATTTAGTTTTTGATGGAGTCCGTTATGATTTTGAATACTGGACTAAGGAAGACTTCTATAACTTGATTGACCGACTGAATAACTTAGTTTTTAAAACCGAAGACTATATCTCTCGTTTCACTGATTCAGAAATCGATTTATTACACCGTCTTAAATTTGGAAAGGCTCTTGTTAATAAGGAGAACTTCAATAAGTTACAGCAATCAATTTTATTTAAAAATCTAGGATTATATCAAGCTATTATAGCTTCAGAAAAATTCACTTCCTATGTAGAGGATATTCAAGGGGCAATGCTTTCAAGTGATTTTGGTTCAGCTTTCTTTATGGTACGTAGGTTGCTAGAACTCGCAGTAACTTCTTATCTAGCTGTTCATGGAGAAACTAATCCAAATAGTAAATGGATGTATCGTAAAATAGTGTGCTACCAAGAACGTAATCGTGACAAAGAATTACTTGATAAATATCTACATTTTCAAACTTATCCATTCAATGAATCTACTATTAAATTATTTGTGAAAGAAACGATGAGATTTTCTCAAACACTTAATGTAAAGACACAAAACGTATTAAGAAACCATCAATTGAGTTAGACCTATTAACATTGAAAGGAGGTGAATAGAATGAAAGGGTACAAATCACCTAAATTAAAAGAAGTGAAACTAGCTCCAGGAATGCAAAACGCTTAATTAAAACAGTGGGTATCGAAAGGATTTCTTTTGGTACCCATTTTAAAAGGAGAAGAAATTGATGAAACCGACAAGAGATATTTTTGTTCAGTATCGAGTTATAAATGGAAATAAATATATTATGAAAAATTATAAGGTTTATCAGCTTGATGAAGTAGGGGAGATAATCTGGGATTCTTTAGATGGACAAACTACTTTAGGAGAAATTGCAGAGAAAATCTCAAATTTATATAAGGTCGACCAAGATGTTGTCCTTCAAGATGTTGAGATCTTTATAGAAGAATTGACTAAAAAAGAACTTGTTGAGATTTAATATGACAAAAAAACAATGGATAGCTTTACTATTTGTTGAAGTGTTACTAATCTCTACCATTATAATAAAAGCTACTAATGAAACATATATACTCTTTATATTTATTCATTTTCAGTTAATTATAAATTTAACTGCTTGGCGGATCAAGGATATGCTATTTACTAATGCTGATTGGTTAAGAAGAGCAGTCTATTTTATTCCTTATATAACGGCAGTGCTTTTCTTTTCACCAAGTACCTCTTTTGATACTTCGTTAGGTAGTGTTGTTGTTTCTATGGTTTTAGCTGTTCTAATTGGTTCTTTGTTTCTTATTCCTCGTTTTGGGGAAATCAAACCGTTCTTCAATAAGGAATTGGCTTTCTTTTTTCCACCTATTTCTTTTAGAAAATTATGTATAGAAACATTTAGTCTTTTAACTTCAGCTATCATTCAGGAACTTTTTTACAAATTATTTGTGATCGGATTATTAATACAAATATTTAGAATCGAATTGAGCATAATTATATCAGCCTTTCTATTTGTAGCAGATCATTTAATTCATGCAAGATCTTCAATGTTCCGACCGATTGACTACTTAGCGCAGCTAATGTTAAGTATCTGTGCTGGCATTTTGTATGTTTATAGTGGCTCTGTTTTGACAGCTATCTTATTACATCTGACATTCAATCTACCCCTTGCCATTTCATATTTTTACCGTTATTGGTTAATAAGTAGAACAGATAAAAAAAACTATGCTAAGAAAGTGGGGGGATGAATGCATAAATCGATTAAGTTAAAATACGGTGAAAATCCTCATCAAATAGCTAGGTGGGAAAAGGGACCTTCCTCAATGATTCTTAATCATCCAGATCTATCCTTAAACGATCTAAGGAATATAAACATAGGTTATAGGCTTTTGTGTTATATAAAAAGATCTTCTGCATTAATTATAAAACATGCAAATGTTGTAGGGATGTCAATAGAAACTTCTTTTTCGAAGAGGTTACAAATGGCTGTAGATACCGACAGACGTGCAGCACTAAATGGACTGCTTATGCTCAATCACAAGGTAACTGCAGATGATTTGAATGAAATTCAACAGTATTCTTTCGATGGAGTGGTCGCACCCTCTTTTGAAAATCATGAAACTCATTTACGTCTCATTATTTTTAGAAATAACGAAGAAATAACCTTTCGGAAAACTGAAACGATTGGTTTAATTGATGGTTCTGTGCTTGTTCAAAATCAATTTTATACCCAAATCAAAAAAATCACAGATTTTGATTGGCATGGATTAATAGATTTGAATCTAAATAAGGAACAGGATGTCTTAATTGCTTGGTATATTGCATGTACTGTGAAGACAAACTGTGCTGTCCTAGTAAAGGATGGTTGTACATTAGCTGTGGCTGCAGGGCACCAGGATGGAATGACAGCAATTGAACATGCTTTTTACAAGGCAAAGCATCATTGTAAAAACACAAAGGATATTACTGGAGCAGTTCTAGCTGTAGATGGGAACTTTCCTCACCAAATTCCTATTTATCCAATTTCGGAAGAAAGAATCTCTATCTTTATCCTTCCTGGGAATGCACCGAATGACAATGAAATTTTAGATGCTTTTTCACATACCTCATGTTCTGTTTTTTTTTCTAAAGAAAGATGCTTCCAACATTAATTCGAAGTAGGTGAGTTTAATGGAATCAAATTATGACCTTATAGTAGAAATTATAAAGGAGTGTTCCGACTTAGGCTATGAATTAAAGAAGGTAGCATGTATGAATCAAAAAATGTTATTTGACGAGCAGGGAATTAATGCGTATGGAGAGATCAGCCTAAGGATAGATTTAATGCTTGAAGAATTGTGCATTAACTTTTTCAAAAATAATAAGCACGTTCACATGATCATCAGTGAAGAAATTGGTTGTATCAATTTGGGAGAAGGTATTTTTACAGTTGTTATAGACCCTTTAGATGGCACAAAAAACTTTACTATGGGCTTATCATATTATGCTTGTTCAATTGCCATTATAGATAAATACAATGAAGTATTAGGAGCATATGTGATTAATCTATCAAATGGGCATGAATATACCGCAGTTAAAGGTCGAGGAGCATTTCGTAATGGTATACAAATACAAACTGCAGTCTATCAGAATTTAACTGAATGTGACGGTATCTTTGTCGGTTTGTCAAAATCCAACTTAGAGTTAGAAATAATTAAACAAATTGTATCCAAGTTAAATAGTTATCGTGCGATGGGTTGTTCTGCGCTTGATCTATGTTGTCTTGCAACTGGTTCTGCTTCAGTATTTTTTGATATAAGTAATACAGCAAAACTTGTAGATGTATTAGCCTCATCATTAATTCTTGAAGAAGCAGGTGGCATAATTACCAATTCGTTCGGAACGCCGATTACTAGATTTCCATTACATAAAGATTTAGAAGATGTGATTTTAAATCAAAAGTTTTTAACCATTGCAGCCGCAAATGACAAACTTCATGGACATCTAATTAATGTTCCTGGTTTGGCTAAAAGAAATAATACGATTTACAAGGAGGATAACAATGTTTCAAAAACTCACGCCCATTACCTCTGAGGAATATAAGGGGAAATTAATAGTTTTTGATGGAGTAGACGGTTCTGGCAAGTCTACTATGCTTGAGATGTTGGCTAATAAACTTCGGAATGAAGGGGAAGATGTATTGGTCACTATGCAGCCTACTCCGGAGATGAGAAAATTTCATATTTTTAAAACCTTTATTTATAAACCAGAAAAAAGACAATTAGTTGATTATCGTGCTTTACAGTTATATATGCTTGCTGATCGCATGCAACATTTTAAAGAAATTATAGAACCAGCACTAAAAGAAGGAACATATGTGCTTAGTGACAGATATATATTTACAATGCTTGCGACAATGTTAGCACGAGGTAATCAGCCTGAATCTTGGCTAAACGAATTATTACCATCTATACGCATGCCACATGCAACTTTTATTATGGATGTTGATCTTGAAACTTGTATTCAACGTATCAAGGAACGAAAATCGTTTGAAGATTCGTATGTTGAACGTGAACATCTTAAAAAGAGTCTAGAAAGTTACTTAACTATAGCAAATGATTTTGGACTCAAAGTGATTAATTCCTCAAAGTTAGGAATTAATCAAGCGTTTAGTAAAATTGAAGAACCAATCCGTCAAATGAGGGTGAGAGAAGTTGAATCGGGTGAAAGATCTAGTAACTAATTCAGTTGTTTATCAACAAATTCAACGTAGAACAGGTGGTACTTGTGATTATTATATAGACAGTACGAAGTTGATATTCGAACCAGAAGTAATTACATTTGCAGCAAAAAAAATTCTTAATCTTGCATATGAGCATGGAGTAACTCATATTGGTGGAGAAGCTACTTCCGCCTTACCTCTTGTCGGAGCAGTAATGGCATTAAGTATTTCACAAGGAACTCCTTTAAAAGGATTTATGATAAGAAAAGAAAGAAAACCATATGGTAAATCTGAATTAATTGAAGGCGAATTTTCTGTAGATAGTCGCGTTCTACTTGTCGATGATGTAACAGGGATGGGATCAGCAGCAAAACGTTGCTGTGAACTTTTGATTAACCAAAATATATCTATTATTGGTTTTGTATCAATTGTTGATCGCCAAGAAGCAGCCCTTAAAGAATTAAGAAAGTTTGGTATTGCTTTGATACCTCTATTCAACATTAATGAAATTATGGAGGAAGATTATGCAAAATAGTGATATAGGAATTATAGGTGGAAGTGGTTTGTATCGTTTGTTTACGAACCGTGAGTTAATTGAAGTCAATACCTTATATGGAGAGCCTTCCTCGCCAATCCAAGTTGGGATTATGGCTGATAAAAAGGTCTATTTTATTTCAAGACATGGTTTAAATCACGAAATTCCCCCACATAAAGTCAACTACAGAGCCAATATTCAAGCGTTGTATGACTTAGGAGTCAATCGGATCTTTGCGACTCACGCTCTTGGCAGTCTTAATCCATCGATGAAACCAGGGGATTTTGTGATTTCCGACCAATTTGTCAATAACACTTGGGGACGTGAGGATACTTATTTTAACGGTCCAGACACAGTACATATCTCAACAAGTGATCCGTTTTGTAATGATTTAAGAAACAGTGTTTTAAAAGTGATTAATAGTTTTGGCTATAGATATCATAAAAGAGCTACCATGTTAGTAATTCAAGGACCAAGATTCTCTACCCGTGCTGAAAATCGGATTTTTTCTCGGGAAGGAAACGATGTAATTTCAATGACAGGTTATCCTGAAGCTGTTTTAGCTCGTGAAAGGGGTATTTGCTATGTTTCAATAGGTATTATTACAGACATAGCTTGTGTTTTAGGTAGTGAAGTACATCCTCAATACCCCTCTTCACATGCTGAAGTAGTTAAAAACTTTGAGATTTCAGTAGCAAAAGTTATATCAGTATTGGAATCCACAGTTTCTAACTTTGGTAAGCAAAAATCACAATGTGAATGTATTCAGTCTTTGAAAGGAGCGAAGTATTAATTGGTTAATCAATGGCTTAATGTTAGAAGTTTAATTCCGGAATATGACTTACAACAAATCTATAGATATGAAAGCATTAATGAATATTTAAAGTTTCATCCTGTTAGTGTGGTGGAACATGCAAAGTCCATTGAAAAGTGGATTGACATCCCTAATCCCGTTTTAAAGTCTTATAAAATGATTGGTCGTCAAACCCCTTTAGTTAGAGCTTACCGATTGGAAAATCAATTAAAAACAAATAATAAAATTTATTTAAAACGCGAAGATCTTCTAAGTAATGGTAGTTTTAAAATAACATCGGCTTTACCTCAAGCTTATTATGGAGCTTTGGAAGGAAAGACAAGTGTACTTACTGAAACGGCTGCTGGCCAAACGGGTGTAGCAGCTGCTCTTGCAGCAAGGCTAAATGGCTTAGATTGTAAAGTATTTATGGTTCGTACATCGTATGAACTAAAAAAATTACGACGATTAATGATGGAAATGTATGGGGCGGAAGTTCTCGCTTCACCTAGTGAACAGACTAATACAGGTCGGGCACTCATTGCTAAAGGAGAAAGTAACGGGTCGATTGCTCTTGCTACATCAGAAGTAATGGAGAGTATCTCTGAGAACTCATATAGTTTTAATATCGCAGGTAGTCTATTAGACTTTGTATTGACTTATAATACAGTTGTTGGTTTAGAAGTTATAAAGCAGCTGGATAAAGAAAAAGTTCAACCTGATATTATAGTTGGATGTGTTGGGGGAGGTAGTAGTTTTGGTGGTTTTGCCCTTCCTTTATTGGATCACTACAAAGATCACTTGACTCAAGTGATTTGTACAGAATCAAGTAGTATCCCTACGTTGACTAAAGGAACTTACGGTTACGATCACCCAGATGGTGAAGGTGTAGGTAACAAGCTGCTAATGTATTCACTAGGTTATGATTTCAAACCACCTGCTATGCATGCATCAGGTTTGCGGTACCATGCTGCATCCCCAATCGTTTCATATTTTGTCAATAGGGGCGTGATTCAAGCAAAAGCTTATGATGAAAAAGAAGCAATGCTCTCTGCGATTGATTTTTCCCGTACA
The DNA here is from genome assembly GCF_006546985.1 of Bacillus sp. 03113. Taxonomy (GTDB): domain Bacteria; phylum Bacillota; class Bacilli; order Bacillales; family Cytobacillaceae; genus VATK01. Next base: position 7,619 of record NZ_VATK01000027.1, read on the forward strand.
GAAGGGGTGATTGCATCTCCAGAAAGCTCCTACACAATTCATGCGATAAAAAAATTATGTCAAGAATACGACAATAAAAATATTGTTGCAGTTATCACAGGTAACGGACAACTCGACCTCGAATCATACGGTGTTTTTTTATGATACACATGAATTTAAATGAAAATTCTTTTGTTAAACAAAAATACTATCGATATCCAGATGCTTCATACTCAGAGATTCGAAATTTGATACGAAAAAAATACAACTTAAATAACGCGGATGTTCTTTTGGGGAATGGCTCTACAGAGATTATCTCCGCAATCTTTCTATGGGCTTATCTTCAAAAGAAAAAAATTTTCTATCCATGGCCATCTTATATTTTATATCATGAATTGACGCAACTTTATAATGCTGATGTAACTTGTATACCTATGGATATTGAATCTTGGAATGTAGACACTCTAATATCTACAGTTACTAAAGATTCTTTGCTTTTATTGTGTAATCCAAATAATCCAACTGGTACTTTTTTGAAAAAAAGAATTGTAAGAAAACTTATTTCAAATCTACCTACCACAACAACAGTATTAATTGATGAAGCTTATATTGAATACATATCGACAGATGATGAAATAAATGGGTCAGTAAATGAAGTTGAAAAGGACAGCAATGTAATTGTGGTTCGTACATTTTCAAAGTATTACGGATTAGCTGGATTACGTATAGGCTATGCACTTCTTAGTAAAGAATTTTATCAATGTCTTCGTCCATTCTTACAATTATGGAATGTAAGTACACCAGCAGTAGAAGCGGCGATTAAGTGTTTATCCCCTAGTCCACGATATAAGGAAGGTAAACAGGACATGATTAAGTCTCGTAAACAGTTGCAAGAGATCTTGTGTACTAACGGTTTTAATGTATTGCCGTCAGTTACGAATTTTCTTTGTTTTACACATCCTAAAATAAAGGATTATGTGGATTATTGGGACTGTAAAGGATTCATGATTAATAAACTTTTACCCTATCAAGATTCACAGTTACATGGCTATATAAGACTGTCAATTGAACATAATGAAGTGATGAAAAAGTTTTACCAGTCTATTAATGATATAGGGAGGATCCTATGAGACCATTGAAGATGTTGTTATCAAAGTATGATGCTCCTATCTGGATACGAGTGTTCGGATCAGCTTTAACATCAACAACCAACTTTATGTTAAGGCCGTTTCTTGTGCTATATCTGTACAATAAATTAGACGAGTCTATATTATTACCGCTTTTAGTTGTTGGTCTTCAGCCATTAGCCAGCATATTGATCAGCATTTGGGGAGGAGGACTTGCAGATCGTTTTGGTCGGAAGCCGATTATGGTAATTTCTTTATTAATTCAGGCAGTTTCAATGATTGGATTCATTTTTGCTGATTCCGTTTGGGAATTTGCTGGATTAAGCATTTTGTTAGGTTTGGGTATTCCTTTATTTGTTCCTGCAGCAAATGCACAGATTGCCGACGTTGTTTCACGGGAAAAAAGAGCGGAAGTATTTGCGCTTTTACATACGGCGTTTAATATCGGACCAGCAATCGGTCCATTACTTGGACTTGCGGTTTTTACTTGGAATCAACAAGTTGTGTTTGCTTCATCGGCTATAGCGTTTTTTATCTATGCTTTTGCAATATGGATTAAAGTACCAGAAACACTACCTAAAGTAGGTCGTGTAGAACTTCAAGCTGCACCTAAATTATCCTTTATTAAACATAGACAATTGTATTTATTTACTTTATATGCAGTACCAATTGGACTATTATATGCGCAAGTAGAAACAACCTTACCACTTCATTTAAAATCTAGCTTTGCTAATTATCTGACCATTCTAACGGTTTTATTTACTTTAAATGCAATAATAGTCATAATCTTTATGGTATGGATTGCAAAAAAAACAGAAAAAATTAATTCCAAGAAATTAATTTTTCTTTCCTTCTTTCTCTTTGCTTTAGTTGGTATTGGTTATGGTAATGCATCATCTTTTTTCATCCTAATATTAGTAGAAATAGTTTTTACATTAGGTGAGATGATTGGTGTAAGCCATTTGCAAAAATTTATTTCTGGAATAGCACCTAAAGAGATGAGAGGCCGTTACTTTTCTATTTTTGGTCTTTATATGCAAATACCAAAACTAATTGGTCCATCAATATGTGGTATTTTAATGACTAATTTTGGGGGTCAATTTATGTTTACGATTTTAGGCGTTTTACTTATTCTAGCTGGATTTTTACAGAATCGTTTGATTAAAAAAATACAATTACAATCGGGTGTAAATCACGAAAAGCCTTTTCAAGTCGTTTGAAACGTTTAGTCAAATAAAAAAGAAATGATTCAAATTTGGGTTTAACCCCCGAATTTTGGATAATAGCCCTTATATTCTCTTTAGAACAACTGAAAATTGCAATTGGAAGAAAAACAAATGTACCAAATTCTAAAGGATGCTGTCAGGAAAATAATTTTTGTTATGTTTATGATGTAAATGAAAGACAGGACTTAGTTGTGACTAAAAGAGGAACTGAAGATGAAATTTTTAGTTATTTATATTTAATTACTAAAGGACTGTTGAAAAATAACAATTAAATATGTCCGATAGGAACTAGAATAGTATTTGATTATTTAAAAGTATTCAAGAAATATTTTAAATTGGTTTATTTTAAAGTTTAACTTAATAAACAAACGTAGAATTGTAGAAGAGTTCAAAAAAATGGTGGTTTTGAATGGGTAACTGAATGTACTGAAATTGAGAATATAGAAGAAACGTTATTCAAAGCAATAAAGAAAGTTCATGGAAATAAAATAAAATTGTATAAATATGGACAATACAATAAGATTACAAAATATAAGAAGGCAAAAAAGTATACGGTATTAATAAGGTTGCTGTAGCAAAAGCAGTTTGTAAAGATAATCTAAATTTAAAAGTACATAATTTTAGTGAAAAAATAAGTGAACTAATACAACGTATAGAATCTGCCAACAAAATTGCTTAGAACTAATCAGTATATCTGAATTTCTAAGATCTGATTTATTGTCGGTAAGTTATAAAATTTATCCATCGATTTTAGTTAGAAACATCAAATGTGAAATAACTATAAGAAAGAAATATTGTGTTAGAAGATGCTAACATTTTGCTAACGCAAACAAGTGAAAAATAATAAATTCCCGTTAAAGATGTTACACCTCAGTTTCTCGAAAACCTTGATATACCGCACTTTTTGCATACAGCGTTAAAGATATTACACACTCTCATCTTACGGGCGGCATGATGTAATATTGCCCCCTTATTTCTAAGAAATGGTTAATATATTTTTTGACCGAAATTGAGAACTAGTCACATAAATGACTTTTTCTAAAAGTATAGTCTACTTCCTAAATCAAGGAGGTGGTCTTTTTTATGTTTCATTAATTTTTATTTTATCTGCAGTAAATTGTAATCTGAATATTTAATAATAGGGGAAGAAATAATAATGAAAAAAGGAGAGATGATAATGGATAAAGAAAATGATTATGTTACTGCTGAACTTTCGCCTAATTTAATCGGTGAGATTAAATCGTTTGAAGAAAGATTATGTGAGAAAACACAAAAAAATGTATTCGTGATTGCCTATGAAAAAAATGGAAAACATTTTGATGATTAATCTATAAAGTAAAGAAATATGAATTCTTTTCTATACTGTAGACAATGTCTTTACTAGAATCGGTCTATTGACTTTAGTGCAATGAACCTAAAAATAAAAATTCTCGTCCAATGACCAAATATTAGTGAAAATGTACAAGCTCATTTCTAGTTAAAGAGTATTATAAAACAGATACTCTAAAGGAAGTGATGCTTTGGTTAAACGATTTATTGCAAAATTAACAGGTTCGGAAGAAGTACCTCCTGTTATTACAAATGCTTCTGGTTCAGCTCAGTTTTTGTTTAATGAAGATTTTACAACACTTCGATTTAAATTAGTTGTCAATGATTTAAAAGAGTTTACAGCTGCCCATATTCATTTAGGTATGAGGGGCGAAAATGGACCAGTAGTTGCGTTCCTTTTTGGACCATTAACTCAAGGAATAAGTTTTAATAGAGGGGAAGTAACTGGGACAATTACACGGAACGACCTTGTAGGTCCTCTGCAGGGAAGGCCATTAATAGTACTAGCAAGGCAGATGAATAGAAGAAACACATATGTTAACGCGCACACGGAAAAATTTCCTGATGGTGAAATTCGTGGCCAAATAAGACCATTTCAATAATAGAATTACCATAATAAAGGATTCAAAGAGAACATGAGCTTTGAATTCTTTTTATGTGAAGAAATCATTAAATCTGCCACTTTTGGCATTTAGGATGTCTTCTGTATTATGGAGGTTTCTAATTCTTTGACAATAAATTTAAATTTTTGGAAATTGATTGTTTCGTTTGCCATTTTGCTCTATTATTATATGAGGTGTTTTTTCGGATTTGGTAATATGTTTCCAGATGGTGTTGAAACAATTAGTACCAAGTTAACTCAAGTCTCTCCTCATAGGTTGAAGTGTGAGGGATTAAAAGCATCTTAGATTTAAATACTTAGAATAGAGAGTGTGTTAAATAGTATGAAGGAACAACAATTAGCCAGAGCCCTAAAAAACAGACATGTACAGCTTATTGCGATTGGCGGGGCAATTGGGACGGGCCTATTTCTTGGAGCAGGAAAATCCATCCATTTGGCAGGACCTTCCATTTTATTTGCTTACATTATTACAGGAGTGATCTGCTTTCTAATTATGCGGGCACTTGGTGAATTACTGTTAAGTAATTTAAAATATCATTCTTTTGTTGATTTTGTAAGAGATTATTTAGGTAATATGGCCGCATTTATTACGGGCTGGACTTATTGGTTTTGCTGGATTTCCATTGCAATGGCTGACCTAACGGCTGTAGGTCTCTACACTCAGTTTTGGTTTCCTAGTGTACCGCAGTGGATGCCTGGATTAATTGCACTTGTCATTTTGCTTATCATGAATCTTGCAACAGTAAGACTGTTTGGAGAAATGGAATTTTGGTTTGCCTTAATTAAAGTTTTAGCCATATTATCATTAATTTTTATTGGAATAATCATGATCATAAAAGGATTTTCCACAGATTCAGGCTCATCTAGTTTTACAAATCTATGGAATTATGGTGGAATGTTTCCAAATGGTATGCATGGATTTATTCTCTCATTCCAGATGGTTGTATTTGCCTTTGTTGGCATTGAACTTGTAGGGTTAACAGCAGGAGAAACAGAAAATCCGGAAAAAGTCATCCCTAAAGCCATTAATAATATTCCTATCAGGGTTTTAATTTTCTATGTTGGAGCTCTGGTTGTAATAATGAGTATATATCCGTGGGATGCAATCAATCCTGCAAAAAGTCCTTTTGTCCAAGTTTTCTTGGCAATCGGCATTGCAGCGGCTGCAGGGATTATAAATTTCGTCGTCCTAACATCCGCAGCTTCAGCATGCAACAGTGCTATCTTTAGTACAAGCAGGATGGTATACTCGCTTGCAAAAGATAAAAATGCGCCTGCATCATTTAAGAAGCTTACTAAAAACAAAGTACCTTCCAATGCATTGTTCTTTTCTATGATTATCATTTTAATTGCAGTCATATTGAACTATGTCATGCCAGAGGGAGTATTTACACTGATTACAAGTATTTCAACTGTTTGCTTTATCTTTATTTGGGGAATTACCGTAATATGCCATTTGAAATATCGCAAAACAAGACCAGATTTAGCGAAATCAAACAAATTCAAGTTGCCGCTATATCCATTTTCCAATTACTTGATTCTTGCTTTTCTTGCATTTGTACTAGTAGTGCTTGCACTTGCAGAAGATACGCGAATTGCCTTATTCGTCACGCCAGTATGGTTTATACTTCTAGTTGCTATTTATAAGATTCGAATAAGTAATGGGGTAATAGTAAGAACGAATTAAATATAATCAAAATAACGTGGATGGATTAAAATAGTTGGACAGCTTATTAATAAAATAAACAGATCCTCCTGAAAAGTCCAAACATAAAGAAAGAAGCTAATAACTTACTACAATTAGGTTATTAGCTTCTTTTATTTAGGCTGTTTTCTCAAAGTTTGTTAAAACATAGGGAAAAACGTTTCGGAGCAGCCTGCATTCACGTAGACTCCTGTGGGAATACGAGAAAGGCGAGACCCCGCAGGAGCGTATGCGACGAGGAGGCTTGACGCTCGCCCACGGAAAGCGAAGTGTATGCAGGCTGCGCGTTTAAAAGCAACAACCTATACGAAAACAGGCTTTATTTAATATTAAATCCAATTTCTAAATTTGAGATAGGATTTTTGTGCATTCCGAGAGGTAACTATTAAAATCTAAAAAATGTAAAAAAATATGTAAAAATATGAAACCTTCCTAGAATCTAGTACGTATGTTAAATGCAGGCATTATTAAAATTTTATTTTAATTAGGAGTGTTAATCTTATGGAAAATCATGTTGTGGCTGAAAAAAAGCCGAATCCTTCACTATTTAAAATGTTTACAAGCCCAAGTGAACAGTTTGAGAAAATTAAAGAGAATCCGAAAATTTGGGTGTCGTTAATAATTGTCAGCATTCTTTCTGCGCTCGGAGCTTTCTTAATTGCAAATGGAATGGATACCCCGACATTAGAAGGGATATCTGCTGAACAAGCTGCTTCTATCTCTATGATAGGCAAAGTAACAGCTGTGATTGGAGGTTTACTAGGACCAATTATTGCTATTTTAATAGGAAGTGCTGTTCAATTAATCATTACGAAAATTGCAGATTCTGGTGCTACATATAAGCAGCTCCTTTCCATGAATACGTATATTTATATCATTGGTGCGGTTGGAGTTTTGTTAAATGCAGGAATTCGATTAGCGATCGGTGGAAATTCACAGGTCAATGTGACAAGTATTGCTGGACTTTTAAATAGCGACAAGCCTGGAGTACTAAACTCCATCGAATTATTTGCCATTTGGGGACTTATTTTAACTGCAATTGGATTACATAAAGTAGGAAATTTATCAAAAGGTGTTGCATGGACGATTGCGATCATCTTCTTCCTTATATCTGTTGGTTTTGCGCTGCTTGGGACTGCTTTCCAAGGTGGAGTAGGTGCTTAATAAATGAAAAAAAAGCTTTGGATTGGAATTGGTGTTGTCAGTGTAATCGTGATTATGGTTGGAGTAAGTGTGTATCGTCAAGCCTATGCAAAAGCCCCATCTTTTGAAGTAGCAAAGCCGAAGCAAGAAGAAATTTCTTCTACCATTATGGTTCCAGGGACGTTAAAGTTTGAGAGCGAGCAGGTCGTCTATTCATCTCCAGATAAAGGGGAGCTTAAGGAGATTCTTGTTAAAGAAGGCGATACGGTTGAAAAGGGAGCTGCCCTTGCTCAATATGAAAACCCTCAACTATCATTGGAGCTTGAACAAAACAAGCTGTCTATCGAGTCAGGGAACTTAAAAATCGCTCAATTGGATCGACAAAAGAAGCAATTGGATGATAAAAAAGCGGAATTAAGCAAGGAAATGGATAAGAAGGATGCAGAAAAACAATTACAGCCTGATTATGAACAGCTTGATATGGACAGGAAAATGGCAAATATTGAGCTGAAACAGTCGAATCTGCAAAAAGATACTTTAGAAAAACAAATCAAAGATTTACAGATTAAGAGTACATTAAATGGAACGGTTTTGACTGTTGATTCACAATCCGCTCCAGGAACTGAAACAACAGGAGCATCTCCAATTATACATATTGGTGACTTAAATACATTGATCGCTTCTGGTCTCTTATCAGAATATGACACTTTAAAGGTGACTCCAGGACAAAAAGTAGTTCTTACATCTGATGCTGTTCCTGACCAAAAATGGGAAGGAGAAATTTCTAGAGTTGGTACCATCCCTCAGCAAGGCTCAACAGGTGCACAAGAAAGCCAAGCGGTGCAATATCCGGTAACAATCAAGATTAATAGTCAAAATCTGGGCTTGAAGCCAGGCTTTCAGTTAATTATGGAAATCGAAACTGAGAAGAAAACAGCTTTAGTAGTTCCGGTTGATAGCGTTATTCAAGAGGGGCAAAATCAATTTGTTTATGTATATGACAAGCATACAGCTCTTAAAAAAGAAGTGAAAACTGGCATCGCTTCTGGCGAAACAATTGAGATTACAAGTGGTCTTTCGGAAAAAGAACAAGTGATTACAAATCCTTCTGACAATTTGAAAGAAGGCATGGAAGTGACGACAAGATGATCCAGCTAGAAGGGATTACGAAAACGTATTTAGTCGGAAAGGAGAAGATCGATGTTTTAAAAAATATCGATCTTACCATTCGCCAAGGAGAGTTTGTAGCGATCATGGGTCCATCTGGTTCAGGGAAATCGACGCTTATGAATATTATCGGCTGCTTAGATAAACCATCAATCGGTCATTATAAAATTGGCGGAGAGGATGTATCGGTTTATTCAGATACTCAGTTGGCTCAAGTACGTAATCAATCGATCGGTTTTGTCTTTCAACAATTTCATTTGCTTCCTAGATTGACAGCTTTAAAGAATGTTGAATTACCAATGATCTACGCTGGCATGTCAAAAAAAGAGCGTCAGGAACGAGCAGTTGAAGCATTGCATAAGGTTGGACTTGGGGACAGAATGAACCATTTGCCGAATGCCTTATCCGGAGGCCAGAAGCAAAGGGTCGCAATTGCAAGAGCAATTGTCAATGAGCCAAAATTAATTCTTGCAGATGAACCGACCGGTGCTCTTGACACAAAAACAAGTGTAACGATTATGGAGCAGTTTACGCAGCTAAATGCAGAAGGTACGACCATCGTTCTCGTTACACATGAGCCAGAGGTGGCAGAATACGCTAAAAGAACGATTATGGTGAGAGATGGGGTCGTGCTTTCTGAAGGGATGAGTAAAAGGGGACAAGAATTATGAAATTATTAGAAAATATCAGTATGTCTTTAAGCTCCCTTTTGGCACATAAAATGCGTTCCATTCTAACCATGCTAGGTATCATTATTGGGGTAGGAGCTGTCATCATTGTCGTGGCTATTGGCCAAAGTGGAGAAGCGATGTTAAAATCGCAAATTACTGGCTCCGGGAATACCGTTGAGCTGTATTATCAGCCTTCAGAGGAAGAATTAAAGGCAAATCCAAACGCTTATAATCAATCTCCTTTTCGTCAAGAGGATATTCGTGCACTCGAGGAAATTCCTGAGATTAAGCAAATTGTTGCTACGAGCCAAGTATTTTCCCCTATTCGATTCAAAGAAGACACGATCGATAGTGCTATTACTGGAATGAGCTCAGCGTATTTTGAACTGAATGATTTGAAAGTAAGTAAAGGAAGAGGCTTTTCTGCTTCTGATTTCTTAGGAGGAAGAAGAGTTGCGATTGTAAGCTATTCTATGGAGGAGGAGTTATTTAAAGGAAAATCCCCAATTGGGCAGATCATCCGGATTGAAAGTCAGCCAGTTGAAATTATTGGCATGTTAGAAAAGCCTACCGGATTATTTTCCTTTGGCTCTAATGATGTTTACATTCCGACAAAAACCTTTCAAACTATTTATGGAACAAGTGATTATACGCAAGTAACGCTTCAAGCTGAAAATGCGGATCAATTAAAGAATGTTGGAGAAAAGGCAGCGGCTAAATTAAATCAACTTCATAACACAAAAGATTCCTATCAAGTTGTTAATATGGAAGAAATCGCAGAAGGCGTAGGACAGGTTACGCGGATTATGACGTTGATTATCGGCAGTATTGCAGGAATCTCCCTTTTAGTAGGAGGAATAGGCGTCATGAATATTATGCTTGTTTCTGTTACAGAAAGAACGAGAGAAATTGGGATACGAATGGCTCTAGGGGCTACAAGAGCACAGGTGCTCACTCAATTTTTAATCGAGTCAGTTACGCTAACCTTGATTGGCGGGATGATCGGGATCCTTCTCGGATGGGGCGGTGCTTCTATCGTCGCTATTTTTGCTAAATGGCCTCCATTAATTTCATGGCAGGTTGTTATTGGTGGGATGTTGTTTTCAATGGTCATTGGCGTTGTTTTTGGAATCCTTCCAGCGAATAAAGCATCAAAGCTTGATCCAATTGAATCATTAAGATATGAATAATCGAGAGAATTAACCGTCTAACTAAATAGTGACAGGTGCCAACTAAAATGGGTGCCTGTCCTTTTTTGTCCATATATCTTCAAAACTAGAGGTGCTATTTCTTGCATTGTTTTCATTTCATCCTATAGACTTAATTTATAAATAGACCATGAAGAATGCCTTGTGTAGAGAATGAATGATTTAGGAGGAGTAAAATGGGAAATGAGAGTATGAATCCAACAGTCGAAAAAATTATTCAAAATATAGAGAAGGTGATGATTGGAAAAAGAGAGGTAGCAGAATTAAGCATCGTTGCTTTACTAGCGGAGGGACATGTTCTCTTAGAAGATGTACCTGGGGTCGGAAAAACGATGATGGTTCGAGCACTTGCTAAATCAGTTAGCGCCAATTTTAAAAGAATTCAATTTACCCCTGATTTATTGCCCTCAGATGTAACAGGTGTCTCAATCTTTAATCCGAAGGAACTGGAATTTCAATTTAGACCTGGTCCAATTATGGGAAATATCATTTTAGCTGATGAAATTAATCGAACTTCTCCTAAGACACAATCTGCATTACTAGAAGGGCTTGAAGAAGGACATGTAACAATAGATGGGATTACTCACAGGCTAGAAAAGCCATTCTTTGTAATGGCAACACAAAATCCGATTGAATATGAAGGTACATACCCTCTTCCTGAAGCTCAATTAGACCGTTTTTTATTAAAAATGAAAATGGGTTATCCAGATATGGAAGAGGAAATCGAGGTACTTAACCGAGCACGAAAAATTCCTCCAATAGAAGAATTAACTCCTGTCATTTCTTTAAAGGAACTACGTGAGCTGCAAAGACAAATAAAAGAGGTTCATGTGGATCAAACGATTATGCGCTACATTGTAGAAATTGCTACCAAAACAAGACAGCATGGCAGTGTTTACTTAGGAGCCAGCCCAAGGGGTTCGATCGCTTTAATGAAAGCTGCTCAGGTCTATGCTTTTATGTATGGGAGAGATTATGTGCTGCCTGATGATGTTCAATACTTAGCGCCAGTCGTATTTTCTCATCGAATCATTCTCAAGTCAGAGGCAAAATTCGAAGGAGTTATGGCAGAAGAAATTGTTCTTCAGGTAATGGGACGAGTAAATGTTCCTGTGCAAAGGTTTGTGAACTAACATGATGAAGGTTTTTACTGCATCTAAAAGTGTATGGAAGCTTTTGATTTTATTGATCCTCTTGGTGTTAACCTTTTCATATACGATGTTTCAAGGAGGGTTTGTGAGCTGGTTTTTATTTTACAGCTTCCTTCCTTTTGCCTTATATGCCTTCTCCTTATCCATATATTCTTTTCAATCTCTTGAAGCAAATATCCAAATGATGAAAACGGAGTATTATCACGGTGATGCCCTAAAACTGAAGGTATTTGTAAATAGAAAATCACGCTTTCCCTTATTATTTATGATAATAGAGGTATGTTTAGAAGATAAACAAAGCTTATCCATTCATTCTACTCAATTAAAAACACTTGTTTTTCCTGGTTTTCAAAACAATATTTCCCTGGAGTTTAAAATGGATTCTTTATTACGAGGAGAATACGTATTTAAAGGCATTCGTATGAAAACGGGGGACCTTCTTGGACTTATTGAGAAAGAAAAGCTTGTGGAAATAGAAAAGAAATTGATTGTTTATCCAGTGTATGAGGAGATCATCTATCGACCAATGGAAAGTCATTATGATCAAGGAATGGCAGCTACAAGGGGACGGGTTCAAAGGGATTCCTCCATGGCAATTGGTATTAGAGAATATCAGCCAGGCGATCGTTTTTCATGGATTAATTGGAAGGCAACTGCAAAGAGAAATGACATTATGACGAAAGAGTTTGAGCAGCGTCAGTCCCATGATGTCAATATTGTGATGGATTGTGCTCCAGACAGCCATTTTGAAACGATCGTTTCCTTTACAGCTTCTATTGTCAGAGGGATTTTGCGAAAGGGAGCCAATGTTGGACTGATGACTGCGAGCAATGAGCGTTCTCTTTTTCCAATAAGAGGGGGAGAGCAGCAGCAACAGAAAATCTTTTATCATTTAGCCAAAGTGAAGGATCAAAGTCCAAGAACCTTAGATCGGATTTTAGACACGGAGATGATTCTCATACAGGAAAAAACAACGCTGATTTTAGTAACGGCGAAACTAACGAAAGCTTTAATTGGGAAAGTGGGCTTTTTATCAAGGAAATCTCCTGTTTATGTTTTCCTTATGAAACAAGACAATGAAGCGGCTACACAGAATGAAATCTCACTGATTGCACAAGCAAGGGCAGGAGGAATGATCGTTAAATACGTGTATCGCGGTTATTTTGCAGAAGCTTTTTCAGAGGTGAGGAGAAAATGACAGGAAAGCAAAAAGCGAATGTAAATCTATCTGTTTTTATTCTATATGTTTTCGGATTTATTCTAATCTGGGAGTGGCTTAGACCTTTAGATGAGCTAACGGATACATCAAATATGGGGATTTTCCTAGCTTTTCTTATTCTTAGTCTCATCCTATCCTTTTTTCATATTAAGTTTTTCATTAGTGGTTTATTAAAAGTTAGTTTTATTGTCTATTTTTTACATTTTCTTTATTATGAAGGGTCTTTTTTGCAGCTAAATTGGATTTCTTCATTTATAGAAGAATTTCTTCTTAATTTTCAAATTATGTTTGACACAAATTGGCCTGCATTAAGCCCCCTATTTAGAAGCTTTTTATTATTTATTTTACTTTGGTTAATGACGTATTTAATCGAATACTGGTTTATTACCAAAAGGAAAATATTTGTTTTTTTCTTTATGACACTTATCTATATCACCGTTTTAGATACGTATACTCCTTATGAAGCAGATGGTGCGATAGTCAGAACTGTCATTGCAGGTTTTGCAGCATTAGGAATTTTGACTCTATTAAGAACGCTTGAAAAGGAAGGAATCGCAAAAGAACGTCCTTTTTTCCAAAAATGGATATCGCTACTTCTGTCATTTGTTGCTCTTAGTATTGTTGTAGGATTTGTTGCGCCAAAGGCTGATCCAATTTGGCCAGATCCAGTACCGTTTATTAAATCGTACAGCCAAAATGATGCAGCGAACGGTGAACAAACAGTTGGGTATGGAACGGATGATTCTAGATTAGGCGGCCCTTTTAAAGGGGACGATACGATTGTTTTTACATCAGAGGTTGATACTGAACACTATTGGAGAATTGAATCAAAGGATATTTACACTGGAAAAGGGTGGGTTTCTTCTAGTGAAGGTGTGACAAGAATTCCGTTTGAAGACCGTGCGGATGTCCCTTTTTCTTTAATCAATGAAAATGCAGGGATTGTAAGTGAAGAAGAAACAAGCAACGTGAAAAAAAGACAAGAATTCTCTTATATGATGTATCCGCTAGGTCTTCAGCAAATTCATGCTGGTTTCAATAACTCGTTTGAAATGGAACCGACCACTGGGAAAATATATTCTTTAGAAGCATATAGCACGGTGTCATTAAATTCTTATTCTGTTTCATATGTAAAACCAGAATATAGTGTAACCACGCTAATGGAGACGAAATCAGCAGAAGCTTATGATGGACAAGATGAGTTAGTAGCTCAATATACACAGCTTCCAGCTAAATTGCCTTCAAGAGTAAAGGAATTAGCGATGGAAATTACCGCTGATAAAGAAGATTGGTTTAGCAAAGCAAGGGCTATTGAGTCTTATTTTGGCAATGCAGGCTTCGTATATGATCAAGTAAATGTGGCTATACCAGAAGATCAGGATGATTATGTCGATCAATTTTTATTTGAAACCAAATCGGGCTACTGCGACAATTTCTCTTCTTCAATGGTTGTCATGCTAAGATCGCTTGGAATTCCAGCAAGATGGGTAAAAGGCTACACAGAAGGGGAATTTATTACGACCAATAGTGAAGATCGTCGCGAGTATGAGATCACGAATAATAACGCTCATTCTTGGGTCGAAGTATATTTTCCGAATGTTGGGTGGATGGAGTTTGAGCCGACAATTGGATTTACGAATAATGTTGATTTAAATTTTGATAATAATGAACAGACTCAGAATACAAATCAACAGGAGCCTGAGCTCCCTAAGCAGCAGGAAAAGCCAGCTGAGCAAAATAAAAACGATGCAGTTGAAAAAGATGCTTCTTTTTCATTTATGAACGTGTGGACTTCTACACGCTTGTTTCTACAAGAACATTGGTTAGGTGTTATTGCTTCTTTATCTGTTCTATTTTTAGCTATTTTCTTTCTATATAAAAAGAAAGCAAATTGGCTTCCATTTTATTTCTTATGGAAGTATAAGAATAAAAAAACAGACGAAAACTTTGAAAAGGCCTATCTCGTTTTATTGAAGCAAATGAACAATTATGGGTTGAAAAGAAGGAAAGAACAAACACTTCGTGATTATGCTCAATATATAGATGAGTTTTTTTCAACGAATGATATGGGCAAGCTGACAAGGAGATATGAACAGTTTATGTATAAAGGTTCACTTCAAGAGGGCAGTTGGATTGAATTAAAACAATATTGGGAAAATTTAATTAAAAAGACTATATCTTGACCAAGAATTCGACATATTGATACAATATTCTAGATTATCATAGAGAATACCTTCCTAATATCGATGAATTAATTATGTAGGAAGATCACTTTATAAAACTAGTATGTCTATATGTTAGAAAATCGGTAAGAAAATAAGTATTTTTACTATTAATGAGGTGAACAGCTTGACGGGGAAAACAAAGCTAAAGACACAAGAAATGATTGTTGTATTAGATTTTGGAAGTCAATACAATCAGCTAATAACACGCAGAATTAGAGAGTTCGGAGTGTATAGTGAATTACATCCGCATACCATTACAGCTGAGGAAATTAAAGAATTGAATCCGAAGGGAATTATTTTCTCTGGTGGCCCAAACAGTGTATATGATGAAAATGCGTTCAAATGCGATGAAGCGATTTTTGATTTAGGACTACCTATTTTTGGAATTTGTTATGGTATGCAGTTAATGACCGTTCATTTAGATGGAAAAGTTGAAAGAGCGAAGCATCGTGAATACGGTAAATCTGTATTAAACATTCAAAATGAATCATTATTATTTAAAGATTTACCAGAAGAACAGGTCGTTTGGATGAGTCATGGAGATCTAGTTGTTGAAGCACCTCAAGGCTTCACAATTGATGCTGTCAATCCGTCCTGCCCAATTGCTTCTATCAGCAATGCAGAAAAAGGATTATACGCTGTTCAATTCCATCCTGAGGTACTTCACTCTGTATATGGCAATGATATTTTGAAAAACTTTGTTTTTGGTATTTGTCATTGTACTGGCGATTGGTCTATGGAAAACTTTATTGAAATTGAAACTGAGAAAATTCGCCAAATTGTTGGAGACAAGCAGGTTCTATGTGCATTAAGTGGCGGCGTAGATTCTTCTGTAGTAGCGGTGCTTATTCATAAAGCAATCGGTGATCAATTAACATGCATCTTTGTCGATCATGGTTTGTTAAGAAAAGGCGAAGCGGATAGTGTTATGAAAACCTTCTCTGAAGGGTTCCATATGAATGTAATAAAAGTAGATGCTAAGGATCGTTTCTTAACGAAATTAGAAGGCGTTAGCGACCCTGAGAAAAAACGTAAAATCATTGGAAATGAATTTATTTACGTATTTGACGATGAGGCAACAAAGCTAAAAGGAATCGATTTCCTAGCACAAGGTACTCTATATACAGATATCATTGAAAGTGGTACAGCGACAGCTCAAACGATTAAGTCTCATCATAATGTTGGCGGTCTTCCTGAAGATATGCAATTTCAGTTAATTGAACCATTAAATACATTGTTTAAGGATGAAGTTCGTGCGTTAGGAACCGAACTAGGGATTCCAGATGACATCGTTTGGAGACAACCTTTCCCAGGTCCTGGCCTTGGTATTCGTGTACTTGGAGAAATTACAGAAGATAAATTAGAAATCGTTCGTGAATCGGATGCTATCCTAAGAGAAGAAGTGAAAAAAGCAGGGCTTGAAAGAGATATTTGGCAATACTTCACAGTACTTCCGAATATTCGCAGTGTGGGAGTTATGGGTGACGAGCGCACTTATGATTACACAATTGGAATCCGAGCGGTTACTTCCATTGATGGAATGACATCAGATTGGGCTAGAGTTCCTTGGGAAGTATTAGAAGCTATTTCAACAAGAATTGTAAATGAAGTTAGTCATGTAAATCGCGTTGTTTATGATATCACAAGCAAACCACCGGCAACGATTGAGTGGGAATAATAACGAACAATTCACAAAACGGACATGAAAATGTCCGTTTTTTCATTGACTGACAAAATATCACTTGCTAAAATCTAGGTTGCCAGCCGATCTTTCCTTTTGTTTGTCTGCCGTATTGAGTTTGAATACGAGATAAGTTTGCCATATTATAAGGGTATTTTGTAGTTGCCTTCATTCTTTATTTTTTTATAAAGCGTCGTATGTCAATCTTATGGTAGAGAACAAAAAGGTTATTTAGGTAAATATAAAGTTAATTTGGAGGATAAGAATGAAAAAATATTTCCGTTTCGAAGAATTAGGAACGAATTATCGTCAAGAGTTTTTAGGGGGATTGACAACATTTTTAGCAATGGCTTACATACTTGTCGTCAATCCTATTACTTTAACATTGGCTAATGTAAAGGATTTACCAGATGCCTTAAGAATGGATTACGGAGCAGTATTTGTTGCAACCGCACTTGCTGCAGCAGTTGGTTCCATTATTATGGGTTTATTAGGAAAGTATCCGTTAGCTCTTGCGCCTGGCATGGGATTAAATGCTTTTTTTGCCTACACAGTTGTGCTAGTTGGAGGGGTCCCATGGCAACATGCCCTTGGAGCTGTTTTTATTTCAGGTGTCTTTTTCTTACTCCTTACTATTTCAGGCCTTCGTGAAAAGATTATTAATGCAATACCAATTGACTTAAAACATGCTGTAGCTGCTGGAATTGGCCTGTTTATTACTTTTATCGGATTGCAAAATGCTAAAATTATTGTTAATAATGATGCAACTCTTGTTGGAATAGGAGATCTAACTAAAAGTAGTACTTTGCTTGCAATATTCGGTATTTTGTTAACGGTAATCCTAGTAACAAAAGGGATTAACGGCGGCGTATTTTTTGGAATGGTTATCACAACGATTGTTGGAATGATTTTTGGAATAATAGATGTTCCTAATAAAGTGGTAGGTGCTGTTCCAAGTCTTGAACCTACATTCGGTGCGGTATTTACATCGTTTGGAGATAGTTCTTTTTACACAAAAGACATGCTTTTGATTATCTTGACTTTCTTGTTTGTTGATTTCTTTGATAATGCTGGTACATTAGTCGCGGTGGCTAATCAAGCTGGATTAATGAAGGATAATAAGCTTCCTCGTGCAGGAAAAGCATTATTTGCTGATTCTATTGCATCCATATTTGGTTCTATATTTGGAACTTCTACAACAACTTCTTATATTGAATCATCTGCTGGGGTTGCAGCGGGTGCTCGTACAGGCTTTGCCGCATTAGTTACTGCAGGGTTGTTTATTCTTTCATTATTCTTTTTCCCGATATTAGAAGTAGTTACACCAGCTGTTACGACACCAGCACTTGTTATCGTTGGTGTGTTAATGGTTTCGTCTTTAGGGAAAATTGACTGGACTAGATTTGAAATTGCTGTCCCTGCCTTTTTAACCATTATTGCAATGCCGTTAACGTATAGTATTGCAACGGGGATTGCAGCAGGTTTTATTTTTTATCCGATTACGATGATTCTAAAAGGAAGAATAAAAGAAATTCATCCGATCATGTATGTAATGTTTGTCGTGTTTTTAGGGTATTTTATTTTTCTTGAGTAAATTTTTAAAAAAGCTCCAGTCCCCTTTGTGTCTCAGAGGGGGCTCTTATTATGGATGGTCAACACTTCTTTTTTAAAATATTATAAATATGCACTTTCTTTTCATTGACTTCTTTTTAACCCTTTTATAACATTAAAATAATTCAAGTGATTGCTGAAATGAGGAAAGATAGATGGGGAATTTACTAATTAAAAAATCACTTAATAATAACGTATTAGTAGGAGAACATCCTTCCTTTGGCGAAGTCGTATTAATTGGAAAAGGAATTGGGTTTAAACATAAACGAGGGGATTCTATTGATACCTCAGAGGTAGAGAAGCTATTTGTATTAAAGGATGAAAAAGAACAAGTTAACTATATTAAGCTCTTACCTTTTCTGGAAAATGGCATGCTTGAAGTCATTATTTCTGCTATTGAGTTAATTAAACAAAGAATGAATTCCTCTCTAAATGATCATATTCATGTCGCACTCACGGATCATTTACTATTCGCCTTTAAAAGGCTTACGGATGGTTTGATATTGAGTAATCCATTTTTAACAGAAACAAAAGCTTTATATCCTAATGAATATCAGGTTGCAAAAGAAGTGGTTCAGCTAATTGAAGATAAAATTTCATTGCGTTTACCTGAAAGTGAAATCGGTTTCATTGCTTTTCATATCCATAGTGGCGTAAATGATAAGGAATTATCAGAGGTAAGCCGCAACTCACAGCTTACGACAAAGCTTATTAATATGATAGAAGAACAGTTGAAAATCACGATCGATAAAGAAAGTCTAGACTATATGAGGCTTGTGCGCCATTTAAGATTTACTATAGAAAGAGTCTTAAAAGGAGAAATTGTCGAAGAACCTGAACGTATAACTTTTTTATTGAAAAAGGAATACCCGTTATGTTATAATTTGTCATGGAAGCTCATAAAGGTTATGCAAGAAACATTAAAAAAGCAAGTGTTTGATGCAGAGGCTGTCTATTTGACAATGCATCTGCAAAGGCTTCAAAAAAAAGAAAATAGCTAATTATTTTATTATACGTGTTACTGATACGATCAGGCATGAGTGAAGAAAATAATTGGAAAACAGGTTTATGGTTATTTTTATAACTATAGATAGTTTTTTAATTGTCTTCGCTCATGCCTTTTTTGGTTGCTTTTAATCGTTTTTTGAAAACGCTTTATGAGTGAAAATTTATATTTGGAGGTCTCTATATGTTTAAACAAGCTTTTGGGGTACTGCAAAAAGTTGGGAAAGCATTGATGCTGCCTGTTGCGATTTTGCCGGCTGCAGGTATTCTGCTTGCTTTTGGGAATGCGCTTCAAAATCCAGCACTGTTAGATATTGCTCCTTTTTTAGATAACGGTGGAGTAAAAATGGTCGCTTCCGTTATGGAAAATGCAGGTGGGATTATTTTTGGTAACCTTGCGCTATTATTTGCAGTTGGGGTTGCCATAGGTTTGGCAGCTGGAGAAGGGGTTGCTGGACTTGCTGCTATTGTTGGGTTTTTAATTATGAATGTCACAATGGGGACTGTTTTAGGGATTGATGCAAAAGATTTACCTGGACATGTTCAGTATGCAAGTGTATTAGGAATTCCTACTCTTCAAACAGGTGTATTTGGAGGGATTATTGTTGGGATTCTTGCTGCTACTATGTATAACAAGTTCTTTGAAATTGAAATGCCTTCATACTTAGGGTTCTTTGCAGGCAAACGTTTTGTTCCAATTGCTACAGCTGCAAGCGCTGTTATTTTAGGTTTAATTATGATTGTTATTTGGCCGCCAATTCAAGCAGGTTTAAACAATTTTTCTGAAAATATGCTTAGTGCTAATTTGACCTTATCAGCCTTTGTGTTTGGTGTAATAGAACGTGCTTTAATACCTTTTGGTTTACATCATATTTTTTATTCGCCATTTTGGTTTGAGTTCGGTCAATATACAAATAAAGCAGGCACCCTTATCCGTGGTGATCAAGCAATCTTTATGAACCAAATTAAAGATGGTGTTCAAAACTTAACAGCTGGTACGTTTATGGTAGGTAAATATCCATTTATGATGTTTGGTTTACCAGCTGCAGCATTAGCGATCTATCATGAAGCTCGTCCAGAAAGAAAGAAAATTGTTGGTGGGCTTATGGCTTCGGCTGCTTTAACATCCTTTTTAACTGGGATTACAGAGCCGCTTGAATTTTCATTTTTATTCGTAGCTCCTGTTCTTTTTGGGGTTCATGTTATCTTTGCGGGGCTCTCCTTTATGACTATGCACTTACTGAATGTAAAAATTGGAATGACTTTCTCAGGAGGATTAATTGATTATACACTCTTTGGTTTGATTAATCCTCAAACGAATGCTTGGATCGTAATTCCAGTAGGTTTGGTATTTGCGGTGATTTATTATTTCGGATTCCGTTTCGCAATTCGTAAATTCAACCTGAAAACACCGGGTCGTGAAGATGAGGAAAAAGAAGAAGAAAATAGTAATGCTAAGGGCGGAGATTTAGCAGGAAACATTCTAGAGGCGATGGGTGGAAATGGAAATATTGCTCATTTAGATGCGTGTATTACTCGTTTACGCGTTTCTGTCAATGATGTTGGGCAAGTAGATAAAAATAGATTAAAACAGCTTGGCGCTGCTGGAGTGCTTGAAGTAGGGAATAATATTCAAGCGATCTTCGGACCGAGATCAGAGACGATTAAAGGTCAAATGAAAGATATTATGAGTGGGAAAAAACCTCGACAAGTTGAAAAATCGCCTGAAAAAGGAGTAGAACAACAAGTTGAAGAGGTAAATCCAAAAGCTCTTAGAAATAATAATAGTGGTGAAGAGGTTTTTGTTGCTCCATTGAATGGAGAAATCTTACCAATTACAGAAGTTCCTGATGCAGTATTTTCAGGGAAAATGATGGGAGATGGATTTGCTATTCTTCCTTCAGAAGGTTCAGTCGTATCTCCTGTGGATGGAAAAGTAGTAAATGTATTTCCGACAAAGCATGCATTGGGTATTGTATCTGATTCCGGCCGAGAAATATTAATTCATGTAGGAATTGACACGGTCAATCTTAAAGGAGAAGGCTTTGAAATCTTGATAGCAGAAAACGATCAAGTGAAAAAAGGTCAGCCTTTATTAAAAGTAGATCTAGAATATATTAAAGAGCATGCTACATCCACGATTACTCCAATTGTGTTTACAAACCTTGCTGAGGGAGAAAAAGTAGTGCTAAATAAACAAGGTGAAATTGAAATAAAAGAAGAAGGAATCATCTCCATTTCAAAAGTAAGTTAAGGATTATTAAGGGTTGCTAAAGGGTGGCAGGCGTTTCATTTGGTGAGATGCCTACCACTCTTTTTATATCGAATGATTTGTTGAGAAAAATACCTCGATAAGCTTATGATCATCAAATTTCAAAAAACTTTTTAAAAAAGTGTTGACCCATTTGATAAACGATGATAATATTGTAAAGCAGTCGCAGTTAAGGTCATCAGATAGAGAGTTTTAAAAACAATTTTTAAAAAAGTGTTGACAAACAGATTGCAAGAATGTTATATTGATAAAGTCGCTTCTGAGCGATAACGAAAAATTGCTCTTTGAAAACTGAACAACAAAACGTCAACAAAAGAACAAAAAGGGTTGAGAGAAGCGAGTAGGTCGAGGAATCGAACGAATGAACACCGGAGTGTATTGATGTACATGAGGATGTGAATGAGTGAAGATGACGAAGAGATACGAAGCTTATCTTAAGCCGAAAAAGTGAGGACTTCAAACGAAGTCAACACATGCTAGTAAAGTCAATTACGAGCTAATCAACTCTTATACGGAGAGT
>NZ_VATK01000028.1 GCF_006546985.1 Bacillus sp. 03113
CCCGTGGTGTAGCGGTTAACATGCCTGCCTGTCACGCAGGAGATCGCGGGTTCGATTCCCGTCGGGACCGCCATTAATTTCATCAATTTAATAAGCAGTATAATTAACAATGGCTCAGTAGCTCAGTCGGTAGAGCAAAGGACTGAAAATCCTTGTGTCGGCGGTTCGATTCCGTCCTGAGCCACCACTAAAGAATTTCTTAAGTGGAGGGGTAGCGAAGTGGCTAAACGCGGCGGACTGTAAATCCGCTCCCTCCGGGTTCGGCGGTTCGAATCCGTCCCCCTCCACCATTTTAACTAAATAGGGGTATAGTTTAAAGGTAGAACAGAGGTCTCCAAAACCTCCAGTGTGGGTTCGATTCCTACTACCCCTGCCAATTATTATGGCGGCTATGGCGAAGTGGTTAACGCATCGGATTGTGGCTCCGACACTCGTGGGTTCGATTCCCATTAGTCGCCCCATTTCATTTGAACATTTTATTAATTCTTAACATATATTGTTAGTGGGCTATAGCCAAGCGGTAAGGCAACGGACTTTGACTCCGTCATGCGCTGGTTCGAATCCAGCTAGCCCAGCCATTTGCGGAAGTAGTTCAGTGGTAGAACACCACCTTGCCAAGGTGGGGGTCGCGGGTTCGAATCCCGTCTTCCGCTCCAATCGAATACTTAATTAAGGCGGCATAGCCAAGTGGTAAGGCAGAGGTCTGCAAAACCTTTACCACCGGTTCGAATCCGGTTGCCGCCTCCATTTTTTGTTTATAATAAACTTTTTATATATTGCCGGGGTGGCGGAACTGGCAGACGCACAGGACTTAAAATCCTGCGGTAGGTGACTACCGTACCGGTTCGATTCCGGTCCTCGGCACCACTTGTTTTTAAACTATTTTAATATGCCGGTGTGGCGGAATTGGCAGACGCGCACGACTCAAAATCGTGTTCCTTCTGGAGTGTCGGTTCGACCCCGACCACCGGTATCTAATCTAAAATTAAGAAAACCCTTAATTAGCCAAAAAGCCAATACTTTGAGTAAAATCAAAGCGTTGGCTTTTTTAATTTAGTCCAAACAAAAGCGTACATACTTAGGTTGACACTTATAGCATAACAATTACATTAGTTAACAATCATACATTTTTTAACAAAAATCATTAACTATTTAAACAATTTGCTACGAATACTCCTCAACTGAGTTTTGATCGTATTCACTGACTTATGAAGTAACTCGGACATTTGAGTTTTATTGTACCCCTTTTCCCGCAAGTCATAAATTTCTCGTTCGCTTGGCGTTAATAGCATTAGTGGGATTTCGTGGCGTATGACGGAAGCTGCATCTGAATGAATAGAAGATTTTTCAGCATAAGCCTCTCGTATGCATTTTACAATATCATGAAAATTGGATTTTGTAATATAATTAATGGCTCCGTTTTGGAATGATTTAATAATGACTTCATAGTCTGTAAGAGAAGTGAGCATAATGACTTTGGATTTAAGTTCTTTATTTCTTGAGATATCTCTTGCAGCGTCTAAGCCATCCAGGTGATTTTCAGTTAAATTAATATCCATTAATATGATATCAATCTCCATTGTCTGCAAAGAATCAAGTGCCTCGAGTTTAGTTGTAGCCACTTTGACGACTTCAATATCTTCCTCCTTGTTCAAGTCGGAGGAAAGCTGCTGCTGCCAAAACTCATCATCCTCAACCAGCATGACTCTAATGATACTTGCCATTTTTTCTCCTCCGTCCAAATAGCATGCCTTCCTGATAAGAGAAGAAAGCCTTCTCAGAACCTAGATGACTCTAAAACTAATAAACTACTTATGGAAAAGTCAAATTGCTTAAGTGTCCTTCCGAATAGCATTTTCGTAGAAGCTCCCTTATTCAGCTCGTTGCAAAATAGGGAACTTGCACCTCCTTTGAATCAACTGCTTAAATTTTGGAAGGTTGAGACTTCGTTGTCCTCTGATAGATGTTTTCTTTTGTCATTATGATTCAAATAAAGGACTCGTTTTCGTGGAAAGCGTATTTCCATTAGTGTCCCTTTTCCCTGTTCACTCTCCAAGATTTGAAGAGTGCCTCCATGTTTTTTTATAACGTTGTAACAATAACTAAGTCCTAATCCATGGTGAAGTGTTCCTTTTCTTGTCGTGAAGAAAGGGTCGAATACTTTAGCCGCATTTTCTTTTGAGATACCTGCTCCATTATCTTTAATCCAGATAACAACATCCCTTTTCAATTCAGCTAGGATGATTTCTAAAACTCCTTTTCCAGGTTCCATTGATTCGATAGCATTCATACATATATTGCTGATTGTTTCACTGATATGGGTAGGATCACACATAACGATTGGGTCGATTTGGTAATCTTTATGTAGTAAGATCTGTTTTTCTTGCAACATAGTAGCTAATGATGAAAGCTGTGTTTCAAGCAGTTTACGAAGTTGTTGAGGCTGTTCTTTTAAAGTAATTTCATCTGTTTTTTCCTTAATCCTTGCGACCATATCTAACATGTGATCTGTAACATTAAGTATGCGTGAAATGTCTAGTAATATATCTTCTTTACGATTCAAGTGAATGGAATCTTTGATTTTATTACTTAAGTAATTAATTTTTTGAACTTCATTCTTCAGTGTATGATTAAGAATGATCGTTCCTTCTGTAAGAGACCTCATGGAAAAGTCCAATTTTTGTTGTACAATACGAAGCCTTATCCCCATAAACCCATACTTTAGGCCAAAATAAATGAAAGACGAAACGAACCATATGACAATTAGAAAATTAAACTTCCATAAATTATTACTTGAAATAATTAAACCACTTTTAGTGATTAAAAAATAATTCATTCCCAAATAATCTGAGCCATACACAAATAAAACGGATATCATTACCATGTTTGTTCTAAAGCGATTTGCTCGATAGACAGGGTTTTTTTCTTTGAAGTAACTAAGGATATACAATAGGATGCCAGAGAAAAAATAAACACCTGATACTATTTTAAATAGAGTTCCTCCTAGTACCGCATCGGGGTAATAGGGAGGGATATAAATGACATAAATAATAATCGGTACCAACAAGAGCAAAGAGAGAATGTAGTATTTTTTACGAGATAAATGACCAATAAAAACGATACTGCTCATCAAGAAAATGTAAGGTAGAAAATGATATTCGATTCCCCAAAGTCCAATTGTTAAAATACGTATCGATTCAAGCAGCACAGGAGAAAAAGTTTCTTGTTCACGTAGAAAAGGGAGAAGAGATTGGTTTACCACTACCGAAAAGCTGGCAAATCCTGCAATAATGGACAAAGCACTCATCCAGTATATGTATTTGTTTTTATAATTGTTTAAAAGAAGAATGGTGCCGATGGTCCACAAACTAAGAAACATGCCAATATAAAATAAAGTCATGAAGGCAACCCCCTAAAACACACTTTTATCATTTTATATTGCTAATATGAATTGAAACAATGATGAATATCACAATATATAGGCTTAGATACTCAGCAGTACTATGAGATATGTACATGTTCCATATAATTTGAAGTGAAGAATTTCTATCTGTACGATGGGGGGGTGATAATAAATCATCCTCCCTTTATTTCATTTCCTCTTTTATAATCAACTCAGGTTAAGGAAAAACATCCTAACCGATTGGATAGCTGGCCGGCTTTCAAATAATAAAAATATTGGAGGAAACAAAAATGTCTGAATTAAAAAAAGAAGAACTTCTAAATTTAGTCCCCTCAATAAGTGATGAAGAACTGGAGCAAGTGGCTGGAGGAAGACCATGTGGTTGGATTTGTTCTTATACATTGGACTGCGCTTGGTTACCATTTGGCTGCAGTTGTTTAGACTAATTGTATTTAGACTCCCATGTTGTAGGAAGGACAGATTAAACAATAAAGGTTTGTAAGGGCTACCATTTAATGAATCAAGATAAATATGAATTGAAAATATTAGTAATCTCATTTAAAGAAAGATTTTAACGAAATAATTATAAGCGATAAGTTAATAATTAGCTATACATTATTTCTTTGAAAAGTCAAAAAATTCTAAAGTTACTATTTTTATTAAGAGGATGATCATAAATCATCCTCCCCCTTTTTTCGACTCCCTATTAGAAGGCTTGAAAGAATGAAAAACATTGAAATTTCTTTGTTAATGGCAAGTATTGAAAGGGAAAAGAGTGATACTAATGGTAATAAAATCTTCTGAAAAAAATCTTCATAGTTGGAACAGTGCATTGTATTTAACGGAAAGGAAAATCGACCCTTCCATTATGGAGAAGGACGGAGAAAATCATGTTCTTCAGTGGTGTAGTCGGACTGGATTGACTCCGGAATTGCTGCATTTTCGATTGAAAGAAGACGGTCTAGACTATCATTTG
The DNA here is from genome assembly GCF_006546985.1 of Bacillus sp. 03113. GTDB lineage: Bacteria > Bacillota > Bacilli > Bacillales > Cytobacillaceae > VATK01. The sequence goes on from NZ_VATK01000028.1 coordinate 4,380, forward strand.
TTTCAGAAAATCCTGTGTGGCTCTAGTCAACCGTTTGATTATAAAGAAAAAGATTGGTTTAGAACATTGGAGGATATATTTTCTGTAGAAAACCTTTTAACAGAGGAGAATGTTGAACGAATTGATCGTTCTCAATCGCCTTTCTACCCATTCATGGTTCCTTTTATGTCTTGGGCTAAAAGACAAATGCTTGATCAATTCAGAATTTGGAAAGAGAGACAATCTAACCTGCCTTTCAAAATCTCGAACATCATCTCTGTTCTCATGAAAGCTGTCCATCAATATGTACATTCAATGTCGGGGAGAATGCTAGTCTATGAATTGAATGTGGCTCGTCTGAATGAACAGTTAAAAGGGGGCACGCCGGAAGCACGATTTGAATATTTCGTTCGTGAAAATCTAATTGAAAAGCAACATATTTACCAGCTTCTACAAAAATACCCTGCATTGGCTCGCTTGCTTTCTGAAGGTACTAGAAATCTAGTTGATTCCATTCTAGAGTCGGTTAGTCGTTTCTTAGATGACTATCACGCAATTGTGCAAACGTTTAAAGGTAATTTTCTTGAATTAATAGACATTGATACGATGGAAGGAGATCGCCATAATCGTGGCCGGTGTGTAATGATCTACCATTTCGCTTCGGGGAAGCGTCTAGTTTATAAACCAAGAACTTTATCTATGGACGTTCATTTTCAGGAGTTCCTCTGTTGGATGAATGATAGAGGAGCCTGTCCTAAATTTAAAACACTGAATATCCTTTCCAGACCTGAATACGGTTGGGAAGAGTGGGTGGAGCACAAAGAATGTGAACATGAAGATCAAATCATTCGCTTTTATCAACGGATGGGCGGTTATTTAGCAGTGCTTTATCTGCTTTATGCAACAGATTTTCATCTTGAAAATGTATTGGCTAACGGTGAGCACCCATTCTTAATTGATGTTGAAGCTTTGTTTCAAAATGTGATTCCACTCGAAGGAAATGAAGAAAGTGCATTTCAAAATGCAGCTCAAATACTGAATCAATCGATCCTTCGATCAGGTATGCTGCCAGTTTCACTATTTAAATCTGGGGAATTCCGCGGATTGGAAGTGAGCGCCATTGGGGGACGTGCGGGCCAGGAACTTCCTAGAATGGTCTACCGCTATGAAAATATTAGAACGGATCAAATGAAGTTAGTCAAAACAAAAGGTTTCCTAAAAGGGGGACGCAATCGCCCTAGGCTAAATAAGGATGAGGTGAAAACGGAGGCTTATGTAGAAGAGATCGTAAATGGATTTCGTCAAGTTTATAAGCTATTAACTGATAATCGCGAGGAACTCATGACGGAAGAAGGACCGTTGGGGGCTTTTGCTGATGACTCTGTCCGTGCGGTGTTCAGGAATACGTACAATTATGCCACGATGCTTGAAGCAAGCTTGCATCCGAACTACCTTAAGGATGGTCTTTCTCGTGTTCAATTGTTTGATTTTCTATGGAGAGCAGTCGAACATCAGCCGTCAATCGTTAGGCTTGTTTCATCAGAAACGGCCGATTTGCTAAGGGGAGATATACCTATGTTTACCAACAAGGTAAACTCAAGAGATCTTTGGGACGTTCGGGGCAAAAGAATTCAAGGATTTTACCCGAAATCTGCATTGGACTTAGTTTTTGAGAGATTGCAAGGTTTAAGTTTAGAAGATTGTGAGAAACAAATTTATTTTATTCGCATGTCCATGTCAACCATTACAGAAAAGAATAAAACATCTACTAAAAACTCTCTGAAAATGGCTCCCAAGTTGTCTAATCACTTAGCAAGTCAGAATCAATTTATTGAAGCTTCGGTTAAAATTGGGGATCTTTTACTTAATGAGGCTGTATGGGGGAAAGATGGCAGGGATGTTTGCTGGATCGGGTTAAGTACAGATGAATCCGAACAATTAACTTTCACTCCCATGAACGATAGCCTCTATGATGGAGTGCTCGGAATGGCTTTATATTTTGCCTACTTATCCAGGGAAAGCGGGGAGCAAAGATTTAATAAAGCTGCACATGCAGCTTTACAAGGAGCCTTCTCCATTTGGGAGTCGGGTATGACTGTACCATCTGTCTCTGCTTTTAACGGCTGGGCGTCAGGTGCTTATGTGCTAAGCCATTTAGCCGTATTGTGGAAAGAACAAGAACTTATGGATGAGGCCATAAGATTACTTGGAAAAACAGAACAGCTTATCGACAAAGATACACTTTATGATCTTATAGCTGGATCAGCAGGGGTTATTTTAGTAGCCTTACGGATTTATTCTTTAACAGGAAACAAAGAATGTTTAAATCTAGCGGTGAAAGCTGGCAATCATTTACTTGCCAAGGCTAGAAAAATGAATAAAGGAATTGGTTGGGCTTTTGAGAAAGAAGGCTGTGTCCCGATCGGAGGATTGGCGCATGGGGCAGCAGGGTTTTCATGGGCTCAGATGGAGCTGTCTAAGATAAGCGGCGATGAAAAATTTTTAGAAGCCGCATTACAGGCTTTAACATTCGAGAGAACTTTGTTTGATGAAGGAGCTGGGAATTGGAAAGACGTTCAACCTGAAGGGATTAGATATTCAACAGGGACTAGTGCAGTCAAATGGTGTCATGGAGCGCCAGGTATAGCTATGGGGAGAATCATGTCCTTCAGGCTTTATCCAGATGATCACATCCGTAAAGAGATTGAGATTGCATTAAATACCACTTTACATCATGGATTTGGTGTAAGTCATTGTTTATGTCATGGAGATTTGGGAAATTTAGATGCTATGCTCCTTGCCGGCGAAGTTCTTGAACAGGAAGCTTGGAAAAAAACAGCACTAGCATGTGGAACACGTGTCTTAAAGGAAGCAGAAAAGAGTGGATGGATTTGCGGAATTCCACATGGATTAGCGACTCCTGGTTTGATGACAGGAATGGCTGGAATTGGTTATGGCTTGTTAAGACTTGCAAATTCTAAAGCCGTTCCTTCCATTTTAACATTAGGAGGACCTATACCAGAAGGAAAAGGAGAGAATAGCATTGAATGACACTGCAGCTATATCTTGGGATCCTGTCTCTATTTCCAAACGATCAAGAGTTCCGTTTATAGAACAGATGGAACAATCGGAGTGTGGTTTGTGCTGCTTAGCGATGGTCTTTTCTTATTATAAAAGCGAGGTTCCTTTGGTAGAGTTTCGAGATAGAGGCGGTGGGGGACGGGATGGCACGAATCTAAGAATCCTTCGTGATATCGCCATATCCCTTGGCATGGTAAGCAACGGATATAAAGCAGAAGTTGAACAATTGAAACAATTGCGTTTACCGGCTATTTTACATTGGAAAGGCGATCATTTTATTGTGTTAGAGAGAATCAAGGGAAATCAGGTGTATATTGTTGATCCGGCGATTGGTCGGCTCGTTCTTTCCATAGAAGAGTTCGAACGGAATTTTTCGGGGACGGTTCTCTTATTGCACCCTGGACCTTCATTTGCCAAGTGGAAAAAAAAATCTGTCTGGATTCAGTATCTCCAGCTGCTTAAAAACGAATCTTGGCTAGTATCCTCGATGCTGGTCTGGACTTTATGGATTCAATTACTTGCCTTGATAACTCCTATTGCTACTCGATATTTACTCGATTATGTTATTTTACCAGAGGATTCTGCCTTTATGATGCAAATTTTAGCTGGAATGGTTGCTTTAATCATCATTTATTTCATGATTTCCTTTATTCGAGGCAGAATTCTTGTTCAGCTGCAGAACAGGTTAGATTTGCTTCTGATGAGTCGATTTTTTGAACGGCTGCTGCAGCTTCCATACCATTTTTTTCAGTTAAGAACGAGCGGCGACTTAATTTTGCGAGCAAACAGCAACATGATGATTCGTGAAATCCTTTCCTCAAGAACGGTGAGCATTGTTTTGGACGGCGGATTGGTTCTTATGTTTTTACTTTATATGTTAAAATACTCCCCTGTTATGACAGGTTATATTCTGATAGTCGGAGTTTTGCAAGTCTCAGTGCTGCTCATTAGCAATCCACCAATCAAGCGTTTGACTCAAGAGGAAATTTTGCGTCAAACGGCAGCTTCCAGCTATTTAACAGAGGTCATTCATGGGATCTTAGCTGTGAAATCGGAAGGAGCGGAGAAGCTTGCTTATGGACAATGGTCGAAGCTGTTTCAGGAGCAAATCAAAGCAGCTGAGAAACGCGGATTCATAGCATCCTATGTAGAAACGATTAACTCCCTGCTTAAATACGCTGCACCAATGCTTATTTTATGGATAGGTAGCTGGCAGGTACTTGCTCAAAACATGACTGTCGGAACGATGTTTGGTTTTTATTCGCTTGCAGTTGGATTCTTGGTTCCCTTGTATTCTTTAGTCACGACTGGAACACAAATGACCGTTATGGGCAGGTATTTTAATCGAATTATGGATATTTTAAGCGCCCCGGTTGAACAGGATAAAGGGAGTGAAGGAAATGTGCATCATCTTAAAGGGGAAATAAAGCTGGAGAATGTCAGCTTTCAATACAATCAATTTAGTCCAAAGGTGCTCCGTAATGTATCACTTCATATCCATCCAGGGCAAAAGGTTGCCATTGTTGGAGCTTCGGGTTCTGGAAAAAGTACATTAGCCTGTCTACTATTGGGGCTCTATAGGCCAACGGAAGGTTCAATTTGGTTTGATAATGAAGATTTGAATCATTTGGATAAAACCATGTTAAGAAAACAGATGGGTGTAGTGATGCAGCATACAACTGTTTTCAACCGTTCGATTTATGAAAATATATCTCTTCATAATCCTGAGTTAAGGCCAGAACTTGTCTTAGAGGCAGCAAAATTGGCGGAAATACATGAAGATATTATGCAGATGCCGATGCATTATGGAACCATGTTATCAGAAACAGGGAGTAACATTTCTGGCGGTCAAAAACAACGTATTGCCTTAGCACGTGCATTGACCCATCAACCTGCAATTTTATTGCTGGATGAAGCAACAAGTGCACTCGATGTTACAACGGAACAGCGCATACAGGAAAATTTAGCCCATCTTTGCTGCACTCGTATCGTAATAGCCCATCGCTTAAGTACTATTTTAGATGCTGATAAAATTATTGTATTAAGAGATGGAGAAATTGCAGAAGCAGGCACTCATCATGAACTGCTTAATAACAATGGGCACTATGCTCAGTTTTATCGAAAACGGATGGAGGAGCAGCAAAATGAAGGGGTATCTTTATGAGAAAGAATAAAAGATGGATCATGATCTTTATTATGGCGATTATTCCGATTGTAGGGATTTGGATTTTGAACAATCCCGGCATAATGGCACAAGCCTTTTTAAATTTGGGAGGAATGAAAGAAGGGGAAGACTTCCCTATGGTTCATGGAGAAGAGGTAGAAGGAGATTCTTTTCATTTGGAATCCTTAAAAGGAAAGCCTTATGTCGTTATGGTTGCTCGAATTGATTGCGAAGTTTGTAAAAGTTCCTATCCTACTTTGGAAAATAGCAAAGATCTTTTAAAGGAAGCTAATTTTGTTATGATTGGCAAGGGTGGAAAGGAAGAGTATAAGCAGGTGAAAAAGGATCATGACTTTTCATTTCCAATCGTATACGCTGATGAGCAGATACAAAAGGATTTGAAAATCAAGGTTTTTCCTACCTTTTATTTCATAGATAAAAACGGAAAAGTTATGAAACGGTTAGATGGATATGAGAAAGAGAAAGTTTTAAAACTGTTGAATGAGTGGACAAAGAAATGAACGGTATGTTGAGGTTATTAAGCATAGTAGTTGCAGGAATTGGATGGGCAGTTTCGGGATATCTTTATTTTGCCAATCAGATAGGAAAATTCGTCTGTCCAATTGGGGCTTGTCAGATCGTTAATCGTAGTGAATATGCAAAAATTGGTTTGTTTCCAGTTTCCATTATGGGAATCGTGTTCTATTTATTCATACTCTGCTTATTGTCCAAAGTTCCTTTCTTTTCTGCAAAGGTTAATCGGTGGATGCTTGGCATCCTCCTTGGAACAGGGTTGATTTTTTCTGCCTATTTGACCTATGCAGAGGTTTTTTGGATTCATGCCATTTGCTTTTGGTGTATGGTATCTTTTGGCTGTGTAGTTGTGCTTAATATCTTATATTGGTTGAGTGAAAAAAGAGGTAGACATTACTCTGTTAAGAACGAATATATTTAGATTCTAAAAATGAGATATTAAGACTGCCAAAAAGGTTTCTTACACTTTGTTTTCTTGAAGACATTTATTACACAAATTTCGTGCCCTGGATAGGCATTAGGTGGTAAGTATGAAGTAAATTGTACAGACCCATTTGGATTAAGAACCAAATGGGTTTTATTTGTGTTGATTTATACTTTGACCTAAGATGCACCACCATTTATTGAATTGAATTGAATTTGAGAGAATGGTGATCGTTTAATGCTTGGTATTATCCGATATTTATCCCTAGTGCAGATTGAGAATATAGTCTTTTAATTACAAACAAATTGTTACATTTACAAGTTATTTAAAAATGTCCATTGTGTTATTCCGCAAAAGGGCCATTATCTACAGTATGTTTTTCCGACGGATTCAACGTATTTTATGATAACAAAAATGGTAATTTTCTATCTTTGTGGAAACAATATATACAGTAATTATTTATAGTTTTTAACGTACACAAAGATAGGACTTTACTTGGAGAGATGGGTATGATAGGCTCGTATGCCTGAAGAAACAACTGCTTCAGCCTTTCAAGACCAATCGTACCCACAGAGTCTCCAAGTCCAGTCCTTAACCACTTATCTTGGCATACATGTACATAAAGATAAAAGGTGCATTCTATCAATATATTATCGATGATACTGTAGATAAGGGCCATTTTCTGGAATAACACATTTAAAGAAAATCGGTATATTGTGAGGGTTTTTACTATAGCTAAGAGATCATTAAATTCGATAAGGTTATTAATTTAAACCTCTCGAAACTTGAAGTAAAAGCATTATTTTCTTGTAGGTAGAAGGTTGTTTTGGTAAAATTTACATGATTAACATTACAATGTGTACTGGCGATTAAACGTGGATAACCACGAGGGAACACATTGGTATATAAGCCGTTCGCCTGGGCAAAGTGTTTGAATGAATCAAACGCTTTTTTTATTTATATGGAAGGGTGAATGTGTAGATGGAAGAAGTAACAATACGGTATGGCATTAATCCTCATCAAGGAAATGCCAAGGTTAAATCCTTTGAAAAATTACCTTTTAAAATTCTTAATGGAGAGCCAAGCTATATCAACTTACTTGATGCTTTTAACTCTTATCAACTTGTAAGAGAACTTAAGTTAGCAATAGGAGAACCAGCAGCTGCTTCTTTTAAACACGTAAGTCCTTCGGGGGCAGCAGTGTATAATCCATTAAGTAATGAACTGGCTAGGTCTTATTTTGTAGATGATTTGGAATTATCTCCACTTGCTATTGCTTATGCCAGGGCAAGAGGAACAGATCGAATGTCTTCATTTGGTGATTGTGCTGCTCTGAGTGATAACGTGGATCTTTCTGTTTCAAAAATTTTGAAAAGAGAAGTCTCTGATATGGTTGTAGCGCCAGGATATGATGAGGATGCCTTGGAAATGCTAAAGTCCAAGAAAAATGGAAAGTATCTAATTATTGAGATTGATCCGGATTATGAGCCTGAGCCATTAGAGGAAAGAACTTTATTTGGGGTTAACCTTGTTCAGCAAAGAAACAATGTGCAAATAACTGAAAAGATATTAAACAATATAGTGACTGAAAACAAATTTTTGCCCAATTCAGCAAAGAGGGATCTATTAGTTTCTGCAATAACACTAAAGTATACGCAATCCAATTCTGTATGTTTTGCAAAAGATGGACAGACGATTGGGGTAGGAGCAGGACAACAATCTCGCATTCATTGTACGAGACTAGCTGCAACAAAAGCAGAAAACTGGTACTTAAGGCAGCACCCAATAGCTCTGACGATGAAATTCCGTGACGGTATTTCACGTACTGTACAAAATAATGCAATCGATATGTGGCTTTCGGATGATCTCACAATGCCAGAAAGGCAAGCTTGGGAAGAGTGTTTTGAGGAAATTCCACATAGGCTTACTCGAGATGAAAAACGAGAATACCTAAATGGACTTAAAAATGTATCTTTTTCTTCTGATGCGTTTTTACCTTTCAGAGATAATATTGATCGTGCTGTACAAGTAGGCGTCAAATATATCTCACAAACTGGCGGATCATTCCGTGATAAGGAAGTAATTGATGCGGCAAACGAATATGGTATAGTAATGGCCTTCTCAGGAGTCCGTTTATTCCATCATTAAATGATTTTAATCTTTCAACAATCGGGCGCCATTCTTGAGGATCGGCGCTCATATTGCATTTTAGGGCCATTAACACATTTAAAGAAAATCTTTGTGGGTAAAGAGATTGTGAGGATTTCCATTAAAGGGTACTTTCCTTAAAAAGGCTACCAAGAACGGCAGTCTTTTTCTTATTGAGCTAAAGGACCATACTTTTAAAATAAAATAGACAGTATATTGACTAATATAAAAAATATGATATCGTTATTTTAGACAGTATAATGTCTAAAATGGAGGCGTTTGATATGGATATTTACAGAGAACTTTTTTTAATGCAGCAAACCTACGCTACTTTATTTTCACTTGCAAATAAAATTCAGGTAAAAGGTGATAAATCCCTTGAGCTCTTAACATCAAGACAGTATATGGCAATGGTGGCAATTGCTCATTTACCTGAAGATGATACAACATTGAACAATATAGCAAGAAAATTAGGAACCACAAAACAGAGCGTAAAACAGTTAATAACAATTATAGAAAATAAGGGTTACGTTAACATAGTACCCAGTAAGAAAGATAAACGTGCGATTAACGTGAAAATTACTGATACTGGAAAAAGAGTATTGCTTGTTGTTGCAGAAAAAGGAATCTTCTTTTTGGAGGAACTTTTTAAAAAGTTATCAACAGAAGAATTAGAAATAATGTGGGGCCTTTTAAAGAAACTATATAGTTTTGATGGTGAGGAACACGACGGATTTGAAGAAGAAGGCAACTTGAAAATGGATGATGATAACAATGAATTACAAATGAGTGTAATGGAGGAGTTTGAGAGACGAAGAATTCAAGCAACTAATGGGGGAAATAAATGTTCGGAAAAAATCGGAAAAGCTAATTTATCTTGAATAATATATATCAATCTTTTGAAATATTTTTAAAATAAAGGATATCCAAAGGGAGAGCAATCATTATGTTTGAAATCAGTGATGAAACATTACGATTAATTAAAAAGACCTGTAGAGGAAAAAAATATTTAAAGTTAACTGTTGGCTATTTCACAGACAATAATTCTGTAATAAAAATTTATAATGAAAATGGTGAACTTGATCCATCAAAAAAATATCATTATGAAATTGGGTCTATTACAAAGACTTTTACAGTATCTTTGCTATCAAAATATGTATTTGAAAACAAGTTGTCAATAAACGATTCAATACAAAAATATATAGAAGAACTTAAGGAAGACAAGTATTATCCTACATTACTCCGTCTCGCTACTCACTCTTCTGGATATTCAGGAAGACTGCCATTAAATAAACGGGAGTATTATAACCTAATTTTAGGTTTGACTATTGGTGGTGATATGAATAAGAATAATCCGTTGAATATGGATTTTAACAAAATGAAAATGCTAATTGAAAAAAATGCACTGAAAGATGCGGATTATTCATGGAAATATTCAAATTTCGGTATGTCACTTATTGGGTATGGATTGGGGACTGTATCAAGCAAGGGATATTGGGACACGATGAATGACTTTCTTCATAATGAACTTGGACTAAACGATACATATTTAGGAACATCAAATAATAATTTACATGGTTATGACAGAAAAAATAATGATTGTGGTAACTGGAATTGGACCAAAGAAAATCTTATTTCACCTGCGGGTGCAATAAGTTCAACTGCTGATGATTTACTTAAATATGCAAAAATAAATATTTACGAAGATAAACCATATTTGTCTCTTTGTCATAAAAAACATGGAAATGGAAATAAGAAGTATGATATGGGTCTTGGATGGTTGCTCTTAAAGAAAAACAATAATGTTATTTTGCATGGCGGTGGAACAGGATGCTTTAGTTCATTTTTAGGGATTGATAAGGAAATGAAAGTTGCCTCCGTAGTTTTGGCCAATTATAGATTAGGTATAAATGATGATGAAAATATAGGAATTTCCTTATTAGAAAGCCTACAGAAATCAAAAGATATATAAGAATTGCCAATAAAAAAATGGTGAGATTTAATCTATCATGTCACCTTATTCCTTTTATTTGAAATAAAGAAACTAATATATGTTCTTAATAATATGTAAAGCGAAAAGTTAATGTAGGATTGAGAAACAAATCACTTAAAGGGGGAGTGTTAGTAGAAGAACAATTATCATTTTAAGGAGCCCATATCTTAGTTATTCCATAAAAGGGCGCAATCCTGAAACAAGGATAAGTGCTCGTTATTCATTTTAGGCCATTAAATTAAATAACACTTAGTAGTTAAATTGGATATTTATGTTAAAATAATTATAAAGTTGTGAAGGATAAAGTAACGGATCAGGTTGTTCGGGAAGATGAAATAGGAGTGATTTTTTGTTAAAAATTCTACGTTATGTTTTATCAGTAGTAACTATTTTATTTGCTACTTATGGACTAATTACAAAAAATTTTGAGTTTAACCATATTCTGATATTTCTCTTAGGTCTAACAATGTTAATTATGGGATTAGAGGAATTTCGAAAAGAGCGAAAAGCGAACGGTTGGTTATTTGTTGTTGTTTTTTTATTTTCATTATTTGTATCAATACAAGGTTTTTTATTAAGCTAAAGGGTAGCTTAACTTCAATAAGACAAATATAAATGATCTTCCATAATAGGGCGCGATTGCTGAACAATGATGAGTCGCTTTTTTACTAGGCAGAACCGAATAGTTCTATAAATGATTGGACGTATATAATGAAGAAACCCAGCAATCTTCTCGTGTGAAGGTAGCTGGGTTTTAAAGTTGGATGTGCAAAATAACACTTAAAATAAGTGCAAATTATCGGTCAAAGTGACACCGTTATTTATGCTCTTATATGGAAGATTAGAAGAATTATTTAGTGTTAGATGGTGAGAGTCCTATTCTGCATATTCAATTAATTGAGAGGAGTTTAAGGTCTCAAGTTGCATAGGAGTCAAAGTAAGATTGTTAAAAGTAAGTCTATTAATCTTAATCTTATTTAAATCTCCTACTGACTTTAGTTGAAATTGTTTAAAAAAGTCCTGTATTTGCTGATCAGTAACGTTATTTTTAAATTTGACAAGGACACTATTTTTTTATCTGTTTATTTTATACATACCTTTTTCATAGCTCACCACAACTATTGAACCATTAGGTAAATTTTGAAATTTTGCCTGATTTTTGTTAATCATGTAGAGTAAAGTTAAAATCGTAAGACCATGACTAACAATTAAAACATTCTTAGCACCAAAAGTAGTTGCCTTTGAAACTATAGAGGAAAAACTTGACCATATCCTATTTTTTAAAGCTTTCCAAGATTCTGCTAGACCAGAAGTATCCTCGTTAAAAATGAAATCCGCTAATTCTTTCAAAGTCAGCTCCGATAGCTCTTCATCCGTTAGATTCTGAAACTTTAAACTCAAATTACTAAGGGTTTTATCAATATCTTGATCTTCGAATGAACCAAATTTCCATTCCCTGATCCCTTCATCTGCTTGAAAAATGATACTATCGTAAGCTAAAGCTTTTAGTATAATGTCTTTTGTTTCAATCGCTCTTTTTTGGTCACTAGAGTAAACTAAATCAAATTTGAGATCTCTATTTTTAAACTTTAAAACTAAATTTTCAATCATAGCTTTTCCGTTTTCAGTAAGTGATAAATCTGATTGCCCTTGAATTTTATTTTCAACATTAGCAAGCGTCTCGCCATGTCGCACTAAATAGATATTGAGCATATAAGCCTTGTTCAGCCATTTCCTTAATGCTGGATAACTGGCTATCGCTAGAAGAAATAGCACTTGAACTAAATAATACTTTCCGATTACTTATTGGATTTAAGCAAGAAGCAAAAATTGTATGAAACAGTTGCTTAGCGTTTCCAACAGCAACATATATCCCATTTACTTTCAACAAATTTTTATAGGTCTTGACAGGGTTATAGCCATTTACACTGATAATTTTATCAAACAACTTCCCGCATTTAGTAAAATCTTCTGATAAGTAGTCAATCACTGAATCGACCCCATAGCTTTTTACTAATTCGATATTCCTAGAACTATAAACAGCTGTTATTTGTGCATCTTTTGCTTTGACTAATTGAAGTACATATAAGCCGACACCACCTGAAGCACCATAAATTAACACCTTATCCCCCTTTCGAATTTTGGCTTTTTCTACACCAGCTAATGCAGCTATTCCTGAAAGCGGTAAAACCGCTGCTTGAAAATCCGTCAAATTATGGGGCTTATAAACTATATTATTTTTGTCACATAAAGCATACTCTGCCCATGCACCTTTTGGCATAATGCCCAAAGTAGTACCAAATACTTTTTTACCTATCTGAAAATCTTCAACATTTTCGCCTACTTCAACGATACTACCTGAAAATTCTCCACCCAAAGAAAATCCTTTTCGCCCTTGAAAAAATTTTATGACATGCGCAAAAAAAAGAAGGTTTCATAGGTATTTTAAATCTCTCAAAATCTATAATGTTTAGAGATGAAGCTTCAATTCTGACTAACACTTGATTTCGGTTTGGGTAAGCTAGTATCAGCAATTTTCAAACTTTCTTGCTGACTACCTTTTCCGCTATAAATCATAGCTTTCATTTAATCCTCCATAATTTCCCATACAGTTTTCTTTTTCAAAACCTCTAACATCGCTTGTTCAGCTTCATTTAATAAATCACTAACCTGATTGAGTTGCTTTTCAACTTGTTGAGCGTGTTCAAATTTAGAGACATCAAATCCTTGATAAAACTTAAACATGGCTTTACTGCCTTCTATCGCTTTAAAAATGTCAAATAAAGTAATGTCTTGCGTTTTTTTCATTAACATTAAACCACCTGAAATGCCCGTTTTTGAAGTAATTAGGCCTTCGTTTTTTAGCAATCCGACCAGTCGTTTTACACTTGGAATTGGCATATTTAGTTTTTCTGAAATACTCTGTATTGACGAGTATTTAGATTGTTCTTCCTCTGACTTTATGCTGATATACAGAATAATTTCTATAGCTTGTGAAAATGCGATTGAATATGACATGGTATAATTCTCCTATTTGGTATAATTAAGTTATTTTAATTATACCAAATAGTTAAAGTTTAATCCATCTTTTTTCTTTTAAAGAGAAGACTCACCATTGATGTTAAAAACACAAAGAAAAGCGCAACTTTATATATACTTGTGAAAGCTGAAATTTGGGTATATTTAACATCAATTTCTTGAATATTGCTATTAAGAGCTGAGATAAAGACCGCAAAAGCAAAAACTAGACCAACTTGACGCAAAACAAACAAAACAGATTGCGAAGCTGTCAGTAGATCACCTTTAAAATCACTCGCCCCTAAAACTTGAACTGGCCCAAGTAAAAGTCCATATCCAGCACCTAATAAAGCACAAGCAACATAAATTTGTATCGTGCTAGTCATACTTATCGTTACAAAAAGACTATAAGAAATTCCCATCAAAATAAATCCTAAGAAAATAATTAGTCTAGCACCAATTTTTGAAATCAACATAGAAGCCATCGGTGAAAAAATAGAAAGTACAATGCTAATAATCGTCAAAAGTAACGCAGCTGCCAATTCAGTTTGATGTTGAATTTTAACAAAATAAGTTGGCAAAATAATGAACACCCCAACAAAGAAAACTGTACTCAAAACCATAGTTAAAGCCGCACCGTTGAACTGGCGATAACTAAAGAGCTTCATTGGAATCATTGGGTAATCAATTTTATTTTCATACCAAATAAATGCGAGCAATGAGATGAAACTAATTGCAAATAAACTCATTATAGCCAGACTTGTCCAATGCCAAGCATTGCCCTGTATTGAGGCAAGTGTTAAGGTAAACAACGTTGAAATACAAAGAAGCGATCCGATGACGTCAATTTTTTCATTATTTACAGTTTCATTTTTAAAATCTAGTGTGTAAAAACATAAAGCAATAATGAGGAAAATGATTGGAGCATTTACAAAAAAGACCCAACGCCAAGAAAAGTATTGCGTCAAAACACCTCCAATACTGGGACCAAGCGCTCCCGCTAGACCCTGAGTCATTGCAACTGTTGCAATAATTGGTTTTCTATTTTCCACAGCACCTGTTGAATAAGCAATCGTCATTGATAAAGGTAGCACAATCGCTGCACCGAATGCTTGCATAAGACGCCCGCCAATTAGAAATACAACATTACCTGCAGCACCCGAAACAAGTGAACCTATTAGAAAAACAACAATACCAATCAAAAATGACTTATTAAGCCCGATACGTCCTGCCAACCTCCCTAAAGGAATCGCAAAAGCCGCAAATAATAGACTATAAACATTTAATGCCCAGTTCAAAGCTGTTAAATTTGTGTTCAAACTTACTTGGATACTTGCCAATGCAATATTCATTACCGTTGTATCAAGCAAGGTCAAGAAGACACCTAAACACATTGCAATTATAATTAATATGTTTTTATTCATGTCATATCCCTTTCTTAAAATACATAACTGAAAAATAACCACTTAAACATAATTTAGAATTCTGATACACAGTGAAGAGACATAATCCTATTCCTTTATTTTTCTTTCCTTTTACTGGGAGCTTGTGAATCAATATATCGTTACTTCTTTGAACAATATGTCTATATTTTTTAAATTCTTCAATGATATGATACTCGGCATCTGAACCTAAAAATCTAGATAGACTCACCATAGAAGCTTGTCTACATAATTCAGTTAATAGAATTGCTTCAATGTGTTCCTGATTGACATGGTCTAAATTTATTTCAGTTGTATGTGTAACATCACCTGAAAACAAACCAATTTTTGTCTTTATTGGCAACTCAATTTCTGAAATCATAACATTTTCCTGCGATGTTTTATGAACTAGATTTTTATCTACTAACCTTATTTTTGTTCCCAATAAATCACTAAAATTGATTTTTTCTAAACATTGAAGCAGACACTTTTTATCAGAAGGTGTGATTCTTGACTTTAAATAATTTTCTAAATTATGTTTTTCTAGACAGCCTTGAGTTTTAAAATCTTGAGCTACCAAACAATTTTCAAGCATATAGCGAAATGCTGTCAGGCTTTCTTCATCAGATACTACTAGTACTATTTCTTATCCTTTCCTTTCCTTGTCAAAAGTTAAAACGTAACGTACTTCACTGAACTTTACCTCTACTTCTTGCATAAATAACCTCATTTCTATCATTAAAAATAATAAACATAATTAGTATAATTCATTTATACTAATTTATCAATTATCAAGCATAAATATTTTCCTAATTTATTAATAAGTCGGTGAAAAGAACCAAGTTTCCTCATTTTACTTGGAATGAGGATGTGGGGAGAGAAAATGGGAAAAGGGGTATTAAGTATTTGGTCGAACATGTATTAAATTGGACGATAGAAGATGTCAAAAAGAATTGGTCTAGTAGGGGTAAGTCCGAGATAAGTCCAAAAACGGCATGATAGATAGAAAAAAATGTAAAAAGGGGTTTGGAAACGATTCGAGGGTTGAGGGGTCACCTGGGAAAATACCAATTGTTCAGCAATCGGGCCAGTTTATGGAGGATTTTAATAGTTTTTTTAGAATTATTATTTAAATAGGGATTTTGAAGTCTTTTAGTGAATATTAAATGTTAATCTATAGAAGATGGAGGTTGTTGTGATGTTGAAACTGTTTCAATATAACTGGCAAGTTCGTGATGATTGGTTTACATTGTGCGAAGACATACCGGATGAAGAACTATTAAAGAAACGGGTTGGTGGTTTCGGCAGTATCCTACATACCCTATTTCACATTGTAGATGTGGAATATATGTGGATCTTAGGTTTGCGAGGTGAACCAGTGCCTGAGGAGCCATTGTTTGAGGATTATGCTAGCTTACAAAAAGTGAAAAATCTTTCAGCTCAATACCATGAGAAAGTGAAGCCATTTGTGACATCTTGGACAAATGAAATGGATTCTCGGAAACTTTCAGAAACTGATTTCAATGAAGAACCGATTAGCTCTAGAGACGCACCAATCAGGCGCCGAGTCATTGAATGTACACACGGAGAGATCATACGTCATGTCATTGTCCACGAAATCCACCATATCGGCCAGTTATCTATATGGGCACGTGAAATAGGAAAGGAGCCTGTTTCCTCAAATCTGAGAGGAAGAGGGCTATTCGATAATTAGACTGCCTTTGCCAATTTCACAATCGGGCGCTTATCAGCAAAAAAGTAAGCTCTTTTTTTTGCGAAAAAAAGATTGAGTTGGTCGCTTGGATTTGAAATAATTGGTATTAAGGAATAGAAGCAGGTTAGTTGAACAAGGAAAATGATTTTTAGTGTGAATAATTCTTCTTATAGACCATTTTTATGATGGTATTTTTTTATGGAGGTATTTATGCCGATTTTAAAAGTAGGAAATGTTCGGGTGAGAAGGGATTCTAATGGAGATACAGTAATAATTAATAATCATAGTGCAATTAATGAGAGTGTTAAATATATAAATGAGCTTAAAGTAAATAAGGTAGATATAACTGATTTTGATTATGATGATTTAAATTTTTTAAATGAGTGTTCATCAATTGAAGAGTTGTCGATCCTTAATCATTTTTTAAAAAACCTAAGTGGTATATATAGCTTAAAAAAATTAAGAATATTATCCATTAATGAAACAACCACTAAGGTTGAATTTAGGATCAATGAGTTAAAAAATTTAGAGGTACTATCTGGTATATTACCGAAAAAAACCGTCGGTATTGATGAGTTAAATAAATTAAAAGGGGCTAATTTGTGGGGCTATAAACCAAAATCAAAGAATCTAATTGACATCAAAAACCTAAAGGAATTAAGCGTTCTAAGCTTAACGCAATCAAACATAGTTACACTTGAAGGAATAGGTGGATTAAACAACTTAAAAGAACTTCAATTAAATTATCTTAGATCCTTAAAAGATATAAGTGCATTTAAAGACATCAATGCTCCCTTACATGACTTAGAGTTTGATAAGTGTAAAAGTATTGAAGATTTCTCTCCAATTCAAAATTTAAGTCAACTTGAAAAACTTAAAATTTTCGATTGTGGAGATGTTACATCCATCAGTTTTGTAAAGAAATTAACGAAACTTAAAATGCTCTCTTTTCCAGGAACAAATATCTTGGACGGGAACTTAACTGTTTGTGATGGAATTGAGTATGTTTATTATACGAAACAGAAACTTAAAACTAAGCAGATTTCTGGTGATAACAGAAATCTTCAATGCTTAACTAAACCCACAATCGAATGGACAGTAAGAATGGCTGAGGGCGATAATATATTCACTTCGCAAAATATTGAATCTACTAACAAAGTTCTTGATTCTTACATTAATAACCTAAAAAATCTTGGAGTTAAGCCAAAAAAGAAAGACATAATGAAATATGTTAAAGACGTTGTAAACAAATTAAATGAATTAAATGACAAATATGATTACTTTATTGAAACAATGGAGAGAGAGGAACTAGCTGAGTTCATCGAGGAAGCTGCACATTTAGCTGGCTTAAAAATCGAAGGAGACATAACAGAAGAATGGAGAGAGTGGTAAAAGAAAATTCTTCTTCAACTAAAGGGTGCCATTCTTGAGGAATGGCGCTCATTTTGCAGAGGAAAAAGGAAGGGAAAGAATGCTAATTAAAGGTTGTTTGTGAAAAGTTACACTTAAACAAAAGGACAGGTTAAATGAAGAATAAAGGTACTAAAGGAAATCATGAATACATATAAAAACGGCTCAATCCTGAGCCGTTAATCCGTTTTTTGTTCATTTAATGCTTCAAATTTTTTTCGAGGTTTTTTATACGATCTTGGGTTTTATTCTTAGAAAAGAAAAACCAATAAAATAAGTAAACAATAAGTGCAATAAACACTAAACTAAATATTTGGAATATAACATCGCCATATACATACAAACGCCCCCTAATCCACTTCTTTGAGCATATTTTCAATATTTGTTAAGCGATTATTGAGTTCATTAATTGCCTTCATCTGTTGCTGCTGGAATGTTGCGTTTTCTTTATCCAATTTTAGCCGGTCCTCTGCACGACGTTCTACTCTGCGAACAATTCGTATTACGTATATTAAAATAAAAAAGATTAACAATACAGGTAGTATTAAAGTACCTAATGAAATCATTTGAAATAAAATGTCGCCCATGATGTTCTCCCTTCAAATTTTTATGTAATTATTAGATAAACTGCCTACTCCTTCCTATTTTTTATTGTTAAACTATCTGCTACATTGGCTATTAAATGTTCGTCTAGCGTTATGCTAAAAGAGCTAAGTTCATAAAATTTCATTGCTTTTCCATTCTTAGAAATTTCGTGATGCCCTTTAATTAGTTGGGCATTCTCTAACTTTTGCAAATGTAAATAAAGTAATGGCCTACTTATACCTAACTCCCTAGCTAATTGGCTAACATATTGCCTTTCTTGATGAAGAATAGCGATAATTTTAAGTCGAAAAGGATTAGATAATGCTTCCAAAGTTATTAATAATTGGTCACCGGATAGTATATCTTTCATATGTAATAATTTTATTACATATATAAGTAAAATGCAACATGTATAAAACTTGATTTTTATTATAGTAACGGGTAATTTTCCAGAATAGGGAAAGCGTCTTTATTATGTCTCCCGAGGGTTATGAGACGTTCCTGAAAATGGTTTTCTTAGATTGCTGAAAAACTTTAGTATGAAATTTACTCTTTATGAGCATAATAGAATCAAGATTGATTGGTTCATAACTTGGGAGAGTGAAGTGCTATGTTTTTATCTGAAGCTTGGGAGAAGTATCAACTTGATAAGAAAATTGAGGGGTATTCAGCTTTAACATTGAAAACCTATTGCTTTCAATACAATCTGCTATTAAGGTTTTTTGGCAATATTGATATGAGTGAATTTACTACAGAAAAACTCAAAAGCTACTTAATTGAGGCTGGAGAACATTTAAAGCCGTCTAGTCTAGGGCATCGAGTTCGTTATATTCGATCACTTTTTAAATGGTCATATGATGAAGGGTTCATTTCCAAGAATCCAGCTGCTAAATTGAAGGAACCGAAGTTGGGTAAAAGAATCCCAAAATTCCTTACAGAGCTTGAAATAGAACATCTCAGGGAAGCATGTCATAATTCTATGGAAAATGCATTATTTGAATTTTTTTATTCTACCGGTTGTCGTATTGGAGAAGTCGTAAAACTCAATCGGGATGATATTAACTTCTCTACGAATTCCGTTATTGTACAAGGAAAAGGCGATAAGGAAAGAGAAGTGTATTTCAATACTCGCTGCTCCTTGTGGTTGAAAAGATATTTAGACGAAAGGGACGATGAGAATCCGTGCTTGTTTATTACCGAAAGAAGCCCGAAAAGACGTATGAGTATTGACCTTATCAGATATATCATTAAGCGTATTTCAAGTCGTGCTGGAATTAAGAAGAGTATTCATCCGCATCAATTACGACATAGTTATGCAACTCACATGATCAATAACGGAGCACCTCTTGAAGTCATTCAGAGCTTACTTGGTCATGAGAAAAGTGAAACTACGAAGATATATGCACAGCTAAGTGGGAAGCAAAGGCATGATTTCTATAGCAAATACTTTTAGGTAGGCACGTTCTTCAAGGAGCGTGCTTTTTATTTTTTTAATGGAATAAAGGATTGAGTTAAATGTAGAGATTTGAAATAATTGGTATTAAGTAATAGAGCAGGGGTCTTTAATAAGACATATATACTCTTGTGGTAAAATATCGGAAATATTTTATTTGGAGGGGGGAAATTATGTCTAAGGTAATTGATATTTTAAAAAATATGTTCTTAGATTTATTCTCAATGGGTAAAGGCTTTGTATATGGTTTTTTGATGGTTGGCTTGTTTATTGTAGTTTGTAGTGCTTTAATATATGGTTTTCTGTTTCTAAAAAATTTATTCTTTTAAAGAGAATGGTTATAGTTATTTCCATTTTCAAGTATAGGGTGTATTTCTACAGATCAGGATTCAAGTTGTGAGAAAAACTTGAGGAGGACTTCTATGGGATTATTATTTTGGCCATTTATGATTGCTTCAATTATATCTTCGTTTATTGCTTTAGGTTCGAAAAAGCCCATATTTCTTGTGATTTCCTGTCTACTTATAATTCCATTATCACTCTACTTAGCTGCAACACCACGATTTGAATGGTGGGGGTTGATATTTCCGTTCTTTTATCTTGGAGCTTCTTTATCTCTAAGAAGAAATATGAGGTGGCTATCAGTATTGTTAATTTCCCCAAACATTTTACTAATTGGATGGATTGGATACGCTGTACTAAATCAATAGGAATTTTAAAAAATCCAAATTATTTTGTTCCAGAAACGGGCGCCATTTATGAGGACTGGCGCTCATTTTGCATTTTTAAGGCCAGTTTACTTGAAGAAAAGTATTGCAAAATTATCAATATCTGAAATGATTGTTATTGAACTTAAGAAGGAGGAGTTATCATTTTAATTTTATTTGGTCTCTTAATTTCTTTCATTACTGTTATATTATTTTTGATTTTATGTGCTAACATAATAATTTCTTTCATTAAAAAGAAAGCTTTTCCTAAAAAATTGCTGATTGTGACGTTGTCAGGGGTTGTTGTGGTATCTTCAATCTCTATATATAAAATGTACTTTTTTACATTTAGTGATATTGATAGAGAATTTACCCAAAAAGGACCTGGACCTATAACATCCCCCACTGGAGAATATACGGCTAATGCTTATTATGAACTATATGGTGGTGCAGCAGGCGGTGTTAATGTATGGGTTGAAATCACATACAGTAATGAGAAGAATAAAGTCCAAACTGTTTATTATAGTGATGCAAAAAGTAATATTTCTATGGAATGGTTGGATGAGGATACACTGTACATTCTAAATGACGAACCTGATTATCCAAATTCAAATAGGAGTATCAAATTGGAAATTGGTAAAGAGATTTATCACGAAAATGGTTTGGCTTGTAAAAGTTTGTTAATGAAAGACGAATATGAGACTTGCTACCAAAACTAATATCTCTTATTGCACTAAAGGGGCAGATTTGTTCAATAACGATCTTCAGCAAACTGGGCGCAAGAGTTTAATAACGAGTTACTAAGGTAAATCTTTTTCTTTGTTTTTATTATAAAAGGGAGAAATAGTAATGGAAAAAAACTTTGAAAAAGCACATCGATTTAGTAGTCATAATAGGAAAGACTTAGAAAAGGATAGCATATGCGGATGTTTTTATTGTTTGAAAATATTTAACCCTAATGAAATTGATGAATGGTGGGATGATGAGGATACAGCAGTTTGCCCTTATTGCGGAATTGATTCTGTTATAGGGAAGAGTTCTGGATTTCCCATCACTGAACTGTTTCTAAAAGGGATGCATAAGGTGTGGTTTTAGTGTGAAATTTGTTAAATGACTAACGGATGATTTTATTAACGATCTTCAGCAAAAGGGCGCTTTTCCGGAGTAAAAAAAAGCCCAATTTCTTAATTTCAATGCTGAGAAATTGGGCTTTTTTATTTTTCCTTATAGTGCAAAATAACACTTAAAATAGAAGCAAAATACCTCCTAAAGTGACAACCATAGTTACGAGTGTCTCATAAGACTTGTCTCAAAAATGAGGTGATATTTTGCGAAAAATCGGTTATATACGTGTCAGTTCGACTAGCCAAAATCCTTCAAGGCAATTTCATCAATTGAACGAAATTGGAATGGATATTATTTTTGAAGAAAAGGTTTCGGGAGCAACAAAGGATCGGGAGCAACTTCAAAAAATGTTAGAGAATTTACAGGAAGGCGACATTATTTATGTTACAGACTTAACTAGGATCACTCGAAGTACGCAGGATTTATTTGAATTGATTGATTTAATACGGAGTAAAAAAGCCAACTTAAAATCACTCAAGGATACATGGCTTGATTTATCAGAAGATAATCCATACAGCCAATTCTTAATTACAGTAATGGCCGGTGTTAACCAATTAGAGCGAGATCTTATCCGTATGCGTCAACGTGAAGGGATTGAGCTGGCTAAGAAAGAAGGAAAGTTTAAAGGTCGATTAAAGAAATATCATAAAAATCACGCAGGTATGAATTATGCAGTAAAGTTATATAAAGCAGGAGGTATGACTGTAAACCAAATTTGTGAAATTACAAATATATCGAGAGCTTCATTATATAGAAAGCTAGCTGAAGGGAACAAATAATCATTCCTTATTAAAGGAACAGATTGTGAAAAAAAATAATGAGCAAAATTTTAAAGAAATTAGATCTATCCCTAAATCGCATTACAAATCCTTCCTGAATTTTTTCATTATAGGGGGATTTTTCATAATAAACCTTTTAGGGAATATGGAAAAATACACAAAAATTTTTTCGTTGACTACGACGTTGCGTAATACTTTATATTTTATTTATCGGAGATGGTAACTTATGATGACAGTAAATGAGGTCGCTAAACTAACTGGTGTTTCAGTAAGAACTCTTCAGTATTATGACAAAATTGATTTATTAAAACCAGCAGACAATACGATATCCGGATATCGACTGTATAATACTGAGAACTTACTGATACTTCAGCAAATCCTTTTTTATAAAGAATTAGGGTTTACATTAAAAGACATCAAATCCACTCTTAATGCCCCATTCTCTGATAATAAAACAAGATTACTTGAACAACAATCATTACTGTTACAAAAGAAGAGACAAATTGAAAAAATGATTGCTCAGGTTAATTCTTTAATACAAGGAGAGAAAAAAATGGATTTTGAAGTATTTAAAAAAGTGGTAGCAACAAAAATTCCCAAAGACACCAACGAAGAAATAAAAGAAAAAATACTTGATAAGTTTACACCAGAGGTTTACAAAACTATTGAAAGTTCATGGGGTGCAAAAGAATTTTTGGAAATGCCTCAACGTACAGCCGATGAAGTGCAGACATACATTGCTCAAGGTAAAGAACTATTAGATAAATTGTTAAATGAGCCCAATCAAGATTTAGTTGTCGGATTACTAAAAAGGTGGATGAAATTAACATTATCATTTGCTAATTTAACTAGCAAAGAAACATTTGTTTCCTTGATGAAAAAAGGATACCAAGACAACGCTCAAGTGATTCAAGCAACGGACGATGCTTATGGAAGTGGTGCTAGTAAAAAATTGGCCCATTTACTCGAAAAGTATCACGAAGAACTAATTACCAATGACTGATAAAAAAAGGAACAAAAATCATGACTCATTAGCTTATCTATTGTTTGCTTTATTATTCTTCTAATAGGATACCAACAGAAGTCTAGTGTATATATGATTGGATTTTTCTTTATTTTAGTCTGGTTGATTCAAAAGAAATATAAATGAGGCCTACTGGTTTTTGGGATTTTTTAGAGGTTCCTTCCTTGAGGTAAATGTAATAAAAAAAGCCTAATTTCTTCGTATTATATTGAGAAATTAGGTTTTTTAATATTAAAATTTTCCTTAACGTTGTAAATCCGCATTTTCCGGACGCTACCCCAAACAGGAGTCTAACAATCTAAAAATTATTTAAAATTTATCAATATAAGGAGTAAATACAAATGAAATTAGGGAGTC
>NZ_VATK01000029.1 GCF_006546985.1 Bacillus sp. 03113
CCTGAGCCAGGATCAAACTCTCCGTATAAGAGTTGATTAGCTCGTAATTGACTTTACTAGCATGTGTTGACTTCGTTGGAAGTCCTCACTTTGTTTTTATTGTTGACGTTTTGTTGTTCAGTTTTCAAAGAGCAATTTTTCGTTATCGCTCAGAAGCGACTTTCTTAATTTAACACGTATCGTTTATTAAGTCAACATGTTTTTTTAAAAATTTTATCCGTCTGCTTCGAATCATTTTTTAAGACGTTTCGCAGCGACGGATATAAATATAACAATTATTAATTAAAAGATCAATAGTTTTTTATAAATTTATGATATTTTTTTTGAAACAGTATAATATCGGTGAAAAAGCTTTTGTCCTTTTGTTTCCATTTTTACAACTTCGATAATATTTTTTTCAATTAAATACTCAACAAGCATGCCTAGATCAACAGAATAAATACTTAACTCTGGGTGGATTAGGATGTCATTAAAAGACCAGTACTCTTTATCCTTCATAACATCAATAATATGATTGATCCCAATTTTTGTTCTCGAATGAATTAAGAATTCACTTGCTAAAAATAATAGCTCTAACCTTTTTTCTAAAGGCTCCTCACTATTAACAAGCTCTTCATACAATTTATAAATTTCAGGTTCAATTTGTTTAACCTGATGCCAAACTGTTACTTCAGGATGAAAGCCATTTTCTATAACAGCTAATCTAGCTAGATGATGCAAGGAGTGAACAACATGGTTATAGGCATCCAAATAGTTTTTATTTTCAAAAAACACTTTGCCGTCCATATAACGCCTTATGAGCTTAGCAAACTCTAAACCCATTTTTAATTTTCTTCCATAGAAGGGAAACTCCTGCAGCTCCATCTTTAAATTACTTACATATTCATTCCGATCAAATAATGTTCTGCCATTGTAGAGCCAATCAAAAATTTTCCGATTAGAACCAAGCATAATCCATTCATTCAATTGCTTTTCACTAACAATATGTAATGAAGCCTTTTTCTCCAGATATGAATAATGCTTAATGAAGACTGGTTGTTCCGCTTCTTTTACAATAATAAGCAACACAACATCAAACATATCCGTTACAGGCATTTCTTTTTGATTCTTTTCGATCATTAAAACGCCAAGCGTATTCACTTGACTCGCTCGTTCCTGATAAATAGGTCGAAGAATGTCTTCCATCATCATCCCTCCAATTTTAGATTTATTGCGTATTACTTCTACAATAAAGACAAAATTCCTTCATATTACGCATTTCTTTTCTCTCGTAAGGTTTCTCTTGCTAGTTAACAGTTTCTTTTATGTTATATAATGACTTAGGGGGGACATGGATGATCAAATACTCGAGTAAAATTAATAAGATTCGAACCTTTGCTCTTAGTTTAATATTTATCGGATTTGTCATCATGTACGTAGGCATTTTTTTTAGAAAATTTCCGTTCGTTATGACTTCTTTTATCATGCTTGGGATGCTTTCAATCATAGCTAGTACAATCGTTTACTTTTGGATAGGTCTGTTATCAACAAGAGCTGTTCAAGTAATCTGTCCTAATTGTGGAAAGAACACGAAAATACTTGGACGCGTCGATATATGTATGTTTTGTAATGAACCTTTAACTCTAGATCCTCAATTAGAGGGAAAAGAATTCGATGAGGCATACAATAGAAAAAACAAGAAATAAAAGTGTTCACAGCGAAAGCCCTAAAGGAGTTGGCTTTCGCTCTTTTATTATTCCCTAAAAGACAAAAAGTTGATAGCTCAATTGCCATCAACTCCAAATATTTTATTATTCTAATGCGCCTCTTTCGCTGTACAGTCGGGACAAGTACCATAGATCTCCATTCTATGATGACTTATTTTAAACCCAGTTACGTGGCTTGCAAGCTGCTCGACTTCATTAAGGCCAGGATAATGAAAATCAACAATTTTCCCGCATTTTTCACAAATAACATGATAATGATGAGTTGTAATAAAATCAAAGCGGCTTGAGGCATCACCATAGGTTAACTCTTTAACGAGACCCACCTCACGAAATACTCTTAAATTATTGTAAACCGTAGCCACACTCATATTGGGAAACTTTCCTTCTAACGCTTTATAAATATCGTCTGCAGTTGGATGTGACATTGAGTTTATTAAATATTCAAGTATCGCATGACGTTGCGGGGTTATACGTACTCCTGTTTCTTTTAATGTACCAAGAGCTTCTTTTAATGAATTATGTTCCACCGCCATGCACCTCTTTTCTAAAAGAAATTCTTATTTTATAATATTTATAAATAGTGTACTAAGATTTTGATACTTTTGTCAACAATACTAACTTAAATATGTTCTATTTCAATTAATTATTCTCTTATTTTCAATCCCTATTCAATCTTTTTCAGTCAAGCAATTAAGCTAAATGAATACAGCAAAAAAACAGGCCAGTAACATCGACTGGCCTGTAAAAATGATCTGAGGAGGTATGCCCTAATATAATCATATTCAGAACTTGTATTTAGGAATGGACAAAAGGCTACTTTTATTAAAAAATTACATAAATTTCGTTAAAAACCTTCAATTGGATAGCACGTGCCTTCCAATGTTCACTCCATTTTAAAAGCAATGGTACCACGCGATAAGAATTATCATTATAAATTCTGTTTAATGAATTCAAGTGCTTCGTCTACATGAC
Source organism: Bacillus sp. 03113 (assembly GCF_006546985.1). GTDB lineage: Bacteria > Bacillota > Bacilli > Bacillales > Cytobacillaceae > VATK01. The sequence goes on from NZ_VATK01000029.1 coordinate 2,679, forward strand.
CCTTTACTTTCACTTTTCGGTATTCTTTTACAAGCTTCCCTTCCTTATCAATGATAAAGGTTGAACGCTCAATTCCCATATACTGCTTCCCGAAGTTTACTTTTTGCTTCCAAACATCATACGCTTCCGCCACTTTATGATCAACATCGGCTAATAATAAGAATGGAAGTCCATGTTTTTCAATAAATTTCTCATGCTTTGTAATCGAATCAGGGCTAACTCCTAAAATAACTGCGTTAACTCCTTCAAAGCTCTCATGACGATCTCGAAAATCACAAGCCTCAGTTGTACAGCCAGGTGTCATATCTTTTGGGTAAAAATATAATACTATATTCTTCCCTAAAAAATCAGAAAGCTTTACTTCTTGTCCATTACTTGCAGGCAATTCAAACTCAGGAGCAGCGACTCCAATACTAATCGTCATTATTTTTCCCTCCGAATTCTTTTAATATAAACTTAAGACTAAACAAATAAGTAGGTATAAGCAAATATTTTTAATTATTCCTTCTCGACTTCCATGAAAGTTTTTGTCACAAAAACAGCAGGGATTGCAAAGCCAAAAAAAGCCTCTATTAACGCAAGAACTCTTCCTATTCCAACAGGTACAATTTCTCCATACCCGACTGAAAATAGGGTCATTCCACTAAAGTACAAGCCTCTCATGAATCGATTTAGAAAGGTCCTCCCCACGCCAAGACCATCATCTAGTACCACAAAACCATTTATCTCAAGCAAGGTATAAATTAAGCTGAAGCCAATTAGTAACGTTAAATAAATAAAAGCTAAGCTAAGAAAATATTCATAAGAAACCCATTTTCCTTTTATATTATACGGCAGAAAAAGGGTGCGTAAGCTCATTAACATACAAACGGACACAACTGCAATGGCAAAATATACACTCATATCTTGTTTCTCCCTCTCTATGAAGGTTATCTATACCATCTATACGCGTATTATTTTTGCGATATGCTGTGCACTGATTCTTAGCTCAATTCAAATTTAATTTCCTGCTCCTCTATATCGTTTAATACCCGTATTCCAAGTGAAAATAGCAATGGTAAAAAAGATCAAGCCTATGACCGGTGTAAAAAAAGCATAAAAAGTCCATTCATCTCTACCTAAAAAGTAGGATGCCGGATAAACACCAACAAAAGCAAAAGGTAAAATCCACGTTAAAATAAATTTAATCACATGATTATAAATATTTACAGGATACCGTCCATAGTTCCCAATGTTATACATCATCGGCATGATAGACGTTTGTCCATCTGACCAAAAGCTGATGCATGCAATGAGAATAAAAATACCCGCATATACGAGTACACCCCCTAAAACAAAAAGGATAAGGACGAAAGGGTCATACCAGCTTATGTCAAGATGTAAACGACTGCCGGCATAAAACATGATAATCAATCCAGTAATCGCTCCAAATAAAGACTCAAGCTCCATTCTCTCTAATACAATCTGGAACAAACTATGGATTGGTCTTGTTAATATGCGGTCAAGTTCACCTTTCACAATATAACGATCATTAAAATCCCAAATATTAAAAAATGCAGCGAAAACAGCAAATGGAATCAGAAAAAAACCATAAATAAAAATGAGTTCATCCCTGTCCCAGCCACTTAATAATTGTGTATGACCAAATACAACAAAAATAAAGACTAAATTCACAATCTGAGATAATAGATCTGAAAAGATTTCAACAAATAGATCTGTTCGGTACTGAAGCCTTGTTTTCATATATTGGGCAAGGTACTGAAAAAATATGGAGCAATAATGCATATCCATCATCCTCCTTGAATAATAAGTTGTTTTTTCGCCAATCTCCATAAAATCTGGATTGGAATAATAAGAATGATGACCCAAACCAATTGAAGAATGATAGCCTGAAAAGCCTCTTGTTGGCTAAAACCGTTCGTAAAGATCATACTTGGAATATAGCTAATTCCTTGAAAAGGCAAGAACTTAACAATTTCCTGAGCCCAACCAGGGAAAAAGCTAATTGGAATAAGGAGTCCAGATAAGAAATCAATGAAAATTCTTTTTGCCCGAATAAGACCTGTATTATTTTCTAAGAAAAAAGTTGTAATCCCTGTTAATAAGTTGATTTGTGTATTAATTAAAAAGCTAAATAATATTGATAGAAAAAACATCCCCCAATTTGATAGACTGGCTGATAACTTAATTGGAAAAATAAAAGCTACAAGGATCATACCAGGGACAGAAAAAAAGAGCAGACGAAAGATTCCTTCTCCTAACCCTTGCATTGTTTTCATAGCTAAATAGTTATAAGGACGTATCAATTCTATAGCTACTTTTCCATCCTTTATATCCATTGCCATTTCCCGGTCAATATTATTAAAGTAAAATGCACGAGCCATCCAGCCAACAGCGACATATGTCGTCATTTGCACAACTGATAAGCCTTCGATTTCATTCTTTCCACCATAAATCGATGTCCATAAAAAATAGTAAGCACCTATATTGATGCTATATATTAAAATGCCTGAATAATAATTTGTTCGATATGCAAGCATCATTAAAAATCGAATGCGTATCATTTCAATATATTTATCCATTATCCCACCCGTATTTTGTTTAAATTAAATAACCATTCCTTTTTCATAAATACTGCGAATGATTTCCTCTGTCGAAGTTTCCTTAATACTTATGTCTTTAATTTTTTTCGATCCCACAACAAGCTTCACGAGAGAAGATATTTTTTCATCATGATCTTCTATTAAAGCGGTAAATATTTGACTCTTCCCATCAAAGCTCCACTTTACATTCAACGCCTGCGTTAATTGCTTTAAAAATTCAATGTTGACTTCCTCTAAAAATTGGAATTCAATTTCCTTACCATCGGTATTTTTTTCTTTTAACGGTTTTAACCCTCCATCATAAATGATTTTCCCTTCATCGAGCATAATCACTCTTTCACACAATGCTTCGATATCTGATAGATCATGAGTAGTCAATAAGATAGTTGTTTGATATTTTTCATTAATTTCTTTTAAAAATTCGCGAATCTTAAGTTTAACCAGCACATCTAAGCCGATCGTTGGTTCATCTAAAAATAATAACTTCGGATTATGGATAAGGGCAGCAGCAAGTTCACAGCGCATTCTTTGTCCTAATGAAAGCTTCCTAACTGGTTTATCCAATAGAGGACCAATATCTAATGTGTGAATAACATGATTCATGTGCTCGTTATAATCCTTATCTGATACCTTATATACTTTTTTCAAAAGTCGAAACGATTCTTGAACTGCGATATCCCACCAAAGCTGGGAGCGTTGTCCAAAAACAACTCCAATCGTCTGTGCAAATCTTTCTCTTTCTTTATGAGGATTCATTCCATTGACCGTAATCGTCCCAGATGTAGGTGATAAAATTCCCGTTAGCATTTTAATCGTCGTCGATTTTCCTGCCCCATTTTCTCCTATATAACCGATCATCTCTCCTTGCTGCACGGTAAAACTGATATCATTTACAGCAGGAATAATTTTATATTGACGTGTAAGTAAGTCTCGAAAAGCTCCTTTTAATCCGCTTCTGCTTGCATGAGCTTTAAATTCTTTTTTTAAATGCTTCACTTCAATGGCATTCATTTTATTTACCTCCTGCATTTATAACTCCCAAAATAGTTTATCCTTTCAAAACTATCAGCACAACTAGAAAGCATATTTCAATTGTTTAACCCTGCTCAAAAATGATTAAAATCCTTGCGATTTGCAATGAGAAGAAATTATGAACCTACTCTCATGTATAAAAAAAGTGCTAAAATAGAGGGGAAATAAAAAAGGAGGGGAATTATGCAATTTGCTAATTCTGAACGTATACATAAGGAAGCACTCGAACATATTGTCGGCGGAGTAAACAGTCCGTCTCGCTCTTACAAGGCTGTTGGCGGCGGAGCACCTGTTGTTATGGAGCGAGCGAAAGGAGCCTTTTTTTTTGATATAGACGGTAATCAGTATATTGATTATCTTGCTGCTTATGGTCCAATCATTACTGGACACGCACATCCCCATATTACAGAAGCAATCGCAAAAGCAGCAGAAACAGGCGTACTTTATGGAACACCTACTACACATGAAGTGACATTTGCAAAAATGTTAAAAGAAGCGATCCCTTCATTAGAAAAAGTGCGGTTTGTAAACTCAGGAACGGAAGCGGTTATGACCACGATCCGTGTAGCACGCGCTTATACAGGCAGAGACAAAATCATTAAGTTTGCAGGCTGCTACCATGGGCATTCTGATTTAGTCCTCGTTGCCGCAGGCTCAGGCCCTTCCACGTTAGGGACTCCCGATTCGGCAGGCGTACCTAAGAGTATTGCTCAAGAAGTGATTACTGTTCCTTTCAATGATATAGCTCCGTTTAAAGAAGCTCTTGAAAAATGGGGAAATGAGATTGCAGCCGTTTTGGTTGAACCGATCGTTGGGAATTTCGGAATTGTTGAGCCTAAACCAGGCTTTTTGGAAGAAGTAAACGAACTAACTCATCAAGCTGGAGCACTTGTCATCTATGATGAAGTCATCACAGCCTTTCGCTTTATGTATGGAGGAGCGCAAGATTTGCTTAATGTAAAGCCAGATCTTACTGCTTTAGGAAAAATTATTGGCGGAGGACTGCCAATTGGAGCGTATGGCGGAAGAAAAGATATTATGGAACATGTCGCCCCTTTAGGACCAGCCTACCAAGCAGGGACGATGGCGGGAAATCCAGCTTCTATCCTTTCTGGTATTGCTTGTCTTGAAGTATTAAAGCAAGAAGGCATTTATGACTATTTAGATCAACTTGGAGCTAAGTTAGAAGCGGGTATATTGGATGCAGCTGCTAAATATCAAATTCCAATTACCATCAATCGTTTAAAAGGTGCATTAACTGTTTATTTTTCCAGTCAAGAAATTGAGAACTATGAACAAGCAGAACAAACCGATGGAGAAACGTTTGGCAAGTTCTTTAAATTAATGCTAAATCAAGGCATTAATCTTGCACCATCTAAATATGAAGCCTGGTTTATTACTATCGCTCATACCGAAGAAGATATCGAAGCAACCATCCAAGCAGCAGAAAATGCATTTGCTGCATTAATAAATTAATATCATGATAATGACCAAGTAAAATAATGGATCAGTGCCAGACCCTACTAATGGGTGGTCTGGCACTAATTGTTTAAGATGTTACAATGGTAATTATTATGTTGTATAATAAGATGATAGCTTACCTCATTTTTTTCTCCAAAATAAACTCCTTTCATTAAATTGACGCTTGAACTTCATGATCAATCCATGTATAGTACATAGTTGTTTCACACAAACTCAACCAAAGAAAGTAAAAAAGAAAGGAATTATTTTACTATGAAGCTCGGTGCACGCATTTTAAAAACAGGAATCGCTATCGTACTGGCGTTGTTATTGGCTGAACTTTTTAACCTGCCTACTCCTGTATTTGCTGGTATTGCAGCCATATTTGTTATCCAACCTACCATTTATCGATCTTATTTATCTATTATTGAACAAGTACAAGGAAATACGATCGGTGCGATTATCGCTGTCTTATTCGTACTGTTTTTTGGAAATAATATATTTTTTATAGGTCTTGCAGCTATTATTGTTATCACAATAAATCTTAAGCTAAAAATAGAAAAAACGATTGCGCTCTCACTCGTAACATTAATTGCCATTATGGATGCATCGACTGATTCATTTATTCAATTTGCAAGCATTCGTTTTCTTACCATTTTACTCGGGATTTTTTCATCATTTCTAGTAAACCTTGTTTTTATCCCGCCAAAATACGAAAATAAGCTTTACAATAGCATTACTTCTGTGAGCGAATCGATTACAAAATGGATCCGCTTGAATATTCGACATGCTTCTGAGCACAAGCTGCTAAAACATGATATAGAACAATTATCAGAGAGTATTATAAAAATTGACCAGCTCTATTTAATGTATAGGGAAGAACGGAATTATTTTAAGAAAAGTAATTTAATCAAATCAAGAAAGCTTGTTATTTATCGACAAATGATCTATACCTTAAAAAGGGCTATATATACGTTAAAAAAGCTTCATCGTTTTGAAAATGAAATTCAAAGCTTGTCTGAGGATTTCCAAAATATCATTCAGCAGCAATTAGATTGTTTGGTCCATCATCATGAGCATGTTATGTTAAAGTTTATTGGAAAAGTAAAACCGAATGTTACGTTTGAAGAAGGGAATATTCAACTAAATCGGAAAGAATTATTCAATCTATTTCTTAAAGAATGTAACGAAATGGATCAAGAAGAAGCATCAACACATTATCACTCCATGCAAATTGTTTCTGCGATTATCGAATACGATGAAAATGTTGAACATCTCGACATGCTGATTACAAGCTTTCAATCCCACCATAAAACCGAAACTGAAGTTTCATTACAACAGACTTAAGAAAAGTAAAAAGCAGCGGTGCCGCTGCTTTTTGTTTTTTCATCATTTAATGATCAAGCTGTTGAATTTGAAATAAATTATAATAACTTCCTTGTTTGTTCATTAGTTCCTCATGAGTACCCATCTCAACAATCTTTCCATGCTCAATTAACACAATTCGATTTGCATGTGTGATCGTTGAAAGTCTATGAGCAACAATTAAGGTTGTTCGATCCTTTGCTAGCTTTTCAATTGCTTCTTGTATTAAATATTCGCTTTCTAAATCTAGGGCAGATGTTGCTTCATCGAGAATAAGAATAGGAGGATTTTTCAAAAAAACACGTGCTATCGCTACCCTTTGCCTTTGACCTCCTGAAAGCTTTACACCTCTCTCCCCAATTTTCGTATCATAACCTTCAGCTAAATTGACAATAAAATCATGAGCATTGGCTGCCTTAGCTGCAGCTATTACTTCTTCTTCCGTAGCATTCGGATTTCCCAATAAAATATTCGCTTTTACCGACTCACTAAAAAGGATATTTTCTTGCAGCACCATGCCAATTTTATCTCTTACGGAACGGACTTTAAACGAACGGATGTCCATTCCATCGAGAAGGATACTTCCTTCAGTGACATCATAGAAGCGTGGGATAAGACTAATAAGCGATGATTTTCCTCCACCACTCATCCCAACAAATGCCACCGTTTCTCCTTCCGTAATATCAAGAGAAATATCCTTTAACACATAATATTCATTGACGTCATACTTGAAGCTGACACGATCGAATTGAATCCTCCCTCTAACATTCTCACATGGAATAGCATTTGGTTGATCTTTTATTTCATATTCTTCATCAATAAATTCAAACACACGATCCATTGAAGCAAAAGATTGCGTTAAAGAAGTTGAAGAATTCACTAATCTTCTTAAAGGATTATACAGACGATCAATGTAGCCAATAAAAGCGATCATAGAACCTAACGTAAGGGATCCATTAATGACTTGATAGCCTGAATATCCAATAACAAGTAAAGGAGCAACATCCGTGATTGTATTTACAACAGCAAAGGATTTTGCATTCCATTTCGTATGATGAATAGCTCTCATAAGGAAGTTTTGGTTATGTTTATTAAATTCTTTTTGTTCATGATCTTCTATTGCGAAGCTTTTCACGACAGAGATCCCCTGAATCCTCTCATGTAAATAGCTTTGAACCTCAGCTAGTGCTTGCGAGCGTTTCCTTGTTAGGCTTCTCAGCTTACCAAAGTAATATTTGACAGAAAACATATAAAATGGGAGCACTAAAAGGGAGATAAATGTTAAAGAAATATCCATTGTAAACATAATCACTATAGCAATGATAATAGTTGCTAAGTCTAACCATAGGTTCATCAGACCTGTTATGACGAAGGTTTTTGTTTGCTCAACATCATTAATGACTCTTGATATTACTTCTCCTGCTCTTGTATTCGCATAATATTTCAAGCTAAGCTTTTGGATGTGAGTAAAAAGCTGATCTCGAATATCATACAAAATTTTATTAGAAGTCAATTGTGCAAAATATTGTCGATAGTATTCAATCGGCGGACGAAGAATGACAAAAATAATCATCATTGTAACCATAATCATTAATAATTGATTCGTTTTATCATTCCGAGACAGCGTATCACTGTTAACGATATGATCAATGATGTATTTGATAACCAGCGGAATTGATAAAGGTAAAGTAAATTTAATAACTCCAATTAAAAGAGTCCAAAAGATTTGCAATCGATACGGTTTTACAAATTGTAAATATCTTTTAATACTATCCAATACGGATCCCCCTATAGCACTTTTCAAAACGGCCTTATCAATCCAAATAAAAGCCTGTTGAAGCAGAATATCAACAGGCGCATTTCCCATTATTTAGCCATGTCTGTAAGTTAGATATCTCTCATACCAAGTGTCGATAAAATCTGGTGCAAAAGGACCTTTTTTTTGCCGTATCCAGCATATTAATTGATTCACATTTGCTTTTAATATTTGGTCAATGGCACTAGGATAATTCATTATTTGTCGATGTCTTTCATATTCATCCTCATCTAATAAATGAAAGGTCATGTCTGGAAACACTTTAATATCTAAATCATAATCAATATACTTGACAGCTTCACCATCAAAAATAAATGGAGAACTTAAATTGCAATAATAATATATTCCATCTTCCCTTAACATCCCAATCACATTAAACCAATGCTGCGAATGAAAATAACAAATGGCAGGCTCTCGAGTTACCCAAGTTCTCCCATCTGATTCTGTGACAACTGTACGATCATTTCCACCAATGACTAAGTTTTGCGTCCCTTTTAGTACGGTTGTTTCATCCCAGATTCGATGAATGTGCCCATTGTGTTTATAGCTATGTATTTGTATTGGTTCACCTTCAGTGGGTACGCCCATTTTTTCCCCTACTTTCATTAATCGGACGCTTTGTAACCTATCTTTTTCTTGCAAGTACAACGTAATAAAATCCAACAAAAGGCAACAAAGAACAATTCCTTTTTCTATTATTATAGCGGTAAATGAATGAATTTAAAACAAAAGTGCCATATAATCTTTGAAACAACCTTTTCTAACAACTGCATAGATAATTTCGGGAGAAAATTAAAAGAAGGCACCTTCGTATGTAAGTGCCTTCTTTTTTTAATCTATTATTGGCCAAATTGACCGGAGTTTTTAGCTTTATTTGATTCAGCTTGTTGATTTAATTTTTTTACTTCTTGAGCGTTTGTTTCACTTGCAAACTCAGTTCCATATTGGCCTTGGCCAGATGCTGCATTTTGTTGTTTAACTTTTTGAATGTTAGTTCCAGCTTGAGTTTGGTTTGGTTGTTTTGCCATTGTTATCACCTCCACGCTCATTAATTTAACCAGTGTGGAGAAAAGTATCCCATAAAAACAATTGCAAAAATATCCAATTTTTTTAAACTAATAATGAAATGCCTCCATCAACAATGATGGTTTGTCCACAAATCATTCTAGATTCTTCGCGAATAAGAAACATAATAGTATCTACAATGTCTTCTATTTCTACCATCTTCCCAGCAGGAGTTTTAGATTTTGCTTCAGCCAACAGCTCTTCTCGATTTGGAAAGTGTTTTAATGCATCCGTATCGACAGCGCCGCCTGAAACGGCATTGACAATAATATTTTGAGGTGCAAGTTCTATAGCTAAATATCGAGTTAATGCTTCAACTGCTGCTTTAGAAACACCAACTGTTGTATAATTCTTCAAATAACGAATCGATCCTAAAGAACTTATACTCACAATTCTTCCGCCCTGATCCATTAATTTTGCTGCTTCTTGTGCACAAAACAGCAGTGCTTTGCTATTTATATTCATTGTCCAATCCCAATGAGATTCCTCAAGCTCCATCGCTGGTCTTAATACTCCTGATGCAGCATTATTGACAAACACATCCAACCGACCAAATTCTGCCTTGATTTCTTCAAACATTGTTTTAATCTTGCTAACATCACCAACATTTGCTTTAACGACCAATACTTTTCGTCCTAATGCTTTAATTTCCTCCGCCGTTTCTAATGCAGCTTTTTTACTTCTGGCATAATTTAGAACAATATCATAGCCATCACTTGCTAATCTTAATGCTGTAGCCTTCCCAATACCTCGACTGCTTCCTGTAATTAATGCTATTTTTTGTGTCATATTATTAAACCCTTTCGCTCTCAAAAATATTTGCTCAAAAAAAATACTTTTAAAAATTTATTCATTAGAGCTTTGATTTTCTTCATTTTTTTTCCTCTTAGCTTCAATTCATTTTAACTTTTCCATGAATAGAAGGCAACGAAGATTGAGATATTACGTATGTATGTATTAATTTTCAGGTGAGAGGAAGAGAAATATGAATGATGGACGTGACATGACTGAACTATCCATGCTTCCAAAAACAGAATGGAAAGATAGTGAATTAACCTTTTTTCATCACTCTTTCCAGCAGATTGCTCCCTATTTAAATGTTGAAGGACATACCATTCATAAAGAAATCATAAAAGAAATAGAACATCGTGGAGGACTAAGAAAATGATGATCCATACAATGGATGGATCATCTTCCTTATTCATTATCCTGAATAAATGCCTTTAATATTTTTTGATGAGAAACAGAAAATGGAAATCGCTCAATTTCTTCCTTTGTTACAAGTTTCAAATGGGATGTCTCTTTTGATAATTGAATGAGTTCTCCAGTATAAACTCGAATATTCCAGATCAAGTGTGAAAAGACATGCTCAATTTGTAATTCCATTTCATTCAGTTGAATATCAGCTCCGAAGTCTGTTTTCACTTTATTTTTAAGCTGATCCTTTTCATTAATAAATGGCAGATGAATTTCTATATTTGGAAACTCCCATAAGTTAGCAAGCAGTCCTGTTGCTGGCCTTTTATGAATAAGAATTTGTCCTTTTTGGTTTTTAAGTACAATTGCTGCTAGTTGAACTTTTTTTTGCTTTTTGTTTTTCGTTTTAACTGGCAAAGATTGTTGTTCTCCATTTTGAAATGCTTGACAATGTTCATTGACTGGGCACAATAAACAGGATGGAGAGGTAGGGGTACAAATTAAAGCACCTAGTTCCATTAAGGCTTGATTAAAATACGATGGATTTTGATGAGATATGAGCTTACGAACCGCTTCTTCAAAAATTTTTCTAGTCGCTGGCTTAGCTATATCTTCAAAGATCATTAAAATACGAGAAAGAACACGCATGACATTTCCATCAACTGCAGGTTCTGGCTTACTATAAGCAATACTTAGTATGGCTCCTGCCGTATAAGGTCCTACTCCTTTTAAGGAGCTAATTTCTTTTTGATTATCTGGAACCTTCCCATTATAATTTTCATGGACTTCTCTTACTGCCGTTTGCAAATTTCTTGCTCTTGAATAATACCCAAGCCCCTCCCAAGCTTTTAAAACCTCTTCTTCCTCTGCTTTAGCTAAAGCTTGAATAGAAGGAAACTTCTCCATAAAACGATTAAAATATGGAATAACGGTATCCACTCTTGTTTGCTGCAGCATGATTTCAGACACCCAAACCTTATAGGGGTCCTTATCCCTTCTCCAAGGAAGATCTCTCTGTTCATTTTCAAACCAATGAATTAACTCTGTTTGAAATTTATGAATATCAATTTTATCTAAAAAGTGTAATGGCGTTTTACTCACGTTTTTCCTCCATAATGTAATGAAAATAAAGATATTTGGGATTAATATTACTACTTAAATCATAAGATTTCATAAATTTTTCATTAATTTTATTAACTTAATTAATGTATTCATTTTAGGCTGTTAGTACAAGCATTTTGCTGTTAAACTAATGCTAGGGGTTAAGAATTTAATCCCAATAAAGGAGGTTCTTTTCTGTTGGATACTGGTACTCATATTGTAATGGGTCTTGCTTTAGGGGGACTCGCTACACTAGATCCAATGGTAGCAGGGAGTCCAGCTACTCAAGCTAGTGTCATGCTTGCTACAATAATTGGTTCACAAGCACCTGATGTTGATACAATTCTAAAGCTAAAAAACAATGCAGTTTATATTCGTAATCATCGTGGAATTACACATTCTATCCCGGCTGTCTTATTATGGCCCCTAGCCATTACAGCAGTTCTTTCTCCATTTTATCCAGAAGCAAATCTTTTGCATGTATGGATGTGGACCTTTTTAGCCGTTTTTCTTCATGTGTTCGTAGATATATTTAATGCATACGGAACACAAGCTTTTAGACCATTTTCAACAAAATGGGTAGCGTTAGGTGTAATCAACACATTCGACCCGTTTATTTTTGGAATTCACATCGTTGGCTTGATTCTTTGGGCGATTGGAGCGAATCCTGGTTATACATTTCTTTCTATATATGTGATTTTAATTGCTTATTATATCCTTCGTTTTCGAGCACATCGACAAGTGCTTGCAGAAGTAAAAAGAATGATACCAGATGCTATAGAAATCATTATTTCACCAACTTTGAAATTTCACAAATGGAAAATTGCGGTTATAAATAAACATCAATTTTTTGTTGGAAAATCGACACATAATCAGGTTCAAATTCTCGATCAATTTAACCGTATCCCAGTTCCTGAAACTCCTGTTTTGGAAGCAGCAAAAAAAGATAAAAACCTTTCTGCTTTTTTGTCATTCTCACCTGTTTATCGATGGGAAATCGACGAATATGATCAATATTACGAAGTAAAATTTATTGATTTACGATATAGAAGTAATGGACATTATCCCTTTGTTGCAATTGTTCAATTAGATGTGGAATTGGAAGTTCTTTCTTCGTTTACAGGCTGGATATTCAGTGAAGAAAAACTACGCAAGAAATTGGATATTATCCCAAATTAATGACAAAATAAAAACGATGTGTACATCCACATCGTTTTTTTAATGCAGTTTTCTCTTGTTTGTTTCTAAAAAATCTTTATATTTTGGATTGTTAGCTACAAACTCATGCAGCTTTCCCCCATAAAATTCAATCCATTGTCCAACAATTTTTTCAGTCGTTTCAGCTTCACTTCCTTCATATTTTCTTCCATTCTTCCCATATGTCGTTTCAAAATCTTCCCATAATAATTCAATCCACGTCTCGGCCTGATTAACAGAAATATATTCGTTCAATTCTAATAAACGGTCCACTAATTTTTTTTGGTATTCGTTCATCATTCTCCGCACCTCTTTCCAATTATTAATAAAGAATTTTAACATAGCTTGTAATCAAATAACGAATAATAAGAGTGCGTGATTAGCTTTTATTTCACGTGATATTTCAACCTCAGGAGGGCTTTATGCGTATTAAAACAACAAATTTACCTAATCCAAATGATAATAAATTCGAAGGTGAACCAAGAGCTAAAGCTGAATATGCCTCCAAAAGAGCGGATGGAACAACCAACACTCATCCTCAAGAACGTATGAATGCTTCTTCCCACCGAGAAGAATAAATGATTTAACAAACGATGAGGAGGTTGATTTAAAATGACAAATACAAAAAAGAATGTTCATAAAACGCGCTACTCAAATCCATTTACAACCCCATGGTCTAATCCAAAGCACGCTCATTCGCAAGTAAATGGAGAAACACAGCAAACTCAAGATCATATCATCTTGCACAAAGAAATGAGAAAAAGAGGGTAACAATTAAATATGGCTGTTCTAAGAAAAGAAATTCTTAGTTCAGCCTTTTCTTAAGCATTGAAATTGGGAGCGCCTCTTCTTTTATTTCATTATTTAGGCGATATCCCCAAGCAAATACGCCATTTAAATACTTAATTTGAAAGGAAGCACTTGGATCATTTTCAATTTGATATATTTCTCCAGCAGAAAAATCAGTGGGATTTAATAAATAAGCTTTGGCCATAGTTGCTTTTCGTTCTAATACGGCAAATTCATTAATCATTCCCATTTGTTCGGCTTTTTTCGCTTTTTCATTTAATAAGGAAATTTCTTGATGAAGCTCATAAGGGGTCATTTGACTATATCTTTTTTTCTGTTGCATATGACCTGACACTCCTTAAATAAAGCTTATTTAGTTTATTTCTAGTATATTGAATTTTCGAACATAAATAAAGAATTTCCTACTGACAAGTCTTTATAAGGTATAAAAATGGATCCATCTATCTTATTTTTCTCTATCCTCATTTAAAAATCGATTAATGGAATCAATTGAAAAACCTTTTCTAAATAATAATTGCTTCATTTTTTGTTCATATTCAAAGCCCGTATAATTTGACAACTTTCGCCGTGCTTTTTCTCCTTGATAGAGTAGCGCTTCGAAATCATTGGTATCATTCGTGTTACTCAATGCCTCTTCAATCGCAATTTGAATTGTCTCACTGAAATATCCTTTTCGTTGCAGCATTTGCTCTAGTTTTTGCTTTATCAATCTTTGAGAATCATTGCTATTTTTATGAAATATTTTCTGACTTATTTTTGTTGCTTTTTCTACTTGCATTTCAGGTAAATATTGCTGAATAGAATTTTCAATTAATGAATTAGATATGCCTTTTTCTTTCATTTCTCTTATAATCAAATCAGGTCCTTTGTCTGTTGTATTTATTTGCGATCGTACATAGGCATTCGCATATTCCTCATCATTTAAAAATTTATATTCATATAGCTTGATAATAGCTTCTTGAATAACAAAATCTCCCATATTTTTTTCTTGGAGATACTTTCTAACTTCTAATTCTGTTCTCATTCTTCTTGATAAAAAACGAATGGCTACATGATATGCTTTATGAATTTCATCATAATACTGTATTTCAGTTATAGTTAACTCATCTAGCATTGTCCCCTTTTTCAATTGATATTTAATTAATACATCTTCACCAACGCTAAAGGCATATTCTTCTCCGTCTCCCTTATCAAAAAATATGTTATACCGATTTTGATCATTTTTCTGTACAGAAATTTTACAAATTTCCCACATAGCTTTCCACACCTTTTATTTTCTATATTTCCGACGATTAACGTAATTACTTCAATACGCCATATAGGTTAAACATAAAATTCACGTCAGTTGATATAAGTCAAACATATGGTTGCACCACTATAACAAATGTACCATAAAAACCTGTAGTTATTTGAATTGATCTAAAATAATGGAAACAAATAAAAAGAAATGGCTATTTTCGTATAGATTGTTGCTTTTAAACGTGCAGCCTGCAACACTTCGCTTTCCGTGGGCGAGCGTCAAGCCTCCTCGTCGCATACGCTCCTGCGGGGTCTCGCCTTTCTCGCATTCCCACAGGAGTCTACGTGTATGCAGGCTGCTCTGAAACGTTTCTCCCAATGTTTTTTTTATGTTAAAAGCAACAAAATTTGAGAAAACAGCCAAAGAAATTAATGTGATAAAGTATCTTTTATATCAATGAAGGAAAAGGTAAGGAAGAAAGGAAAATTTTTTCGTGAGGATGATAAATATGGAAAAGAAAAAAAGAGATAAAATGAAGAGGAAGCTCTCTAGTATGCAGGAAGTACTTTATACTAGAGAATTTAAATTAGCTGATCAAGCTGCAGGATTTTCCGATAAAAAAACACGACAGTAATTGCTGCTTACTGCTGAAATTATTGGTAAAGAAAAGAGGGAAAGATGCAGAATATTGGTTTGGGCCCTCTTTTCAAAAACCAATTTACTGCCCTACTCAGTTTACCAGCTTCAGTTTTTCCCCAATTGCCATTTACCTATTTTCTCTAATCTAATCGCCTTATTATTGTAATAACAATATTTTTGAAAATATAAATTTCGATCAAATAGCAATACTGTTTTGTTAGATTTTCTAGAGTATTTATTTGCTTGCATTAAATACCATCTAATCTTCAATCTGATCAGCAGCTTTTCCATTCTATTTTCTCTCCTTCTCTACAATTATGTCATTTATATAATTTAGCGATCCTTTATAACGAACATTTTGGAATTATTAGTATTATTATAAGATCATGTACTTTGATCGTCAATTATTTTGTTCTTTATATAGAACCAATTGTTCTTTATCCTACTATTTGCTATAGCACTTCATTATCCTTCAAGTAAGCTATTCTTTTAGTAACCACGAAAATGTAAGGTTTGTTATAATGAAATGAAACCACCCTCTGCATAGTGAATAATAATATGCAGAAAAAATAAGAGACTTTTTATTTTCACATCGGGTGAAAAAAGAAAATGCTTTAGTAAATATTATGGTTAGGACTGATTCCTTACTCAAAAATTACTTTAAATAATTTCTAAAGGAGATAGTAGATATGACGAAAGTAAAGAAATTTAATGGTTTTATTGGAACCTATACGAAAGGAAAAAGCCAAGGTATTTACAGCTTCACCTTAGATACCGAAGCAGGAAAAATTAGTGAAATTCGCTTAGCAGCAGAATTAAGCAATCCTACATATTTAACCATCAGTAATGATAATCAATATCTTTTTTCTGTCATAAAAGAAGGAGATAAAGGAGGAGTTGCTTCCTATATTCTTAATGAAGAAAATAGTGAGCTTCATTTCATCAATAAGCAGCTTGAAACCGGTGCACCTCCATGTCATATTAGCAGCACCTTGGATTATCACCATCTCCTTACTGCTAATTATCATAAAGGAACAATTGAATATTATTTAACAAATAAGGATAACGGAAATATCTCCCCAATTCAATCAGTTATACAGCATGAAGGTTCAGGCCCAAATCAAAATAGGCAGGAAAAGGCTCATGCACACTTTGCTGGGTTTACTCCTGATGAAAAGTTTGTTGTTGCGGTTGATTTAGGAATTGATAAAATTATTACATATACGATCGTCAATGATGAATTAAAGGAACAAAACAGCCTCTCTGTTAAACCTGGCAGTGGTCCTAGGCATATCACATTTCACCCTAATGGATTATTTGCTTATGCAATGACAGAGCTTAGTTCAGAGGTGATTGGGTTAAAATATGATCAAAAAGATGGTAGTCTTCAAGATATTCAATATATATCTACCATTCCAAATGATTTTGTTGAAAATAACCAAGGGAGTGCCATCCATATCTCTTCAGATGGTCGTTTTGTTTATGCTGCAAATCGAGGTCATGATAGCATCGCTGTTTTTAGTGTCCATCAAGAAACAGGAGAGCTTTCATTAGTAGAAATTACATCTACAGAAGGGAATTGGCCACGTGATTTTATTTTAGACCCTACCGAAGCCTTCCTTGTTGCATCAAATGAACATTCTGAAAACCTTGTATTGTTTTCAAGAGATGAACTTACCGGAAAGCTTACTCTATTACAATCCGATGTATTTGTACCAGAGCCAGTATGTGTTAAATTTTTAAACAGATAATATTGGGTTAATCCTTAAGGTTTAAAGGCTCATTTTTTTCAAGAATGAGCCTTTAACCGTCTTTATGCTAAATGGGCCTGTTGGTTGTAATGTGAATTATTTTTTCAAAAGGAATACGTGCAAGAGTTGGATATCAGCAGACTTTTAATCAATCCTATATAATAGAAGAAAGTAGGTAAAAATGAAATATGATCGCTTGTTTAACACACATTCATAGTTCATCTAATACTCAAGTTATAAAACACAGCTTGATTTAATATTTTCGGGTATTAGATGGTATTTATAATGAAATGTATGCTAAAATAATCTCTAAAAGAAAGGCTGTTTTCGTATAGCTTGTTGCTTTAAAACGCGCAGCCTGCATACACTTCGCTTTCCGTGGGCGAGCGTCAAGCCTCCTCGTCGCATACGCTCCTGCGGGGTCTCGCCTTTCTCGCATTCCTACAGGAGTCTACGTGTATGCAGGCTGCTCCGAAACGTTTCTCCCAATGTTTTATTTGTCAAAAGAACAAACTTTGAGAAAACAGCCAAAACAAAAAAAGAAAACTTGATTTTCTGCCATTGAAAATAGGATATTTGCAGACAATCAATTTTGGGAATATTTCGACTTTGTTGAAATGAGCGGCTAGGTGCTTACCTCTTTAAGCTTGGTTCCAATAGTAAAATCATCAATTGTCCATCGAAGCAAGGTACTTCTCTGACTTCAAGAAATATATTCTTTACTTATAGAAAAGGAGGGAATGGATGTATGTTAAGCCCTTTAACAAGAACATCTCTTACAGAAGAAGCCCTATACCAAATAAAAAAAATGATCACTTCAAATGAAATTTCTGTCGGAGAAAAACTTCCCACCGAACATCAATTGGTTGATATTCTCAAAATCAGCCGATCAACAGTACGAGAAGCACTAATTACTCTACAATCAGAAGGTTATATAGAGATAAGAAGAGGACAAGGTGCCTTTGTGATTGATAAAGATGAATTTGATAGAAAGAAATTTATTGAATGGTTTAAAGCAAACGAGTTTAAAGTTCAAGAGTTGCACGAATGGAGAATGGCCATAGAACCGATGGCAGCCTCATTGGCTGCACAAAGAATAACAGATCAGGAATTATCTGAATTGCATTTAATAAATAATCGTTTCATAAAAGCTGTTCAGGATCGATATTTAACAGATATCGTTAAAGAGGATGAATATTTTCATGAAATGATTATTAAAGCATGTAAAAATAAATTATTTACTTTAACTTATTTTAATTATAAACCTGCTTTACATGAATATCGCCGTTCATCATTGCTATCTCCTCCAGCAAATCCAGATTTATCAATCGAAGCCCATCTTAAAATATATCATGCAATAAAAAGCAAGAATTCAACTCAGGCATATGAAGCGATGTTAGATCATATTAAAGAATCTCAGGGTGATATCATATCAACAGCACAGACAATCTTTTCTTCTAAAGAAAATTAATTAAAACTAATGATGAATGCATATTTATTTTACAAAAGCACTCAAATGAGTATAAAATTTATTTTTCTTACTCAATAAAAGAACCGTAAACTCTTTTCCATACAGAGTTTTACGGTTCTTTTACTAAGCATATTTGTTGCTGTTGATCAGGGTGCTTACACTTTTTATGCTGGTGCTGATGAATGCAAAGGCTTAGAGCTGGGAAGCTTCTCATTAATGATGAATGATCCAATTAATCCTAGAACGGAAAACATAGCTGGAATCCAAAAGCTGTATTGGTATCCTAGATTATGTTCTAAAACAAAACCAAAGAGTAGTGGAAGCAATACTGCACTTACAAAGCCACCGGTATTAGCAAATCCTGTTACTACTCCAACCTCTGTATTTGGAAAGGTTTGGCGTACGATAGCAAAAGTAAGAACACTAGAACCATTTCCATAGCCTATAATAATGTAAAGTGCAATCAGTATAGGCAATGGAGGTTTTCCATCTAATACAATAAATGTTCCCCAACATAAGAAAGTAATGGAGTGTATAAGTATATAAGGTAATTTTCTTAATTTTAAAAAGTCGGAAATGAACCCCGTTAATGGAGATCCAATAAGGGCACCAATTAATCCTAACAATATAAGCTGACTTGCCTCTATACGTGTCATATTGTAAACAGACATTCCATAGGGGATAGCCCAAGAACCAATAAAACCAACATACGTTCCTACTAAACCAAAGTGGCAGAGAAAAGCAGCCCATGATTGCCGATTGCTACATATACTTTTAATGATCGTTATCGGTTTTTTTTGCTGCCTAGGTTGTTGATTTGAGGTAGTGAAAAGCCCCTTCGATTGATTTGATCCTTTCATCAATACGATATAAACGAGAATCGCAACAGCACAAAGCGAAATTCCTAATGTGAAAAACGGAATTCTCCATCCAATATAAGAAATCCAGATCGTTAAAGGAACCGATGCCATGATCGATCCAATATTACCAAACATCCCCATAACTCCTAATAATCCAGCAAATTTATCTGCTGTAAAGTATTTGCTTAATATTAGGACAATATTAATTAAGATCATGGAGTCCCCGGATCCCACAAGCAAACGAGTAAATAAAATCACATGTTCACTTGGAGCGATACTATACAAAACAGTTCCTAACCCATTTAATAATATTCCTGTTATAAGAAGATATATAGGTCCATATTTATCAGCTAGCATGCCAACTGGGATTTGTAATCCTGCGTAAGCAAGAAATTGAATTCCTGTTAGCAAACCAAGCATTGAGGCACTAATACCGTATTCCTTCATTAACTGATCTGTTATTACACCTGGAGCTGTTCTTTGAACGACAATTAGGGTGTATGCTATTAAGACAGTGAAAAAAATAATCCATTTATATTCAATAGACTGTTTGACTATCAATGAAATACTTCTCCTATATATTAAAATGTAAAAAACGTTTTTTGATTCAAGTTTACAATAATTAAACTCGTTTCATCTAAATCGAAACGAGTTCATTTATTATGATATAAGCCGTATTTATTTAATTGGTAACAAAATTTAGAGATTCTCTGGCAATGTATTTTTTAATGTTTTCCTCTGTAATGCTGCCAATTCTACTAGCACATTCAAAGGTACTTCCTCCAATGTGAGGGGTACAGATGACATTAGGCAGTTCTACTAAGTCAAGATTAGGCGGTTCAGTTTTATAAACATCTAATGCAGCGCCGTTAATTTGTCCCTCTTTTAATGCTTTAATCAAAGCATCTTCATCAACAACTTCACCGCGTGATATATTTATAAGAAAAGCTGTTTTCTTCATAATATTAAAACTTACTTCGTTTATTAAATGATAAGATTTATTTGTTAAAGAAGTACTTATTACAATAAAGTCTGATGTAGATAAAAGCTCATTTAATTCGACAAATTCTACTTTTAGTTTTTCTGCTGCTTCGTAGTCTTTAAAATTTCCGTAGGCGATCATATTCATTCCAAAAGCTCCAGCACGCCTAGCTATCTCTTTGCCAATCGCACCAAATCCAATAATACCCAGCTTCTTTCCTAATAGATCATAACCCATTTTTATATCCCACTGGCCTGTTTTCACCATTTGATTAGTTTCAGGAATGTTCCTTGCAATAGAAAGTATCAATCCTAATGTTAAATCAGCTACAGATGAAGCATTTTGACCAGGTGCATTTGTAACTTGAATATTTTTTTCCGCAGCATAACTAACATCTATATTATCTATTCCTACCCCTTGCTTAATAATATATTTCAAATTAGCTGCAGCATCTATGATCTCTTTATCTACTTTTTCAAGGCCAACGATATAGATTTCAACGTCCTTAATATTTTCAATAATCACTTCTTTTTTAATTGGTTGATCTGAAATAAGACACTTTAAGTTGACACCTAACTTTTCAATATTTGTAGCTAATTCTGAATAAGCGTTAAAGAAATTCGTTGGCAATGTTAATAATGCCTTCACCATAATCTTGCCTCCAATCTAAAGCTTTAACTAAATCTCTATAGAAATTTTCTTGTTAAACGGTAACCTTATTAGAATGTTTCTTTGCAAAATGACAAATTCTCTTTACTCCTTCAACGATATCTTCATCACTCCCTGCAAAGGAAATTCGAATCATTGATTCAGCAGAAGGTCCGAAGGTAGAGCCAGGTGCCACAGCAACATGCTCTTCTTTTAAAATAGCAAGTGCTAATTCCATCCCTTTCAAGCCAGTATCCTCAAGATTGACTAATAAATAAAAAGCTCCCTCTGATTTATAAACCTTCATATTTTCTTCTATTAATATTTGATAAGCCTTTTCGAAACGTGTTTTATAAGTGTTTGTCATTTCCTGTACAAATTCAGGTGATCTTGGATCGTTTAATGCAGCTTCTGCAGCTTTTTGAGATATAGCTGAAGTACAAGATACTAATAGTTCAATATTAGGTATCATCGCAGTTGCGATATTGATAGGAGCTACTGCATAGCCAATTCGCCATCCAGTCATTGCATAATTTTTCGAAAAACCAAAAATACCTATTACTCTTCCATCTTCATCAAATGGCAATGTTGATATATGCTCTTTTTCGAAGGTAATCCCATCATAAATTTCATCAGAAACAATGTATAGATCATGTTTTTTTGCAAATTCAACAAGGCTTATGATTGTTTCTTTACTGAATACAGCCCCAGTTGGATTTCCAGGTGAATTGATAATAATCACTTTAGTTTTATCACTTACATTTTTCTCTAAATCTTTAAAATCTGGACTGAATCCTTCATCTGGATTAAGTCTATATCTTACAGGGACAGCACCTTGCCCTAAAACGACCTGCTCATAATTCGGCCATCCTGGATCAGGAATTAATACTTCTTCACCGATATCAACTAATGTTAACAATGAAAGGCATATAGCATTTATGGCTCCAGGTGTAACGACCACTTGTTCTGGAACAACAGGGACTTTGTACTGTTTTTCAATATGTTTTGCAATCGATTCTCGCAAAGAGATAAGTCCGGCATTTGGTGTGTAGTGTGTATAATTTTGATTGATCGCAGCTTTAGCAGCTTCTTTAATAAAGAATGGAGTATCAAAAGCTGGTTCCCCTACTTCTAAATGAATCGCATCAGGTACTTTTAATGCGGCCTCCATAACTTGTCTAATACCAGACCCTGGAATATTCTTTCTTATTGACATTGATTTCATTATTTTCAACAACCTTTCAAAATAGAAAACACTTTTTGTCTTCTAAACTTTTACTACTTCACTGTCTGTTGTCCGACAACGATACTTGTATAGTATCACATGAATTTCAAAAGAAAATAACTTTTGTTAGATTTTCTTACATTATTTTTTTGAAAATATGAATTTCAACTGGACTTTAATAGGAAATATCAATAATAAAGTATTTTCAAGTATGAAATTGTTGTTTTTTGTAGTATTAATCAAAAAAAATCATTCATGTAATATTATCTGACAAAATTTTAGATAAAGTTAGAAAAATTCCCTTAACAGAAATATTTTAAAAAAGGTTCATAATTTAAAAAGCTGAATGATAGCATCTTAAATAAAAGTTAATTAAACAAGGATTTCATATGATATTTAAAGTATTTTCGTCTATTTTAACTATAGAATTTAGATAAAAAAGAATAAAAAAAGAATTTGCATTAGTTAAAAAAGTATGTATAATGAAAAACATGGTAACGCAAAATGTTACAAAATACGTCATATTATGTGACATTATTAATATGACAAACTACAACAATGTAATAAAATTCCTAGATATAATTTTAATAGAAAAATTATATGGATATTATTATCCTTAAACTGGAATTTTTACATAATCATTTATTTCAAAGGGGGAAAAAAATGAAAAAATCTTTATCAGTATTATTTAGTATTATGCTCGTAATAGTACTTGCCTTAGCAGGCTGTACAAGCGGCGGAGACAAGGCTTCAGATAAAAACGAAAGCAGTGGTAAAAGTGCCGCATCTGGAAAAAGTCTACTTGATACAATAATCAAGAGAGATAAGCTTGTTGCTGGTATCAATGATGCAACTCCTGGATTTGGTTATGTAGATACAAACGGAAAAAACGTTGGTTTTGATATTGATTTTGTAAAAGCAGTAGCTGCTGGTGTTTTAGGAGATGCTACTAAAGTTCAATTCCGTCCCACTTCAGCACAAGATCGCTTTACCGCTGTACAAACAGGTGAAGTGGATGTATTAATCAGACAGACAACATGGACAACAAACCGTGATGCTGAAATTGGTTTAAACTTTGGTCCAGTTATTTTCTATGATGGTCAAGGTATTATGGTTCATAAAGAAAGTGGTATTAAAACATTAAAAGATTTAGAAGGTAAACGTATTGGTGTTCAATCAAGTTCAACAACTGAATTGAATCTAGCTGATCAAATGCGTTTAAACGGCATTAACTATGAGGCAGTTGTTTTTGATGCGCCTGATGCTGTTATAGCTGCTTATCAAGAAGGAAGTATTGATGCATGGACTACTGATAAATCAGGTCTTGTGGCACAGCGTTCTGTAATGAAAAATCCTTCAGATCATGTAATTTTAGAAGAAACATTATCGAAAGAGCCATTAACTCCTTCTGTTAAAGACGGAGATGATAAGTGGGCGGATGCAGTATCTTGGATTGTATATGCTACTATTCAAGCAGAAGAGTTTGGTATTACATCTAAAAATGTGGATGAATTCTTAAAAAGCGACAACCCAGAAATTAAACGTTTATTAGGAAAAGAAGGCAATCTTGGTGAACAGCTTGGTTTGAA
>NZ_VATK01000030.1 GCF_006546985.1 Bacillus sp. 03113
GTTCTAATCTTAGAGGCGTTTTGAAGAAAATACATTGTTGTTTGCTGTGTATCTTCATCTAGTTTTTCCGCATCTTCCGCCAACTGCGCACTAAGAGTATTGATTGGTTCAGGTGTTAATTCTGCAAATTGCTTCCACATATTATTTTGCCAAATATAATATTTACCCGTATCATTAACAAAAACCTTATCGTTTACTGTTGGATTAGGGTAGGTTGTGGCAATATCTGCAAATGTTGCAACCGGATTAAGATATACCCCTGCAACGTAAGAAAAAGCATCATCAGCTTTCGTTTTTGCTTCATCTGCTTTCGCCTCTGATGCACTTGCAGTTTCTATTGCTTGATCTGCTTTACCGTCAGCAGTCAAGGACTTATCGTATGCTATTTTTGCTATATTGCCTCCTGCATAAGGAAATGGCATTATCTCAACACCTCCATTCTAAAAAAATCTGTAGCATTTACAGTTATTGAAGTGAAAGGTGGAAGAGTACCATTGTAAACCTCTCCGGCAAATACAGTTCTTGTTACTCCATTAACGATAAATGTAAGGTTATTTAGGCCGTCATTTGCAATTGAAACACCGTTCATTTGATAAGAATAGTTTTTTGTAACATTCGTATTTCCTTCGTGGTAATCTTCTACAATCGGTTGGTTATTTGGTAGAGGAACATAACGATCTAGTACTTCATCCCAATACTGAGGAATCGCTTTGCCGTTGACATCCGTTATTATCGCCTTTGTATTGTACGGCATTTAATTCACCCCTTTTTATGAAAAAATAAAAGAACCTACGTTGTGTAAGGTTCTCCTGTTATTTCCGTATATTGTTCAGTTGTAATCCATCCTTTGTTGATGGCATTCTGTAATCCAACTTTATTAAGTCTTTCATCTTCATAAAGCCTTTTCAATGTTTCAAACATTAAATCACCCCATTAAACTTGCTAAAACTAACTGATCGACTGTCTCTTTCAATATATCTAGTTCACTTTTGGTTTTAGGTTGATTATTAATTAAGTCTATTTCTAATTGCGTTAATCCTTCTATCCAGGTGCCATTAACAAACTTTGCTTTATATAGCCCATTTGGAGGCTTAATGTTTACACAATCATTAGGTATGTTCTCACCCAATTGTAAAATTACTGGACCGACATAATAACCGTCTAGATCAATCTTAAATACTTGAGTCACATTAACCATCTCCTACACTAAAAATGGCGGTAAATTTAATTCTAAGAAATCTGCCCACTGCACATTTTTTATTTTTACAGTTCCATCTGTTTCAATGACAATATATGCTGCTTTTGTATTAGTCCCAGTATCACTATTGATCGTTGGGAATCTAAGTCGTTCATAGGGCTTATACCCATCAGGAAGTGTTGCTATAATTGTCCAATCTGCTGTAGCCCCACCCCATATAGTACCTTTTAAATGAACTAAACCGAATTCATCTTTGAAGTATCGAGGTTCAGCGTTTCCATTTCCAGTACCATTCCATCCATTTTGCAGCACTAATATGTTCCATTCTGGTTGATGACGTAATGCAAGCTTTCTTGCATCTTCACGTTCATCTGTTACTTTATTAGCAGCAATCGTTGATACACTGGCATCGACTCTTACTTGTACAAGAGGTATTTCCCATCGAGCCGAATTTTGTGTAAGGGAAGGAGCCGAAGGACTTACAGCTGGTGTCCCTTGTAAAACTGCTAATAAAATGGTGTTTGCTGTCCAATCAAGACGGACTACCACTCGATCTATACGAGGATTAACAGAATCTGCAGCACCAATTGGAAGAATTTCTAATGTATCAGATTCATAGTAATGACCTTCAATCCATGCAGCACCTGACTTTGATTTCACTTGCATTCCCGTAGAATCAGCATAAACTTCAAGATTGTTCATCACGCCAAACAAGACACCAGTACCATGCCAATGTTTCGCTATTTTAGACCACTGAAGTTCAGTTAAAATCGGGCTAGTTTCTAAGGGATAATAACTTTGTGACATTTCATCACCTTCTTTCTAAATTGCTTACTCGTCTTATAATTTTTTTCATTTTGTCAAAAATACCAATACTGTTTCGTGAAATACTATCAGGTGTACCGATTGTAGGGCTAATCCTCACACCTTCTGGAGTGATCCTAATTTTTATCTCCCGAACTACATCTTGGATAATATCTAGCTTATTTTGTATTTTCCTAACTCTCTCTTCATACAGAGAAGCCTGAAACATCGATATGAAGTAATTTACTTCAAGTATTTCAACAACTTCGTTTGGAATCGTTAAAATAATAGATACTTTATCTCCTAAGTTATAATCTCTTCCAAATGAAAGTGAATCTGTGTCAATAGGAGTAATAGAAAGGCTGTTTTGTTCACCTTTTGAAGCTAACTCTTCATCCATAGACTGCTGTAGTTCAGATATTTCAGATGTATTTCTTTGATCAATGAATGTTTCGATTCGACCATATTTCGTAATACTAGCATTGTCGCTCTTTTGTAATAGAATGCGATCCTTTCCCTCACCACCACCACCAACAATGGCAAAGTTAGTTTCGGGATCTTTATTTGAGTATTCGAATTCCAAAAGGTTCCCTAATAAAGGACTGAAAAAAGCTTGTTTAGTAAGATCAGTTGGTTGATAGACTTGGAATTCTAAATTACTGCCTATTTGAACAATTCGAAACCCTAGATCACCGCCAGATATTGCTAGACTTGAAAACATTTCGATTAGAGGGTGAAATCGTGCTCTTCCTGTTACAACGTTCCCTAGTCCTTGATCTGCAGCAATAATAAGGTTTTGCACCCTTCTTTCAGCAAGAGCATTAACACCTAGATTTGCTTCGATATATTCCTTCATAACTGTTTCGGCTGCACCCATTCGTATATCGTAATCTTGCAAAGAAAAATTACCACTCGGAACTGGATAAGCTAGATTAAGAAGCTTTCGATTATCGTCAACTCCTCCAAATGTCATCTTGTCTTGATCTTTATTCCATTTACGATTACGGCTTGTAATATCACCAGAAAATAATGTTTTCCCATCACGCTTTACGATAATGCCAGCTCTTTGATTTAATAATTGCTTTGTTTCTTTACAATCTGTGGGCAATTCTAATGCAAAAGAACCCACACCATTAAAGCGTGGGATTATGTCAAGATAATTATAATCATCGATCTCTCCAACTCGGTTTAGGTTTTGATCTCGAATGTATATTTTATACATATTATGGCCCCCAATACCGATTCTTGTAACTCAACTGCACTTTCGAATCATCTGTCACATCTGACATTTCTATACGAATACTATTTTGACCATCTTGGAGAGCCCAAAGTGAAGACTCGTCTGTCAGGGTGTAATACAAATTAGTTCCATCATTTCGAATTATTGTCTTAATAAAAGGCTTGGTATCAATCGTAATGCTTTCCCATGCTTCGAGCTTAATAGTCATTTCCAATACTTCACCTGTGGTCATATTCCTAAGTATGATATTTTCACCTGGTCCCGTAATGATCCATTCTGGCCAAGTTTCCACATCACCAGTATTATCGATCGTTGTATCGGCAAATACTGTAGATGATGCCAAGCGAAGTGGTAAGATCGGAAAAAATCGCCCTAAAGATTCATTTGTTTTAAAGGTTTTAACGATGGTTGCTGTATCGTACCAATAAGGATCGAAAGCTTTTAATACCAAAATGAATTTTTCCCAAATTTGTCCCGATTCATTGATTTCAAGACCGCCTTTGTATCGGCAGACTATTTCTCTTTGTGATCCGTCAGGGATTATTGATTTGATCTTTCCATCTCCTTTTAATGGATTAAAAATTCTCAATAATTGTCTTAATTTGTTCCGTATATCCATTTGAGTTTCCCCATTTATTTCTACAGGAAAATCCATTTCTCTTGCTTTTACTTTTACGTCTCGTGCTCTACTTCCTGGTTGAAAAGGTACTTCGTCTTCTGTATATTCTATTGGAGGCATGTAGCGACCAGAAGGGCCAATTGAAATACTGATGTCTTCTTGATCTGTTAAAACGTACTCGGTACCATTAGCATCAATCCAAGAAATTATTTCTTTATCCATAAAGCACCTCCATGTTTTGGAGGAGTCGAATTAGCCTTTCTTCAGTTATATCAACATCATTCCCATTAACCGTAATATGGTACGTATTTCCTGAGCCTTTTTCGCCGATTACTTTTCTAATAATAGCTTCAAGATCTGATAAAGCCCCAACAAACTCAGGTCGCTTCTCCCCGACCCCAATTATCTGCGGGCCGTAGAATACTCCACCTTTGTCGTACCAATTTACGTCTAAGTCCGGAACGGGAACGTTAACCCCAGCTATTTTTTTATTATTCATTTTTACATCAAAGTGTGGTAACGGTATTTTTACTTTCATATTTGAAAAAAATCCTTTGATTTTATCAATCGAAGATTTCACTAAACTAACTGCTGTCTGAAGTGGATGAGTTATAGCATTGGTAATTGCGCCAAAAATATTTTTCGCGGTATCAAGAATTCCTTGAAACTGAAATCGAGCCCCTGTAACCATGCTAGAAAAACGACCAATAACAGCAGAATAAATATTCCCAGCTACGGTTGATATTGCAGACCATAAAGACTGAAAAATATTAGCTCCAAATGTTCTAAGAGTATTAAAAATACTAATTCCTTCATCCACAAATCCTCTAAATCTGCCAACAATCTTGCTCACAAAGCCCGAAATAATATTCCAAATATAAGTATCAAGATTCTTAAAAACATTCACAGATTGATCCCAGAAAACTTTGAATAGCTCAATACCCTTAGTCGCCATTGCTTTAATTCCGCCTAAAATACGACCGAACATCAACAAATTTATTAAATTCCAAACAAATTCAATGGCTCCGAAAAATAATTGTTTAATACCTTCCCACATTTTTGAAAAATCGCCAGTAAAAAGACCTGCGAAAATCTTGATTAGCCCCATAATAACGTTTAGTGCTCCACTAATGACCCCTTTAACCGAGTCCCAAACCATTCCTATAATAAAAAGTATAACAGGTGCCAAAACCTTAAAAATCGCTGCTAAAATTGCGAAAAAATTCTGCACCGCAGAAATGATCTGTGCTCCGTTTTCGTCCCAAAATTGCTTGATTTTAGCGAATTGATCTTTGATAAAAGCAACAGCATCTTGGAGAATTGGGAGCGCGATACTTTTAATTGTATTGAAGATGCTTACAAAAGACTCACCTAGATTTCCTTCTCCCTTGAATAAATTCATTGCTGATTGGATCCATCCAGAAATGAATGAGAAAACAGTTGAAAAAATACTTTTTGCCGTTTCGAATCCAGATTGAATCGAAGAAACGACATTCATCATAATTTGTTGTGCTTGAGCTACTTGTTCAGGGGAAAGGCCTAGACTTGTAAGAATAGTTGAAGATTTTCCAACATCACCAGTTGCCATTGCCAAGAAAGATTCTAGTACGCCTTTAACCATATTTAATCCTTCAGAAATCTTTGTAGCAGCATCAGCAGCCTCAGGTGGAAGGATATCCATGATCATACCTTTTAAGCCTTTATCTTTCAAATTGCTTAAAAAGGAATCCATAATCGGTAAAATTCCCTCCATGACTCCTTTAAGTTGTTCAAAAGCTCCTTTTGTCAACTCTGCGCTGATCATCTTCAAATTATCACGCATCGTGCTGAGCATACCGTTAAACGTCTTTGATTGCTTATCCATAGCACCGCCAAAACGTTCACCTAATTGCTCAGTTAATTGAGGTAAAACATCTTTAGCAAACAATTTCCCGTTTTCAGACATCTTCATGATTTCTTGGACGCTTTTTCCTTGTGCATCAGCAATCATCTGCCAAGCTGGGATCCCGCGTTCAGCTAATTGGTTAATTTCTTCTGCTGATATTTTTCCTTTAGAGGCCATTTGGAAGATCGCCATGGAAATACCTTCGAGTTCTTCTTGCCCTCCACCAACTGCCGAAACTGCATCACCGACAGATGTTAAGGTTTTAAATAGATTATCTCCCTCAAAACCAGCCATATTAAGTAGCTTTGCTGCTCTATCTAATCCTTCAAATTCAAAAGGAGTTTTAGCCCCCATGACTTGTAACTCTTGCAATGTCTTTTTAGCTTCTTCTTGGCTTCCAAGTATCGTTTCCCAAGCTATGTTTGATTGCTCCATCATAGCGTTATAACTTACCCCAACCTTGCCGACAATACCAGTTAAAGCAAGAAGGGCTGCTCCCGCAACCTTGGCGCTCGTCTCGACCACATCCAAAGCAGCAGAGGCGGACTCGCGCACACTCCCGAAAGCCTGTCTAACTGCTCTGCTTGCTTGATCTCGAGCAGATAATATAATCTCAACGGTATTTCTTCCGGCCATGGTTACGCCCCCTCTGCGCTTCATATTGGTTGATCGTATTTTGAGTTAATTCAAATGCCTCGATATAAACAGAAGGCTGATCCAGATACCCGCCATCAAAAGGCAAACAGTGAAACTCTTTACACATCAAAAAGAGTTTTAAGTATTTATTCGAAAAAGGACGACCTCCCATATGATGAGAGATCGCCTGAATTAGTTTTTTTCGTCTGTTTTCGATAGCGAATTCATGCTATCTACTTCTTTCGAAATCATATCGAATACCTTGTCATCCATATCTTTTACAGAATCGATCGTAATATCGACATCCGACTCGCTCCAATCCTTAATGGCTTGGGATAGCTTATAATACGCTACCTCTTGAACCTTTCCGATAATACCGATCATCTCGGTTGGAACATCTTCTTTATTATCCGTTTCAATTCTTTTAATTGCTTGACTGTCCATCCCTGCAAACATCGAAGAAAGACGACTAGCTATCTCGTCCTTTACTCCCTTACTTAAGTATTGAAGCTCTACCCAACCACCTTCAAAATTAATTCGCTTGGTGGGCTTGTTTTTCGCAAATAAAGGCATTTATAATCCTCCTTTTAGTAAGATGACTTTGTATTAATCAATGTTATTTTCATAGCATTTGCACTAGCAGCATCATATTTTGCTGTACCTTCTACTTGTGCAGTGATCGTTTCGGCACCACCGACATTTATCGGGAACGCTGTATAACGTAATTTAGGAATATCGATCGTTATTTTAAAATTATTTGATCCACCAATCGCTGACCCTGTTAGTTCAATTTTGGATGCTACCTCTGATTGCGAACGGAATCGATTGTATTCTGCTAAATCCTTTAAATCAAAAGTAAAACTAACTGTGAAAGCACGTTTTCCGTTTCTAAGAATTCTAGAAACCTCTTTTGTGCCATCTAAAGTAGCTCGCCCTTCCAAATTGTTATTAATTCCGAATTCAAGAGTTTGCAAATCATCGTTGTCAACTCCATCAATCGTAATCGCTGCTTGGTGCCACAAAAATGGATTGGTTGTTTCAAAGCTTGGTGTCGTTTTAGCAATCATCTCAAGCTTTTTCGCAATGACAGCAGCAGACCCTTGCATAATTTTGCTATCTGTCCCAAATGAGAAGGTCAATTCATTTACAACAGCACCAATATATTGAAATGCTTGTTCAAAATCACGATGAACTTCAAATGTATAAGGTGGCAGGGCGCAAACATTAGAAAAATTAGCTTGTACAGGGGTAAAAACATGCTGATAGACTCCTGCTTCTAACATAGTGGTTACTGGAGCCCCGAAAGCTGATCTTAAAAGATGGCCAACAATATTCGGATAAACATCAAACGATAAATCTCCAGCTACAGTGCGACCGCCCTCATAAGAAGCTCCTTCATCCACTGTACCATTCATAGTTTCGGACATTACTTGTTCAATTTCTTCTGTAAATCCTTCCGATGCGAATTTGATATAATCACTTGCAGCAACGGGCGTTCCCCAAGTTGTCTCCTTGCCAATACCAACATGTGCTAATGCTCCAAATGGCATTATTCTTCACCTTCTTTCTCGACATTTCTTGCTTTTTTCTCACGAAAAAGACCGGTTGAATAAAGTGTTTTATTAAATTCCACTTCATCACCGGTCTTAAATACTCCATGTTGAGGAATTTCACGTTCCTCATCACCGATATATATCATTTTTTTCATAATTTAAAGGCCACTCCTTAATCTTCTGTAGTAGCTACTAGTGTTAATTCTGCAACCATTAATGGATTTGTTTGCTCTAGCATGGCAAATACCTCTCCACTACTTACTGTATTAAAAAGACAAGTTCCACCCAAACTTAAATCAGAGCGTAACTGTTTAATAGAGTCGTATATTAAATTTCTGATTTCCTGTTGAGGAACTTTAATATCACTCGTATTAATTGGGACATATATACGAACAGTCCATTGCCAATTAATAGAGCTACGTCTTGTTGTTTTTTCACTTTGAGAAAAACCATCAAAGTACAATGTTGCTGCAGGTAATTGAGACATATTTTGAGGTTCATAATCATAAGCCTGTTTTATGCCAGAAACGGTCTGTAAAGTTGTTTTAATCTTATCTGCCATTACATTCAAATCAACCATTTTGAATCTCCTCTATTGCTTGTTGAACACCCTGTGCAAAAAGGCTGCTAATCTCTCCTGAACTTTCCATATCATGAATAGTACCTTCTAAAAATTTATAAGCTTTTACTCCTGGATGTCGTACTTGTTTCACAAACAGGGAACGTCCACCAATAGGAATACGTAAATAAGACCCGCCTCTTCTGCTCTTTCTAGGCTTAATTATGTGAGATTTAGCCCCACCTTCAAGGATATGACCTACAAAGTATTGAGAGCCTATTATTGACTTATCTTTATTCGTTTTACCACGTATTGTTTTTACGAGGTTACCTTTTTTAATAAGACCAAGAGATCGTATTTTCTTCCTAACTTGTTTAGGTGCTGTTCTTGTAATTCTTTTCATACCCTCTTTGATCGCCTTCGGTGCAATGTCTTCATTTTGATCAATGAGGTGCTGTAATTCAGGACTTATTTCAACTCTAGCATTGATTTCAGCTGCCATTTACATCACCTTCTTATATGGTCCGACTAAAGCCTTAACTTGTGAAGGCAAGGCTTCTGGACGAAACACAAATCCTTCTTGAAACGTAGTGGAAAAACTAGCAATATCAGATTTAAAATAGGACATTACAAGATGTTTGCAAGCAAGTTCAAGATCATTAGGAATTTCACTAAATCCAGCTATATAAGACACAAGAATATTGATATCACCTTCTGGCCAAACTGAATTTTTACGGATCAACGTCCCATTACTTTTTTTGACTTTATAATCTGCTACATCTAAGGAGGTTTCATCAATCGCGACAGAAATAATTTCTTTAACCGGGTACTGTTTAAGGTGTAGATACTTGCTACCCCCTCCGTCATATTCCTCATCTATATAGGTTTGTTCTTTAAATTTACGTTCACAATAATTTTCAATTGCAGAGGAAGCAGAATTGATTAATCCTTCTAACATGGAATCTTCAGATGTTTGTTCAGTGCCAATTTTTAGATAGTTTTTGACAGATTCAAGTGTGGTTAAAGCATTTGAGGCAACAGGCATTATTCCTCACCTAACTTTGCTAATTCGGCAAGCGCCTCTTCTTTTCCCTGTACTTTTTCTCCATTAGGAAGCAGATACCACCCACCGCCAACATGATTTAGGCCTTCTAATATGTCTATTTCATTTTTTTCTAAATTTATTTCAATGGCTGAATCATTTTTCTCTGGCTTTATTTCAACAACTTTAACTTCTTGTTGCTCATAACTTTTTGCAAGTCCAGCGTTTATCCAAGATGTTGCTACTTCTTCGGTTACTTCTGTTACATTGCCAGGAACAAGACTCCACGTTTCTGCTGCCATACTTACTAACATCATTACTTTTACCATAAATTCAACTCCTTACAAAAAGATAAGAGACGACTATAAGTCGCCTCTTCATTATGATGCAGGATTAGCATAATATTTAATTGGACCTTGACCAGCATCAATTAATAAAGCATCATGACGACTGAAAGCGATAAAGCCAATTTGTCCATTTTCAATATATTTTTCAGAGATACGAACAATCATTAAGTCTAATACATCACGAATAAAGTAATTTGCGAAATCACCAAATAAGATAGACTTAGCACTTGCTGCCATATCTGCCATATCTGTATTGATTCGATATGGTTTTCCTAGAATAGTATCTGGTTCAGCAGCAGTTAAGCTAGGCTGCCATAATGGAAGGCCATTTGAATCCTTTAGTTTACGGATAATTTTTAATGAATTATCATTGAACATCCACTCAGCATTTGCTCGATACAAAGGATTTACAGAATGTTGAAGATCAACTAAATCATCGTAAGTGATTGATCCGGTTTGACCTGTAGCTCCTTCTTTCCCAAGAGTAGACCCTGTTACAACTCCTTGTGGTTGACCAGAACCTGTTCCAGTTGTAAAGTGCTGGTTTAAGATACGAGCAATACGTTCAGTAATTTTTTGACGAATAAAAGCTTCCACATCAAACGCTGAATCTTGAAGCAATTCGATAGGAATTAAAAATGTTTTTGAAGTGTATTTGTATGCCTTTAAGATTTTTTGAGCAAATACAGGATCAGTTGCATTTCCTGCGGCCGCATTTTCACCGACAATAGCACCAACATTCGCTGTATCATCATTGGTTGGGATTGGCAAGTCATTCCCTGATCCAGTTCTTAAGATGGTTGCACGAGACTGTCTCATCCCGCCAAAAGGCTTCATGGCTGAAATAATTTCATTATAGAATCCTTGTGGGACGGTAAATCCACCAGAAGCTCCTGTTACTGCAGAAAGAGCACGTGCTTCAAAAGTTTGGCGACCATTATCTAAAATAGTGCGTTGTTCAGTATCCAATCCTTGGATGCCTGTTTTTAACCAGCTTTTATAAGCATCGCGATATTCCTCTGTTTCCAGTGTAGGAATATTACGATTTTCATTATTTTCTTTCTTTTGCCCTTTTTTCTCAAACGCTGCTTTTTCCATTTCAGCTCGTTGCTCTTCCATGCGCTTTTCTCGGTCAATTGTTGCTGTTAAACCATCAATATCAGCAGTTATCTTATCATATTGAGTTTGTTCTTCACCACTAAGTGAACGCTGCTCTGTTACAGATTTTTCGTGAATTTCCTTCGCTTGTTCCCAAAGATTTGCGCGTTTTTGTAGTAATTCTACTATTTTCCCCAAAATAATCCACCTCTTCTAGTTAAAATTTTAATTTTAAAAGTTGTAATTCTCTTTCCCTTTGTTCAGTTAAAAGGCTTAATTTATCTTTTTGTTCACGTTCATCAACAAAAAGTTTGTAAGGATCATGAGATCTAGCTGAAACTTGACTATCAGGATAAGCAGGAAAAGCAACGGGGCTTATTTCAACTAGTTTTGCTTGTGTAATACTTCGAACGATGTTGTCTGGATCTGCTTCATCCCACTCTTGCTTTTGCATTTGAAAACCAAATGAAACGCCATCTACATCTCCTCGCTTAATGGTTTCGTATGCGTCATTTCCGAGTGTAGTATTAGGTAAATCCAGTTCAAAACGTAACCCTATTTCATCCTCAATTAGCCTAAGCGTCCCATTCTTTGTACGACCAAGTACCTGGGATGTATCGTGAGACCAAAGTGCAAGTTGATCATCACTTGTTAAGGAATCGGAAAATGCTCCACGCTTAAACTGCTCTTTAAACCTCTTCCAATATCCCATTGTGACAGATTTCATTTCCCATTTAACGGCATAACCTGAAATAGTACGATTACCGCCATCAGTTTCCCTGATCTCCATTTGTTCCGTCACTATTCCCCTTGTTTCCGTTTTGTCCATTACGATCACCTCCTCCCTCTGGTGGTTTAGTCAATCCAATTTGATCGACAGCAATCATGGCAGAGTTAACTAAATATTTCTTGCCTTGACCACCTTCTTGTGGATTCATATTTTCAATTTCACGCCATTCATCGGCGTTAATAATGCCATTCTGACGTTGAATCTGAAGAGCTTCATTGCGCGTTTTTGCATCTCCTCGTAATAAACCATCAACTAGAAACTCTGCAAAAAAACTCTTATCCTGTGAAGTGGATAAGAGCTTACGTTTTACCTCTTGCTCAATACGAATAAGCCATGGGCGAATTGTGTGGACTACGAATTCAATTGATTGATGTTCAATATTACTAAAGGTGGCTCGTTCCAAGTCCCCAACCATGTGAGGCGGCACTCGAAACATTCTCGCAATCTCCGTTACTTGGAATTTACGAGTCTCTAAAAATTGACTATCCTCAGGAGGAAGCCCGATTTGTTTATAGGTTAATCCTTCTTCTAAAATTGCCACTCGGTGTTGTTTTTCTAAGCCTTGATGCATTTCATTCCAACTAGTTCTTAGACGTGTCTGAGCATCCTCTGATAAATTATTAGGATGTTCTAATACTCCACCAGGTCGAGCGCCATTCCCGAAAAAACTAGCGCCGTATTTTTCTGTTGCTATCGCTAACCCTACAGCTTCACGTTGCATTCGAATAACCGAATATCCTACAAGTCCATCAAATCCTAGTCCTGGGACATGAAGAACTCTCCAAGCAGGAAGAGCAACAGTCTGCCCTGTCCGAGGAATAGTTGTATGATACCAAATCGATCCATCCATTTTTCGTTCAACTGTTGTTTGATTAGGTAAAAGTGGCCATAATGCTTTTGCTCGTCCAAAATTATCCCATTCAATCCAAGCGAAAGCATTTCCCCACGTTACAGCATGAGCCATTAATGTTTCCCAAAACGTATATGATGTCATGTTTTCATTAGCTTCTTCATGCAATAAAGTGTATAAAGGGTGGTTAGGAGCACGTTCTTTGCCACCAGTTTTCAATCGCTTATAAGTGATAAAAGGTAATGATGCTACTGTTTCAGATATGATTCTAGTACAAGCAAAAACGGCTGTATTATTTAAAGCTGTCGTTTCATTCACGTTTACACCTGATAACGATGGGCTTCCTCCGTTTGCCCAATCTACAAACCATTGTGATGGACTTGACAAAGTACTTGTCGAACGTTTTTCAATCCATTTACTGATAATAGGTATTTTTATCAATTTACCACCTCCTTAGAACGTTATGAGTCCTCTACCCTCATAAACGCTTTTTTTGTTTATATTGAGCATTGCTCGAACATGAGAGTTGATGGTTGCTGCTGCAGGGTCAATCCTCTCTGTAGACTTCGCTTTGTCCAGCATAATATTGTCATTTGGATCACTTCTTGTCACAGCATTCCCCATAGCAAAAGACAGAACCGGGCTATCATCATGTTCTAAATTACCTTGATAAACCTGTTCTCTAAAGTCTTTTGTAGCCTCACCAAGGGATTTAATTCCTTGACGGATTTCAACCACTGTATATCCTTCGCCCTCCATATCCTGCATAAACTGAGTTGCATTCCACGGATCCGCACAAATTTCTCTAATTTTAAGATCATAGGTTTTTTCTTTCTCCATGATATAAGCTTTGATAAAACTATAATCGACTACCGCACCAGGTGTTGGAGTAATCCATCCCTGAGAAGACCAAAGTTGATAGTGTGCTTTATCAGTTCTAGACCTCAATGCCAAGGTATCTTCAGGCATAAAACTATGATTCTTAATAAGATATTTGCTTTCTTTTTTCGTTTCAAAGTTAAGACTAGTTAAGTCAATCTTTGCAGAAAGGTCAACACCTATTACAACCTCTTGCCCTCTAAGTTCTTCCCAGTCAATTTTGCGACCACATTTTTTCCATTTGGACATATCCATATAGCCATTTTCTTTTTGATCAACCCAGCGATTCATACGTTTAGTGAGGAAGGAACGCATTTTTTCAGGGTTATCTAAGGCTATTTTCAAGTCACTACGAAGCTTTTTAATACCAGCTTCATAAGTTGCTACAATCGGATTTGCTTTAATCCAATTCCTCTCATCCTTAATGTCATCGTCTTGATCTAACTCACAAATAATAATGAAATACTCATCATTATCTACTGGATTATCAGGATCTATTACCTGGGAGCAATACTTGTATTCCTTGTAGCATGGGCCATTTATATTAAATCCTGCTGTTGTAATGATGAACATTAAGGTATTTTCACGAGCACCCATCCCAGAATCGATAACATCATATATTTCTGATGTATCGTGAGCATGATATTCATCAACAATCCCTAAACTTGGATTCGTTCCATCACCAGTTTTCTTCGCTTCTTTAGAAAGGGGAACAATAATGGAACCACTACGAATGTGAGTAATTTTCCCATAGGCATCCTTATACTTACCTGATAGAATATCGCATGAATCAAGTTGTTTAAGAACATCACTGTATACAAGACTAGATTGCTGTCTATCCCAACCAGCAATATAACATTCCTCTAATTGATCCGATAGAAAAGTAATGTAGGAAGCGATCAATGCAAGGAACTGTGACTTAGCGTTTTTCCTAGCAAGCTCAATAAAAACACGAAGAAAGCGCCTTTTATTAGTCTCTTTATTAAGAAAGCAAAATATATTGGCTGCAACAAATAATTGAAAATCGGTAAGTTCGATATATTGACCGGCTAAGACACCTTTGAAGTGCTTAAACTGTTTAGCCCATTCATAAAAATCATAAAGATGATCAATGTCAAAATAAAATGGACAATCATCATTCTGAGTTCTGTTTAGGTCATTAAGGAATCGTCTACATGCCCAAATATGTTTTTGGCAAGCAGAAATCGTGCCATCTAAAATATCATAGACATAATTTATTAGTCTTTCTTCTAAATTCACACACGATCACCGAAGCGTTTTTCTGCTTCTGTTTGTGGTTTTTCTTCTTGTTTTTTAGGCATAACTAAACGACAGCGAGACGAAATGGTTAATCCAAGGTCTCCTGCTGCTGTTCGACATTGCTTGAAAAGCTTATCTTGATTGATGAGTAGATCTGAATAGGACTCATTGGTAACGATCTTGACTCCTTCGTCAACAACATTACCTTCCTTATCTTTTTTTACATACTCAACTTCTTCTGTTGGAGAAATCTTCATTAAGGATTCAGTTACTTCTAAGTACATTTTTTTGGCCAATAAAAAACGAGCTAGTGCATCTATATCAAGATTAGTCATAATCTCAATTCTCACAAGCTCGTCAGATATTTTTTTAAATTCCCTTTTCAATTCCTTAGGGAGATAGGTTGGTGGTCTTATTTTATCAGCTGGCGCTTTAACCTCAATAGCCTGCCTATCTGCAATTTCTTGTTTTGTTAAATGTTTTTTACCTTTCAAAAGCACCAATTCAACTGGTTGTCGTTGCCCTGCCATCCTATTACCTCCTTTCTGGAAATTTTCCGTGGGGAATTTTTTTTACGGAAAGCTGGGGGGCGGTCTATAGCCCAAAAGCTGTAGAAATCTGAATACCCCCTACCATTGTCAGAATTGTGTCTATAATACACACAATTAAAATTGTCTGAATTGTGTATTATTTATATACAATTTAATATGTTGTCATCTGTCTATCTATTGCCGAAGCCACCATCTTCTTTCACTGTCTTACGACTATGACATGAGTGACATAAAGCTTGATGGTTAGTAGGATCCCAGAACAATGGATCATTAGGACCTGACACAGCAGTGATGTGGTCAGTATGTGCACTCGGAGCACTGCGACAACTAACACAGATTGGATTTTTCTTACGGAACCATTGTGAATACTTCCTCCATCTAGCCCCATACCCACGTTGTGCAGATGTGCCTCTGTTCTGGTCATACTTATAATAAAGTTGTTTATGGTCCTCGCAGTATCGCTCTCGTGTTAAATTAGGGCAGCCATGATTATTGCATGGTTTTAGTGGTTTACTAGGCATTAGTAAATGCTCCACCCTTTTTCCTTTTTAAACCTCTATTGTTGCCACCCATAATATCTATCCAATCTTTATGGCTTAAATTATCTTTTTTCTTTTTCTCTTTATTTTTTGGAGAACCTAGCTGAACTAGTTTTTTCTTTTCATAATCACTAAGATGATCTGAAAGCTTCATATCAATCACCTACTTGATTTTATTGGATAATAAATTTGCATATAAAAAGACGATACCCAATTGAGTACCGTCTCTTGCTGAATATGAAGAAGGTCTGACAAACCTAATATTTCACACTCTCATATTAACATATCTAAAACCAAATGGACTGCCAACATACTGCCATAATCCTGCCAAAAAATTATTGGATTCTGTAAATGTAAGCATCCTCTATATAAACATTATTAATAGAATTTCTGGAAAATCTTATTCCAGAAATAGAGTTTGGATCAGTTCTAATTGCAATGCCTAGTATTTTAATTAATGGATAGTTCGGACTTACCACTGAAATATTCTGTAAAGAAATATCTATTTTATCTCCTGTATTTTCCATTCTTTTTAACACGCGCTTTATTTCTGAATAAACTCTTTTTGGAGTTTGAAAATCAACATTTTTAGATGCGATAATTAATCTCCAATTATCATTTTCAGAGTTAAATAACCATAGAGCAGAATGAACGTTTAAATGAGCTTCATCTAACTCTTTAATCAACTTTTCTCCATCTTTAAAGTCTCTTTCTACCAATGTTGTTTTATCCATCTCAATACCCCCTCTTCAGGATCAGCAACTGCTTCAAATATATCTCGTGCATCTTTTTCAGAATGTCTACTATAACGAGCTCGCTCTGACCAATCCTTTACTACTGCCCAATTTATATCTATTTCTTCTGGAGGTCTACTATAACCGACTACACCAAGTAATGT
This sequence comes from Bacillus sp. 03113, assembly GCF_006546985.1. GTDB lineage: Bacteria > Bacillota > Bacilli > Bacillales > Cytobacillaceae > VATK01. The sequence goes on from NZ_VATK01000030.1 coordinate 16,749, forward strand.
ATTTAGATTATGTGTATAAATTTTATCTATCATTTTTTTATCCGGGAAATCATACTGTTTAGTATTTTTCGCAATCCAAGCTTTAAGCCCACATTCCACAACATACCCAGATAAATAATAGGCTCCGTCGAATAAATTGCTTTCAAGTAATATTCGAGCTTCTTCTAATCTAATTGTTGCAAGTTCCTGCAATTCTCCTCTATTCATTTTAACCTCCCAATAAAACTTTCTATGTAGACGACTATGTCAATAATTTATCATAACAATTACTGATTGCCTAATTACCCATATCTTATATTTTGATGCATTCCCTAAAAGGCTGAAAGCCTTGATATATATACTATTGTACAACTTCTGTATAATGAGTTACACATTTATTTTTTATGGGGAATTAATAAATATAGACAAAAAAATACCCATATGCACTTAAGCAAATAGGATGTATAATCTTACTGTTAATTACTTAATTCCGTACTGTTCTTTTAAAGAATCAACTCTGATCATAACTTTATCAAGTACACGTTTTTCCTGATTAATATCTTTCTTGGAAGCATCAGGTCTTTTTACATAATGCTGTAACGCATGTTTTATAATCTGCAATTCCTTGTACTCTGACATCTGTTATTTTCTCCTTATATAGTATTAGCCTTATATTTTAAACTTAATCATTGCCTTATCCATGCTGTCCTGGTTGACTCCAATATATCTTAGTGTTATTTGAGGTGAGCTATGATTAAAAATCTCTTGGAGCATAGCCACATCCTTTGTTTGTTGGTAAAAATGATAGCCAAAGCTTTTTCGAAGTGTATGAGTGCCGATTTCATCAAGTCCAAATTCTTTTGCGGCCTTTCGAAGAATACGATAAGCCATGTTTCGGCCAATCGGTTTATTCCTTCCTTCGCGACTCTTGAATAAATAATCATCGTCTTCTTTTCCTTCGATATATCTTTTTAGTTCTCGTCTCAAAGAAGGAGTAATTTGAATGCGTTTCTGTTTTCCTGTTTTCGTTTCTCTCAAACTAAAATGAGACTTCTTAGCATCCTTAACCTTTAACGGCAAAATATCTGAAATACGAAGACCGGAATTGATACCGGTCACAAATAACATATAATTACGCTCGTTTTGTTCTTTCAAATAAGTCTTTATGCTTTTTATTATTTCTGGATCACGAATTGGCTGCACAAAATTCATTGCTAATCCCCTTCTTTTCTTCATATGCTTCTATTCTTAAGACAAATGCCAACTTGTAAAAGGCTTGGGACTTAATACGTCTGTATGTTCTTTCGCTCATATGGAGCTCTGTAAATACTTGATAATCAAAAGTTTCATAATTAGTCATGTATCTTAGAATCAGGATAGCTCTTTCTTTATATCCAAGCTTATTTACAGCCATAGATATTTTCTTAATATAATTTCGTCTATATCTATCGTAGTCAGCATTATTTATGGCCGCATCTTCAGTTGAAGAATGAAACTTATTTGTATTTGTAGGTGGTATAAGGGAATAGGTTTGAGTGATTTTTGGTAATTGATCAGCATCTTGAGACAACAACATTATCCGATATTTTTCTAAAGCTTCTTCAACGCGCTTCTTTGTGGTCGAACGATCTATGACAGCTAATTGAAATTCTAATTGATTTTCCATCTAAAAATATCCTCCTTCCAATAAAAAAAGCGGACACCGATTAACAGCAAATAAATGCTATTAAATCAGTGTCCGCACGCTCTCGGTCTTGGACTTATTTATTTCTTAAAAATAAAAACCAATAATTCACAATCAACTTCCAGACATTTCTTTATTAAACTCAAACAATCTTTCAGCAGCTATTTTGTAAACTTTCTCCCTATCTTTTGGACCAATTGCTATTATACCCATTAAGATCTTTCCATTTTTTGTTGGGCGATAAACAATTCTCAAAGACAAATCCTTAGGTTTGATTTTAGCAAACCCACTTAAATTTGTATTATTTTTATGACCTAAAGGTTCACCTAAACCATCTGGTTTAAGCAAAGGTCCCTTTTTCCCTCTATTAATGATTAAGGCAATGATAATATTTCGTTGACCTTTTCCATATTTAGATAAGTCTTTAGAAGCTTTTTTGCAAAATTTAACTACTACATTATATGCACCTAACTGTTGATTAATTAACTCTTCAGCAGTCATTCGTTTTCGTCCTCAAGTTCATTAAGGATTTCCAAAATCTCATTAGCATCTAGTTCTAATTCATTTATAACATCAACAATATCTATTTCAACAGAATCATTTTGTCTTTCTATAGCAGTTTGGTACATAATTTCGTCAATTGCATCATCAATAGCTTTCTCATAAGAAGTTAATTGACTATATCTATCTTTTGTAGTTATTACCACATTACCAAAGTGTAATATTGATTTTTCTTTTAATTGATCAGAAATATAATTTTCCAATTCTAAAAGTCGAAACCAATGAATTTTATTTAGGTCATTTTTATGTTGGCCATTTTGAATATGGGACTTATCAAATTTACTCACACCTTGCCCCACACCCTTTCTTAACAATTTAGTTCCTGAATCATATCCCCTTTTTGGAAACTCCTCTGTTATTGTTAAGGTATTTTCTCTTGAGCTATATATCACTAGTCCATTATTATATTCATATTTATATTTTTCTGTGTTCCCTAATATTCCTTTTTTTAAACCTATATTTTTACTATAATTTTCACTTTTCCTAGGTGATTGAATTTGAACTTCGATATTGTCCCATTTATAATATTGAGATCTTTGTTCTACAGGGTAAGTTAGTGTCATTTTTCTCACCTCTCTAAAAAATAACGTAATTTTTACTTAATTTTTTCTAAGGACGATAATGCTTCATTTAACAATTCTATAGTTTTTTCCACTTCACTTTTTGTTAATTCAACCGTGATCCTTTCCACGTTATCCTGATCCTCTTTTGAATAATTATCGCGAACAGATAATCTTAATAGTAAAGAGTGTGATATTATCTCTTCTGGGGTTTTTTTACTCCTCTTAGTTAATATTTCATAATCTACTTCATCTAGAACATTTGTTATACTTTGCGTTTGTACATTTATGTATTGAATTAAATCATCATTTAAAAAATATTCTGAAATTATGTCAATTTTATCTAAAAATTTAATATCTTCTGTTTTATCATTAACTTCTCTTAAATCATCATCTAGAAACTCTCTTCTTGAGATAAGTCTTGACAAAGACAAAATTTCAAAAGAAATTTCCATAAACTCTTTCTCATTAAATGATGAATTTATTTTTGGAAGTTCACTTTCGATATCAATAGAGAAATTGATTCCAACATTTTTCTGTCTCCACATTACAGATATATCTTTTTCATTAAAAAGGTAAGAAAAGTATTTAACATATTCTATGTATTTATTAATCTCCATGATTATTAGCCTCCCCCAAACTAAAGAATATTAATGGGTTCATAATAGCAAAACTTAGCAATGATTTATGTCGATTCGTGTCGAATAAAAAGTAACATTTCAATTCTTATTACATATAATAGATAATTTTTACTATATAAGTCAAATATTAATAACCACACAATCACTTCTTAAGCTAATTTTGTTTCTAAAATTGAACTACAATTCTAATACATTGCTAAAAACTTCTAATTCAGATTTAAAACTCTCCCACACACAGTAAGGAGAGTTTAAACTAAATTATTATTTTGAGGAACTGATTATTTTCAAAATGGAAGGTTATCATCATATGGTCGAGTGTTAGCAAAATGTCCTTCATTTGTAAATCCTTGATTGTGAGGCTGAGATTGCTGATTTGGCTGGTTTCTATTACGTGTATCAAGAAATTGTACACTCTCTGCTACCACTTCTGTAATATAGACACGTTTGTCATCCTGCCCTTCATAACTTCGGGTTTGAATACGACCATCGACTCCAGCTAAACTTCCTTTCTTCAAGTAATTAGCTGCATTTTCAGCCGGGCGCCTCCATATCACACAATTAATGAAGTCTGCTTCTTTTTCACCTTGTTGATTCGTAAAAGTGCGATTAACAGCTAGGGTAAAAGTAGCAACTGGAACACCACTTGGTGTATAGCGTAAATCAGGATCTTTAGTTAAACGTCCTACAAGGACAACTCGATTCATCATGAATTTTTCAACTCCTATCTAACCTCTATGATAACCTTTCGTTTGGACTTTTAAAAATGAGTCTGCTTTCTTTGTAACCTTTTTTAATAGTCCTGATTTTTTACGGCTTCCTTTAAGTAATTTTTTCATAATTAATCCTCCATAATTGAGTTTATTTTTGATAATGGTACTTCTGGTTTAATTTTCTTAAATTTTATTACAGCCTTATCATCAATTTGTTCAAATTCACGACTTTCATAAGCACCATATTCAATAATGATATGTTCTAGTTTTTTAATGTCCACAGTTACGATTTGCATCAACTTTTCTATCATTTTGTTTCTTAAGCTATGCTAACCTTTTAATGTGTTAAAATTATACAATTTTTATGGTAAACTAATTTTTAGATTGCAACTGGAGGTAAAAATATGGATTTCTTCGTTGATTTATTTTGGCTTTTATTCAATATTGTTTGTGTTTTCTTATTTGGATACCTATTGTACAAGCAGCACGTTATAAAAAAAGACCAGGATTATTTAATTAAGCTAAATCATGAAATAATTGATAAGTTAAAAGAGATACAAAGGAAGTAATTAAAGCATTGTACTTTTTAAGTCTTTCTACTTAAACAAAACAATCAAACTATCATGCGATTCGACTGTTTTGTCTAAGTGACTACTTTTTCATTTGAACATCAACTTCATACAGATATTCAGTGTCCTCTGATTCGCAACATGGTGAAACTTCTGGATCATTATCTCTTGTAACTGCAAATTCTTTTTGACAATCATTGCAAACATACAGATCCATGATCTTTCTCATAATTGACTCCTTTACTCTTTTGTTTCTTTAGCAAATTAACTGCAGCTGTCCCGTTGCATCTGTAATTAATTCCGTTCCATAATCCTCTTCTAATATC
>NZ_VATK01000031.1 GCF_006546985.1 Bacillus sp. 03113
GAGAGCAATCAACCCTCCACAACAAACCAACTGTTACGATTTGTTATGGTTTTATACCAGCTGTTGATAGCTCCTTCGTGTTTCATAATGGAAGATGATACCATAATCATATCAAAAGAGACATATGTTTCAAGATAAATATTGGAACCTTAATGCGCTAAAGAGCACATTGGTTCCGAAGCTCATCCCCCCTAATTGCTGGCTATGCCATTCATGAACTTAAAGAAGGGGACTTCTGTGCTAAGTTAATTAAATGAAATAAAAAGTAGCGAAAACATATAAACATTTTTTATGTGACATTTAATAATTCGATAACATTCGCAATGACAATATATTAATATCAAACGGTATAGAAAATATATGGAAGAGGTGTGATAATGAGGAAAATCAAAAAATTACTTTCGGTAGGAATTATTAGTTCTTTGCTGTTTTTGATCGGTTCAGATTTTTCATATGCTGAAAATGTGGCGAACGAAAAAACTGTTCTTATTGATGCTACGTTCCATACATGTGAAGAAGTTGTCACTTTAAAAGGAAGAGTACATTATGTTGAAAACTTAACTCCTGATCATGATGGGGGCTATCATGTATTGTTAAAATGGAACTACCTAAATGTTAAGGGAACTGGGGTAACCAGCGGAACACCTTATGTACTTACATCAAGGGATCAACTTGTTTTAAACATAAAAGCAGGAGAAACTGTGACCGCGACATTCAACAATCATGCAATCTCATTGGGAAAAGCTCCTGATTTTCTGGTTCATGGTACATATCATGTAACGATTGATGCTGAAGGAAATTTAAAAACAGAGGTCTCCCATTTAAAAGCCAGTTGTATCGAGCTTTAAATATATTTAACATAAGTTATGACTCTAATTCCACTTGCCACTAAACACTGATGTTCCGATCTAGCACGGATGCCATAAATAAACCAAATGCCGTTGAGATGGCAGTATGAAGCCCCATCAATGCAGCTTGTATTCCCAAACTAAATTCAATATTTATCCCAAAACACAACACATAAACTGGAAAAATACAACAATCCGTTGATTTATCAGGGATCGTTGTATTTTGGTTATCCATCTATTAAGTTATTAGAAAAGGTTACTATTAAAAATAATAATAATTATCATAATCTTACTGATCTGCTGGATGTTTTCTTACTATCGAATCATCATTTTCTAGAAAAGACCAGCCCGGATACTCTTCTGGTAATCGGCTGACTTCATCAAGCTGGTTTAATTCGTCTTCATTCAAAATGATACCGCTCGCCTCAAGGTTATTCTGTAGTTGATCTGGACGTTTGGCGCCAATGATCACACTGGTGACTGCTTTCTGGTTAAGCACCCAAGCTAGAGCAATACTGGAAATCGATGTTTCTCGCTCCACTGCTATTTCTTGCAGAACATCAATAATTGCATAGCTTTTTTCCTTATCGACCGGTGGAAAGGCAAACTTGCTATGTCGGTCATCGGCACTCCCTTGATCATTACGAGTATATTTGCCTGACAGAAATCCGCCGGCTAAAGGGCTACATATTAGCAGCCCCATATTTTGATCCTTAACAACTGGTATAACTTCCCGTTCAATCTCTCGTCCTGCCAATGAATAATAGGATTGACTGCTTGTGAACAACCAACCACTTAGCCTCGCTTGAAGTGGGGGCTTCAAAGGTCAACTGACCTTCTCTTTTATTGCTCATTCATCCACAGACCTAACGGTCCATGTCCAAAGCCTTGAATTCGCGGCGTTCCTACCGCTACTGAAATCGATACAAATTACGCTAACTTGCCCATTTCATATAACACGCGAATGCCGTACTGTTTTAAGTTGAGCGCAGCGTTATAATCTCTATCGACTTTTGTGCCACAATGGGCACATTTGTAAGTTCTTTCTGATAATTTGAGCTTGTCTTTTTTATACCCACATTCACTACATGTTTTACTGGATGGGAAATGCTTGTCTGCAACGATATAGTGCTTCCCTTTTTTATCAGCTTTGTATTGTAACATCCTCCGAAACAGACCAAATCCATTATCATGTAACTTCTTCCCTAATGCTAGGCATTGTGACAGGCTACTCAAATCCAAATCTTCTACCACAATGGCCTGATAATCATTGGTTATCTGATTACTTTTCTTGTGTAGAAAATCTCTTCTTTGATTTTTGGCTTTTGTCATAACTCTTTGATAGGAAACAACTTGTTTTTGATAATTTTGGCTGAATAGAACGTTTCCATTCTCATCCTGTTTAGCATGGTTTTTCTTTCGTGCCAACGATTTATTCATTTTTCGTTGTCTTTTTTCTATCAGTTTGTTGTATCGGCTATATTGAGCGATTTGTGCTTCGCTATCTACATACAAATCATGCTGGCTATAATCTAAACCAATCACTTTATCAGACTTGACTTGTTCTGCTGGTTTTACTTTTACAAAAGGAAAATCAACAGAAAGAGAGACCATATAAACCGTTCCTTCTCGCTTAATAGTAGCCTTCTTTATCACGCCATCTATTGGCATATCACGGTGTAAGACAATGGAAATTCCCTCTTGAAACTTAGGAACACACAAATAAAAATCTCCATTTTCTTGCGTCATTTTAATATTTCCGTTCGTTTGGTTTGTCGTATAACTAAACTTGCCATTTTTCCGGCTATGGAATTTCGGCATTCCTTTTATATCTCGAAGTGTAGGAACGTACCCTATCGTTCTCATTCTTTTATAGACAGATTTCTTATACTGCATGGGCTTCTTTCCGTAACTCTCATTATATTTCTTCATAGATGCCTGAAAACGAAGTTTTGCATCATTATAGACAAAGGCATCATTACTTCTGTCTAAATAATGATAGTTAGCGGTAATAGTCGTATAAGACGGAGTTTTATAACGAATAGGTCCACCTTCAAAACCAACCGCTTCTAAATAATCATACAAGCCAGCCACATACTCGTTATATACTTTTCGTTCACATCCAAACGCTCGTTCTAGCCGTTTTGCTTGTTCTTTTGTAGGGAAAATAGCATATCGAAACGCAAACGTCACCCAACCTTCAGGTAAAGCTTTTTTCGTTCCTTTAATATGTACACCTTCGTTTGTAGTTGCCATACGATATCCTCCTTTCCTAGTATTCTTATATCCTTTATTTTATCGTATCTATATTCAGTACACAAGCAAAAACAGAACATATATTCTCGTTTTGCTTGTATGTAGGCTAGCACCTACCTAAAATTCATCCCCCACCTACTCACTGAGCTACACCCTTCTCGTTCCTTGAGGAAGGAGACTTCTTTTAGGAAAATCTATTAAAAGTATGAAGGCCGTTTAGTTGGGAAACCCCTCTTGCTTTCATTATTTCCCATCCCCTCATATTGGATGAGCCAATATAACGTATTTTCCCGCTGCGGACAAGGTCATCTAATGCACGCATGGTCTCTTCCCAGTCTGTTATTTGATCGGGATTATGAATTTGATAAAGATCAATGTAGTCTGTACCGAGTCGTTTAAGACTTGCTTCAACTTGCCCGATGATATGCAGCCGCGATAATCCGATCTCATTAGGTCCGGGACCAGTACGTCCTCTCACCTTCGTTGCAATGATCGCTTGATGCCGTTTGGACTTCAAAACTTTTCCAAGAATCTCCTCGGACCGCCCATCTGCATATACGTTGGCAGTATCAAATAGATTAACACCAGCATCCAGCGCCTGATCGACGAGCCTGCCTGCTTCCTTTTCATCGAGTGAACCGAATATCCCCCATGTGTTTCCTCCGCCAAATGTCATCGTGCCAAGAGCGATTTCCGAAATAAGTACTCCTGTATTGCCAAGCAAATTGTATTTCATACTATTCTCTCCTCGTATTATTATTTTTTATATTCAAAAACACCCCTGGTACATCTTGAAAAGCGTTAAAATTGCATCATGGCTCCCCCTTTTTGTAAAATTTAATTATGCAAATTGTTCGATACACTATAGAAGACGCCGTTAAAATCTAATAGACGCAAAGTTTATAAAAAAATTGTCAAAGGAGCGAGCTTCCAATGGATATCCAATTAGTTTGGAACGAATATCAAGAGCCCGTAAAGCGGTTTGTTGCAAAAAGAACTGATAATCATGCTGATTGTGAAGATATCGTACAGAATGTGTTTATGAAGATAAATGGTCATATTTCTGATTTAAGGGATGAGAAAAAAATACAGCCCTGGATTTATCGGATTGCTAGGAATAGTATCGCGGATTACTACCGCAGAGGAAAAAAATCCGAGGAATTTACGGATCATCTTAAAATCAGCGATGAAAATGAAAAAGTGGACTATTCCAAAGAAGTTATTTCTTGCTTTAAGGATGGGATTCAGCAATTGCCTGAAAAATATAGAGAAGCTCTCGAACTTTCGGAGCTTAAAGGCATGTCTCAAAAACAATTAAGTCAGCATCTCGGCATCTCTTATTCAGGAACCAAATCAAGAGTGCAGCGAGGGCGGGAAATGCTAAAAAATAAACTACAGGGCTGCTGCCATATTGAATCAGACAAATATGGGAATATTTTGGATTTCTACGTTAAGGAAAGGTAAAACCGAATCTCTCTTATAACTTGGACTTTTAGAACCTCTCATCACTAAAGTGACGAGATTTCGTCGCTGAACACTCCAATGAGCGAAGATAAGCAGGCTATCTCCGTAGTTTTTGCGGTTCTTGCAAAATGGGGAAAAATTGTGGAAGATCAGCTTTACATTGATACCCAAGTCATTGAATCGGCAATATAAAAGGTCGGAAGCCCGATAAAATGACAGTATAGTAAGATCTTATATTTTAATACGCTATATTAGTAGTAATATAAGAAGTTAAATCAAGCATTTAAGATCTTCCACTCCTCAATGCTTTGGTCCCCAGTCAAGTCGATCATTTCGGATTGCAATCTCAGCTGCTTTTTCCCATTCATAGGCTACACTAAATTTGTTCAATTAACCAATGGTTCGAACCTTTTTCTATGATCGTATAATTGGCATATGGCGATCCTGATTCCATTTTATGAGGTATAGGTAACACATCTCTGTATGCAGGAAGACCTACACCGCCTGGGTTCACAACCATTTTTCCACTTGGTAAATATACGATTCTAGGAATATGACTATGCCCACTAACATTACACTTTGTTCGACATTTTGAAGAGTTTCCATTATTTCTGTTGAACTCTTTAATATGCCACCTTCTTCCGACATCTAAGTAGGTAAACTTCATCCGAATGGGGTTGCCATGGCACAAGTGTGGCTTTGAAATAAAGTTGCACCGTTTTGAAAAAAGTCGAATCGTTTATAAAAAAGTCGTACCGTTTTACCCCTTTGGATATGATTATCTAAAGGGGTGTTTTTATGTCCAAAAGAAGACGAACATCTGAGGTTGAAAAATGGATTAAGTAAGATAGAGTAGAGGTATAGGAATCGGTGCAGATGATAAGTTAGATTAATGACAGTACCATGCTTTAATATGTGGGATAGATTATCAGTCAAGGGGAGAGATAAAAGAAAATTGAAGAAGATGGTATAATTAATGTAAAAAGGATCGTTTAATTATGAGGGCATTACCGAATGTACTTTCCAGCCTGCGTATCGTGCTGTCATTTTTGCTGTTGGCAATATCGAGCCCTGAGGCGTTTAGCGTATTATATGTATTATGTGGTATTTCCGATATTGCCGATGGGTATATAGCACGTAAATTTGAGATAGAAACGAACTTAGGGGCAAAACTGGATAGTTTAGGTGATTTTGTATTTTGGGCTGTGGTCCTGGTTATTTTTTTCTTTCTTTCAGACATTTATGTAAGCAATACCGTTATATTTTTTGTTGCAGTGGTGGCATTAGTTAGGCTTTTCAACTTTATTATCACAAAAGCTAAATTCAGACAGTGGGGGATGTTACATACTTTGGGGAACAAAGCGGCGGGGTTTGCTTTATATGTAGCAATCCTTTTGAGTATTGCTTTCGCTCATATCCCATCGCCTTTAGTAGTTGGGGTTTTTTCCGTAGCCCTTGCTTCGGCAGCAGAAGAAACTGGCATATTGCTTACTTCTAGCGTGTATAAAGTCAATCAAAAAAGTATCTTTTTGCCTTGAACCATGTCTACAGGGGAAAAGGGGAAACCGTTTATAAAAAATGATGTACCGTTTTGAATAAAGTTATAGTGTTTCAACACTTTTGAAATATGAAACGAATTGTACCAAGAAATACTTGATTTATGCTTCAAGGCAATAGTATTTTATCTTCAATTAACAGGGGCAAGTGTCTTAGCGGTTCTGTGAGGAGTTTTAACTACGAATGGGTTTGAGGAACTTCTCTGAATGACATAATTTATATTTTAGGAGGGAACAACATGGAAGTTTTTGCAGAATATTTAGCGCATATTGATAACCCGCAACATCGGGACCGAACGGAAGAAGTTTTGGCTTGGGTAACTAAGAAATTTCCAAATTCAAGCCAAAAATTGCGTGGAATCAGCCTATGTTTACCGATTATGGCACATTTATTATTGGCTTTAGCGTAGCCAAACATCATTTGGCTGTTGCCCCTGAAAGGGCAGGGATTAATCATTTTTCTGATGAAATTGTGCAGGCTGGTTATGATCACACCAAGCAGTTGGTACGTATCCAGTGGAATAGTCCGGTTGATTTCTCATTACTTGAGAAAATGATCGAGTTTAATATTTTGGATAAGACAGACTGTTCAACTTTTTGGCGGAAATAAAAAAATCGGATTATTAAGGGTTCGGTTCAATTAATTTTAATCAAACTTTTTTATAAAAAGATATTTGTAAATAATATAAGTGATTCGTATTTTGATCGAACTTTTTTACAAAAGTGAAATTTACTTCTATTATAATATCAACGTTCGTAGCATGCTTTTGATCAAACTTTATTTCAAACCAACTACAAGAGGATATCATCTAGAATTATCTTAGCGGGATGCTGTTTCAAAACCAAGCATAACACCAAGAAGAGAAATGATTCCTGCCATACGTCCTTGCGTAATAGAACGGGAAATGAGATAGGTCCCGGAGAACAAACGATGCCAAGCGAAACAAATGTAAAGTCTATCAAAGTATTAAGACTGATCATTAGAAGCATTCCTCCTTCATGTTCGAAAATATAAACACTTAAGAACGAAGTTAACCAATCATAGAGAATAAAACATTCGATCTTCATAAGAAGCATCGCTTATCTATTCTGTCTGGATATATTCTAATAGCCACCCTTTGTCACTTAGCTAAAAGAAAAAATTAATAAAATGAAATAGACTGTTTCCCCATTTGCTCCCATCCTGCTATAAACTCTTCCTTTAGTACTTTCCTATTTTTAGAAACAGCTAACGGGTCATTAAAATAAATATATTGATCGTCATACCCTGTTACCAGAACTGCGTGCTCTTTAAATGTAATCTTTATATCACCGGTTCTAGTGTGCCAAGTTTCAAAATAAGATTCGGAAATTCGATTGAAATGAACATTATTGATCACTAAGACAGGCTTTTTATTGTTTAGCTGCTGATAAACAACATTAAAGCTTGAGCCTGTTAAATCCACCGCCCTGCCATTTAAATATTGATTTGCTAATTCTGTAATAGGTCCATGATAGACGGCCAGCCCTTTATTACGTCCTGTTATATCTCCTACAAAGCCATCATTCGGGTTCTGACCAAACGGCACCTTCTTTATTTTTGAGGCTAGAGTCATTTTATCAACATTCAGCCCAGCATACTGAAGCATCATTGCTAAGCTCGTTACTTCGCAGCCATTATATAATTCTGGCTTCTGGGCAATTAAAGGAGCTTCTAAAACGATAGACTGAGAACCTACTGGAGCCTCCTTATTTTCTGAAAGTATATCTTGCTTTTCCTGATTCTTAGGTGTAGTACCCTTTGATGTAACTAGTTTTACTGAATTGGAAGAGTCTTTCTGTTTGCCTGTTGAAAAGTACGCACTAAGCACAAGCAAAGATATACAAAATAATAATATTGCTATCTTTTTCACACCGAATCCTCCAGTTTAAAATTGTAAAGCATAATATTATAAATTCATATCGGAATAGTGAGATTTAAGAATATATGATCATTCCAAGTATTGCCACAACCTAAATGCTGCAAAAACAGGCATACTAACCTTGCTGGATTGTTGTTGCAAGATTAAGTGGCAATACTCGTATCAATTGTTTCTATTAAATTACTTACTACTAGTAAAGATATTAAGACATTAGCCTATAATTAAATAAATATGTGTGAACATCGCTTTTCACTTACTACAAACAACTATTATATATTTATTTTTCTAATGTATAGCCTTCAGGTATAGCAATAGAAAATTTGTTCTTATCTACAGATTCATTTAACTCTAATTCCTTTGTAATTAGGGAGTCTACCACTTCATTATCTGAATTATATAATTCCATTTTCAGTAGAATTCCCGTTTGCTTTTCAACCCAAAATCTAAAGGATGAAGCATTAAATTTCCAAGAATTATCTTTATTTAAGCTTCCCTTGATAATCATGACATTTTTATCAAGGAATGTTGAAGATTGATTCTCAATCTCCCAGTTTTCATGATCTTTCAAAAAAAATTCTGCCCATTCATATGGATGTAAAGAGCTAGCAGCAGACCCAAATGGATGCATACTATGGGATTCTTCTTTCATCTGTTTATAAGCATCATTTAAAGCAATCTTATCGTCTTTATTAAAAGGGAATGCAGCAGTTGACAAATGATACTTTTTACTATCATTATCAAGCTGCAAGGTTTTATCTCCATTAAAAACCGCTGTTATATTCGTTTCTTTTTTGCTCGAATCTTCATTTAAATCTTGATTTTTTATAGATAAATTGGTTTGTATATAAGAGCCGATTTCACCTTTATTCAAACTAACTTGATATTCAACCGTTTCTTTAATATGGTCATTTTCATGAGTGAATACCCCTTTAGCTGTCTTAAAATAATTGACTGTATTCAACATTAATAGTTGAGCTTCTTCCTTTGTTAATACTTCTTTTAATTGCTCTTCCGTATTATCTGTGTTCATCTCACTTTGAGCATTATGCCTGATTTGAGATGAATTTGGTTTCAAAATATAGTCCTTAGCAAATACGAATGAAGCAAAAATAAATCCAGATATCAAAGCCATACTAAGACCTCTAGGAATCCAATTGTTCACTCTTCTATACTTTTTATGATTAGATTTGATACTGTTAAAGACATATTCTTTATTTTTGTTTTCGAACTTTACATCACGTAACTCAGTAGAAATCATGCTTTTTCTTAATTCTTTTAATTGCTCATTCAAAATGATATTCCCCTTTCTCTATTTTTTCTTTTAGCATCGTTCTTGCTTTTCTTAATCGAGTTTTTATCGTATTCTCTTTTATATCCAATATCTGCTCAATCTCTTTTATTTTTAAGTTTTCAAAATAATGCAGCATGATAACTTCTCTATATTTTGCTGGTAAACCAAACACACTTTCAATTAGGGCATTCGATTTATCACTCTCGAAGTAAACTGATTCAGTTGAAGGTAAAGGCTCTTGAATAAATTTTTGAATGATATTCGTTGGCAATATGCGCTTAAAATAAGAGCTTCTAAAATAATCTTTACAACAGTTAATCGCAATTCTATATAACCAAGATTTAATTGTTGAATCACCTCGAAAAACCGAAGCATGTTGATAGCACTTTATAAAAGTGTTTTGCGCAATATCTTCAGCAGTTGATTTATCTCTTACATAACAATAAGCTAGCCTAATAATGTCTTCTCCATAGTTATCCATTAATTCATTCAACCAAATTTCTTCATTAGTAATAGGAAAATAATTATCCTTTCTTTCAGTAAAACTAGATGCATTGCTATAATTAGTAGCCATGACCAACCTCCCTTCTTTCTTTCTTTCTATAAATTTGACGTTACTAATAGATTTTTGGTTTTTAATTTTTGTAAATTTATTTATTACGGTTCAATTATTAATCGGTAATGATTAACCTTACTTTATCTTTTTTATTAGATGATGTTCGTGCTTATAAGACTTGGCTTCTTTATATCATACAAATGTTGATGGGTTTAAATAGAACCTCAAATATTAAACACTGATTTTTGAACAAGAGTTTGAATTATATTGTTCATACTAACTCCATCGTTTGTTTAACCTTCTTAATAAATAAGACTAAAAAAGCTTGTAGACTGCCCAGAATTAGACTTTGTCTACAAAACCTGCATTATTACCGTGACTGTATGAATTTTTATCAGATTTGGCAAGAATTTATTATTTATCGGAAAATTCCTAAATTATTCAAAAGGAAACTAGGCAAGGAAAAGCTTGGAATTATTTATAAGGAGTCCAGAAGATGAAGATATGGTTATATTAGAGATAGAAATTGACGGTTAAAAAGTTTAGTTATAAGAGTGAAAACATCTTTCAAGCCCTGACCAACCTGTAAATACTTTATAAAAAAGTGAATATTTTGTAAATATTGATATTTTCTGTCTTTTATTTGGTATTCTAAACTGGAAAAATATCATACAAGTTAATAGAAGGAGATGAATGAATTGTTTAAAAGCAGAAAAATCCTGATCTCATTACTTGTTACTTCCTTGCTGACAGTTCCTTTTTATGCTCAGGCTGCACAAAATGAACAACAAAATCCAACCGGGATGGTCACCACACACGCTGTTACCCTTGAAGATGCCTATAAAGCAACCGAAAATTTCATTTTATCCAAACCACATCTGCACCCTTTGGAAAGTGGAACACTCTTATTGAAAGAATATCTATATGATACCGATGAAACACTTATTGGATACTATTTTGAAGTTGAAGCTGGGGAAACGAAAGGATATTTTATAACATCAGCTATTGATACCATTGACCCTATCATGCAATACGGAATAGATGGCGATCTTTCAGAAACTTTAAGCAAAAAAGCTCCTGGCGAAAAGGCCTATTATTATGGAGCTTGGATATTCCAATTTGGTCAAAATGGAAAGGATGTAAAAGATAAGTTTGAAAAGGCTAAAACAAATACAGTCGAAAAAATAAAACAGGAGGGCAAATTAAGTACGAAAGAAACCGAAAAAATTGAAAAAGCAGAATTAAAGTCCATCAAAAAAGGAACTGAAAAAAGTCCTGGGTGGGAAGCTCTTCTAGAACCAAGGGATGCTGGGCTGGGCTATTCCATTGCAGCTACGGCTACGGTTAAGGTATTGGCTGTTGATCGAATTTACCAGCGTTCTTCAGGCATTAATAATCCAGGTTCAGCCTGCGGTGCAACAACTGGTGCAATGATCATGGATTATTATCATGATGTACTCGGCTACAGTGTCCGAGATAATGCATATTATGGCTCATGGGCAGCATTGGTGAATCACTTGTATAATGAAATGGGAAGTACTTGGATAGGAACTTCATTATCAATGTGGGCGAATGGGGCTCTTACACATGTACGCCATGCGAGTTCAAACTGGGAATCAAGTCAGTATTCTGATGCAGTAGGTAACAGTTCCAAGTTTATTGCTGCCATTGACAGCAACGACCCTGCAGCGCTCCGTTTTGACCGTTTTGATGCGGGCGGATCTGTTATTGAGTACCACTTTGTAGCAGGTATTGGATATGACAAAGATGGTAGCTATGCAGGCGATTTGCACATAGCGTATAAAGATCCAGATAACGGAAGTACAAATACCGGCACACATTGGCTCGATTGGACAGCTGATGACGATGATTTTGGCTTTGCTTTCCTGTACTAAACCTTTATCCAAATGAGCCGTAGCGGAAAGCCATTTAAATAGGGGGAGGAGAACAACATGAAGTTTATGTCCAAGCGTGTAGTGTTATGGCTGCTTATGAGTATCGTTTTCCTGTATTTAGTGGCCTTATTTACCACCAGTCCAGAGGTTACATCAGGCAATGGCAACTTAGGCCTTGTTTTTGTTTTTCCTGCAGTCATCATTTTTTTGCTATTCGCTAAGAGTATATGGAGAAGCCTAGGAATCCTTAAATTGCAGCCGGGTACCTGGAAGATTGTAAGCCTTGGATCCCTATTTATTCTACTGTTTTGTTGTTTCCTAGAATATCAGTATACGTTGAATTTGATCGATCAATTAGGTGGAACTCCCGCACAAGAGTCCTCAAGAATCTACCGTTATCCATGGCTTAATCAATATACAAATACCTTATTCATCAACGGTTATACCTTTCTTATTTTAAATTCGGGTGTCGTATTCCTTTATTCTATATTAAAGAAGGAATCATAAGAATAGTAAGATAAGGACTGACAATCATCTTTCCTTAATACGTAATTTAAAAAACTTATTAGGCACAACCTTTTTAAAAGGAGATTGTGCCTATTTAGTACAACTCACACCTGATTGAGGATAATAAGAATTCAATAACTAATAAATTTGAATATATCGTTTTATAGGTAAGTCCAAAACAATTTTTTATTGGGATAATAAAAAACAATTGTAATATCAATTTATATTATTTGCTCCCATATATAAATATGTTTTTATCCATACTCCAGAATATACTTGTCTAATAACCTCTTAAATTACTTTTGAATGTATTAAGTTTTATTCTGCTAACCTTTACTTAGCATACATTTTTTCAAAGAAGACCCTTTTTATAATAATTATGGCTGATTTAAATTATCTAGCTTTTCAAGAAATTTTCTAGCCTCGTTTTTACAGAGGGCCACTCTTGCAGAATTATGCTGTAATAAACGGAGTCACGGATATAGCCATCAGCTAAAATACGGTGATTTCGAAAAATTCCTTCTTTAACTGCACCCAGTCTTTCGATAGCCCTTTGAGAACGAGTATTTCTGGAATCTGTTTTAAATTCCACACGTATTGTGGATAAGGCTTCAAAACAATAACTCAACAGCAAGTATTTACATTCGGTGTTTATACGAGTACGCCAAACACTTGGATTGTACCAAGTCCAGCCGATTTCAAGACTGCGATTCAATTTTGAAATATTAAGAAATCGGCTGCTGCCTACAATCTTTTCCGTTTCTTGGTCTATTATAATATAGGGGAATTCTAATCCTTGATCCCTAGCAGAAAGAGCATCGTCTACAAGACGCTTTACATCATCAATCGTTTCAACCTTCATCGGCATATATGCCCATATCTGATCATTCATGCCTGCTTCAAACAATCCTTCGATATGATCTATATGCATTGGCACAAGTTTAACACGCTGTCCTTTTAACTCAGTTAATTCGATATCCAAAATTCCCCACCACTTTCCTTGTACTTATTTGAAAAATTCATCACACTTTTCGGTTTTATGAAAACTTGCAATTTCCTTAAAAAATCTATTTAACTACCACTTTGTTCATAAAAGAGTTCATTTAGCACAATTAAGACTTTTTTCTAAGGTTTTCTTTCATACAAGATGCAATTTTCCGAGCATCCTCACTTGCAGATTGTTCTAATTTCTGAATGACTCGTTCTTGTCGATCAATTGGGTGGTTTTGACTCAACTTTGCCTTCCCTTCTATTTTTTCAATTCTAATTTTGAATCCTACAATTCCTTTCGTCATCCCTTCTATAAAACTAGAGTCTATTTGGTCTAATTTATATGAACTGTTTGGCTCTTCATATTTCAATACCATATCGCGCAAGGTATTCATTAATTCATCAGCTTCTATCATCTCAACCTGTCCATATACATGAACAGATACATAATTCCATGTTGGTACTGCTTTATTTGTCTCGTACCAAGAGGGCGAGATATAGCAGTGGGGACCATGAAAGATAGCTAGTACATTTTGGTCTTTTATATCCTTCCATTGAGGATTAGGACGTGCAAAATGCCCATATAAACATTTTTTATCTTTATCCAGTATCAAAGGCAGGTGAGTTGCAAATGGAAGTCCATTATGTTGAGAAAACAATGTCGCAAAACTATTTTTTTCAATTATGTCGTATTGAATTTCTTCGTTTTCAATTTGGAAGTGAGATGGAATGTACATAGGGTTTTATCCTCCAGTTGTTTTTTTCAGAACTTATTGTATCCTTAGTATAGAGAAAATTCTGGCATCACATAAAGTGCCAGTTTACTTATTTTTAATAGAGCCAGATTACATGGAAGGTGAACATCATGCTAGAAATAACCCCTGCATTACATAGTAGTAGAAAAGAGCCACTATACATACAATTGTATGAATATATTAGAAATGAAATACAAAGTGGAAAAATACCACATCTAAGCAAATTGCCCTCCCAAAGAAAATTAGCGGAACACTTAAAGGTGAGTCGCAATACAGTCGATGCTGCTTACCAACAGCTTCTAGCTGAAGGATATATTCAAAGCAAAGCAAGAAAAGGATTATTTGTTGTGGAGCTAAATAACGAACTTTTTTTAAGGAGTAATAAGAATGCATTAATGATTGAGAGTCGCAGCACGGACAACAAACAACTGCCCACTATTCAATATGATTTTAAACACGGGGATATAGATTTAACCCATTTTCCATACGAAGTATGGCGTAAATTAACCATGCAAAGTCTTTATTCTGATCACAGCCATCTCTTTTTGTACGGTGATCCTCAAGGAGAAATTTCATTACGGAAACTTATTGCGGAGTACCTTTACCAATCAAGAGGCGCCCAATGTTCAGCGGAGCAAATTGTCATCGGGGCAGGAACACAGTATTTAATTAGTTTGCTATGCTGCATGATAGGCAGACAATTATCCTATGGTTTAGAAGAACCCGGCTTTCATCGAATACGATTTGTACTTAAGGATTATGGGGCAGAAATTAAGCCTATCCCCCTTGATGAAAAAGGAATGAGTATTGCTGAATTAAGAAAAAGTGGAGCGAAAGTGGCTTATGTAACTCCGTCTCATCAATTTCCTTTAGGAACCGTTATGCCTATTTCCAGGCGAATGGAATTGATTGAATGGGCGAGACAAGAGAATGGGTTTATTATCGAAGATGATTATGATGGTGAATTTAGATATCAAGGGAAACCGATCCCTTCCCTTCAAGGTCTTGATAACCATGGGAATGTGATCTACATGGGTACTTTTTCAAAATCTCTCATCCCCTCAATACGTTTGAGTTATTTGGTATTGCCTCCATCATTATTAGCGCTCTATAAGGAGAAATTTTCAGTTTATAAACAAACAGTTTCTAGACTTCATCAGCATACACTCAAGCTCTTTATGGAAAACGGACATTGGGAAAGACATATAAATAGAATCAGGAATATATACAAAAAAAGGCACGCGGTTTTACTAACAGCCATTAAAAATATAATGGGAGAACAAGTGCATGTGATCGGCGCTGAAACTGGCTTGCATGTCCTATTGAAACCAAATAATAATATGTCTGAGGTGGAGCTTATTGAATCTGCCAGGAAACAGGGGGTTCAAGTATATCCAGTATCAATCTACTATGAAGATCCACCTGTTGCCCAAAAGTCAATGGTTCTTCTTGGCTTTGCTGGATTAGATGAAAACGAAATTTATGAGGGAATTACTTTACTTCATCGTGCTTGGTTTTATAAAGAATGATTGTCTTAATGTCCGCAAAGAATCGTCAAGGGTATGGATTTGAAAGTTCAATAGAACAATAATCGAACAAAGCCGATTCTTCCTTCCTTAGCATAGGAAAAATCGGCTTGTTTTATATAAGTGTTTTCGTCATAACAAAATCAGTTTGTTTTTCATCTCCCATGTAAAAGAAATGGGCTCCACTCTTAACAAAACCCATTCTTTTATAAAATCTGATTGCACCCTCATTTTTTTCCCATACACCTAACCAAACTTTCTTTTTATTCTGTTCCTTTGCTATTTCTAAGCCTTTGTTTATAAGATGTTGCCCGAGTCCTTGCCCTTGAAATTTACTGCGGATATAAATCCTCTCAATTTCTAGTGCCTCACGATCAATATTGTCTGATTGAGCTTCATTCATATTAACCTTTAAATAGCCAGCAAGTTCTTCATTAGAATAGATAAAAAAGAAAGACGAAAAAACATTAGATAATTCTTTTTCTAATTGCTCTAAATTGAACGATCTTTCCAAATACGTTTGCATATTTTCGGGCGTATTTAAATCACAAAATGCATCATTAAATGTTTCGTAACTTATTTCTTGAAGTATATGTATATCTTCAAGCGAGCACTTTTTCATCATTATTGTCATTTTAATAGATCTCTCCTTAATAATTTTGATTATTAAATTTCCACTTATAAATTACGTTTAAATATATCTATTAGTTTTTCAGTAATCTCTCTTGTTTCCCTTTTTTACAAATTCCCAATCTACCTCTATATTTTTTCTAACTCTTTGAAGAAGATTAAAAATGGTTTCTATTTCTTCTGAGGAAAATCCAGATAATGCGACCATATCAGAATATTCTCCTTCTCTTCTTAATACGGGATAAACTTTTTTCCCTTTCTCTGTTGGAAATAGTTTTTTAATTTTTTTGTTATGATTATCACTTTTCCTTTCAATAAAACCTTGAATTTCAAGCTTTTTTATTGCACGAGCTGCTGTAGTACGGTCAACCTTTATCATTTCTGCTACCTTTTCTTGAATGATTCCTGGATTTTCACATATTCGCACTAGATACAAATACTGTCCTTTTGTAAGGTCAAATTCTTTAAATTCTATATTGCTTATAGAATCTAATGCCCTAGCAATCATTCCAATTTCACGTAGAATTTCCTTCATTTATAAAACTCCTTAACGAATTTTGTTGCATTTGCAACAAAAATAATTTAACTTAATTATAAGACTATAAAATATTTTTTACTAGTCTAGTTTTAAATAAATTTAAAAAAGGACTGAAAAAAATGGATTCAAAAAAAATAACTAATGATACTGATTTAAAAATAGCTTTTCATATTAGAAAAGAAGTATTCATTGATGAACAAGGTGTACCATTGGAAGATGAGTTTGATGAATTCGACACCATTAATGAGCTTTCTGAACACATTTTGGTATATTATAACGAGGAACCTGTTGGAACTGGGCGAGTAAGATGGGTTGATGGATTAGCGAAATTGGAGAGAATCTGTATTTTAAAACGTTATCGAAAATTTGGTCTTGGAAAAGTAATAATTAATGTGTTAGAAGAAATCGCAAAAGAAAATGGAGCTTCCCAGGTTAAATTACACGGGCAAACACATGCTGAAGGTTTCTATAAAAAGCTTGGCTATCAAACTTCATCAAGTATATTTATGGAAGATGGAATTCCACATATTTTAATGATTAAAGAATTATGAAAAGGTTGAGTAAAACGAAATATATTTTTTATGGATTAGGAATTTTGATATTAACCCTTGGTATTTCTTTCACAATAAAATCAGACCTTGGAACGTCACCTTTTGATGCACTTTTGGTCGGGCTATCCTTAAAAGTTGGGCTTACGATAGGAAGTTGGGAAATCATTATTGCCTTATTACTAATATTTTGTAATTCTATTTTAAAAAGACAAAGACCAGAATTTTTGGGTTTGCTAACAGCCCTCATAACGGGTCTAGGTATTGATGTTTGGCTTTTTTTATTGCAGCATTTGGTACAACCAGAAATGTGGCTCAGTAAACTTCTTTGTTTTATGGCAGGTCTAATCATTACAGGGCTAGGAACTGCTATCTATTTACATACAAATTTTGCACCAATTCCTATTGACCGTTTAATGTTAATTATTCGAGATTTAACTAAAATGAATATCCTGTTTTCAAGAACATTCATTTATCTTCTCTTCCTGACATTGGCATTCATTTTCAAAGGACCCATTGGCATTGGGACTCTATTAACCGTTTTTTTAGGAGGTCCGATTCTAAATTACTTTATGCCATTTATTGAAAAGATATTGAACAACTTCACACTAAAAAAATCTAATACATTATACAAATAAAAACCATTCTCGTTAGATGTTGCTTTAAATAAATTTGGAGTAAATTAATAGCAATAGCCTTGAAAAACGAGAAAAGAAGAAAGCTTGTTTTGAGAAAATATTGATCAAAACAAGCTTAATGTATTCAATTGAATCATTCTTTTTTAAAAAGTTTGATTAACACTCACTCAGTTTTTTCTGTTTCAATTTTCCTACCACGCTATTTATGACACTTTCCCAAACAGACGGATCACTTACAAGTTTGCTCCGAAAGGCTGCATACATTTCCTTCTGTTTTTGTTCAAAGACATTGCTATCTCGTAATGGCAAACGATTTCGAAGGTCGCTTATGATCGTTTCTACCTCAGAAGAACGCGGTCCCCATACTGTTTGTTCATCACCCTCATCATTAATGAAAATAAAAATAGGAATCGATCGTGATGTACCGTTTGTAAGGTATTGGTCCATCAGCTCTAGGTTTTCATCTCGAATGAGGAAGCGGGAATCATACTCCGTAATTTCAAACATTCTCTGTAAAATCGGAACACATAGCATTGCATCAGTACACCAGTCTGCTGTAAGGACAATCACACGGCATTTATTATTTATCAACCTCTGCAAAAAAGAAACCACATGATCTGAAAAAGTTACATTATTGTATATGTACTGAAACTCGTCTCGATTTACCTTCATATTTTCTACATATTCGTTAAAATGCATACCCTTTTGATGCCAATCTAATAGTTTCATTTAGATTCTCCGCTCCTTTTATCTCTATAATAGTAGTACAGTAAGTTGATATGTGATTAAATTCTTTCCCTTACTAGCCTATGAAATGTCTTCTAGTACATTATTCGTATATATAATTAAAATAAGTACTTCTCTTTAATTACCTTGACATGATGTAGTTCATGCCCAGCTATAATGTAGCCTAAAGCGCGTGCAGAAATTACGTTATTATCAATATAACCTTGCTTTATCCAAGCATCTTCATTAACTCCTCGAATAGTGGCGAGTGTGGAGCAGCGAATCGTTTTATAATCATCGATCAGTTCAGACGGTTTATAAGTATGATAGTTAGACGCTTTAATATAATCATCTTGTTCGTAACCGGGAAGAGAGGTAGTATCTCCTCTGGAAATACGGAACAGACGGTAATTCATAATGATTTCGTTATCCAGGATGTGACCAATCACTTCTTTTAAACTCCATTTATCCGCGGCATAACGGTATGTCCACTTTTCTTCAGGCACATCCAAGAGCATTTCTGATAGTTGTTCTGATTGTTTTGTAAGCAGACTAATCAAATTCCCTTCGGGTACAAGTGTTATATAGGGATGGTACATAGATGGATATTCATTATTTAAGGGTTTTACTGGCATTTAAATCCTCCTCTAAAATTATGTTCTACTGTCAGCCTTTGCTAAAAAAGAATTTTCACTTTTAAAAACAATTAACGATTATGAATAAGGAAGGAAAGGATTTCATTGCTATCACACATTTGATTGAATTTTTCTTCACCAACGATATCTACTAAATATTTGCCCCAAATGTCATGTTTGATATACTCTTTAGCAAGTAGGACAATGCTTGGAGTAGTCGCCCATATGCCTACAGAATCCTCTTTCTCTCCCATCTCGCCTAAAACAACCTCTTTGGAGTCACTTATGACAACATTTAGTCGTTTTCCAAGTCTATTTTTTGATGTATATCCGCAGGATTCAAGATTTATTATACCTGTACAGCCGACATCAAACTCACCGAATATTCCGATTATAATTTTAACACCTCTACTTTCTGCAAGAATAATATGTTCTTTTAATTTGGCAGCATCTTCCGGCCATAATGAAAGTAATAGAAGGTTCGAGGCATTATTAATTACGTGTATCATTTTTTCCATTACTATTTTGAATCCAGTAAGGTTCCATGTAATATCTATATCAGGTATTGGCTGAACCTGTTTTAATTCAACTTCTAAATCTTCAATTTTTGTAACAAATTCCTTTTTGATTGTTTTTAATATAGTTTCGGGATCAATGGCTGAATAATAAACTGGCTCAGAAGTACTGCTGATTACTGCTCCTTTGTTTATTAAGTTTGTAAGAGTTTCGTAGATCTTTGAAGTTGGAACTTTAGCAATTTTGCTCACCTCATATCCAATGGCCGGCTGTTTTTGGAGTAAGGCATAATAAGCTTTTGCCTCATAAGAAGAAAATCCAAGCTCAGTTAATTTGAATATAATATCGTTCGTGATTTCCACCTCCTTATTAAAATATAACTATATACTACTCTGTTAGTAAGAATGGATCAATAACTACCACAGTCAGGTAGAATGAAAAATTCCACCTAGATTTTGCACTATAAATAGAAAGATTCGACCGAATCGATCGAATCACTGGCCAGTAGGCGGCTTTCTGGCGTTAGACATGTGAGCGGATATCGGGAAACACAGCTTGATTACGCTATAATAAAATTCACTAACATGAATGAAGTGAAAGCTAAAAAATCACAGAAATTTCGTTAAGTAGAAGTGACGAGTACATAAAATGATGATTAAACCATAAACCAGCTTCCAATCATGAGAGAAACTTACGAAAAATTAAAATTATCCTATAACAATTATAATTTCCGCTGACTGACTGCAAACCAAAGGAGTGCTTGCTGTTCCATTTCCTTCACGAATACTTTTTTTGCTGGACTATATTCACTTGTGTGATCGAAACGTTGAACCAACTCTTCTTTAAAGTGATTGTACTTAGCTACTTCTTCTGGATGGGACCGAAGATAATCTCGAAATATTAAGTGCCGTTCAATTTGAGGGTTATCAATTTGATAAAAATGAATATGATGAGTTCTGTTTTCCCCACCTTTTCGAAACAATCTTCTACCTGTAATGCCCCATTCCCCCGCAGCATCGTATCCAAGAGAATCCATTTTGTAGTTGAATAAATCAACCATCTCTATGTCTTTAACGATACACATCATGTCGATTACAGGCTTTGCCTTCATCCCTTGAATTGACGTACTCCCAAAATGTTCAAATCGAATTATCTCGTCACCAAATATTGTTTTTAAAAATTGAGCTTCTATTTGAAACATTCGAGACCAATCCTCACTAAAATCCGTAAGTCGGACTTTCATGTTTATACCCCCTTCATGAAGCTCGTATTGTCAAAACTTTATATAGAAATAGGTTATTAAATCCTTTAATAGAGAGCTTTATAAGCAAAAAAATTGCCA
>NZ_VATK01000032.1 GCF_006546985.1 Bacillus sp. 03113
TTGTGGCGGTCAGAAAACTTCTTTTGGCATTAGCTTGAACAAAAATCTGTTTTTTCATAGAACTTTTGACACTACCATGAAGCTAATACCCTTTTTAAGATTTACTACTTGGTTAAAAGACAATCACTTTTTATTTCTTTTAGACGCCCCAATTCCAGCCCCAAGCGCAATACCGATTCCAAGCCCTAAAGCAAGATTATCAAAAAGCAAACCGAAAACTACCCCCAATGCTGTCCCTATACATATTCCAGTTCCTATTGCTTCCTGGTTTTTTTTATCCAAAAGGATATACCTTCTTTCATCAAAATTATTGATTATAACTTTTATACGAATGGCATATTTTTTGGTTTCATTATCTTGTCCCTATAGATTTATAACAAAAAAAATCCCGTATTTTTTTGTACAGGATTTTAAACTTTATATATAGGTTTAACTTTATTTCCAAACCACTTCAACATTAAAATAAGTCTATCAACCATTATAAATTTATACATCTTCAATCTTTTGCTCTGCAGTTGATTCTGCTAGAAACAAAGATTGTCCCATTGAAATGAATAAGGGCTTCTAGATGCCTAATTCCTGAGAAATTCTGTTTTGCAACTCACTTTTGTTTCTAAAGACTTCAATAATCCACATCCATAGCATATGTCCTAGAGCTTCAGATAAATGTTCAGAAAACGGTTGATTCCACATTGCAGGGACTGTACCCAAAGCAGGCATAATAATAAGATGAAATGCAATCCACATAAATAATCCAAATACGATTCCTTGGCCCCACTTAATTTTAGGGTAATATTCAGCCAAAACACAATACAATAT
Organism: Bacillus sp. 03113; assembly: GCF_006546985.1. GTDB lineage: Bacteria > Bacillota > Bacilli > Bacillales > Cytobacillaceae > VATK01. Next base: position 820 of record NZ_VATK01000032.1, read on the forward strand.
TGCTACTCCTATGGAAAAAGAAAAGTGAATAATTAGGCTCACCCAAGGTACTTCAATCCCTGAATACATATATGTTAAATGTGTAATATCTGATGGTACCCCCATTTGCTGCAAAAGTTCCTGTGGAGGATTTGTCAAATTTCTTTCTATTGTTCTAGGGGGAAGAAGGATCTCCCATCCTAATTTAACAATTCCTGATATTAAACCTCCGATAATCCCAACAATAATAGCAGTAGAAACATTACTTTTAGAAGTTAAACTTTTACTAGACATATAATACTTCCTTCTTTTTTAGAATTTTAAATAAATGAATTATCCACTTTGTGCACTTATTCACATGGAGAATTTTACACCTAAATGAGAAGTAATCAATATACATTATGTGACAATAAAGTGTCACTTAATTACTTGATCAATACCTTATACAGTTGCCAATTGAAAAATGATTTGTAGATTTCAATGAAGTTAAATCAAATTAAACCCTAAAAATTCTCGATAAATGAACAAATAAAAAAAGCATATTTTGAAAAAAGATTGATCAAAACATGCTTCTTATTAACATGATAGACTTTGTACAAACGCCCCCAGTGGATATAAATCAAATGTTCTTAAAGCGAACTTTAATTATCTACTAAATAGTATGGGAATATCATTGGTGCATCTCCTCCAAATCATATGATCACACCCCTCACCCCAATAATCCTTCAGCAAATAATCAGGCTTGCCAAATTTCTTCTTCCATATCTTCTGTGCATTAGTATATCCACTATCTAAACAAAATTCTTTGATGCCCCTATTCAGCAAGGTCAGAAACATTACATTTAAAAGTAAAGACCCTATACCAAGTCTTTGATAATCTGGAAGTACAAAAACAGTTCCTATCTCATACAATTCTTTCAAGGCTCCATTTGTGCAAGTATTAATCAATTCACTTGCAGGACCATATTCAATTGTACCGATAACTTTATTACAATTTTTATCTAAAGCTATCAAAAAATATCGATTTTTCCCATTGCTATCAAAATCACATTTCAAGTATTGTTTCTTATTTTCAATTTCATTTTCTATATCATCAATCAAATCCGATAAACCTTCTCTAGCAAACGTATCGTTAATGACAGTACAAAAAAAATGATGTAGCTCTTCATTGTCCTCAATTCGTGGTCTTCTTATCTCAACGTTATACACTCAAAATCACACCTTGATCGTTTAAAAACTTATTTTTTTCAATCCCAAGACTATTACCAACTAGTATAACTTTTCTTCAAAATATTCAAAATTTCCTTTGTAAATAAAAACCTGCACCCGCTGTCAATAAGAAAAGAAAAATCCTGCATTTTCACAACAGGATTTTGATCAAACTTTTTTACAAATTATCAATCTTTATTATAAACGATCAGACTTTATTATAAAATTATCAATCTTTATTTCGCTTACCAAGCGTATACTTCAGGCGTCTCTCCCCCAGGTCCAGGAAAGATTTCATTCAATTCGCGGAGCAAGTCCTCTTCCAGACTGATTTCAACCGCTCTGATGACGTCCCGTAGTTGCTCTACTGTTCTCGGTCCAATAATTGGTGCCGTCAAAACTGGATTTGCCAGCAACCACGCCAAAGCGACGTTGGCTTCTTTCTCCCCTAGTTCCTTGCATAAAGCCGAAAATCTCTCAAGCTGTGAACGGTGCTTTTCGATTAAATCTGCTCTTTTAGCTGTTCGAGCTCCGGCATCATCTTTCAGCGCATGGCCTCCGAGAAGCCCTCCTGCAATGGGGCTCCAAGCGACTACACCTAAACCAATGTCTCGGGCTGCCGGCAGCACCTCCATCTCAGCTGTTCGCTCTAATAAACTATACTTATGCTGTTCGGTGACAAGTCCCATGAAATTCCGTTTCTCTGCTGCAGCTTGTGCCTTCACTAAATGCCAGCCTGCAAAGTTGCTAGATCCAATATAGTCGACTTTACCTGATCGAACCTGAGTCTCGAAAGCTTCCCATATTTCATCCCACGGTGTCCGCCGATCGATGTGATGCATTTGGTACAATTCTACATGATCTGTCTGTAACCGCCGCAGTGACCCCTCTAGATGGCGTCTGATCTTGTAAAGAGACAAGCCTCTCATATCGTTTGGTCCGTCATTCGGATCAGAAATAGGCTCGTACACTTTAGTCGCTAAAACGATTTTCTCTCGGCGTTGCTCCCCTTGTGAAAACCATTTTCCGATTATGCTCTCTGTCAAACCTGCGTTCTCTCCCCAGCCATAGATATTGGCAGTATCGAAAAAATTAATACCCGCATCGAGCGCTTCATCCATAATTCGGAACGCGGTCTTTTCATCTGTATCAACTCCAAAATTCATCGTACCTAAACACAAACGGCTAACCCGCAATCCAGTTCTTCCTAAAAAGGTATATTCCAAAACAAACCTCTCCCTCGTTATTTTTTGTAGCAGCTGCTAATATAGTTGGTTATCTTAACAAAACTTTTTGCCTTTTTCTTACGAAAACAAATTGTTCAACTACCCTATACCTTGCTGTTACTATATAGAGGACGAAATAAACTTGAAATGGACGCAAAATTATAAAAAAAATTAATAGGAGAATACTTAATTAAGGAAAAATGCCTTGCTCCTTACTGAAGCAAAGCACCTTTATACTTAATGATACACATTTTATATAATCTATTCTTACCAGAAAATAATACTCTCTTCTTCTTTACATAACGCGAATACTCAACTATTTTAAATTCACTGTTAACTCATAATCATAATAATAAGTATTAGGATTATATACAGTAAGATTTTTATCAAGAAGAATTCCATCAAACACAAGTACAGACTCCTTATCTTGTTGTAGTTCTTTGCTCTCTTCCAAATTTCTTATATATTCTTTTCCTTCCGAATCCTTCAATGTGAATGGTAGATAGTCACTTAATGGATAGTCTGATTGGTAATAAAAATAGGTCTTCCCTTCCTTCTCAACAACATTTGTAATCGTTAAAATTTTATTATTATCAATTGGGAGCTTTGTGCTTCCTATTTTATTAAGAGTAACCCCCTCCATTTTATATGATTTGTTTAAGCGATAAGGAATAATTGAAATGGAATTAACGGCTGTATTGTTATTTTCAAAGTTGCTAATACTTCGTTCTTTTCCTATATAGTGGCCTGCTACAGATCCACCAAGCCATTTTTTTGTTTCCCCTTTATCATCTTTAATAAGATAGTCTAAAAATGAATCTTTATCACTTGCAGTGCTTTGCAGATAAATTCGAATTGGTGTAACAACTGCTTTCTCTACTGCTATATCTGGTCCAATCTTACTAAAATCAGCATCTACTACTACTTCTTTAACATTTCCTTTTGCCTTTTCACTCTCAATAGGCAGTTTAAAACTCCACTTTCCTTCAATTTTCTCTTCTTCTCTTCCTAATTGATTTATATCAAATTCTAAATCAAATTTATCCGGAAGATTTGCTATATCAATTTGTTGGCCTTGAAGCGCTTTTTCATCATAATAATATTGGTCATTATTGATATTTTCTGAATTTATAGATTCAAAGCTACCTTTATTTAAAGAGAATACTGCAACACCTGTATATGTCTTCTTTTGATTATCTATAAATTGTCCATACTCTGTATCACTTGTTATATTTGTTTCTGAACCATTAGCTTTAATTATTGCATTATTCGGGAGAATTGAGGGCTTTTCTTGAAAAGCTTTACTACTATTTACTTTATATGCCACTAATAATTGATATCCATCAAAAATAGTACGAGTGATTTCTACCTTTACACCATTACTTATTTGAGTAGCAGAAGATTTTTCTGCTACTTTTTCGTAATTATCACTAAGCGAAAAATATTTCTGGATAGAAGCAACAAATGGTATGCTTTGTGCTAACGAATAATTATTACTTAAAATAAAACATAAAAAACTCATTGCCACTAGCGATGAAGCAACTAATATTTTTTTATTAGTCTGTTTTTTCTTTACGGTAAGATTTTGCAAAGTATCTTGAATCTTATCATTTATTCTTTCAGGAATTATTGTTCTTTCAACAGCAATTTTTTCTTTTATTTCATCATCAAAATCAGTATTCATTTATAATCCTCCTTCTGATTCATCGATTTTGAAAATCTTTTTTAATAATCCTCTTGCATTTGAAAGACGGGACCTTACTGTTCCTTCTGGTATTTTTAAAAGTTTAGATATTTCCTTTGTTGATAAATCCTCATAATAAAAAAGAACGGTTACTACTCTAAGTTCTTCCTTCAGTGTATAAACTGCATTAAATAAATCAATATTTGTATAGGTATCTTCCGATGCTACTTGAAAATCAGATAAGCTATCTAGTGCAATTATTTTCTTTTTTTCTTTTAATAGCGAATTACATTCATTAATAAGAATTCTAATTAACCAAGTCTTAAAGTAATTATTTTTCCTTAGACTTTTAATATTTTCATACGCCTTTAAAATTGTGATTTGTAAAGCATCCTCTATATCCGCTTCATTATGTAGCATAGCTTTAGCAACTCGATACAAGTTGATTTTATTTTGTTGAATTAAAGAAATAAATGCTTCTTTTTCTCCTTTCTTTGCTAATGAAACGATATCTTTACTTTTTTTTATCTTGCTATTCTTTAAAGCCAGTATTTTCAAACCCTTTCCTCCCTTCTCGTATATTAGATAAATAACCAACTAAAATTGTTCATTTTTTCTTAATAAGTTTTAAGAGTAAAAATAGAATACGCTCTATAAATAATCAAAGATTGTAAAACTTTCATTTAAATGTAGTTTATTTAAGAAGATGTTTTATTCACCAAGTATTTTTAGAACAACTTAACTACCACAATCTAGTCCTAATACTCCAAAAGCTACAGGTAATTAAACTTCTTTTATAAGTAAAAAAAGCCACCGTATTGGCAGCTGAATTCTCAAGTAATCGTAAGAAGCGTTTTATTGCATACTATCTAAATTACTTACTATATATGGAATAGCTTTATTAACATACAACCAATTTGATTCATTTGTCCTAAAAAACAACATTATTGGGAGAACCAATACTAATTGTCCATTGTTGAAGTAAATGTTGTATTAAAATTCTAATGTAAAAAATAATCAGTGTAATGGGGGGCTGAAGACAACTTGAGATATGAAAAAGGTTTTGTATGAATTTGAATTTTATTAGATTCAGATAAAAAAATATTCTTTATATTTAAATTGTATATTTATAGAACTTTTTATCAACCTTCATTACTGGGAATTTGGCTGGCAAATCTTCAAGTGTTATGCTCTGAAAACCGTTTTTTTCATAAAATCTATGGGCAGCTACAAATTGTAGTGTCGTTCCCAAATATATTCCCTGCATCTTTCTTTTCTTTGCCCAGTCTATAGCAGTATTTAATAAAAGTGAAGAAGTATTGAATATTTTTCCTCTATAATTTTGTGCTACAAACATCTTTCTTAATGCCACCTGGTCATTTTCAATGTCCAATAGAGCAACAGTGCCTACAACTCTATCATTATGAAGAGCTACCCAAATATTACCGTTATTCTTCTGATAGAAAATCTCTATATCAAGTAAATCAGGTTGGTCATCCTTTGATATTGGGATATTATATTCATTTTGCTGTATATGTAGGATTAAATCTATTATTTGAGATTGATACTCGCTACAATATTCTTTTACAACGATGTCGGTATTCATAAAATTCCACTCCTAGAAAAATTTTTATTAGAGTTTAATTATATCTAGTGATCTTGAGGCAATTCAATTTTACTGCACCCAAGAAAAACTGAAATACCTGCTCCATTTAAATAAGCATTTTGACATAAAAACACCCCTTTAGACAGCCATATCCAAAGGGGTAAAACGGTGCATCTTTTTTACAAACGAGATAACTTTGTCAAAAACGGTACATCTTTTTACCCAAAAACAATGATTCTGGCAACTAGATGTGGGGTACAAACTGTGTATCATTTAACTCGGTTCTTAAATTTAATGATTAAAAATATTAGCAAAACTAAATACAAACATGCAGTAAGAAACCAGGTTAGAAAGATTCCTATACCCATGCCAATATTAGCATCTTTGTATTGCTTAATCGTATCATCAATAACGACATATAACATAGGAGAAGCGCAAATTAAGTAGCAAAAGAAGAATACTGTACACTGCTTTTTGCTTTTCCTATTGCTTATTTTATAGAAAACTATAAAAGGGATGAGAAGTATTATAAGAGTAATAAGGACTAAAGCGACCAAGGATGTGTTCATTATAACACCTCAATTCAAGATTTATGGTAAAAGTTTAGTAAAATGTCGTGTCTGTCAATTCGACCATAGGAGCATAAATACTTTCAATTATTAAAAAATTAGAGAAAAGAATGCGCTAATTTTCCACTTAATTTCAAGTCTAATTCTAGTTACTATTACCTCACAATCTTGATAGAGTTTTTTTACACTAACTAAAATGCTAAATTATTTTTGCTTGATTAAAGTTACGAATAGGATGTCTACCACTCCCCGGGAATCTAGGAAAAACGGTTGATTCCACATTTTTGAACACAAAATCATTAACTAGTTAAAATACCATATTGTGATAATGACCTATTTTTCAATTGACAATCCTATTATACGATTTATTAGTCATCACGAAAACGAATCCATAAAACAGTGTGAAAAGAAGGATACAGACGAAAGTGCAACCAATCATCAGAGGAATATTATCCATATGGGCCATTGCTAATATTTTCGTTATCATTGGGAATGCCGCTGCAATATGAAGGATCGAGACAATAAGCGGCGAAAAGAATACAATAAGTACCTGATTGCGCAGTGTCTGCTTCCGTTCCCGTTCCCCCATACCTACTTTTTTTAGAATCTGAAATCTTTGTTTATCATCATAACCTTCGGAAATCTGTTTATAAAAAATGCTAATTGCCGTTTCTATCAACAGAATACTTGTGAGCGCAATACTAAAAAACAGTAAACCACCAAATGTGGCCATCATTCTATAGTGCTCAATGTATTTGCTCTCAATAGTTGCATCTCCTGTATTCCCGAAACAACAAAGAAATTCTTGCACTGATAAAAAATATGTTCCTTGCGGCGCAGAATTTTCAAAATCATGATGCTAACCGAAACAAACATCAGGTAAGTACCGATCACGACTAAAAGTACAGCATAAAAAAGTATATCTACCTGTTCTTCTAAACAAGGCTTTTGATATTACTGGTCTATGACAAATCATATTCAAATCTTATGACATTTTATGTTCAAAGTTGTGACAAAATATATTAAAATTCACAACAATGTGTAGCTTTGAAATAAAGTTTGAGTAAAAATACCTCGCAAACCCTTATTTTACGATAAATAAGAAGAATCCATTTTGAAAAAAGATTGATCAAAATGGATTCTTCTTTAGCAATTTAAGTTTGGTTTTTATAAAAAAGTTTGATCATTTTCTACCTGTGTTACTCTACAATCGGGCTGATTGTGGAATAAAGAAGTATATGTCTTTAGTTTCTTTTAAGTTAAATATTATTTTGTCAAAATACGCATTAACACAACCACATCTGGCAACCCATACTCTTCATCAACCTCATCCTGAGTGAGAAGACTGTTAATGATGGTAAAATACCAGGACAGCATCTTTCGGGGTTCCCCTGGCGAAAATTCGCCCGATTCTTGCCCTTTAACGAAGACAGGAACCAACAGATCAATCAGAACATTCGTGGAAAGTTCTTCAAAGATCTGAGTGACCTTTTCTGGGACATCTTCCGCCTTACGGGCCCGTTCAATTAGCATAAAGGCGTACTTATTGTTCTCATCAAGTATGTTTTCTGTCAAGTTTCTGATTTGTTCAAAGGGTGTTCCTGGTAAGTATTGAACATACTCGAGTTCCCTTCTCGCTTCTTCCATCAATTCTTGGACGAGCGTGATGAAAAGTTCCTTTTTAGAATTGAAATAGCGGTAAATTAGTCCTTCGCTAATACTTGCTTCCTTAGCGATCATGCTCGTTTTCGTTCCTGTGTACCCTCGACGAGCAAACACTTTAAGCGCCGCTTGCTTTATCTGTTCTCTGCGTTCGTCTCGGATTTGATCAAGCTGCTGTCTGTTTAATGGAGACAATCGTTCCAACCTCCAGATCTTTGAAAAATGTTATATTCATTGTACCATCAATCTAGTGAAATTATTGCTTCTACAATTAGTCGATAGACGTAGGGGCCAGCGGACGAACTCTCTTTATCAACTCCTCAAGGAACTGATCGGCACGGGCAAAACACGCAAGATGGCCAGCGTTCTTGATTAGAACAAATTCCTTGTGGGGAGCTTCAATCTCGTCGTAATATGCTTTAGCCAATTCAGTCGGCGTTAAAATATCTGTATCTCCTTGAAAAATAAAGATTGGCAGTTCAAACCGCATTCCAAGTTTTTTTAAGTCAAAATTCATTAATTCATCAAATAGGTGGTCAATGGAAAAACTCATACCTTTAAAGATATCAATCATATCATGTATTTTGTGTTCAGGAGAAGAGATCATAGATGGCAAAATTAGGTCTGTAATCATATTGGGAACATCCTTAATAGCTTTAACGATTAATCGATTCCTTTTGTCGAAGTCTTTGCGACTCCACCGGGACTGATCCGACCCCATTTTCTCAAGCAGCTGAACACCTTTCGTATTACCAACTGCACGGAGAGCATTGACTGTTAATTTGAAAAGATTTTGTGGATCCGGGACATTCTGATCTGTGCCGACATATGCATAAAAGAAATCTGGTCGAAGCTTTGCCATCATGACACCAATCAAGCTACCAACGGAGCTTCCGATTAAAATTACTTTTTGATGGCCGAGTTTATCGCGTAAGTATTCAGTCACCTCTATCCCATCCTGAGCGAGGCGATCGAAAGTGATAGTTCCGCTCCCATCTTTACCGTTATTGCGGAATGTCTTACCTGCGCCACGCTGATCCCAGTGAACGATAGTGAAGTGCTTCTCCCAAGAACGTAACAACGGGCTGAAGATAGAATACGTAGAACCCGGCCCACCATGGATAAACAACAAAACAGGATTATTTCGATCCTCGCCGCGTATAGTTATCCATTGATCGATACCTCCGATTTTAACGTAACTGCCTTCAACGATACTGTTCGTAATGTTGATCTGAAGTTCCTTGGCATTCTTACTCTGATTACGCTTTCGCAGAACTATTTCCCTCAGAATATTGGTTTTGCCCATTTGAACATACCTTCTTTCCTTAATTGATGAGTGAGTAACTCACTCATTATTAGAATGAAGTATTTTCAGGTATCTGTCAATGATAAATTTTCATCGTGAATATTCCAGAGAAGTTTTCTTTGTAGGGAAGGATACTATAGACTAGCTAAATCGAAAGTAGCATTTTCCGTATTAAAAAACACTTTCGAAACCAACATTTTCGGAGTGTTTTCGGTCACGAAAATCATGCTGCCGCTCATTCGAAAGTCGTCCTCTGGGCGTATTGTCAACTTGTCCAGTTCGCTAGGTTCATTAACATTAAACTGCGATCCGGGGTGGGTCGGTTATGCAAGTGCAGGCTTACTAGCGTACAATGCCTCAAAAACAGCCGTGACTGCTCTAACCATTCAATTTGCAACGTGAATTAAAAGAAGCGTCGATCAAAGTGAATTCAGCCGATTCGGGATATACGGCTACCGATCTTAATCAGCACCAGGGATATCGTACGGTTGAACAAGGGGCTTCCATCGCTACCCTATCCGCTGATGGACCAACTGGGCAATTTTTTGATGAAAATGGACCAGTACACTGGTAAATAAAAATACTTTGCCATCACATGTGACATTTTTTACCCAGGGAACTGGATACTTCCAATTCCCCTCTCATTGTACTCTTCATTATCATACTAAACACTCCTGCTCAATAGTTAAGTAAAATAAAAAACGGCTACCGAAGCAGCCATGTTACGCTAAGGACCCTACTATAGCTTTAAAATAAAGTTTAATCAAAAACGTTCAGCAAACCCATATTCTACGGCACAAAAAAAGAATCCATTTTGAAAAAAGATTGATCAAAATGGATTCTTTTCTTTTTGAATAAACCATTCCATTTTATAAAAAGTTTGATTATAAAATCACTTAGAATTCTTTAATCAAAAAGGAATGAAACGGTGCAACTTTTTTACAAACGGTATAACTTTCTTTAAAACGGTACATCTTTTTTTATAAACGGTACGATTTTATTTTAAATCAACACAATGATATACTCCTCTACCAAACCCTACTCAACCGTAACCGATTTCGCCAAATTTCTTGGTTTATCGACATCACAATCACGATGTAAGGCTGCGTAGTAGGCGATGAGTTGTAAAACTACTACAGAGATAAGGGGTGTTAATAGTTCGTGCACGCTTGGAAGGACAAAGCGATCTTCGTCGGTTTCTAAGCCTCTCATGGAGATGATGCATGGGTAGGCTCCACGCGCTGCGACCTCTTTGACGTTTCCTCGAATGCTTAGGTTGACACTTTCTTGTGTGGCTAATGCAATAACAGGGGTGCCTTCTTCAATTAAAGCAATGGTTCCGTGCTTTAATTCGCCGCCTGCAAAGCCTTCTGCTTGAATATATGAGATTTCTTTTAGCTTTAATGCTCCTTCTAGGCCGACATAAAAGTCGATTCCACGGCCGATGAAGAAGCAGTTGCGTGTAACAGTTAAGAACTCGTAAGCGATTTTTTCCATTTCTTCTTTTTCATTGCAAAGCATGACCATGGCGTTTGCAACGATTCCTAGTTCATGAACGAGGTTAAAGTTGAATTCCATGCCGCGGCTAGAAGCTGTTACTTCTGCTAAGATGGCTAATACAGCTAATTGAGCTGTATAGGCTTTTGTTGAAGCAACCGCGATTTCTGGTCCAGCATACAGAAGAAGGGTAAAATCGGCTTCACGAGATAGGGTAGATCCTGGCACATTTGTAACGGTGAGCGTAGGATAGCCCATTTCCTTTACATTCACTAGCACAGCGCGGCTATCGGCTGTTTCTCCGCTTTGTGAAATGAAAATGAATAATGGTTTTTCTGACAGCAATGGCATGTTATAGCCAAATTCACTTGCTACATGAACCTCTACAGGGATTTTCGCCATCTTTTCGAAAAATTGCTTTCCGACTAAACCAGCATGATAAGACGTACCAGCTGCAATGATATAAAGTCGATCGGCATCATTTATAGCATCAAGAATAGCAGGATCAATGGTTAATTCACCATGCTCATTTTGATACTTTTGAATGATTTTTCGAATCACAACCGGCTGTTCATCAATTTCCTTCAGCATATAATGCGGGTAGGTTCCTTTTTCAATATCGCTCGCATCAAGCTCTGCTGTAAAAGGAGCTCGCTCCATTTCATCTCCGCTTAAGTTTTGGATCGTAACCGATTCTTTAGTTACGATAACCATTTCTTTGTCCATTAATTCTACATATTGATCGGTTACCTGCAGCATAGCCATAGCGTCACTTGCTACAACATTGAAGTCCTGACCTAGACCGACTAGTAAAGGACTTTTATTTTTCGCAACATAAATCGTTTCACTGTTCTCTTCATCCAAAAGAGCAAGAGCATAGGATCCTTTTAAAAGCTGCAGCGTTTTTCGAAACGCTTCTTCTACACTTAAGTCTTCTTGAACAAAATGTTCGACTAGCTGTACGATAACTTCTGTGTCTGTATCACTTTTAAAAGAAACACCTTGCAAATATTCTCGTTTTAAGATGTCATAGTTTTCAATAACCCCATTATGAACAAGCGTGAAACGTCCAGATGTACTTTTATGTGGATGGGCATTTAATCTACTTGGTACACCATGTGTAGCCCAGCGAGTATGACCAATACCTGTGTGTGCAAAAACAGAACCATCTACGCCGCCTCGTAAATCAGCAATTCGTCCTTTTTCTTTAAAAATATGCACACCTTCTCCATTCATTAAAGCAATCCCTGCTGAATCGTACCCTCTATATTCAAGCTTTTCTAAGCCTTTTAGTAAAATTTCCTTTGAATCTTCATTTCCAATATATCCAACAATTCCGCACATACTTCTTTCCTCCAATTCTTTGGGGGCAAGAAGCCTTCTTTAGGGGCATACTTGCCCCCTTATCTCAAATGTCAAAAAATTAGCATACTCTTCCCTTTGTCCATTCAGTTGCCTAAATGATTTAAAGAAGAGCTCTGCGGCTGTGCTATTGCAACCGAGAGGCATCCGCCGAATTTTCGATAACCTCTTTCCTCGTCAACTAACCGATTTATCCGCTCGTATGGTTAGTTCAGGCGCTTCATAAAAACACTACTATCCTCCTTTTCTTTTCAAAATATGCTTCTGACATTATTTACAAAAGCATGCTTATCATACCCTAATTTGAACCGTTTCGTCAACTAAAAAGGGAAGGATACAATGCAGTGCTTGAACAAGCTATCCATTTCAACTCCTTTGAAACATCCTTTATTACCGACCGTAAGAAGGTATTATTTACCTCCCTATATAAAAATATGCATAAGGGCCCCTTTTTGTACCCTTATGCATGAACCAATTTCCTATTCTTCTTTTAATCCCATTTCCTCTTCCACAACCGCTGCAATGCGTGCAACGTAATTATCGCACAGCTCTTGAGTAGGGGCTTCAGCCATGACACGAACAAGTGGCTCTGTACCTGAAGGACGAACTAATATGCGGCCATTGCCATTCATTTCGTTTTCTACCTGTGTGATAATCGAACTTACTTTTTCATTATCTGTCACATGGTATTTATCCGTCACACGAATATTAACGAGCTTTTGCGGGTATTTTTTCATTTCACCAGCAAGCTCCGATAATGATTTTTTCGTTGCTTTCATAATGTTAATGAGCTGCAAGCCGGTTAATAATCCATCACCTGTCGTATTATAATCAAGGAAAATAATATGCCCGGATTGTTCTCCTCCAAGATTGTAGCCATTTTTCTTCATTTCTTCGACGACGTATCGATCGCCAACAGCCGTTTGGATACTTCCAATCCCCTGAGCATCCAGCCCTTTATAATAGCCTAAATTACTCATTACAGTAGATACCACTGTGTTTTCCTTGAGCCTGCTATGCTCTTTTAAATACTTAGCGCAAATATACATAATTTGATCGCCATCGACAACCTGTCCTTTTTCGTCAACTGCGATCAAACGATCTCCGTCTCCATCAAACGCAAGACCTACATCTGCTTGCTTTTCTAATAAAAACTTAGCTACTGCTTCAGGATGTGTGGACCCAACTCCATCATTTATATTTAAGCCGTTTGGAGAAGCACCCATTGTTGAAAGATCTGCATCTAAATCAGCAAATAAATAAGTGGCTAATGCTGAAGTTGCTCCATGTGCACAATCTAAAGCAATATGTATATCTGTAAAATCTTCATCTACTGTCTGCTTTAAATATTGAAGGTATTTTTGTCCACCCTCAAAGTAATCATTTACTTGCCCAAGCTCTGCACCAATTGGTCTTGGAAGCTCATCTTCTTCAAGATCAATCAATCTTTCAATTTCCTGCTCCTGTTCATCTGATAGCTTAAATCCATCTGGTCCGAAAAATTTGATTCCATTATCGGCGACAGGGTTATGAGAAGCAGAAATCATAACCCCTGCTTGTGCGCCGAGAGCTTTAGTTAAATACGCAACTCCGGGTGTCGAAATGACACCCAGCCTCATGACTTCCGCTCCAATAGATAATAAGCCTGCTACCAATGCACCTTCGAACATATGTCCTGAAATACGTGTATCACGCCCTATTAATACCTTTGGACGATTCTTATCTTTTGTAAGTACAAATCCTCCAAAACGCCCTAGCTTAAAAGCCAGCTCAGGCGTTAATTCGCTATTTGCAACTCCCCGTACTCCGTCGGTGCCAAAATATTTAGCCATTCCTTAATCGCTCCTTCTAATATAATCCTTTTCACTAAGCTTCTTTTTGAGAAATTGAAATACTGACCGTTTCCTTTGGAAGTGTCCATTTAATATTGGCTGGACCATTTACAACTATTTTCGTTTCATGCTGTCCGGCTTCCAAACCAGTTAGATTTACAATCAAAGCAAAATCTGAAGCTGTTAAATTTTTTACAACCGATTCATCCCCTGTAATATCTAGGTTCAACTTTCCATTAACTGGATCCCTAAAGGTCGCTACATAGTTATCGTTTAAACCTTGTATTTGTATAGGAATATTTGAAATGCTTTTATTCACTTGTGTCACTGGGTTAGATGTACCCGCATTTGGACTCGTACTTGCTTGAGTATCCGTCTGTTGAGTGACATTTACAGTGGCCTTTACAGTTTCTGGATCGACCGATGTAATACCGTCTGAAATAATGACTGGGAGTGTTAACTCGGTATCTGCATCAATATTACTGATATCTACTTCTACTCTTACATTCTGAGTTTTATCTAAAACCTCTTTTTTACCAGTTATTTTGGCGTCATCTACATTCAGTTTAATCGAATCAATACTTACTCCGGCTTTTGGAGTCCCTTTTTCAACGATTCTAATGGGCACCGTCTTGCTTGAGCTCTTAATAGGAATCGTCACTAACACTGAATTTGGTTGAACTATTACATCAAGTTTATTTAAATCTTTGTCTAAAACCGTGACGGCTGCATTTTGACTGACTGTTCGATTCGTAGCATTTCGAATATTTAGCGTTGCTTTTACGTAAGAAATCTGATCAATAACATTTTTTGCTCCAGTGATTTTTACCATGCCCGGATTTACGACCGGTGTTTCATAAATATATCCATCTTGAATCGCTCGACTATTAAATTCAGGTTCAACCTTGAATTCTTTTGTTACCTTTTCCTGAACATCTACTCGAACGGTATCCGGTTTAATGGTAACCTCTAATTTATCCGTTATATTTCTCGTTCTTAATTTGACCTTTTGATTACCAATTTCAGCTTTCGTTAAATCTACGTATACTTCAAAATTCTGCTGTATTTTGACTTGCTGAAGAAGGCTTTTGGGACCACTAATGTGAACATCCACTGTTTTAGGAATTCCTGAAACAGCAAGATTCTCTGTATCATAATAACCCTTAACCGGAACATTATGAATGGTTGTAGAATCTTGATCTCCCGGCACATAATTATCAGAAAGATCCTTACTTCCATCATATATGGAACTAAATAGCAGCAATGCAAGCAATAAAGCAACGATTTTCATAAACCAACTGCTATCAATTAATTTATCAATGAACTTATCCATTTTTCTTCCCCCTCCAATTCCACAGAGGTGATGAAGTCTGTTTTACTTTACTTTGTGATAATAATTCATTTGCAAGCATTTCCTTAAACACATCTAATTTTAAGTCGCGGAATAATTCCCCATTTTTGGTTAGAGAAACACTTCCTGTCTCTTCTGAAACAACCACTGTAATACTATCAGTCACCTCGCCAATCCCCATAGCTGCTCGGTGCCTTGTACCTAATTCCTTTGAAATAAAGGGCGATTCTGATAGCGGGAGATAGCAGGCTGCTGCTGCAACATAATTCTTTTGAATAATCACTGCTCCATCATGAAGCGGTGTATTCGGGATAAATATATTAATAAGCAACTCAGAAGAAATGAGTGAATTCAGCTGTATGCCTGTTTCAATATAATCACCCATGCCCGTTTCTCTTTCTATTGAAATTAACGCGCCAATTCTCCGTTTTGCCATATAATCAACAGCTTTGACAATCGAATCAACGACCCTTTCTTGACTTTCTTCCTCTGGTGTGCCGCTTCTTGAAAAGAACTTTCCTCTTCCTAATTGTTCAAGTGCTCTTCTTAGTTCTGGCTGGAATATAATAATAATCGCCAAAAATCCCCAATTTAGAATCTGTTTTGTTATCCATCCAAGCGTTTGTAAATCAAAGAGATCGCTGGCTAATTTTACAATTAATATAACAAATATACCTTTTAATAACTGAACGGCTTTTGTTCCTCGTATTATCGTAATAAGTTTATAAATAACATACCATACAAGGAGAATGTCTACAGTATTAGCTAAATACTTCAAAATAGGGAGATCTACAATTGACATTGTCCTTCCTCCAAAAATATATTTCAAAAGCAATATCGCTTCTATTTTCAAAATGTAACGTTTCCATTATAACATAAATTCAGATGTTTTTTCTTTCGCAATATATAATCTGACCTTGTTAGCAACGCTTAATAATATCATAACAATTCGTAAAATCAAAAAGTTTGCGTCGCAGATCAAAACACTTGAATTTTCTGGACTAGACGAGAAAAATAAAGAACTGTTATTCTTAATATACGCGAATAAGATAATAGTCTAATTTCAAAAACCATTGTTAGCATTTTAAAGAAGAGGTGTACTATGAGTCAGTATTGGAATCAATTAGTCAAAAAACTAGAACCTTACGTACCTGGAGAGCAGCCGAAGGATAAATCATATGTAAAATTAAATACAAATGAAAATCCATATCCTCCTTCTCCTTATGTACTAGAAGCCATCACACAAGCTGTTAATGATCAGCTGCGTTTATATCCTGATCCAAACTGTGATCAATTAAGAGAAACGATTGCCAAGCATTTTAAGCTATCCAGCAATCAAGTTTTTGTTGGCAATGGATCAGATGAGGTGCTAGGCTTTAGCTTCATGTCCTTCTTTTCTCCTGATCGTCCTGTATTGTTTGCCGACATTACATACAGCTTTTATAAGGTTTACGCGAATTTATGCGATTTAAATGTTAACCTCATTCCTCTTGATGATGACTTTAGTCTTCCCATGACTCCTTTTTGTGAGCCGAATGGGGGAGTGGTGATTCCAAATCCGAACGCTCCAACCGGTCAGCTTCTTCCTTTAACATCTATAAAAACGATTCTAGATGCAAATCCAGATAGCGTTGTAATAGTTGATGAAGCTTACGTTGATTTTGGAGGGGAATCCGCAGTTCCGTTAATACATGATTATCCCAATTTACTTGTCGTGCAAACACTTTCAAAATATAGTTCCCTTGCTGGAATTCGTGTTGGCTTTGCACTTGGCCACCCTGAATTAATAGATGGACTTAATCGATTAAAAAATTCCTTTAACTCCTATACAATTGATCGTTTAGCACTAGCCGGTGCTGTTGCAGCGATTGAAGATAACCAATATTTTCAGGAAACAGCTCAAAAAATCATGGCTACAAGAGAGCATACTACCGCTCAATTAAAAGAGCTTGGATTTTCTATCGTTCCATCGAAAGCGAATTTTATTTTTATTACTCATCCAGAAGTAGAAGCTGAATTTCTTTTTCATCAATTAAAAACCATGGGGATCCTCGTTCGATATTTTAATAAACCTAGAATATCGAACTATTTAAGAGTCACTATTGGTACTGATGAAGAAATGGAGCAATTTCTATCTGGAGTCAAAACAATCCTCCAAAGGACTTGATCTTTTCTTAAATCCCGTTTCGAGTTAGATAGATCGAATAAAATAAGCTCTGCTATTTTTGGCAGAGCTTTATTTTTAAATGATAAGAAGTATAAGCTTTTTGAAGGTAGACTAGTTTCTAGCTCAGACGTACAGGATGTACTAGTGCCGAAGAAGACCTAAGGTCGTGGCGTACTTAATCGGCGAGCACCCATCCCCGCTAGGCTTATACTGATCACGGATGTTCAAGGCGCTTCCTCTTTTCTTTTTAAGCATTTGCTTCTTTCCCGTTATCAAATATATTCATGACATTGGTCGCTGTCTTTTTAATATGGTACCAAAGCCACTCGAATACTTCGTTCACTTCTTTTATTTCTCCTGTTACCTTTCCAGCTGACGCCATGTATTTTTCACCATTAATAATGGTTACATTGCCGTCAACTTCACCTTCTATATGAAGCTTGCCATTTTGCACAATCACATCGCCCTTAACGACTTCCCCTTTGGGAACCGTAACCGTATCATTTTGTACGACGAGATTAGGCTGCTTAGATACAGAAAACTGTTGGTCTTCATTCCACATGGATAGCAGGCTGCCCATCATAAGAACAAGAAATAATGAGGCAGCAGTCATGACTGGATGATGCTTAAGCCATCTTTGAACGCCAACCTTCCTCTTTTCTTTTGGAAGCTTCGCCATAATATTTTCGGTAAAATTAGCTGGAGCTTGTATATGTGATGTACTTTGCACAAACGCAATGACTCTTTTTAACTCGTGAAAATAGGCATGACACTCCTTGCAATTTTGCAAGTGCATTCTCAGTTCTTTTTCATGATCAGCTGAGATCTCTTCATCTAAAAATTCATGCATTAATTCTACTATTCTGCCTGGACACTTCAATGTTTTCACCTTCTTTATTAAACATGTCGTAATTGGTTTCTCAGTGCCTCTCTTCCCCTATGAACCCTAGTCTTAACGGTGCCTAATGGAAGATCTAATATTTCACTGATTTCATTTAAAGAAAGCTCCTCGATATATTTCAATACGATAACCGATCGATATTTTTCTGGAAGCTTTGATATCTCTTTTTGAATGGTCTCTTGTAATTCTAAGCTTTCTACATCATCTTCTGGTAAGGAGGTTTCTGCCGCTATTTGAGAATACATAGTTAAACCTTCTGTCCCAGCCACTTCTGCATCTAAATAATAATCTGGTTTTTTCTTTCTTATTCGATCGATACATAAATTAGTAGCAATACGGAACAGCCAGGTTGAAAACTTCAAGTTTATATTGAAGCTGCTTATATTTACATATGCTCGAATAAATGCCTCCTGTGCAATATCTTCAGCTTCATGCCGATCCCCTAGCATTCGGAAACAAACTTGAAAAACCTTATCTTTATATATTTCGATGATTTCACCGAAAGCATTTTGGTCTCCTTTTAATACTTGCTTTATCCTTTTCTTTACAATAGCTTCCATTAATTATGACCTCCGCTCTAATGCGGCTATACGATATTACGAATCGATAGCAAGAAAGGTTTCATTTTTTTAAAGAAAAGTGCAAGCGCCCTTTTTAGCCTAAAGAAAAATGTTCCTTTCGCTCCAAAAACGTTTTTGGCTTTAGAAACATAGGGTTATTTTTTATAAGGGCTAGGCGCTGAATCGACACTCTGACTCTCTTTATTAATAGCAAAACATCCCGTTAAGTCCCGAAAGATCAAAATGTACATGCTATTTATTAAACCAATCTTTAAATCTTGAAAAAAAATACAATTATTATTATACTAACAAAAAATAGAATATTATGTTTAAAAATTTTCAATCATGGGAATAAAAATACTAAATTGAACTAAACCCTCTTCTTGTTTTATACTTTTTTACATAAGTAAAAACTCTATCATTCAAAAATTGCTCTCGTTTTCTATCTCGACATAAATAGGAAAATGAGAATAGAAATAGATAGGAAAATGAGGGATAAAATGTTGAAGGGTTGGTTCTATATGAGAGTTCATGAATTGTTAACTGAAATAGAAAAAAGTCGAAAAGAGATGGTAAGTTTAGCCTCTCAACATTCATTTTCCCATCAACAAGTCGTTGAAGCAAGTACAAAATTGGATCATTTGTTAAACAAATATTACTTATTAATAAAAAAATAGGGAATGAAGGATCTA
This sequence comes from Bacillus sp. 03113, assembly GCF_006546985.1. GTDB lineage: Bacteria > Bacillota > Bacilli > Bacillales > Cytobacillaceae > VATK01. The sequence goes on from NZ_VATK01000032.1 coordinate 20,423, forward strand.
TCTATCAAATCCTTCATTCCCTATTTTCTTACTCTATAATGCTAAATCCAAATAATATTTAAATTATTTAGGAAATAAAAAAGACCTTAGGAATGATTTATTCCTAAGATCTAATATGAGCCATGCAGGATTCGAACCTGCGACCCTCTGATTAAAAGTCAGATGCTCTACCAACTGAGCTAATGGCTCACTTTGATTTCCTTGCTGAACATACAGCAAAAAATGGCTGGGCTAGCTGGATTCGAACCAGCGCATGACGGAGTCAAAGTCCGTTGCCTTACCGCTTGGCTATAGCCC
>NZ_VATK01000033.1 GCF_006546985.1 Bacillus sp. 03113
CACTTTTGTTCTTTTGTTGACGTTTTGTTGTTCAGTTTTCAAAGAGCAATTTTTCGTTATCGCTCAGAAGCGACTTTTATATCTTATCACTTCATACGAAGTGTGTCAACTCTTTTTTATAAAATAATAGTTTCATAAAACTATCATTAATTTGCTGACTTGAATGATTATATCAGCAATACAGTACCATTGCAATAGTTTTTTTAGATAAAAAATCACGTTATCTTATATTCCTGTAAAATCTCTTCAATCATTAATCTTTTATGTTTCTTTAAGTCTATAATTTCGTTGTCAGCTTCAACTTTCACTAATGGTCTTGTTGGAGAGCTACTATCAAAAAATAATATTTCTGCTACTATTCCATTCGAAAGTTTTATTTTACTTCCAATTGAAAAGTTAATGATTCCTGAGCTTAGTGCATGGATAGATGCAATGTCATATTTTCCAAAAAAATCAGATTGCAGCATTTCAACAACTTTAAATGGAGACTGCTTTCTTCTGTACGCTCGTTCGGAAGTCATCGCATGAAAAAGATCCGCGACAGCAATAATTTTTGCATAAGGATGTATTTTATCCAATTTCTCCCCACGCGGATAACCACTGCCATCTAAACGTTCATGATGTTGAAGAATAGCTTGCTTTGAATATTCCGTTAGAAGAGGGAGATTTTGAACCATATCATAGCTATATAAAGGATGACCTTTTATATCTAGATACTCCTCTTTCGTAAGAGCAGTTTGTTTTTGTATGGTGGATATATTAAATTTTGACATTCCACAATCAATTAAACATCCCGCAATGGCAATTTGAACAATTTCCCCATGGCTAAATCCTAGCTTTTTCGCAATATAACCACTGATAACGCAAACTGCCAATGGATGCTGAAAGATATATTCGTCTTTCGAGGATAAATGATAGAGTGAAAAAATCTCTGTTGTATTACCTTCTATTTGATTAATAAGGGGTAATACTATTTTTCTAATCTTCGCTATATCGATTGGCAGACCGGATTGCCACAAGTAAAACTCATTTTTGTAATCATGTACCATACTTAAAAATAATTCAAAATAACTTGGTTTTTTCTTATTAATTTCTTTTTCAATAGGAACCTTATTCTTCTCTTCCTTTTCATTAAGCTGAAAAGGGTTTCCATTTACAAGACGATTTTCGACCTCCACTTCGTCTATAAGGAAGGCGTTTAATACTTGTATTAATTCATCTGTCAATATGGTTCTTTTACGAATAATCAGTCGGTTTGTCGAACTAAAAACATCCGTAGATAAAATACAACCATTTTGAAGACCCTGTATTCTTACACGCACATTTCCGCCTCCTTTTTAGGTAAAAAGAATTAGTTCCATTAACCTATTTTACCTTATTATTGGAAATGTGCAAGTAACTTGTTTCCGTCATAAAAGCACTTTGATCTCATAAAAAAAGGGTGACATGAAAGATGGTTTGTCCCTTTTTAGTTATGCGGCATATCGAGATGCTTTCCATCTTCGTAATGCTGCATTAGGTTTTAGAGGGAGTTTCCATTTATCAAGGTCACCCTTAAATTTATATAATTTTGCTTTACCAAAAAGTAGTAAGTTTATTCTTCTTCCGTAGAGATATTTTCAGTCGAAGATAGATCTTCCTCTTGAATGTCTTCCTCTTCTTTTTCAACTTTAGCAACCGTAGCTACATTTTCATTATCACTTTCATTTAAACGAATAAGTCGAACACCTTGTGTATTACGTCCCAATGTGGAAATATCACTAACAGCCATTCGGATTAATACTCCACCCGTCGTAATGATCATAATATCTTCATCACCAGTCACGACTCTCACCGATACAAGGTTTCCATTTTTTTCGGTAATATTACACGTTTTAATCCCTTTTCCTCCTCGTCCCTGAACACGATACTCAGAGATTGGAGTACGTTTACCGTATCCGTTCTTTGTTACAATTAATATGTCTGTATTTTCTTCTAGTACTTCCATTCCTACGACTTCATCATCCGGATCAAGCGTAATTCCTTTAACACCCGTTGCTGTTCTTCCCATTGAACGCACATCTGTTTCTGGAAAACGAATGAGCATACCTTTTTTTGTTCCAATGATTATTTCTTTATTTCCATCTGTTAAACGAACAGAGATGAGCTCGTCTCCCTCTTTTAACCCTAAAGCAATTAAGCCATTATTTCTTATATTTGCAAAGGATGTAAGTGGTGAACGCTTTGATATTCCTTCTTTTGTAGTAAAGAATAAAGACCAATCATCTACAAACTCTTTGACTGGAATCATCGCATTTATCCATTCATCTTTATCAATTTCAAGTAAATTAATAATTGGGATACCTTTTGCCGTCCGACTAAATTCAGGAATTTCATACCCTTTTGCTCGATATACCTTTCCTTTGTTCGTAAAGAAAAGAATGGTATCGTGTGTAGAGGTCGTAATTAAATGCTCTACAAAATCATTTTCATTCGTGCCCATGCCTTGTATGCCTCTTCCTCCGCGTTTTTGCGAACGATAAGTAGAAACGGGCAGCCTTTTAATGTAGTTATTATGGGTTAACGAAATCACGATATTTTCTTCAGGAATTAAATCTTCATCTTCCATGTGTTCTAAACCGCCTGAAACGATTTCAGTACGACGCTTATCATTAAACTGTTCTTTGATTTCCGTTAATTCTTGACGGATGATCTCAAGAACCTTCTCTTCATCTGCTAAAATTGCTTTCAACTCAGCGATAAGCTGAACGAGTTTTTGATATTCTTCCTCAATTTTTTCTCGTTCTAAACCAGTCAAACGCTGTAAGCGCATATCTAGTATTGCCTGGGCTTGTTTATCAGATAAGTCAAAATTAGTCATTAAGCCTTCTCGGGCAATCTCTGTTGTACGAGAGCTGCGAATAAGATTGATCACTTCATCTAAGTGATCTAATGCGATACGCAACCCTTCTAAAATGTGGGCACGAGCTTCCGCTTTTCGTAATTCAAATTCGGTTCTTCTTCGAATAACAACCTTTTGATGATCTAAGTAATGCGTTAAACATTGCTTTAAATTCAATACTTTTGGTTGACCATCTGCCAAAGCTAATAAATTAATCCCAAAGCTCGTTTGTAAAGCAGTATGTTTATAAAGGTTGTTTAATAAAACATTCGCATTGGCATCTTTACGGACTTCAATGACTACTCTCATCCCTTTGCGATCTGATTCATCTCTCAGATCAGTAATGCCGTCTATTTTTTTATCGCGGACAAGCTCAGCAATTTTTTCAACTAGTTTTGCTTTATTGACCTGGTAAGGGATCTCACGGACAATAATCATTTCTTTGCCGTTACTCATCTCTTCTATCTCAACTTTAGCTCTAAGTGTGATGGATCCTCTACCAGTCTCATATGCTTTTCTTATTCCGCTTCTTCCAAGAATCAATCCGGCAGTAGGAAAATCTGGACCAGGGATAATCTCCATTAACTGTTGGATCGATAGGTCTGGATCCTTACTAATAGCAAGAACTCCATCTATAACTTCTCCAAGTTGATGAGGAGGGATATTTGTCGCCATTCCTACCGCTATTCCCGAAGAACCATTTACTAAAAGGTTTGGAAATCTTGAAGGCATCACAACAGGTTCTTTTTCAGCCCCATCATAGTTGTCTTGATAATCGATTGTATCTTTGTTGATGTCGCGCAAAAGCTCCATCGAAATCTTCGACATACGTGCTTCCGTATATCGCATAGCAGCTGCGGAATCTCCATCAACCGATCCAAAGTTTCCATGGCCATCCACAAGCATATAACGATAGTTAAAATCCTGAGCCATCCGTACCATCGTGTCATAAACAGCACTATCGCCATGAGGATGATACTTTCCAATGACCTCACCAACAATACGTGCGGATTTTTTGTATGCTTTATCAGCGTGCATTCCTAGATCATGCATCGCATATAAAATCCGTCTATGAACAGGCTTTAACCCATCTCTAACATCCGGAAGCGCACGAGAAACAATTACACTCATCGCATAATCTAAAAAAGATGAACGCATTTCGGAACTAATATTGATCTCTTTAATTTGGGAATTTGGCGTATCAGCCATGTAAAGGAACCTCCTATAAAATTACTCTGATGAATTGTTTTAAAGTTAAACCATTTATTCTAGCATTTTGAATGAAAAGCAGGATAGAAGCCGTATCTATCCTGTCCCACACTAAACGTCTAGATTTTTCACATAAACTGCATTCTCTTCAATGAATTGTCTTCTCGGTTCTACTTTATCACCCATTAGAATTTCAAACGTTTCATCTGCTTCTATCGCATCCTCTAAACTAACTTGTAGAAGCGTACGTGTTTCTGGATCTAAAGTCGTTTCCCAGAGCTGTTCAGGATTCATTTCTCCTAACCCTTTATAACGTTGAATCCCAGGCTTAGGCTGGCTCGGCATGTCGCTTAGCATTTGTTCAAGCTGGCGATCATTATAAGCATATTCAATGCGTTTTCCCTGCTGAATTTTATAAAGCGGCGGCTGTGCAATATAAATATATCCAGCTTCTATGATTTGTCTCATATAACGGTAAAAGAAGGTTAATAATAAAGTTCGAATATGAGCGCCATCCACATCTGCATCAGTCATAATAACAATTTTGTGATATCGAGCTTTGGAGATTTCAAATTCTTCTCCAATACCAGTACCAACGGCTGTAATGATCGCACGAACCTCATTATTGGATAGAATTTTATCTAAACGTGATTTTTCCACATTTAATATTTTCCCTTTTAAAGGCAATATCGCTTGATATAGCCGCTCCCTTCCTTGCTTAGCCGATCCTCCAGCAGAATCACCCTCAACAATATACAATTCACTTATTGCAGGATCCTTAGAGGTACAATCTGCTAATTTTCCAGGAAGGCTCGATACTTCCAACGCACTCTTTCTTCTTGTCAGCTCACGCGCTTTTTTAGCGGCAAGTCTTGCTCTTGCTGCAATCAGACCTTTTTCGACAATTTTCCTTGCAACGGTTGGATTTTCTAAGAGAAATTTCTCGAAATGCTCTGAAAAAATAGTATCAGTTGTTGCACGAACTTCAGAATTTCCTAATTTAGTTTTCGTTTGACCTTCAAATTGCGGATCAGGATGTTTAATAGATACAATCGCAGTCAAACCTTCCCGAACATCTTCTCCAGATAAATTGGAATCATTATCTTTGATTAATCCATTTTTTCTTGAATAATCGTTAATGACCCTTGTTAAAGCCGTTTTAAATCCAAATTCATGCGTACCGCCTTCGTACGTATGAATATTATTGGCAAAAGAGTAGATGTTTCCAGTAAAGCCATCGTTATATTGAATGGAGATTTCGACTGATATTCCATCCCGTTCGCCCTCTAAATAAATCGGTTCTTCATGAAGAACTTCCTTTGAACGATTTAAATGTTCAACATATGACTTGATACCACCTTCATAGTGATATTCATTCTTTTTATTTTCCACTCTTTTATCTTCAATAGTTATTTTGACACCCTTATTTAGAAACGAAAGCTCTCTAAGACGAGTCGCAAGTGTATCATAATCATACTCTAATGTTTCTTGAAAGATCTCACCATCAGGCTTAAAACGGGTAGTTGTTCCAGTTCTATTTGTATCCCCTACGATTGTTAAGTCTGCACACGGAACACCTTTTTCATATTTCTGGTAATAAACATTCCCATCACGATGAACAAAAACTTCTAATTCCGTGGACAAAGCGTTAACGACAGAGGCACCAACCCCATGTAATCCGCCTGAAACCTTATAGCCCCCACCGCCAAATTTTCCACCTGCATGCAAAACAGTCATAATAACTTCAACTGCCGGGCGGCCCATTTTTTCATGAATTCCTACAGGGATCCCACGCCCGTTATCAATAACGGTAATGCTATTATCCTTTTCAATGACGACATTAATTTCAGTACAATACCCGGCTAATGCTTCATCTATACTATTATCGACAATTTCCCATACGAGATGGTGAAGACCTTTTGCACTCGTAGTTCCGATATACATTCCCGGTCGTTTGCGAACGGCTTCTAACCCTTCTAAAACCTGTATCTGATTCTCATCGTAGGATGGTTGTTGAATTGATTTTTGCTCCATTGCCATATTGATCACCTTACTTTCCATTTGGCATCCATTATTGATTAACAATTTTCATCTTTACTTTAAGTAAAATTATATTTACGTATCTTTTTACTTAATTAATATTCTTGAACGGCTAATTTATAAGAACGTTTTTTTAACGTACCGGAAGTTAGAGGGGAAAAATAAACATGATTTGTTGTAACAATCAATGATTTATACGATCCATTAGCGAGGTCAATCATTTGATTTTTTTGACGCATAAACAATGCTTTCATATAGTCCGAAGATGCTATGCTGTCTTTATCGATAATGACGATGATTTCACTTGCCCTAACTAAAATATCTGCTCCAATGTGAATGTACAAATTAGCACCTCACCTTAAATCTTTTTCAAAGTTCCATGCTCGACTATAAAGGTTGAAGCTTCTTTTAAAGTTTGATGATGAATACCATCCACATTCGTTGTCGTCACAAAGGTTTGAACTTTTCCTTGGATTGTATTTAATAAATGAGATTGTCGGTAATCATCTAGCTCTGATAAAACATCATCTAATAATAAAATAGGGTATTCTCCGATTTCTGAATGAATTAACTCAATTTCGGCCATTTTGATGGACAGAGCTGTGGTCCTTTGCTGCCCCTGCGATCCGAATGTCTGCACATCTCGATCATTCACAAAAAAAAGCAGATCATCTCGGTGAGGGCCAAACAATGTGACGCCTCGTTCAATCTCTCTTTTTTTGACTGCCAAAAATTTTTGTTCATACACCTCTATCATCTTCGACAACTCTTGATCATCTGATACATCGACAGATGGCTTGTACTTTATTTTTAACGTTTCAAGCCCTCTTGAGATTCCTTTATGAATGGGAACTGCCCACTTTTCTAGAAGTGCTAGAAAGCCTAAACGTTTTGAAACAATTTTAACAGCCATTTGAATAAACTGTTCCGTTAAAATTTCAAGCATCGTTTCATCTTTTTGTTTATTAGTTTGTAGAAGCTTAAGATAGTGATTTCGCTGCTGCAGTATTTTTTGATATTGTCCCATGTCATGTAAATAAATAGAGGAGACCTGGCCAATTTCCATATCAATAAAACGACGTCTTACCTGTGGGCTTCCTTTCACTAAATTAAGATCTTCTGGTGCAAACATAACAACATTGATACTTCCTACATATTGACTTAGCTTTTGTTGTTCAATGTGGTTGCTTTTAGCTTTTTTTCCATTTTTAGAAATAACTAGCTGCATGGGGAGTGCGCCGTGCTTTTTTATGATCCTCCCCTCTATTTTAGCATACTCTTCATCCCAAAGAATCAGTTCTTTATCATTCGAAGCCCGATGAGATTTAGCCATAGCTAATACGTAGATCGATTCAAGCACATTCGTTTTCCCTTGAGCATTTTCTCCTAAAATAACATTGACCTTATTTTCAAATTGAACATCAAGGCTTTTATAATTGCGATAATTTTTTAAATGAAGCTGTTCAATAAACATTCTGTTTCATCCTTTTTTCTATTACGAAACAACAAAACGACCAAAGCTTTGAATCTCAATTTCGTCACCTGATCTTAGCTTCCTTCCTCTTCTTTGATCCTGCTCTCCGTTCACAAACACATCATACTCGCTTAAAAACCACTTAGCCATCCCTCCAGTTTGAATGACTTCTGCCACTTTCAAAAACTGACCTAAAGTAATATAGTCCGTATCAATCTTGATTTGTTTAATCATCATTTCACTCTTTCATCGATAGTATCTAATACTTTATTCTACTAAAAATATTTGCTAGACACAAAGAAAACTCAAAACAAAAAATATTAAGCTTTTGTTTTGAGTTTATTCATACATAAACCGGAAGAAAAGCGAAGATTTCCCATATGAAAAAACTACCGGCAAAACCGGTAGTGTTCTGTTTAGAGATAGAAAGAATATCCGAATGTAGACGGTGTCTAACCCATTGTCTCTAAATGTAAAAAGCTTTCTCGCACTAAATGAGCTGATTAATGTGCTTTTCTAATTAATACGTTCTAACTGGGAGGATGAGCTGTAAAATTGATTCATCATGCATGGGTTGGATAAGAAAAGGTCTCATAGCACCAGTAAAGCGAACTTTTATTTCAGTGCCTTCTAATGTTTTTAAGGCATCCATCATATACTTTGCACTAAAAGATATCTTTATTTCTTCTCCCTCAATCGATTGACATTGCAGCTCTTCAACAACCTTCCCAATTTCAGGGGTATTTGAAGAAATTTCAATGATACTGTTTTCATTAGTCGTAAACTTTACCACATTATTTCTACCTTCACGTGCAAGAAGGGAAGCACGGTCAATCGCATGTAAAAATTCTTTTGTCTGTACAATAATATCAGTTTTGCTGTCATTAGGAATCAATCTAGTCGTATCCGGGTAATTGCCTTCTAGTAATCTGGAGAAAAACAACAAATGCTTCGTTTTAAATAATACTTGATTATTCGTAATAACGATTTGAACCATTTCTTGGTTGTCATCAAGAATTTTGCTTAATTCGTTAAGACTTTTTCCTGGAATAACGACATTATATGAATCATCTGACTCTGTTTCAATTATTGCTTTTCGAAGTGCAAGACGATGACTATCTGTTGCAATACAGATCAACTCATTTTGCGATACCTTCCAGTTTACACCTGTCAAGATCGGGCGTGTTTCTGAGGTGGACACTGCAAAAACAGTTTGTCTAATCATTGCTTTTAATAGGTCTGTAGGGATTTTAAAAACATTTTCTTCTTCAATTTGCGGCAAATGAGGATACTCTTCTGCATCTAAACCATTTAAATTAAATTCTGATTTTCCAGAGCGGATTACAGTTTGGTAATTATTTTCTACTTCTATTTCAACTTGATCGGTCGGTAGTTTTTTAACAATTTCGCTAAAAAACTTTGCTTGCAAGACAATTGAACCTGTGCTCTTTATTTTTACAATTTCTTTATCATCCTCATCAATAGGAATAAAGGATTCGATCGATATATCTGAATCACTTCCTGTCAATGTAACTCCATCTTCAGTTGCAACAATTTTAATTCCTGTCAGGATTGGAATCGTTGTTCTGCTTGATACTGCTTTCATGACATCTTGTACACTTTGAACCAAACGATCTCGTTGGATTATAAATCTCATTGGTAATCCTCCGTCTTCAACAAATTTAGTTTACTTTTATATATTCTTTTATTATAAAAAAATAGTAGTAATAATAGTAGGGCTTGTTAATATGTGGATAACTCTTTTTATCAAAGGAAACACAGTCTATCCACATGTGGATAGACTGTGTGTAATTACGTGCAAGTTATACACATTATTCTAGTTATTCTTTTTCTTGTAGGAACTCCGACGTACAGGAATATGCTTGTCGCCGATAAACAGGCGCCCTCCGCTTTTCTTGTTGTCTAGCTCCAACGCCTAGCCGCTCGGATCATAAGCCACAATACTCCAAAAATCAGGATTTTCTGCGTATTGCGTCTTATGTCTGTCGCGGCTGTTCAAGGCGCCCTCTGCTTTTCTTGTTATACCTTTAGAATTTCGTTGATTTCTTTTAATTGTTTTTGCAATAAGGCATCTGATTGTAAAAGCTTTGAGATTTTTTCATGGGCATGAATAACCGTTGTATGGTCTCTCCCTCCAAATTCCTCTCCAATTTTAGGGAGGGAAAAGTCGGTTAATTCTCTAGATAAATACATGGCTACTTGTCTTGGGAAAGCGACTGATTTTGTTCTTTTCTTTGCTTTAAAATCTTCCAGTTTAATGCTAAAGTGCTCCCCAACAACCTTTTGAATCTCATGAATGGTAATCACCTTTGGCTTCGAGCTTGGGATGATATCCTTTAATGCTTCAGCCGCCAAATCAGCGTTTATATCCTTGTTAATTAACGAAGAGTACGCTACGACACGAATAAGTGCTCCTTCAAGTTCTCGTATATTGGAATCAATTTGATTAGCAATATAGAGCATTACTTCATTCGGAATATCAAGACCCTCTGCTTTTGCTTTTTTTCGTAAAATCGCAATCCTAGTTTCTAAATCAGGTGGCGTGATGTCTGTAATTAATCCCCATTCAAAACGCGATCGTAACCGGTCTTCTAAAGTAGGAATTTCTTTAGGGGGACGATCACTTGAAATAACGATTTGCTTACTTTCTTCGTGAAGGGTATTAAAGGTATGGAAAAATTCTTCCTGCGTTTGTTCTTTTCCAGCTAAAAATTGAATATCATCAATGAGAAGAACATCTACATTTCGATATTTATTGCGAAAATCGACTGCTTTATTATCACGAATGGAATTAATAAATTCATTCGTAAATTTTTCAGAAGATAAGTAAACGACTTTAGCTGCAGGATTATGATCTAACACATAATGACCAATTGCATGCATCAAATGCGTTTTTCCAAGACCTACTCCTCCATAAATGAATAATGGATTATATGCTTTTGCTGGTGCTTCCGCTACGGCTAAGGATGCAGCATGTGCAAATCGATTCCCTGATCCAATAACAAAGGTATCAAAAGTGTATTTTGGATTCAGCATATTGACGGGGAGCTCAGGGTGCTCTTCTTCCTTTTTGACTTGTAAAGGCGGAACCGGCAGCTCTATATCTTGTTCACCTTGATTTTGCGGAATAATAAATTTTACACTAAGTTCTTCTCCAGTAATGTCATATAGAATTCCTGAGATTAACTGAGAATAACGTTCCTCTAACCAATCTCGAGCAAATTCATTTGGAGCGGTTATTACTAGAGAATCACCTTGAAGGGAGTGTGCTTTCGTCGATTTTAACCATGTATCAAAACTAGGTTTACTGATTTTTTTTTCAATTTTGACGAGAGCACTATTCCAGAGATCCGCAATATTTTCCAACAATTATCCCTCCTTTGCTGATCGTTTCGTGCTAAAACTAATGACTATACATATGCTGTACAACCTATCAATTTATGAATATACGAAACTGTTTGTGGAAAAATATATAATAAGGAAGTGATGTGGTATTTCGACAGTATCCACTGTTTGTGGACAACGTTCTACATAGGCTCTGAATAACCTGTCCACAGCTTATCCACAACTGTGGATAAAGGGGTTATACACAATGAATTGTTAAGTGTGAAAACACAACTATAATATCAAATTATTCGTTGCTGTGCAATGGTTTTTCATGATTTATCCACAAGGTCCTAGTCGTGTGTATAAAAAATGTCCACAGGGAGTGATTGTGTGTAAAACATGTCAATATGTGCTGTGGATAATAAAAAGCTTGTCGAAATATTATCCACAGCACATATTATGCTTCATTTAGAGCTAAAAACTTAATGGGAAATAATGAGGTAGATTTAAAAATTGGACCGATCCTATTTTAGGTGTAAGGTAAAGAAAATATTAAAGTTTTTCGCAATAAGGAAGTCGTTCTAAAGAATGATTTATAAATTGAGGATGACAACCAACTTAAAAAAGGATAGAATGGTTGAGTGGATTTTAAATTTGAAAAGCTTAAAAGGCAGAAAAGTGATTTTGCTCTATATTTGAGGAAGTAAATTTCACTACAGGATGAGCTATTCATAAACATAGATAGTCAATTTTTAAGAAGCTAACAATTATCTCGGCACAAGTCGTTATTTTTTGCTGCACCCTTTAAAGGGGAAATAGCATCTGTATAGTTGACAATAGGTGAAACTCGTTTATATAATTAGAAAGACTGTCTTTAACAGCTATTCCTCAGGGAGGTGTCATATAATGAAACGAACTTATCAACCAAATAAACGTAAAAGAAGTAAAGTTCATGGATTCCGCAGCCGCATGAGCAGTGCGAACGGACGTAAGGTTCTTGCTCGCCGTCGCCGTAAAGGAAGAAAAGTATTATCTGCTTAGGCCACTGAAACGTCAGTGGTCTTTTTTTTAAAGATAAAGTAAAGAATAACTTTTAAAGGTTAGACTATTGTCTAGCTTTGACGTTCAGGGCGTACTATTGCCGATATCGCCACAGGACATGGCGTCTTTAATCGGCTAGTTGCCATCGGATCGAGGTCATAAGCAAATCTGGCAAGAGAGGTAAAGAGCCTCTTTCTCACCAATCTGTCTTATACTTATCGCCGATAAGCAGGCGCCTTGCGCATTTCTTAAAAGACAAGAAAGTATAACTTTTTGAAGGTAGACTGGTGTCTAGCTTCAGCGCCTATCGACTATCAAACTTTAGGTCTTCTCCCTACGATAAGTCAACATCGATTCGCTTTCGCTCATCGTGTTTCCTTTATCTCAGTCGAAGCCCCTCCAGTTTGTACGTCGATGATCAAGGCGCTTTCGCATTTCTTATGAAAAGGTTTTAAGATTGCAGGTGTAAGTGACGATGAAAAAAGAAAATCGAATTAAGAAGAATAAAGAATTTCAAGATGTCTTTCAAAAAGGAAAGTCGGTTGCAAATCGTCAGTTTATCGTATATACATTAAAAAAACCGGATCAGAAGCATTTTCGAATTGGATTATCCGTTAGTAAAAAGATCGGAAATGCAGTAACCCGAAATCAAATAAAAAGGTATGTTCGTCAAGTATTTCATGAAATAGACGGACAAATACATAATGACTTTGATTACGTGATTATAGCTAGGAAGCAAGCTTCTCAAATAGGCTATCATGAATTAAAAAAAAATTTGCAGCACGTATTAAAAATAGCAAAAGCGTTCAAGAATCGATCAACTTGATATGATCAAAAGGTGAAAAAAAGCGTTTTCCTATAAAAAGTGATAAAATATTTTTTGATGGAAGAAATTAATAAAGTTCTCATCAGAGCAATAAGGAGGAAAGAAAGGTTGAAAAAGCGAATTTTTTTCGTAGTCGGACTGATTTTTATCATGGCCCTCCTATCAGGTTGTATGGATATCAACAAGCCGATTACTTCTGAAAGCACAGGCGTTTGGAATCAATATATTGTATACCCTCTTTCAATGTTAATTGTAAAGGTTGCAGAAATAGCTGGAAACAGCTATGGAATTTCCATTATTATTGTTACATTAATTATTCGTCTAGCGATCTTGCCGCTTATGATTAAGCAGACGAAAAGTTCGAAAGCGATGCAAGCGATTCAGCCTGAAATGGAGAAGCTAAGAAAGCAATATAGCTCTAAGGATCAGAAAACGCAAGCAAAGCTGCAAGAAGAAACGATGAAACTATTTAAAGAAAATAATGTAAATCCTTTGGCAGGCTGCTTTCCGTTACTTGTACAGATGCCAATATTAATTGGGTTCTATCATGCAATTTCTCGAACTCGTGCAATTGCAGACCAAAACTTTTTATGGTTCGATCTTGGTGCGCCAGATCCGATTTATTTATTGCCGCTAATTGCAGGTGTAACAACCTTCATCCAGCAAAAAATGATGATGGCTGGACCAATGGGACAAAATCCGCAAATGGCGATGATGCTATGGGTTATGCCGATTATGATCATTATTTTTGCTATTAACTTTCCAGCAGCACTTTCCTTATATTGGGTGGTAGGGAATATCTTCATGATTATTCAAACTTACTTTATTAAAGGACCAAGTGAAAAAAAGGCATCAGAAGTTGATCGTGTAGGAGGAGCGAAAAAGTGAAAGAGATAACTGCTACCGGACAAACCGTCGAAGAAGCAGTCGAATCAGCTTTAGCTCAACTACAAACAACAAGAGATCGCATTGACATTCAGATTGTTGATGAAGGAAAAAAAGGGATTTTCAGAATTTTTGGCTCTAAACCTACTGTTATAAAGGCATCCTTGAAAGTAGATCCTATAGAGGAAGCAAAGAATTATTTATCCAACGTGTGTGAAAAGATGGGTGCTTCAGTAAAGGTAGATGTCAAAAAAGAAGGAAAATGGGTTCAATTTGAATTAATTGGTAAAAATCTAGGTCTATTGATTGGTAAAAGGGGACAGACTCTAAATTCTCTTCAATATTTAACTCAGCTCGTATTAAATCGTTATTCCGATCATTATTTTAATGTTTTATTAGATGCAGAAGATTATCGGAAAAGAAGAAAGCAAACGCTTGTTCAATTGGCTGAACGCTTAGCACAAAAGGCCATTAAAACGGGACTAGCTGTCGAATTAGAACCGATGCCTTCACATGAACGAAAAGCGATTCATACAGCATTAGTTGAAAATAAGCAAGTCACAACCTTTTCAAAAGGGGAAGACAAGCAAAGACATATTGTGATTTCTCCAGTTAAATAGATAAATGTTAAGGCAGGGTTCGATTCCTCACATGGATTGTGAAAGAATCGAACCTTTTTTTGTTGGATAAAAATTGATATTTTTGAAAAACGCTTTTGGAAGCAAAGGAACTTTTACTTCAGGACTAAGAAAGGCACTTGTGCTTTTCTAATAAGCGATGTTGTTATTCACATGTGGATAAGATAAAATAGAGCGTGATAACAATAAACACTGTGGATAAGTTTCGGGATTAAACGGTTGCTCTTTTGTATGAAAAAAGAGTATGATATTCTAATGTTTTGGGAAATAAAAAAGCTATGAAGCATTTATGATATAAATTTTAAAAGCAAAGGGGGAGAACTTGATTGGAGATGGACACGATTGCAGCGATATCGACTCCGATGGGAGAAGGTGCCATTGCAATAGTAAGATTAAGTGGAAGTGATGCTTTTGGCATTGCTGAAAAGCTTTTTAAAAGTGTGAACGGACATAAGATCATGCAAGTGCCTAGTCATACGATTCACTATGGGCATATTATTGATCCAAAAACGAATGAAGTGGCTGAAGAAGTTATGATTTCAGTGATGAAGGGTCCTAAAACCTTTACAAAAGAGGATGTAATTGAAATAAACTGTCATGGTGGAATCGTATCTGTGAATCGAGTGTTGCAGCTATTATTAACGAACGGGGCAAGGCTTGCTGAACCTGGTGAATTTACAAAGCGTGCATTTTTAAACGGAAGAATTGATTTGTCTCAAGCTGAAGCGGTTATGGATTTGATTCGAGCGAAAACCGATCGTGCCATGAATATGGCGTTAAGTCAGATGGAGGGACGGTTATCAAAGCTCATTCGGAGACTTCGACAGGAGATATTAGAAACTTTAGCCCATGTTGAGGTAAACATTGATTATCCTGAATATGATGATGTTGAAGAAATGACGCATAATTTGTTGTTGGAAAAGGCATCCCTTGTTCAAAAAGAAATTCAGAAGCTTTTGCAAACATCCCAGCAAGGCAGGATATTACGTGAAGGCTTGTCAACCGTTATTGTCGGAAGGCCTAATGTAGGCAAATCATCGCTTTTAAATAGCCTTGTTCATGAAAATAAAGCAATCGTAACCGATATTCCGGGAACGACACGTGATGTAATAGAAGAATATGTGAACGTTCGAGGAGTTCCTTTGCGACTTGTAGATACAGCTGGCATAAGAGAAACAGAGGATATTGTAGAAAGAATTGGTGTTGAAAGGTCTAGGCAAGTGTTGAAGGAAGCGGATCTGCTCCTTCTTGTATTAAATTTTGCAGATATCTTAACAGAAGAGGATGAAAATCTTTTCAAAGCTGTAGAAGGGATGGATGTGATTGTTATAGTCAATAAAACTGATCTTCCACAGCAAATAGATATGGAACGAGTTCAATTCCTTTCTAAAAATCATAAGCTTGTTACGACCTCATTGCTTAAGGAGCAAGGAATTGACGAGCTTGAGAAGTCGATAGCAGCTTTATTTTTTGAAGGTGAAATCGAAGCAAGGGATATGACATATGTTTCAAATACAAGACATATTTCACTTTTACACCAAGCTTTACAGTCAATCGAGGATGCCATTAATGGTATAAAAATGGGGACGCCTATTGATATGGCTCAAATTGATTTAACGAGGACATGGGAGATTCTTGGAGAGATCATCGGTGAGAGTGTACATGAAAGCTTAATCGATCAGCTTTTTTCACAATTTTGCCTTGGGAAATAATCAGAAGGTATTCAAAAAGGATTATGGGAATGTAGGAATCTTTTCAGAATGCTATAAAACGTAAATGAAAATATATTTGAAATATAGATAGGAAAGCAATTCCTCTAAAATATGAAGAAAAAATAGAATGAATTAAAAAAGGAGGCAGCACGATGCAATACGACGCTGGTAGTTTTGATGTCATCGTCATCGGAGCTGGACATGCTGGTTGTGAAGCAGGATTAGCGGCAGCAAGACTTGGAGCTAAGACATTAATGATCACCATCAACTTAGACATGGTCGGCTTTATGCCATGTAACCCTTCCGTTGGAGGACCTGCAAAAGGAATTGTTGTCAGGGAAATAGATGCCCTTGGCGGAGAAATGGGAAAGAATATTGATAAGACCCATATCCAAATGCGGATGCTAAATACCGGAAAAGGTCCAGCAGTACGGGCTTTAAGAGCGCAAGCAGATAAATTCATGTATCAGCATGAAATGAAAAAGACACTTGAAAGCGAACAAAATTTAACACTTACTCAAGGGATGGTAGAAAGACTGATTATAGAGGATGGTCAATGTAAAGGGGTTATCACCAAAACAGGAGCCACCTATCATTCGAAAACGGTGGTTGTGACCACAGGGACTTTCCTTCGTGGAGAAATTATTATTGGCGACTTGAAATATTCAAGCGGTCCGAATAATCAACAGCCATCGATCAAGCTATCTGACCACCTAAAGGAGCTTGGATTTGGTCTGGTACGCTTTAAAACAGGAACACCGCCTCGGGTAAATAGTCTGACGATCGATTATAGTAAAGCAGAAATTCAGCCTGGAGACGATGTACCTCGTGCATTTTCTTATGAAACGACCAAATATATTACTGATCAGCTCCCATGCTGGTTAACATATACAAGTGCTGAAACTCATCAGCTAATCGACGAGAATTTACATCGTTCACCTATGTATTCTGGTATGATAAAAGGGACTGGCCCTCGCTATTGCCCTTCTATCGAAGATAAGGTTGTAAGATTTAATGATAAACCACGTCATCAGTTATTTTTAGAGCCAGAAGGTAGGAATACAAATGAAGTATATGTACAAGGATTGTCTACAAGCTTGCCTGAAGATATTCAACAAAAAATATTGAGAACCATTCCAGGACTTGAAAATGCACAGATGATGAGAACAGGATACGCAATCGAATATGATGCAATCGTTCCAACTCAGCTTTGGCCAACACTCGAAACAAAAAAAATAAAAAATTTATACACTGCAGGACAAATCAACGGGACATCTGGCTACGAGGAAGCAGCGGGACAAGGACTTATGGCTGGTATGAATGCGGGCTTAAATTCAATTGGAAAAGAACAAGTAATCTTAAGCCGTTCAGAAGCGTATATTGGTGTGTTAATTGATGATTTAGTGACAAAAGGAACCAATGAACCTTATCGACTTTTAACATCAAGAGCAGAATACCGTTTATTGCTTCGCCATGATAATGCGGATTTGCGACTAACAGAGCTTGGACATAAAGTAGGTTTAATTTCTGATGAAAGATACGAACGATTTCTTGATAAAAAAGATGCCATTGAAAAAGAAATCAGCCGTCTTAAATCGATTATTATTAAACCAACTGAAGAGGTTCAGAAGATTATTCGAGATCAAGGTGGAAGTGAATTAAAAGATGGCATAAAAGCAGCTGATCTGATGAGAAGACCAGAGATGAGTTATGAGCATATTGAGCCAATTGTTCCAAATGAAGCACCTTTGTCTGAAGAAGTGACTGAACAGGTTGAGATCCAAATTAAGTATGAAGGATATATTGAAAAGTCCCTTCAACAAGTAGAGAGACTTAAAAAAATGGAAAATAAGAAAATCCCTGAAAATATTGATTATCATGACATTAAAGGAATTGCAACAGAAGCTAAGCAAAAGCTAGAGCAAGTACGTCCATTATCGATTGCTCAAGCTTCACGTATTTCAGGCGTCAATCCAGCTGATATTTCCATTCTTCTTGTATATTTAGAACAAGGAAGAATTGCAAGAGTGTGATGGATGAGGTCAAAAGAAAGGAATGACTTATGAATACGGAACAATTTATTCAAATGCTAAAGGAGAAGGGGATTGACCTTTCTCCTTGGCAGATTACTCAATATGAAGCCTATTTCGAAGCGTTAGTAGAATGGAATGAAAAAATGAATTTAACCGCTATTACGGATAAGGCTGATGTTTATTTAAAGCATTTTTATGATTCTTTAACGGCATCGTTTTATTATGATTTTAATGAGCCTTTACATATATGTGATGTCGGAGCTGGAGCTGGTTTTCCAAGTATTCCATTAAAAATTGCTTTTCCGAATCTTCATGTGACGATTGTTGATTCTTTAAACAAAAGAATACATTTTTTAGAGCATATCGCGAATGTTTTAAAATTGGAAAATGTACAATTTATTCATGATCGTGCTGAAACCTTTGGGCAAAAGCCAGAGTACCGAGGAGTTTTTGATATTGTTACAGCAAGAGCTGTAGCAAGACTTTCTGTGTTATCAGAGCTTTGTCTTCCGCTTGTGAAAGTAGGAGGCTACTTTATTGCAATGAAAGGTGCAGGAGCAAAAGGGGAAATCGATTTAGGAAAAAAAGCAATCACGGTTTTAGGTGGGAAGCTTGAAAAATCTTTTTCCTTTATTCTGCCAATTGAAGAAAGTGAACGAAATATTCTCCTGATCAAAAAGGAAAAACAGACACCTAAAAAATACCCAAGGAAGCCTGGTACTCCAAATAAAACACCTATTGAATAGAGTCTTAAAAAAGTAACAATGACTTTAATTGTAGATAGCTGTTCAGGGTCGTGTATCCAGCCCCACAGGTCTAGTTAAACGCTTATAAATAGGTTTGATGTAATATCTTTTTGATTGGCAGGAGTTGGATTGTTGATAGAGAATTATGAATTAGGGAGTTTCGTAAAGGTGGTGCAGGGTGATGAAGAATTCTTTCTCACGCTTATTTGGCCTAGGCGAAAAGGGAGAACAATTCGAAACAGAACAGGGTGAAAATGAAAGCGTAGAGGGAAATGAAGAAATTAATCGAATTCCAATTGATCACATTATTCCCAATCGATTTCAGCCTCGTACTGTTTTTAATGATGAAAAAATTGAAGAATTATCACGAACGATTCATACGCATGGTATCATTCAGCCTATCGTTGTTCGCGAATATGAAGAAGGTCAATTTGAGATCATCGCTGGTGAGCGAAGATGGCGTGCGATGAAAAAACTAGGCTGGAGTGAGGTTCCAGCCATTGTTAAGAATTTAAGCGACACAGAGACCGCTTCTGTTGCCTTAATTGAAAATCTTCAGCGAGAAGAACTTTCTCCTATTGAAGAAGCCGTTGCATATGGAAAATTATTGGAGTTGCACAATCTAACACAGGAAGCACTTGCTCAACGTTTAGGCAAAGGTCAATCTACGGTAGCAAATAAGCTGAGATTATTGAAATTACCAGACAAAGTCCAAGATGCATTGTTAAATAAATCTATTTCGGAACGGCATGCAAGGTCCCTGATCCCACTAAAAGATACTGAAAAACAAGTAAAATTACTAGAAGAAATTATTGAGAAAAGCTTGAATGTGAAGCAAACAGAAGATCGTGTGGTAAAGCTGCTGAATAATACTGAATCGAAATCAAGATCTACAAGAAAATCATTTCCGAAGGATATGCGTATCGCCGTTAATACGATTAGACAATCTGTCTCAATGGTTTCAGATAGTGGGATCAATTTAGATTCTAAGGAAGAGGAATTTGACGAATATTACCAAATAACGATTAAAATACCTAAAAAGAAGTAAGGTGAAATCGTTCTCTTTTTCTTCTCTATAAAAAAATGTGAGATTTTAAACAAATTGATGTTTAAAGTCTCACATTTTTTCGTATTTCAATAAAAATTATCTATTTAATATAATCGTATTAATTATCTAGATTGACATCCTCCCCCACCTAAAATTCTCACGAATTTTTGAGGAAGGGGATTCCAACAGAGTTTCACTGCGTATA
>NZ_VATK01000034.1 GCF_006546985.1 Bacillus sp. 03113
CGAACACGGAAGTTAAGCTTTTCAGCGCCGATGGTAGTTGGGGGCTCTCCCCCTGTGAGAGTAGGACGTCGCTAGGCTATTATTTTAATAATATCGTCGCGGGGTGGAGCAACGAGCAAAGCTTCACAGAAAAAACGACGAGTTGTACCGATCGAGCAGCTTCTTAGAATCATCTACCTGAGATCGGGACAGTCCATTTGCAAAATTTAAGCATAGAGAAATAATTATAATATTATTATCGCGGGGTGGAGCAGTCTGGTAGCTCGTCGGGCTCATAACCCGAAGGTCGCAGGTTCAAATCCTGCCTCCGCAATCAATTAAGGATCAACAAACGAAACATAGTTTCGTTTTTTTTATTGTCTAAAAATGATCATGACTCAACAATTTTTGCTGAATGGATAAAAATCATGTAAACTACAAATAGAAAAAGCTCACTGAAGAGATGTATCCTTAGTTTTATCAAAGGAGAAAGATGTCTGCAAAGCTGACTAAAAAATGCAAGCAGCCGAAAGGCGAGCATTTGAGCTTTTCTTATTACATAATTATAGGTGATTCTCATAATGAACCAATATGAAGTAATTTCAACTGGATCTGAAGATACAATTAACTTTGCTAAAAATCTTGCTTCTTTTTTAAAACCAGGGGATGTAATAGCCTTAGAAGGAGATTTAGGTGCTGGAAAAACAACCTTCACAAAGGGATTAGCACAGGGGTTAGAGATAAAAAAGAATGTGAATAGTCCAACCTTTACGATTATCAAAGAGTATGAAGGTATCATGCCACTTTATCATATGGATGTTTATCGAGTGGAGGATTCCTTTGAAGACTTAGGCTTTGATGAGTATTTTAATGGTGAGGGCGTTACGGTAGTTGAATGGGCACATTTGATTAAAGAGCAGCTACCAGAAGAGTATTTATCCATCTATTTATATAATGTAAAAGATAATCAGAGAAAAATTGTTTTGAAGCCGATGGGCGATCGATATGAGCAATTATGTAAGGAGATTTTTTCATGAAGGTGTTAGCTATTGATACGTCTAATCATGTATTAGGAATATCTTTGTTAGACGAAGAAAAAGTGATTGGCGAATATATAACAAATGTCAAACAAAATCATTCCGTAAGAGTGATGCCAGCGATTGAAAACTTAATGAAGGACTGTCAAGTAACTCCAACAGACCTTACTAAAATTGTTGTAGCTAAAGGGCCAGGCTCCTATACGGGTGTAAGGATTGGTGTAACGATAGCTAAGACGCTTGCTTGGACATTACAGATTCCTTTAGTCGGAATCTCCAGTTTAGAGGTTTTAGCTGCTTCTGCAGCCCGCTATTTTAATGGATATGTGTCTCCTTTATTTGATGCTAGAAGAGGACAAATATATACAGGACTATACCAATATGAAAATGGTCAAATTCAAACAGTTGTTAAAGACAAGCTAGTCCTTTCGAAAGATTGGGCAGAAGAAATAAAGCCATTTAAGAAAAATGTTTTATTTATTGGAAATGATTTACCTTTACATCATTCTATTATTAAAAAAGCATTAGGAGATTATGCGCTTTTTGCGGAGATGACAGAACACAATCCTCGTCCTGCAGAATTGGGCTTATTAGGAATGAATCTACCTGGAGAAGATCTTCATTCTTTTATTCCAAACTATATACGCTTAGCCGAGGCTGAGTCTAAATGGTTAGAAGCAAACGGGCTTAAAAAAAGTCAATAGATAAGGTAAGGAAGTAAAAAGATGGATAAACCATATAAATTTCGTTTTATGAACGAGATGGATATAGATCAGGTGCTAAACATTGAACATGTATCTTTTACAACTCCGTGGAGTAGAGAAGCTTTTTATAACGAGATGACTCAAAATGAGTTTGCTGTTTATGTTGTTGTAGAATTAGATGAACAGGTTATCGGCTATTGTGGTGCATGGATTGTGGTTGATGAAGCTCATATTACAAATATTGCGATCCTACCTGATTATAGAGGAAAGAAGCTAGGAGAAGCATTATTGAAAAATGTCATGTTCGTAGCAGAAAATATGGGAGCAAAAACGATGACTCTTGAAGTTAGAATATCCAATCATATCGCTCAAAATCTATATCGTAAGCTGGGGTTTAAGGACGGTGCGATACGAAAAAAATATTATACAGATAATCAGGAAGATGCTTTAGTAATGTGGGTGAATTTATAAATGAAACAAGATCAATATATTATGGGTATTGAAACTAGCTGTGATGAAACGGCTGTAGCTATTATTAAAAATGGAAATACGATTGTATCAAATGTTGTCGCATCCCAAATTGAAAGTCACAAAAGATTTGGAGGTGTTGTTCCGGAGATCGCTTCAAGACATCATGTTGAACAAATTACAATTGTATTTGAAGAAGCTTTAAATAGTGCAGGAATTGATTACAAAGACTTAAATGCGATTGCTGTTACAGAGGGGCCAGGGCTAGTTGGTGCTTTACTAATAGGCGTCAACGCAGCAAAAGCAATTTCATTTGCTCATCAAATTCCACTTGTGGGTGTTCATCATATTGCAGGGCATATTTATGCTAATCGATTTGTAGCAGAAATGCAATTTCCACTCTTATCATTAGTCGTTTCAGGCGGTCATACTGAAATTGTGTATATGAAGGAGCATGGACATTTTGAAGTCATTGGCGAAACAAGAGACGATGCAGCAGGTGAAGCTTATGATAAAGTAGCTAGAACACTTCATCTCCCTTATCCTGGTGGCCCGCATATTGACAAGCTTGCTCAACAAGGAAATCCAGTGATAGATTTACCTAGGGCATGGTTAGAAGAGGGATCCTATGATTTCAGCTTTAGTGGATTAAAATCTGCGGTTATTAACACTGTGCATAATGCCCAACAGCGTGGTGAGACGATCAAGCCTGAGGATTTGGCAGCAAGCTTTCAGCAAAGTGTCGTTGATGTACTTGTGACTAAAACAGTAAAAGCTACTAAAGAGTATAAAGTGAAACAAGTCTTATTAGCAGGGGGAGTTGCTGCTAATCAAGGACTGCGAATGGCATTAAAAGAAGCATTTATTCCATTAGAAGGGGTAGAGTTAATCATTCCACCTCTTTCACTTTGCACCGATAATGCGGCAATGATTGCAGCTGCTGGAAGTATATTATACGAAAAAGGCTATAGATCGATGATGGACTTAAATGCAAAGCCAAATTTGGATATAAGTATCCACAATGAGTAATAAAGAATAGGAAAAAATCCCTGTTTTAACGGGGATTTTTTTGTGTATAACTAAATAATAAATCATTCTTTCTGTTGAAAATGTGGATAAAAATAGATTTGTTTGTGGATGATGTGGAAAAACATGTGGAAAGCTTATATATAAGTAATCCAATTGTGAATAATTTTGTGGATAAAAAGAACCGGGATAGAAATATATACCCGGTTCTTTTGTCTTATTCTGACAATTCTGTCCATTCATCCATAAGGTTTTCTACTTCTGATTTATATTTAGCGATTTCGGTATTAATGACAAGAACTTTTTCATGGTCTAAATAAATGGCTGGATCACACAGAAGTTCTTCATTTGAACTGATTTTTTCCTCTAGCTGCTCGATGCCTTGCTCGATTTCAGCGAGCCTTCTTTGCTTTTGTCTTTCTAGTTTTTTGTTTTCTTTATCAATTTGATAGTCACTTTTTTCTTGTAAAATAATACGATTTGTTGCAGTCTTTTCGTTTTCTTCCATTATTTTAAGCTCTTCTTGCTCTGATTTTTTTTCTACATAATAGTCATAATCACCGAGAAAATCGATGATTGCATCTTTGTTCAGTTCAAACACTCTAGAGGCAATTCGATTAATAAAATAACGGTCATGTGAGACGAGTAAAATGGTGCCTGGAAAGTCTATTAATGCATTTTCAAGAATTTCCTTACTATCTAAATCGAGATGGTTTGTAGGTTCATCCAAGATTAGTAAATTAGATTTTTGCATCATTAGTTTTGCCAAAGCTAATCTAGCTTTTTCTCCGCCACTAAGAGTAGAGACAGATTTTAATACATCATCGCCAGAAAAAAGAAAATTGCCAAGAATAGTTCGAATTTCTTTTTCATTTTTTAGTGGATAATCGTCCCAAAGCTCATTTAGGACTCTTTTATTTGATGTGAGATTAGCTTGCTCCTGATCGTAATATCCAATGGCTACGTTCGTTCCAAACATAATATCTCCAGCCAGAAGAGGGAGTTTTTTTATAATGGTTTTTAATAAAGTCGATTTGCCAACTCCATTAGGTCCTACAAGTGCTATGCTCTCTCCTCTTGTTACGCTAAAGGTTATATTTTTGGATACCTTTTGATGATCATAGCCGATTGCAACATTAACTGCTTTTAATACGTCATTTCCCGACTGTTTTTCGATATCAAAATGAAAGAAAGCTGATTTTTCGTCTCCTAGTGGATGACCCATTAATTCCATTTTTTCTAACTTTTTCCTTCTACTTTGCGCTCTTTTTGTGGTAGATGCCCGAGCAAGATTCCGATGAATGAAATCTTGAAGTTTTGCTACTTCATCTTGCTGTTTTTCATATTGTTTTAACTCTTGTTCGTATTTTTCAGCTTTTTGTTCTAAATAACGACTATAATTACCAGTATATTTACTAATATAGTGTCTTGAAATTTCATATACCTGTGTAACTACTTTATCTAAAAAATAGCGATCATGGGACACAATTAATATGGCGCCAGCATAACCTTGCAGATATTGCTCCAGCCAGGTTAATGTTTCAATATCTAGATGGTTAGTAGGTTCGTCAAGAATGAGAATATCAGGCTTTGTTAAAAGTAGTTTTCCTAGCGCTAATCTTGTTTTTTGTCCACCACTTAAAGAGGAAATCTTTGTAGCATAATCAAAGTTGTTAAAATTTAATCCATGAAGGATGGAGCGAATGTCTGCCTCATATTGATATCCGCCTTGTTCTTTAAATTGATTTTGTAGTAAGTCATATTCCTTTAAAACTTTTGTATAATTCTCTTGGTTATCTGCTTCCAAAGGATCAGCCATTTTTTCTTCTAACTTTCTTAACTCATTCTCTAGTTGTATCAACGGAGTAAAGACTGTTAGCATTTCATCCCAGATTGTTCGCGTCGATTCTAAACCAGTATTTTGAGCTAAATATCCAATTTCAACTTCTTTTGGCTTTATGATTTGTCCTGAATCATAGGAAAGATGGCCTGCTAAAATCTTGAGTAAGGTAGATTTTCCTGCACCGTTTCTCCCTACTAAGGCAATTCGATCTCGAGTTTGAACTTCTAGCTTAATATTCGATAAAATTAGGTCAGCCCCATAATATTTTGTTAGTTGATTTGCTTGTAAAAGAATCATTTTTTCACCTCAGTATTATAAAAACAGTTTAACTCAATCTTGTATAAAACTTCAATCATATGTGAAGCAGGTTACAAAGTTTATACATATGAATCAAAATAGTGTATTATTTTGTTTAGAGGTGTTTGAAAATGACAGACTTTACTCATTTTAATAATGAAGGAAGAGCCAAAATGGTCGATGTAAGCGATAAGCCTGAAACATATCGTACTGCTACAGCTCAAACGAGCGTAATTGTTAATAAAGAGATTTATGAAAAAATTACGAAGAACAGTATGAAAAAAGGAGATGTGCTTGCAGTAGCTCAAGTAGCGGGGATAATGGCAGCGAAAAAAACATGGGAGATTATTCCTATGTGCCACCCAATTCCATTAACAGGGGTGGATATTTCTTTTTCATGGGAAACTATAGTTGAAAACGAGTACACATTGTCAATTTCTGTTTTTGTAAAAACAAAAGGGAGTACAGGTGTTGAAATGGAAGCGTTAACAGCAGCATCGGTAACTGCTCTTACCATTTATGATATGTGCAAGGCAGTGGACAAAGGAATCATTATAGGTAAAACTATGTTAATGGAAAAAGTCGGAGGAAAAAGCGGAGAATTTAAAAGAGAAATGAATGATTAAACTATTATTATAGGCAGGGGATTTATAATGACTAATGAAATCATGAAGATTCCACAGGCAACAGCAAAGCGATTGCCGTTATACTATCGCTTTTTACAAAATCTCCACTCATCAGGAAAACAACGTGTTTCTTCTGCAGAGCTGAGTGAAGCAGTAAAAGTTGATTCTGCAACGATTAGAAGAGATTTTTCTTATTTCGGTGCATTAGGAAAAAAAGGGTATGGTTATAACGTTCAATATCTTTTATCTTTTTTTCGTAAGACATTAGATCAGGATGAGGTAACCAAAGTTGCCTTAATAGGGGTAGGGAATTTAGGGACAGCTTTTCTTCATTATAATTTTCTGAAAAACAATAATACGAAAATAGCAGTCGCTTTTGATATACAGGTAGAAAAAGTAGGAACAAAAATCGGAGAAGTTCCTGTTTATCATCTAAATGAATTAGAAAAAGTAATTGAAGAAAATGATATCCAGGTTGCGATCTTAACCGTCCCTGCACCTGTTGCTCAGACTATTACAGATCGGCTTGTATCAGGTACGATTAGAGGAATTCTAAACTTTACTCCAGCAAGATTAACCGTCCCAGCTAGAATAAGAGTACACCATATCGATTTATCAGTAGAACTTCAATCGTTGGTCTATTTCTTAAAGCATTATTCTACAGTTGACCAAGACGAGGAATCATGATTCATACTTTAATACTCATCGAGATTATCATTGCCAATAAAAAATGAGCCATTTGCGAGGCTCATTTTTTATTTTGAATGCTTTTAATTTTGAAATGAATCGCAACCATTTTAATGCCTGACCCGAAATCAAAGGTTGCTAAAATGATTAATAAATAAGTAAAGAAACTCCAGCTTCCATCGGCACTAATATTATTAATCGCAAAATAAGTAAATAACACTCCTAGAGATATATATAAAATCCCTGAAAAAAAAGGTGACTGTTTCATTTAAAATCCTCCAATGAAATGATTAACTTTTTCGAATTGTTGAAGCCATTTCATTAAATGCTCTTGATTTAATTGAATAACGACTACAAGTGTATTCATGGCAACATGGGCAAAAATAGGCACGATAATTCGATTCGTTTTTATATACAAAAAAGCAAAGGTAAAACCCATGGCCGAGTATAATAATACATGTTCGACCTCAAAATGAGCAAGTGCAAAGATTACCGAGCTGATGAGACTTGAAAGAAAAAAATTCATTCTTTTATAAAGACTGCCAAAAATAATTTTCCGAAAAACAATCTCTTCTAAGATGGGGCCGATTATAGAGCTAACTAGAATAAGCAAAGGGACTGCTTTAATTAGCTGCAGGATTGCTTGCGTATTTTTTGAGCCCATCTCTACCCCAAGCATATTTTCAATACTTGCTGCAATGGATTGAGCAAATAGGGACATAAAGATGCCGGCAATCGCCCACAAAAGAGAGATCGATGGTGAAGCAGCTTGCTTTGTACGTACAGGATTGTTCTGTTCTTTTCGCAAAAAAAACAAAACAAGGATAAGTGCGATGGTGAAGCTGAAAATGAGCCAAATAGAAGCTGAAATCGCTTTAACTTCTTCGTATCGATACCCTAAACGAAAGGCTATAAAGGCTACTAGTGGAACACCTAAAAAGCTTGACAGCTGCATCAAAGTATAAGTAATTAAGATAAACCAATATTCCTTTTTCAAATGATTATCTCCTTTTAAATGTTAAGAAGTGATTTCTATACACTAACATTCATTCTACTCATAAAGAGGGAGATGTTTCAATCAGAAGGCAATAAAAGTAATAAAAAAGTAGAAAAATAAAGTAGAGACTGTCTAAATTGCTCGAACGTTTGGAAATAATGAGAGAAGATGAATTTAACGAATTTTTTACAAAAATATAATGGTTCATACTTGCAAATCATTCTGAGATTATTTAATATAATAGTTGTGTTAGCACTCATATAAAGAGAGTGCTAATAAAAATGATTACATATAATTTGAGGAGGTTGTTTCACTTGTTAAAGCCACTAGGTGATCGTGTTGTAATTGAGCTTGTTGAAACGGAAGAAAAAACTGCAAGTGGTATTGTATTACCAGACACTGCTAAAGAGAAACCTCAGGAAGGCAAAGTTGTTGCTGTAGGTAAAGGTCGAGTTCTTGAAAGTGGTGAGCTTGTAGCTCCAGAAGTTTCTGTAGGCGATTCGATTATCTTCTCAAAATACGCTGGTACTGAAGTAAAGTATGAAGATAAAGAATATTTATTGTTACGTGAAAACGATATTCTTGCTATTGTTGAAAAATAAATCATTTAGATAAGCTTCATGTTTGGTATAAGGTGCATAAAAATTATAGCATCATTGTGCCAAATCCGTGTTGATATTGCTTAAACAACTGTTGAAATATTAAAGGAGGGTTATATAAAATGGCAAAAGAAATTAAGTTTAGCGAAGACGCTCGACGTTCCATGCTTAATGGAGTTGATGCGCTTGCAAATGCTGTAAAAGTAACTTTAGGACCAAAAGGTCGCAACGTGGTTCTTGAGAAAAAATTTGGTTCTCCACTAATTACAAATGATGGAGTAACAATTGCAAAAGAAATTGAATTAGAAGATGCTTTTGAAAACATGGGAGCAAAGCTTGTTGCAGAAGTGGCAAGCAAAACAAATGATGTTGCTGGTGACGGTACTACAACTGCAACAGTTTTAGCTCAAGCGATGATCCGTGAAGGACTTAAAAACGTAACAGCGGGTGCGAACCCAGTGGGTATCCGTAAAGGAATGGAGAAAGCCATTTCAACTGCTATTGAAGAGCTTAAAACGATTTCTAAACCAATTGAAGGAAAAGCATCTATTGCTCAAGTAGCAGCTATTTCTGCAGCTGACGAAGAGGTTGGTCAATTAATCGCAGAAGCAATGGAACGTGTTGGAAATGACGGTGTCATTACTATTGAAGAATCTAAAGGCTTCACTACTGAATTAGACGTTGTGGAAGGAATGCAATTTGACCGTGGATATGTATCGCCTTACATGGTTACTGATTCAGATAAAATGGAAGCGGTTCTTGAAAATCCATATATTTTAATTACAGATAAGAAGATCTCTAACATTCAAGAAATCTTACCTGTGTTAGAGCAAGTTGTACAACAAGGTAAACCATTATTAATCGTTGCTGAGGACGTTGAAGGCGAAGCTAACGCTACATTAGTATTAAATAAGCTTCGTGGAACGTTTACTGCAGTAGCTGTTAAAGCTCCAGGATTCGGTGACCGTCGTAAAGCAATGCTTGAAGATATCGCCATTCTAACTGGTGGTGAAGTGATCACAGAAGAACTTGGCCGCGATCTAAAAACGACGACAATTGATTCTTTAGGACGCGCTACTAAAATTGTTATCACTAAAGAAAACACAACAATCGTAGAAGGTGCTGGAGTAGCTGCTCAAATTGCTGCTCGTGTGAACCAAATTCGCGTTCAATTAGAAGAAACAACTTCTGATTTCGATCGTGAAAAATTACAAGAGCGTCTAGCAAAATTAGCAGGCGGAGTAGCAGTTGTAAAAGTTGGTGCTGCAACTGAAACAGAATTAAAAGAGCGCAAACTACGCATTGAAGACGCACTTAACTCAACTCGTGCTGCTGTTGAGGAAGGTATTGTTTCCGGTGGTGGTGTAGCCCTTCTTAACGTATACAATAAAGTTGCTTCATTAGAAGCTGAGGGTGACGAAGCGACTGGTATCAACATCGTATTACGTGCGATTGAAGAGCCAGTACGTACGATTGCTCACAATGCAGGTCTTGAAGGTTCAGTTATCGTTGACCGCTTAAAACGCGAAGCAGTTGGAACAGGCTTTAACGCTGCAACTGGCGAATGGGTAAACATGATCGAAGCTGGTATCGTAGACCCTACTAAAGTAACTCGTTCTGCACTTCAAAACGCTGGCTCTGTAGCTGCTATGTTCTTAACAACAGAAGCTGTTGTTGCTGACAAACCAGAAGAAAATGCTGGCGGCGGAATGCCTGATATGGGCGGCATGGGCGGTATGGGTGGAATGATGTAATCAGTGCTAAAAACCCTTGTTACATAGGGTTTTTAGGAGTTAAATTGTTCGCTCTAGCATCCGAAAAGTGATCGGAACCTGCCAGAAAACTATCATAAGAGGTCTTTTGTTAAGTTTTAATACTTATTAAAGGCCTCTTATTTTACTAATTTCCTTTATTAGTTTGAGAGTAATCCTATCAAGTCAGTGTCAGAACAGTCTAGTCTAAACCTTACTTTAAAAAACCAAAATGTTTTTTAAAACGACTTGGCTTTTTTATGTTATTAAAAGTTATAGTTAAAAGTATGCAGTTTTATTATCATAAAAGCATCAATATCTTGTATTGCTCTATTTCTACAATGACTCCCTTAAAATCTTCTTTGGCTGTTTCTAGAATGTAACCAGAATTAACTTCATCATTCCCCATACATTATTACTTTAAATTCAGCACAAAGCGTAACTAACTCTTAAGAATAAATGTATAATTATATTAAAATAATCTACTTAAATTACATTTTATACAGTTGTAAAACATTTGATTTATAGCGGTGTTATTATAAATATACGCAAAATCAGAATGACTCTCCTTTTTTAATACGGATTAATTAAGGGGCAAAAGTTACAAAAAAATTTACTAATTCTTTAAAAAATTCGTAGTCTAAATAGTTCAAACAGATATTATTAATTATAGATTGCATTAGTAAATTTAAAATAAAAAGGAGGATTGTAAGTGCTAGAGAAAATTGGTAAAAATGATAATTCGGAAAGTCAGAGAATTATTGAATCTTTTTATAATCAAGTTAAAGACGTTTACGATGGATTTCTTTATGCTGGATATCCTATTTATAATGACATGTTCTCAGAAGAGCCTGTAAAAGTAGATTCAATTCTTATTTCTAATAGAGGTGTATTGATAATACATATTACTCAACAAAATTTAGTTAGTTTTGAAGACGTTCAAGATAATCTTTATAACAAAATTGAAGTGAAGATGAAAAGCTATAAATTCTTATTAAATAAAAGGAGTTTACTATTTGACTTAAATGTGGTGTCTGTATGTGAGAATACCCAATCAACAGATAATGTTGTGAAAAATGCTCGAGAGCTAGTAGAGTATTGTCAAAAGAATTTGAATGATAACATTGAATTTGAATTGGTTAAAAAAATAAATTCTGCAGTTCAAGAAGCTTATGGATTAGGAAAAAGAGAGAATATTGACTTTGAAAAAGGTACAAAATCAGAGCTAATCTCTAATATGAACAATATTATTGAAACCCATGATACACGTCAAATGGAAGCAATTTTAGCCGATCCAGTTGGAATTCAACGGATAAGAGGGATGGCTGGGAGTGGAAAAACAATTGTTCTTGCTAGAAAAGCTGTTGAACTTCATACAGCTCACCCGGAGTGGAAAATACTGGTTACATACAATACTCGTTCTGTTAAACCTATGTTACAAAGTCTTATCGACAGACTTTACAGAAAAAAAAATAATGGTCAAAAGCCTAACTATGATAACCTGATTATAATGCATGGATGGGGTAGTGCATCTTCACCTGGCTTCTACTATTATCTATGTAAATATTACAATGTAGAAACTTTAAACTTAAATCAAGCTAAAATGAAGTTTGGAAGCAATCGGGCATTTGAAGGTGTGTGTAACAAGTTATTAAAGGAAATTACTCATTTCAAAAAGTTATTTGACTGCATATTAATTGATGAAGCTCAAGATTTTCCTGTTCCATTTTTTCGATTGTGCCTAAATAACTTAGACCAACATAAGAGATTAGTTTATGCATACGACGAGTTGCAAAAGTTAAACGAAGAAGCAATGCCTACACCAAATAAGATTTTTAATTGTGATATAGAAATTGATACCCCTTTAAAGGTATCATACAGGAATCAGAGTAGTGTTATAGTTACAGCCCATGCAATAGGTATGGGAATATATAGAGATCTAGATAATCAAAATGAAAATTTAGTTCAGATACCTGAATCTAATGATATATGGGAAGTTATTGGATATGAATCTGATAACGAAGTCAGAGCGCATCAAGAGATTAATTTATATCGAACAAAAGAAACAAGTCCTGATTATTTAAATACTGATGTAAATTCTTTAGTTAAGATTTATAAATTGAAGGATAATGATGACCAATATGAAAAATTGATAGAATTAATAAGAAAAGACATTGCCAAAGAAAAGGTGCCAGTCAAAGAAGTTATGATTATTGATATGGATACTTTATATCACAAAAATAACTATAGTAACCTTAAATTTATTATTAATGGTAAAGGAGTGAAAGGAAAAATAAATGTACATCTTGCTGGAACACTGCATCCAGAAGATTTTTCAAGAGACGATTCGATTGTCTACAGTAGTATTCTAAGAGCAAAAGGAAACGAAACGTTCGTAGTTTACATTGTAAATAGCCAAGAAAGCATGAGTAATCTTTCTCCTATAAAAACCAGGAACGAATTATTTACTGCAATTACAAGGAGTAAAGGGTGGGTTAATATTCTTGGTTATGGTGAAAAAATGCAAAATCTTGAAAATGAATTTAATAAGGTTACAGAAAATAACTATCAATTATATTTTAAAAGATATCCTTCTGAAGAAGAAAAGAAAAAAATCCGAACTACAAATATTGACTTAAAGAAAGAAGATGTTATAGCAATAGACAATATGGAAAAACTCCTAAAGAATTTACCAAAGGATAAATTTAATGAAATTATGGAAAAGTTTAATGAACTAAAAAAGGATTTATAAAGTAGGTATTTTCTATGAGTAAAAAAGATATAGTAAATATGTTATTAAAAGAATATATAATGATATATAGTCTACTTTATGAAAAAAGATATATAATTGAACATAGAGAATTAAGTCACAGTCATACTGGAAAAGATATGCATGAGCTTACATGGTCCGGTAGAAACCAAGAGGCTAATGTAACATTTGATACTAGCTTAGAAATAACTCCAATTATAGATACATTATTGCAAGAGGAACAATTTTCATTTCTTTTTTATGACAAAAGTATTATGCAAGTGGAGTATAAAATAAAATCAAATGAAATTGTTAAACAAAGGTTACAATTTATAAAAAAAAGTAGCCGTGTAAGAGCTATAGAAGAAATACAACAACTAGAGGGAGAATTTACTGAAGTAGAAGGTAGTAATTGGTTTGAAGAAGAATCAGGGATTCCGGTTTTCTTAAGAGTTGATTATGATCCGGACAATCATGAGGACGTTTATCATGCGAAATCTCATTTTGTAATATCGAATATTAAAGATTGTAGGATTCCTATGAAATGTAATTTGTCGTTGGTGAAATTTGTAGAATTGATTTTACATCAAATTTATAATGAATATGACCTTAGTATTAAGGATATTTTAGGTCATAAAGATGAAATTACACAGAATGAAAAATTAGTAATGCATTTAGATTGGTAACAATAAGTGTGTGAATTCAGCTGAGGAGGGTTTCTTTAGCTTATAACGACTTTTTTTATTTAACTTATGAAATTTTCAAAAGGTTCGGCTTTGTGGAAATTAAACGGTACTTTTTATTAATTAGTTGGAAAGGAAAAGTAGTATAGTACATTTGAATCATGTCAATATCTGAACAGAAAAAAGTTAAATCTATTTAGGAGCGAGCACCCATTCATGGATGGTCCTGTATCTAGAGAAATCAGTCAAGAGAAAAAAGTACTCTTGATTGATCTCTCAGGATACAGGAATACAACCTATGAATGTCATTCCTAAAAAAATGTTAAGGTAAAATGAGCCTGTAGGTCTAATCCTTCTTCTTATCAAATCGCGTGCTTTCAGCAAAATCTTTGTTTCAATATATTGAAAAAGTGCCTAACGTGATGCTTCAAAATTTGTATATACGTTTGATACACCTCATCCTTCTACAAAATTGCGTGAAATTACTCGATGTAGGCGTTATCATACGGGCAGCCTTTCCGACTGTAAGAATAGACAAATTTTGCTTCTTTATCGCTTTTTCAAAGACTTCACTTATATATTAAGTATTATATCTGTGTGTAATATCTAACCTTCTTCTGCTTGCTAAACATTTCGTTTGATAATGATTGAAGAACAAGTTCTACAGTCATTGATTGTGAAAATGAGTAACCAACAACTTTCTTTGTATGCAAATAAAGAACGGAAGCCAAATAACACCAGCCATCTTTTATGGATATAGGTAATATCTGTAACCCACTTCTCTCATTGATACTAGTCGTTTTAAAATCCTGTTTTCAAAGATTCTCGCTCTCTCTACTTAACTTGCGGACGGAGCAGGACGGATTTTTTTAATGATGATAGATTGAATTCCTGTTTCTTTCAAGATTCGTTGTACTCCTTTCAAACTAACAGAAAACCCACCTTGTTCCAAAAGAAAATGAATTTTCGGTGCACCATAATGGCCTATACTCTCCTTGTGGATGATTTTTAAGCGCTTCAAAATAGCTTCATTTACAATTTCATACGAACGTTGGATATTAAAGAACCTAATAAAAATAATAATTTATTATAAACATACAATAAAGAGGAGATTTAATGCCTAATTTATTAGAAATTTACAAAGATAAACAATACGTGAATATATATTTCTTTATCCTAACATAAGTTTTAAAAATAGTGATGACCATTGGTAGTGGTTATCACTATTTTTTGTGTGCGCCCGGCATGGGCTATAACTTGGTGGTGAAAGTCCACTACAGGCTTTGCAGTAGGAACTGTTAGCGGTGTCCACCGCGAGGTGGAATCTGAAGGAAGCCGGAGGCAAAATCCCGAACTGACGGACAGAAACTGTATATAAGGCTGAATTGGAATGGACGAGTTTGCACAACAAAACAAAGTCCGATACTGCACATTTTCCATACAGTAAATACAGCAGTTAGATGGGAGGAAGGTTATAGCTCTTACCCGGGGAGGTCTCACGGACGATTATAAACAAGTTTGTTTCTAAGTGACAATCCATTCTACTGAATCAAAAGCCCTTTGTAAACGCTAGAATAAAGTTGACAGTTTTCGCTTGATAAGATTTTACACTTTTGCTCAATCAACCTACTACTTTA
>NZ_VATK01000035.1 GCF_006546985.1 Bacillus sp. 03113
AAGTGAGGCTTTTTTTTATTACCACGCTATAAGCTCTCTAGAACCCCCGGCATAGCCAGGGGTTTTCTAAACCATAATAAAAAGAAAAACTAATTATAGTTTTTCTCTAATAAGATCAGATAAATCTTGAATGGTTTTTTCATTTCTTCGATAGTATGTCCATTTCCCGTGTCTAATAGTTTATTAGAAAACCTGTAGCAGCAACAGAAGGTCTCGAATATTGTAACCAACTGGCGTCATCCTCTTTACCTATGCCTAAAACTGTCATCGCGGATTTTCAAATCTTAAATTCAAAACTGGCAAACAAAATGGACGAAAAAATCTTTGATGATAAGCAGTTTTGTTCATTTGATTCCGTAATAACACATTCATCACCCCACTTTTAGCTTATGGGCGAATGAAGGATACGTGAAGATCCCCCCCTTTTCTTAAAGCAAAAGAACCAACAGCGAAACCAAAAGAAACCGTAAATTGTTATGACTTTTCTTCATGTTTTCTAACCTTCCATCGCGAGACCATTAGAAGCACCAGTGGCAGTAAACCGAATAAATACAACGCGACATTGCCCTGTAAATCCCCTAATTTAAACATGTCATTGATATTTTTCGGAATCATGGCAATGATGTAGATAACCGGAAGCAAGCCATACATAAATGGACGAATGCTCTTTTTGAAGAGTTGAGCCAGTCCTAAAGCAGCACCATAGTAGAAGATCGTAAAGGCAGAAAACATTTGCATAATCCATATTACGAGCAACAAGGACTCATATCGTTCAAAGATCAAACCGGTGACTTCAAAACTTCGTATAAGATCAAGTGTCGGCCATGTTCTCGTGACCACTCCATCAACAGATAATGCTCCGATAACCATTACGACCGTTATCAAATAAAAAATCAACGGAAAAGCAATTCCAATTAGAACGGCTTTTACTGCTTTCTTTGGTTCTTTCATAAATGGCAAAAGGAACAAAATGGTTTCAAAACCAGTGTATGATAGACCAGTTGTCTGTACTCCTTTTAGTACCGGTATCACTCCCAGCCCTAGTACCGGGCGTAGATTATCAATTTCAAATAGTCTGAAGCTCATAAAGGCAACAATTATAAAAAAGATGACGGTAATAGGCAAGATAATTTCAAACATTCGGGCGATCGGATTTATTCCGCCAATTATCAGATACAGACCTACCCACATAAATGTCATGATGATTGCCCAGGTAGGGGTGCCTTCCAACAAAAAAAATGTCAATACTTCTACTAGCGCTCGGACTTGAAACCCACAAGCTGTAAAAAAATAACATACAATAAGCAGATTAAGTAACCCTCCAACCCATTTACCAACAATTTCTTGACTGTATTCATAAAAGGTTTTTCCGGGAAACTGTTGGCTTAATTTAACAATGATCACTCCTGCGATCATCGCGATCAGACCGCCTAAAATAACGGTGATCCATATATCTGGAGTTTTCACCTTCTCTACCGCTGTTCTGGGCAAAGTGAGGATTCCTACTCCGAATATACTATTGATCACGATAACAGTTGCCTGCCCGGTCGTAATTCGGTCTTTTGAACTGGTAATCATTGATGGTCACTTCCTTATTCACAATTCAGGATTACTACTTTCAATCTGACCGGGCGTTTATCCCGGTATTAATTTGCTAAATTCTGAAGATCCATAATCTGTTATCGTTAATTGCACATTATACTTGATTGATGCCTCTCTAAAGGTTTGCTCCCAATCTTTTTTGACTTTCTCCCACATCTTGGGATTATGTATTCTCAACTCATTTCCAAACCCGGCAACATCAACTTTGTAATCTTCTTGCATAAGTTTTAATACATGGTCTACCAATCTATTCACCTCTTCTTCGACTGCTTTTTCAGCAGTTTTTAAAGACGCTTTTTCAGAAACTGTCCAATTTTCAGATATGCGCCCCTCAGATTCTATGTTCACATCAAAAGAGATGGTGTTGCCTTTAATATGGGGGGTGATATTACTTTTCATCGTTTTTACTTCATAGATGATTTGCTGATCAGTCTCTTTATCATAGGTTTTTACTAGACCGCCTTTGCCTTTGCCAGTAATCCATGTTAAGCCCTCCAATTCCTCTTCATTCAAAAACCCCCGAAGCTTGCTGCTTTTTGCTTCAATCACTGCTGCTCCTGAAAATTTCACCTCTCCGTTTGCTGAAATCACATTTTGCACCAGAAAGCTGGAATCTGATTGCAGTTTTCCCATTAATTTTGCAAGTGATACCGGAGCTGAAATCCTTGTTGTTCGATATTCATTATCAGAAATACCAATGAGTCGAAACGTTGGAATTTCTTTGGCATCTTTTGATTCCAGTGTATCGCTGGCCTGGCCTTTACTTATGAGCAATAAACAGCTGGGCCTAATCTCATTATTACGGAGAAACTGATCAAGTAATTGTTCTAAACGATATTTTCGTGCTAGGTTCTCACTTATGACAATGACTTTAAGATGCGGGCTAAAAACCGGAAGCTGGCTTCTTAATGAAAATTCCCGAGTCATTTGATGAACGGAATCACCAGTTTCAGAAATATTAATAAATGCTTTTTGCTGACCTTTCCCTTCACTATTTGATCCCGTTCCAAGAGGATTAACAAATTGATAGGTCAAGGTTAGAATATCCCTTTTGGGGTATAATCCATCCTGTTCCTTGAGCTTTTTCTCAAAAGAGGATTCCTTTCCTTGATCTAATGCCAAGCCTACACTTAAGCCGACTTCTTCAAGTTCATGGCTGCTCCAGCATCCAGTTAGTGTAAGGAAGGAAAAAACATATAGAGCGCTTAAAATGAAACGAACCTTTTTATTATGCTTCATGCTTTCCACCCCTCCATTTTGAAATAATGAGAAGAATCAGAGGAGGCAGACCAAATAAGTACAATGCAGCATTGCCGATGATATCGCCTAATTTAAATAACTCATCGATACTTCTTGGAATTGCGGAAATGATGTAGATAACCGGAATTAAACCATATATAAAAGGATTAATGCTCTTCTTAAAAAGTTGAGCAAGTCCTAAAGCAGCAACATAAAAGACAAATGTAAAGGAAGTAAAAATCTGCATAATCCAGATCACGAGCAGTAACGACTTAAACCTCTCAAAGATCAGTCCCGGAATTTCAAAACTCCTCATGAGATCAATAGTAGGCCATGTTCTAGAGACCATTCCGTCGATAGAAAATGCTCCAATGACCCTCACTACGGTTATTACATAAAAGAACATGGGAATTGTAATGCCAACTAACATTGCTTTTACGGCCTTGTCCGGCTTTTGCATAAACGCCACAAGGAAGAGCATGTATTCTAGTCCGGTAAATGCAAGTGTAGTTGTCTTTACGCCTTTTAGTACAGAGATAATTCCTGCTCCTAATACAGGGCGTAAATGATCAATTTCAAATAGTTTGAAGCTCATCATCGCAATCAGCAAAAAAAGGATAACAGTAACAGGTAGTATCATTTCAAACAACTGGGCCATCGGATTAATGCCGCCTATGATGAGATAGAGACCGACCCACATGAATGGCATGATAACAGCCCATGAAGGAGTGCCTTCCAGCAACAAGAAGCCGGTTACTTCTGCAAGTGTTCTGACTTCAAATGCAGAAACCGTAAAAAAGTAAATAACCATTACAAGACTAACCAACCTACCTACCCATTTTCCGACGATGTCTTCACTATATTGATAAACAGTTTTTTTGGGGAATCGCTGACTTAACTTCACCATGACGATTCCTGCCAGTATCGTTATTAATCCGCCCAATATGACGGATATCCACACATCTGGTGTTTTTATCTTCTCAACAGAAGTTCTAGGCAGAGTGAGGATTCCTACAGCAAGTAAAGTATTAATGAGGATGACAGCAACTTGCTGTGTGGTAATTTGTTCTTTTGGCCCGATCATCGCCCGCTGGTTCACATCCTTTCGTCTAATACTATTTTTTGCGCAGGGAATCTGTTGGATGCAGCATTTTTGGACGGCGTTTCATCATCTGGAACGGCATGCGTACAATAAAATCTTTCCAGTCACTTAAGCGATATGAAACTGCCGGACTGACATAAGGTATACCAAAGCTTTTAAGTCTTACCAAATGACTACAAAGCAAGAGAAAAAACAAAAGGACCCCGTACAATCCAAATACAGCTGCGCAAAACATGGCACCAAAACGAAGGAAGCGTAATGAAATCCCTGCACTGTACTGTGGAATTGCAAAGGAGGATATAGCGGTAATGGCCACAACGATTACCATGATGGGGCTTACAATCCCTGCTTGTACAGCAGCTTCTCCAATGATCAGTCCTCCGACAATCCCAATTGCTGGACCAATCGGTTTAGGCAGTCGGAGTCCTGCTTCCCGCATGATTTCAATAGCTACTTCCATAAAAAGCGCTTCAATAAGTGCAGGAAATGGAACGCCTTCCCTCGTACCAATAATTGAAATGGCTAGCTTGGTTGGGATCAATCCGGGATGAAACGAAATAAACGAAATAAACAAGGAAGGCCCCAATAAAGAAATAAGGGCTGCTCCAAAACGCAATTGACGGATGAGTGTTCCGGGAATCCAACGTTCATAATAATCTTCGGGTGATTGTAGCATCATGCTAAATGTAACCGGAACAATCAAAGCAAATGGTGTTCCGTCCAACAAAATAGCCACTCGTCCCTCCATCAGGGCACTTATTACGCGGTCTGGGCGCTCTGTACTCTGCACTTGCGGAAAAGGACTAAGGTAATTATCTTCAATAAACTGCTCTATGTAACCTGAATCAGCCAAATTATCCATCTCAATTTTCTTGATTCGTTTCTTTACCTCTTCTATCAAATCCGGATCTGCGATCCCATCCATATAGACAATGACCAGCTCTTTTTTTGCCCGGCTTCCTACTTGGAAATTAATGATTGATAAACTCTCATTTTTGCCATGGCTTCGTAAAAGAGCGGTATTATCGCTTAACTTTTCGTTAAAGCCAATCCGTGGACCTCTTACTAATGCCTCTGATACCGGTTCTTCAAAATTCCGCGCTTTTACGTTTGTGGTATCAAAAATGAAGACATCAAGTGTTCCATTGATCATTAGTGCAGTCGATCCAATCAATACCTCTGACACTACATTGTTTATTCTGTGTACTTCTTTTAAGTCACTTATTGAAAAAATATGATTTTTTAAAAACTCTTTTGATAAGTTTCCTTTTACAAAAGTTTGCTCCTGATTATACTCTTTTGCTAGTTCTGACATCAACGGTTTCATAATCTGTTTGTTGATGAAATCTTTATCGGATAATCCTTCAACAAAAATAATAGCAGCTCTGACGCCTGTAAAGCCTATGTGAAACTCCCGAAAATGGACATCTGAATTATGGCCGATTACTTGCTTAATATGTTTCAAATCTCTGTCTAAATTCCCTGTTATTTGTTGGCCTATTGTTGCTTGATCATATGAAAAATCTTGCTTGTTTTCACCTTGAGTGGTTGAAAACTGTTTTTTCCAGTTTGATTTCATCCATTTCATTCTCATTACTCTTCCTCAAATGTACGGAACCAATTAAAAAATCTTGAAATGGCTAACGGGACGAATAATACAATCAAACCTTGAATGAAGATTTCCCAGTCTGGAAGATAGGAAACGATTTTTTCCACATAAAACCATCCTTTAAGTGCAAATTGTCTGATCACCATTTACCACAATTCTAAGAGTAAAGTACCGGTTTTTTCTTGGGAAATGTAATGATCAACCATTATTATTAGCCGTAATTATCTGGTATATATATGGAAAATGAATCCATTGATGATCCTTCATGAAAATGATAAAGAAAAGGATCAAATGAAAGTGCTTGATATCTAAAAATTCTACGATCAAATCGTTAATGTTTCTTTGCAATTTCAAGACTGGTTAGCTTTTATGTCACCTATAAGTCTTGTATTATCATTTGTTTCAATTGCTATTAGTGTTCCCGATAAATATAAGTTATTGACTGCTTTGTCAATCTTAATTTTTTTCATAGTTATTTACTTTGTCTTATGGGTTAGGGCTAATTTTCTGGATAAAACGGAACTCAGCATCAATAATTCAACAGTACAGATAAAAGTGGGGGACATTTTCACAGAACCAGGATTGAAGGTTATCGCTTTTAATGAATACTTTGACACCCAAGTCGACAATAAAACCATCTCCGAGTCAACACTAAATGGTATGTACATAAAAAGAAAGATACAAGATGTCGGAGCTTTGGATCGTTTAATCGAACAAGATGAACATTTAAATTCGGAAGATATTAAAATAGGACGCAATGAAAGTAGAAGACAAGGTAAGAAGGATATATATAAGCTAGGTACTATTTTTCAAAATGACGATTATTTACTGACCTCTTTTTCCAAATTTGATGAAAATAATAGAGCGTTTTTGAACATGAATGATTATGTGAATTTTTTATTAAATTTTTGGAATGAAGTAGATATTGTGTATAACGTTGATACGATATGCTTCATTAGATTGTTTAGTACTTTTTTACGCTTTTCCGGTTCAGTAAACATTCGGACCATTGTTTTGATATGTTCAACGGAAACGAAAAGCCGACTAATCTTTTTGTTTTTACGAAAAAAAGGAACCATTGAAAGGCTCCTTTTTTGATTCGTACATTAATATATTCATCACCTATTATCCCTCTTTTCTTTGATTTCCAGAAAACAGAGGGGCATGTGCCTTTTTTAAAAATAGAGAAATCAAAATACCTATCGCCAAAATAATAAATGCGACGGTAAAAGCGTACTCGATCCCATTGCTCAAAGCCATAATTTTCTGGTTAGGATCATCTGGCTGCTTCGTTTTTCCCAAAAAATCACTTTGTCCTGCCGTCATTAAACTAACAAATAATGATGTACCAATCGCTCCACCAATTTGTTGCAAGGTACCCATGATGGCTGTTCCATGAGGGTAATATTGAGGAGGCAGCTGATTCATTCCATTCGTTTGTGCTGGCATAAAAACCATCGATAACCCTATCATTAGGCAGCTATACAAGATCACAACCATAACGATGCCGCTGTATAACGAAAGATGCGATAAAAACCAAAATGTAGTCAGCATAATAATGAATCCAAAAATGACTAACAGCTTTGGTCCAAAACGGTCAAACAACTTTCCTGTAATCGGTGACATAAGCCCATTAATAACCCCGCCCGGAAGCAATGCTAGACCGGCAATAAAACTTGAAAGTCCCAATACTCCTTGCATATACATCGGCAATAAAAGCATGGATGCAAAATAAGTCATCATGCCGATAATGACAAGCAAAAGTCCCGCCGTAAACATTGGGTATTTAAATGTTCGTACATCTAGCATTGGTTCATCTAATATTAATTGGCGCCAAACAAAGAGGATAATGCCGAGCACGCCGATTAAAAGTGGAAGTATAACGGCTGAATCTAACCCTCCTGTGCTTTCACCGATTTTACTAAAACCAAATAGGACACCGCCAAAACCTATTGTAGATAATAAAATAGATAATAGATCAATTTTAGGCTTCTTTAATTCCATTGTGTTTTTCATATACATAGATACTAATACGATCGCTAAAATTAAAAAAGGAAGCGTAATGAAAAACAACCAACGCCAGTTTAACTGTTCGAGTATTAGACCTGACAAACTAGGACCCGTGGCTGGGGCAATCATCATGACCATTACAATCATCCCCATTGCGGACCCACGCTTTTCAATTGGAATAATCACTAATATTGTATTCATCATAACAGGGATGATTAAGCCAGTTCCAATCGCCTGGATCAGTCTGCCAAATAACAAGATTGAAAAATTGGGTGCCAGACCAGCTACAAGTACTCCTATTGTAAAAACAATTAGTGCTGTTAAGTATAGTTGTCTTGAAGTAAACCACTGAACTAAAAAAGCGGTAATCGGAACGA
Source organism: Bacillus sp. 03113 (assembly GCF_006546985.1). Classification (GTDB taxonomy): domain Bacteria; phylum Bacillota; class Bacilli; order Bacillales; family Cytobacillaceae; genus VATK01. The sequence goes on from NZ_VATK01000035.1 coordinate 7,940, forward strand.
GAATTCCAATAACCAGCATATAGCCCGTGGTTAGCCACTGTACAGTCGTTGGCGAGACATGCATCTCCCCCATTAAATCTCGCAACGCTACATTTAAGAGCGTTTCACTTAAAAAAGCGATGAAACCTCCCAATAACAAAGCGAACATCATCGGTTTGACATTCGACTTTTGATGATCGTTTACCATAGACCAATCCTCCTTATTGGTGCTTATTGTTTGAAGCAGTCATAATAATATTACTGAGTACTCCTTTCAACGGGATTAAATGTTACTAAAAAAGTTGCAGTTAATGCATACTGTAATAATATTTTATACAGTTAGTAATGTCAAGATGTATTCGTACTGTCGCCATAGCCTACAATTTCCTGAAGCAGGTAGAAAAGGGATATTTTTAATCAAACTGTATTTCAAAGTTACATTTAAAGGAATAAAACGCAAAGGAAATATTTACACGTTATTTAAATAAATTTGACAAATAATAACTATTAAAACATAATAAGTATGTTTAAAAGTTTAAACATATAAAGGTGAAGAATATGGAAAACTATGAATGTAATAACAAAGAACTGGTTTTAGAAAAATTTAAATTAACAACTCCTATATTCCAAGCTTTAGGAGATGTTAATCGTCAACAAATCATTATGCTTTTACTTGAGCAAGATAGCTTGAATGTTAATCAAATTACGGAAAGAATGGAGCTTTCAAGGCCAGCGGTTTCTCATCATTTGAAAATATTGAGGCAAGCAAGTTTAATTACTTTTAAAAAGAATGGAAATGAAAAATTTTATTCATTGAGTTCTAAAGAGTTTCTAAAACAAATCAAAGAGCTAATTCAAACAATTGAACAAAGCTATTGATTTGTTCTTTGCAGTTTTAAAGTTTAAATTTTTAAACATACGAACATTTATAAAAGAAAAAATTGGAAAGGTGAAAAAATGGAGAATAGGAATCAATCGAAGAGTATTTATTTTTTAATGTTACTCGTTCCTTTATTTTGGGGAGGAGCGTTTGCAACGGCAAAACATGTTATTACAGAAATTCCACCACTTATTGCTGCAACGCTTCGTTTTGGTATAACAGGAATTATACTAGCGATGATCGTGACATTTCAGAAAGAATGGCATTGGAAAGCCATCAGAAAACACTGGAAAAGTTTATTATTTATTGGCCTAATTGGGGTTTTTGGTTACAACGCTCTTTTTTTTACGGCATTGAAATATACTTCGGCAACAAACGGTGCATTAATCATAGCTGCAATGCCTGTATTCACCATGTTAGGTTCTGTCTTGTTTTGTAAAGAAAATTGGAGCAATAAATCTGGTATTGGTTTAGCTTTATCACTGATGGGGGTTATAATTGTTATAGTTAAAGGTTCACTATCGGCTTTGGTATCTCTCTCATTTAATTTAGGAGACTTGCTTTTTGTTGCAGCTCTTTTATGTGGGGTTATTTACGGACTAACAGGTAAATCTATTATTCAAGGAGCACCGGTAATGTTATCGAATACAGTTATGATGTTATCAGGAGCGATTTTTTTGGCGATCAGTACTGTATTTGAAGGTGGATGGGATAAAGTATCAAATATGTCGCTACAGAGTTGGTTTGAAATGTCCTATATGGTTGTTTGTGGAACATTGATCGGTTATGTCATTTTTAACAAAGGTATAGAGCTATTAGGAGGCAGTAAAGCAAGTATGTATTTAAACCTAACCCCTATTGTAGCCACATTACTTGCAGTTATTGCATATGGTAGTTCAATTACTTTGGCACAAATCGCGGGGATGGTAATGGTACTGATTGGTGTCTATGTTGCTACTTTCAAAACCAGTTATATAAAGAAGAAGGAGATGACAAAATCAACATGAAAAATGTTGAAAACAAGGAAATCAAAGCCTGGTTAGAGGCAAACCAAACCCCTTTACTAAACAAAATTATTTCAATGGAAGAAGTATTTTGGATCAATACAAAGCTTGAAACCTTTCAATCTGGAATAAAAAAATCTCCTTTGACACTAGAAGACGTAAGAGATGCAGAAGAAAGATTAAATCGTTTTGCTCCTTATATTGCTAAGGTTTTTCCTGAAACCCAAATAACAAATGGCATCATAGAATCTCCTTTAGAGATTATTCCTTCTATGAAACAAAAATTAGAACAACTGCATGGGCAGCCTCTATTAGGTGGATTATTTTTAAAGTGTGATAGCCATCTTCCAATATCAGGGTCGATTAAAGCTAGGGGCGGGATTTATGAGGTTCTTAAGCATGCAGAGAATCTGGCTCTCCAGCATCAGCTGTTAAACTTAGTAGATGACTACTCGATTTTAGACAATGATGAATTTCGCGCTTTCTTCTCACAATACTCTATTGCAGTAGGATCGACTGGCAATTTGGGGCTTAGCATCGGGATCATGAGTGCAAAGCTTGGCTTTCGTGTCACTGTCCATATGTCGGCTGATGCAAAGCAATGGAAAAAAGACTTGCTTCGGAGCAAAGGAGTCAATGTCGTAGAATATGAGGCTGATTACAGCAAAGCAGTTGAGGAAGGACGAAGCCAAGCTGAACAAGACCCTTCCTGTTATTTCATTGATGATGAAAATTCTCACGATTTATTTTTAGGCTATGCAGTCGCAGCATCACGATTGAAAAAGCAATTAGAAGAGTTAAAGATAACCATCGATGAGAATCATCCATTGTTTGTCTACCTTCCATGTGGAGTTGGCGGTGGGCCAGGAGGCGTAGCATTTGGATTAAAATTAATGTTTCAAGATCATGTACACTGCTTCTTTGCTGAGCCTACCCACTCCCCATGTATGCTGCTCGGCTTAATGACTGAACTTCACGATCAGATTTCCGTACAGGATGTTGGGATCGATAATATTACGGACGCAGATGGGTTAGCGGTTGGGAGACCTTCTGGCTTTGTTGGAAAAACCATCGAGCCTTTCTTAAGCGGAAGTTATACCATTAGCGATCCACAATTGTATATTTTATTAAAGGAACTAGTAGATTCGGAGAACCTTCATTTAGAACCATCAGCCCTTGCTGGGATGATCGGACCAACAAAGTTATTTAATGAAGGAACTGAGTATTTACGGAAGCTGGATTTGTTGGAAAAAATAAAAGATGCTGTTCATATAGTTTGGGGAACTGGCGGAAGTATGGTTCCAGAAGAAATGATGCAGCAATACTATGAAAAAGGCGTAGAATTTTCTAATAGAGGAGAAGATTTTAATGTTTTGGCGAAAGGTTAAGAAATCAACGTTTCGCCCTTTTTTCATATATTAAACAAGAAATATCTTTTATCCCGCATTAACGGGCAGTAAAACCCTCACCTCAAGGTAATAAGTGTAAACGAACATTCCTAGGTGGGGCATAACTGCCCGTAAAAGCCCGACGACGGACAGGACGTCCTAGTCAGGCGAATGCCACAAGATGCGGCATGTATAAGCGTGATTGGTTCAACTAACAATCAGTGGGGGATGAGCAGACAAAAGCGCGACGTCCTGTCGTATTGTCTGCACTAGTACTTCGTGTACGTCGGAAAACCCCCACTGATTGAAGTTTCACTTTATGAGGAGCAACTGCTGCAAGAAGAACAGCTGCTGCAAGAGGAACATGAGCTATCGTGATGGTGATGGGATCGGCCATCTCCATCCGTTGTATAGCCTCCTACTGATGCAGAATCACCTGAGTGATGGCGGTGCGCCTCTCCTATCCCCTCTGAAAATACTTTTGAGTCTTCATCTGTTAATTGGTCTGAAATAAATAAAAAGTACATGAAGCTTAAATCTACTGGCTCTCCTTTTGTAAGGTCCCTGTTTTTGTATTTTCTTTCCTTTAAGGCACTTGGAAGGTTATTTCCTCCTTCTTTTTTCACGTAATCAATAAAAGCTTCAAATGTTCTCTCTGCTTCTAGAATTGGTTCATCAACTAAATATTTCTTTTTTAAGTCCTCCAAAGAACTTTCCATTATAGAGTGGATAAATGATTGTCCTTTTCCTGCTGCAAATAATCTCCCCCAAATAGCAGAGGTTTTTTGGTCGAGTTTGAATAACTGGATATACATGACATCAAATTTTTCTCTCTCTTCCGGCTTATGAACAGGTTCTCCATGAGGATAATGAGTAAGTGTCTTACCAATAAATTTCTTGCTAAAATCCTGATAAAGCTGGTCGTCCTCAAGCATAAGATGCCATAACTCATCTACTTGCTTACTAAACATTTCTACCTTCTTGAATACCGCAGCCATAATAAAATATCGTTTTAGCTCTCTCCAGTATCCATTTACTTTCTTTTGACTCCAGGATCGATGTTTCATTCGAAATTCTGCATTTACTTTTTCCATATACGGAAGCGACAAAGCTGTTTCTAACCTTTGGATTAATCCAAAATCAACTATAGATGTTGCATCTAATTTTATATTATTTATTTCTGCTTGAAATTCCTTATTGTACCTCTCTATTCTGTATTCCGGTTTAATATTCCATTTCATTATTGTCACTAACAAAATGATGATAATCACCATCACCCATATTCCGAAAAAAGTTCCCATCCTTTCGCCCCCTTCTATGTCTTTAAAAATTCAGCTTGCTAACCATACGTATTTCAATCAATTAAACATTATAAAAAGTTATGATTACACCTTTTCCTTTTTGTGTTAAAACTTTCAATATAGTCTATATTTTACCATATGTTATTTCTAATCTTTTTAAAAATGATTACTTTCATGATATGGTGAATGTAAAAGATTCATATATTGGGGGGATTCTAATGAGTTTTCATAAAAAGCCAGTCACGTTTGTCAGTTACGTACATTTAATTGTTCAACAATTAGAGCGTTCACTTTTATTTTATGAGGGTCTATTAGGATTTCAGATTTTAGAACGTACTGAAAATAAAGTGACGTTAACAGTAGATGGAGAAAATCCACTAGTGACGATTGAACAGCCCGAAGGTGTCTTACCGAAAGAACCGCGTCGTTCTGGACTATATCATTTCGCTCTTCTTTTGCCGAGCCGTAAAGAATTGGCAAAGGTCTTACAGCACTTCATTGATATCAAGTACCCATCCATTCAAGGAGCATCAGATCACTTTGTAAGTGAGGCTCTTTATTTAGCAGACCCGGACGGAAACGGCATAGAAATTTATGTTGATCGTCCATCAGAAGGCTGGAAGTGGAATGGAGAAGAGGTTTACATGACGACCGAAGCGATTGATATCCCTAACCTCTTATCCGAAGCTAAAGGAGAAAAATTCACTGGTCTTCCATCAACGACCATCATGGGACATATTCATCTCCATGTTTCCGATCTTGTTAAGGCCGATGAATTTTATGTCAAAGGACTCGGATTCAATATTGTCCACCGATTAAGCAATCATGCCCACTTTCTATCAACAGGCGGATATCATCATCACATAGGATTAAACACTTGGAACGGAACAGGTGCACCTGCACCATCTCCAAACAGTGTTAGCTTGAAATACTATAAGATCGTGTTTGGGGATGAAGCAGCGAGGAGCAGTGCCATTCAAAACCTTCAACAGCTAGGTTATACAGTGTCTAGTTATATGGTAAAAGATCCATCAGGAACTCATATTCATTTGGAAGTAAATGATTTATGATTGATTAAAATTACAGAGATATCAAACAAGATCATCTTGCGGCTTGCACCATAGGATGGTCTTGTTGTTTTCTTTGACTACATCCACAAACATTCGATTACGCATCACCCCTCCTTTTTTAAAGCATTTCCTTTTTCCAAGTCCAATAAAAATTCTTTCATTTCTAAACCGCCTCTAAAACCCGTCAATGCACCATTTTTAGCAATGACTCGGTGACAAGGTACTGTTATTAGGACAGGATTTGCCCCTATCGCAGCTCCCACTGCCCTTACCGCTTGAGGCTTTTGTATACGTTCGGCAATTTGCGAATAGGAATTGGTTTTTCCATATGGAATGTCATATAATGCACTCCATATTGATTGTTGAAACTCAGTCCCTCTAAGATCAACAGACATATTAAATTGATTTCGTTTTCCTTCAAAATATTCATTAAATTCATCGATATATGGTTTTAACTCCTCATCATTATGAACTAAAACATCATTTGGACATTTTTTCGTAACCCATCCCGACAGCTCTACAAAAGGACTATTTGGGGAACCAACGTAACAAAGCCCTTTTGATGTTGCTGCTATATAAAATTGCCAATTTTCATGATTAAACAAGGACCAATAGATGGTTTGATGATTTATTTGCTCCAAAGCTTCATACCTCCTATTACTATTGATGGATTTTTCGATAATATGCGGGTGTATTTCCCGTTTTTTTCTTAAATAAGGTGATAAAATAGGATATATTGGGGATGCCAACTTCCAAACCAATTTTGGCTGGAGATTTATTCGTTGTTGTCAGGTATCGAATCGCTTCTTTCATACGTTTGTTTTGAATATATTCAACTGGTGTTATTCCCTTTATTCTCTTAAATGTACGATGCAAATGATAGGGGCTTCCATGACACACATCAGCTAGTATCTCCAATGTTAAAAATTCATTAAAGTGTTTATCAATATATGTGGTCATTTGCACAACCCATTCTTCATCTGGTAAGCGTAAGCCACCTGGTTTACACCGCTTGCATGGACGAAACCCCTCAGCAAACGCTTGCTCCGCTTCATAAAATATGTGCACATTATCTTTTTTGGTAGCTCTCGATTTACAGGATGGGCGGTAAAAGATGCCTGTTGTTTTAACCGCATATTGACATCCTCCCCCACCTAAAATTCTCACGAATTTTTGAGGAAAGGGATTCCAACAGAGTTTCACTGCGTATAGAACGGTCAGTGCCGTTGGTGTTACCGTTACCTCCTCACAGTCCGCTCTCTGTTAAAAACAGAAATCGGTAGCAAATCATCGGCTAGGTGTATAGCTCAGTCAGGAGCCTTACGAAAAGCATTAGACTTTC
>NZ_VATK01000036.1 GCF_006546985.1 Bacillus sp. 03113
AAGTGAGGCTTTTTTTTATTACCACGCTATAAGCTCTCTAGAACCCCCGGCATAGCCAGGGGTTTTCTAAACCATAAGAAAAAGCCAGCACTTTGCCCATTAAGGCAAAATGCTGGCTTTTGGTTATATTGAATTATAGGAGGGCTAAAGGCATGAATTCTGCCGTCTTTATTTCGACCTCCTAATATAATAAAAACAGGTAGTCATACGGAATGCTTCACCATAGCAAACAGCAAAAGACCAGTAGACTACCCATGAATCATCCGTCAAAAATCAGAATACCTCTTTATATGATATTTTATGATTTTTGGCAGCCAGGCTATCATAGTACACAAAGTGCCTTAGACCCTACGGCTTAGCGTCTCCACCTTTAGATGGATTTGCCCTGGATTTTTTACGATGGCTTAGATCTATCCTTTTCAATACTGACAAACAGCTTTCAGAGTCTATCGGTGAAATATATCAATCAGAGATCATTATGGTTTTGGGTTCAAGATATTCTTCAAGACCATATATGCCACATTCTCTACCGATTCCTGATTGCTTAAACCCACCATAAGGAGCCCTCATTTCAAGAATGACATCATTAATGTACACGGTTCCGGCAATGAGCTGGGAGGCAATTAGGCTGGCTTTTTCCAAATTAGAGGAACTTATATATGCGCCTAATCCATACTCTGTATCGTTTGCAATTTCTACCGCTTCTTCCTCTGTTCTATACGTTAAAATAGACAGGACGGGTCCAAATATTTCGTCTTTCGCAATCGTCATATCTCTGGTTACATTTGCAAAAACGGTCGGCTTTACAAAATACCCCTTTTCCAGACCTTTTGGGTGTCCTTCTCCGCCTATGACTAAAACCGCACCTTCTTCCATACCGATTTTGATATACCGCTGAACCCTTTTGTATTGATTCTCATTCATCATGGGGCCAATAAATGTATCTTCTTCCCAAGGATAGCCCACCTTAGTATTTGCAACCGCCTGTTTTATTAGTTCTTTCACTTCATCAAACCGATGCTCCGGAACCAGCAATCTGCTGCCGGCAATACACATCTGTCCGTGATTTCCAAAGCAACTTGTAACGGCACGAGGAATCGCTTTTGTAAAGTCTGCATCATCCAGAATAATATTTGCTGATTTACCGCCCAATTCAAGAACGACTCTTTTCATTGTGTCAACAGCACTATGGTGTATGGCTTTTGCTGTATTCACAGAGCCCGTAAACGAAATCATTGCAATGTCCGGATTGCGGGATAATTCGGCGCCGACGGTAGTACCTAGCCCGTATACAATATTGACTACCCCGGCAGGCAATCCGGCGTCATGGAAGCACTCGGCCAGTATTTGAGTCTGAATGGAGGAAAATTCACTGGCCTTTACAACAATCGTACAGCCTGCTGATATGGCTGTAGCAACCTTTATAGCGATCTGGGAATTATTTGCGTTCCAAGGTGTGATCGCAGCGATGACACCCACGGGTTCATGAACAACCTTGGCTTTCCCGATGCATTTTGTAAATTCAAAGGCTTCCATCGCTTCTTTTGCCAAAAGGAAGCTGTCAGCTGAGATTCGGGTTCTAAAATCTCCTGCCTTAGCTGTAGCGCCATATTCCTCCATGCACGCCTGGTTTAAATCAGCAGCCCTTGATAAGATTGCATCATGTATCCTTTCAAGCATTTGTCCCCGTTCCGCAATGGAAGTTTTTGAGAAAGACTTAAATGCTTCTTTCGCAGCTCCAATCGCCTTTCGGGCATCTGACTCATTTCCCAAAACCACCTGTCCGATTACTTCTTCTGTTGACGGGTTGATAATGTCCATCCTTTCTGTACCGTCAGGTTTTACAAATTCTCCATTGATATATACCTTGTCAATAAGTTTGATTTTAACGTTTCTGTCCATTCCTTTACCTCCTATGCGATGTTTATGATTAATGCTTCCTGGATCACTTTACTCTATTCAAGTAACTTGAAGTCAATAAAAAATATTGATAAAAAATATAAAATATTGAAAAAGAACTTTTTATGGAATCTGCCGGTTCAACAATACAAACTATGATTTGTTCTTCCTGACTCGTATGCTATAATAATTTCCAAACACTTCAAGTAACTTGAATCAAGTGAAATAGGAGAAAATTATGGAAGAATTTATTTACGGCACTGAGCCGAAATACTCCATCAAGGAAGTATCAAAAATAACGAAACTGCCCAAACCTACAATCCGCTATTATGAGGAAATCGGCTTATTGCAAAATATAGCGCGGGACCGGAATAATATCCGCCTGTTCTCTGATGATCAAATCATGAGATTAAGAATGATCCAATGTATGAGAAGCACAGGAATGGGAATTGACATGATTCGTCATTATATTGGCCTCTCAATTGATGATACAATGGAGTTGAAAGAAAAATACTCCATTGTCTTAAATCAGGAGACAATACTTTTAGCCCAAAAACAGGAGATTGAAGCACAACTGGCTCTTATTGAGCACAAAAAGGAAAATTATGAGAAAAAATTAAATAAGGTATAAAATGCGTTGCTAATGGCCACTTGAAACATACAGGTTCCCCTTTCACCGCGAGCAAAGGGCGGCAAAGGAGAGTCCTCTAAAAACATTCATCAAAAGTTGCTAGTCTCTCAAAACAAAAGCCTGTCCTATGAGAGGGCAGGCTTTTAGCAATATTTGGCGGCTTTTGCTTTATTGCAAGGTCACACTTTTTAATAAGCTTTTTTAATTCGTGTTCCACTTTATATATCTCCTCCAGATATAATATTAGATAAATTCTACATCATTAATATCTGTTGAACCACCTTTGTATTTGATCATTCAAATATAGCCACTACGATCGTGAAATCGTAAGCCACTCAATTTCTAGTTAGAACACGTCTTGATTTGGAATGAGAGGTATGATAGGCTCATCGCCAACTCGAAACACCTTGGTGTCTCGGCTTTCGAGTAAAATGATACCTCTGATAGCAATAGGTAAGACTTTGATATAATCTCCATCTTTTCCCCTGCTCCACACCGTACGTGCAGCTTTCACCGCATACGGCGTTCCATCTAATCCATGTTTTATTAATCAATAAGTTCCAAATTACTCATTTTACGAAGTTTATTTACTTTGTCTATCTCAAAGGAATTGAGATGGAGCATTTTTTTAAGAGTAGTAATCGTCTCGTTTTGGGTTGCGTGAACTAATTTATGAATTTCTTTGTGTAGAATACACAGGTTATCGAAGTTATCGTTTCCTCCAAGACTTAGTGGAATTTTGTGGTGACAGTGAACTTCATTTGCGAAAAGAAAATTACCTGTTACCTCACATTTTCCCAACTTCATGCTATACCTACTCAGTCTATTATCTATGTATTCTACGCTTCTATTTGAAATTGTAGATTTCATCAATTTTGTTAGTTCAGCTTTAACGTCACCTTTAATCTTATTACAAATTGTTTGCCTTCCTTCGTGAGTGAAGGGTGTTATTGTTTGGCTGAAATTCATGTTATTCGATGTTCGTACGTCACCTATTTGGAATAGATAAATTCCATTTATACAATAGGTTTTACGTTTTGTTGTGTAATATGTTTTAAAAGTTGGTGGTGCGTTTATCGGATATCCATATTTGGATACCCCCTTGAGACGATTTTTCGTGAAATGCATCAGGTCGAAAGAAAGTTGTGAAAACTCAATCGCTACATGGGTTGCTTTCTGGAAATAATTATGAATCCCCATAATAAAGCTATTAAATGCTTGTGCATTTTCAGCGGTAGGTGATTTTTGTATTTGCTTGATTAACTCTCTGTATTTTTCTTTCAGTTGGAGTTTCTTCTTCGCAACTATACCTGTATTTGCGACCCTCTTGTTTTTCTTTGGTACTGCTTTTATTGTGAACCCTAGAAATTCTGACTGTTTCTTTCTTAGATTTACTACTTTTGATTTTTCAGGTGAGATATCCAATTTAAGTCTGTCTATAAGATACAGCCGTACCGCATGGTACCATTTAAAGGCAGTTTTACTATTTCTGCAGAGTACCTTGAAATCATCTGTATACCTAACGATATATCCTTCTTTAAGGTCGGTCTTTTTCAAGGCAGTATATTTTGCTTGATTTCTATTGTACTTCTTATTTGTTTCAAAGTTTTCCCATTGACCCGCGACCCATTGGTCGAGGTCATTTAGTACAACGTTAGATAATAGTGGTGAACTGAGTCCACCTTGCGGCACACCTTTATTGGGTATACCTTCACCGTCAATTTCTGCTTTGAGCATCTTACTAATAATGCGAAGGACTTTTCTATCCTGTATCCCCATATTCCATAATTGTTTCAAAAGAACATTGTGATTGATATTATCGAAAAATCCTTTAATATCAATATCTACAACATAATGAAGTCCACTGATGTTGATTAAGTGCTATACTCTTGCCATTGCATGATGTGTTGACCTTAGCGGTCTAAAACCATAGCTGTGTTTGTAAAACTTAGCTTCTGCGATGGGTTCGAGTATCTGCTTGAAACATTGTTGAATAATCCTATCTACTATACAAGGGATACCTAACGGTCTTTCTTTTCCGTTTGGCTTTGGGATAAGAACACGTCTTACTTTCTTTGGTCTGTAATTTTCTAGTTTTGAATTTATAAGGGTTACAATTTCAAGTTCTGACATTATTTTGATGTCATTTATTGTTCTTCCGTCTGTTCCTGGCGTTTTTGAACCTGTGTTACTCTTAATTGTTCGGTATGCTAGTAAAATATTTTCTCTGGATACGATTAAATCATATAAATTTTTGAAAATACATTCGTTTTTTGCATCCTCGTGTAATTTCGTAAACGTATCTGTGAGATTGTAATATTCCCAATTTCGTAAAGTAGTCTGCATTGTGGCAACCTCCATCGTCAAGGTTGTTCCCACCTTCTTACCCGACCGATGCAGTTCATTGTTGAAAAATTGATTGTTTCATAGATTAGACTCAGGGCTATTCCTCCATTCCCATTACAGGAAATTCATCGGTCATGCCCTTACTCTCACAAGGATAAATGTATTTCGATTTTCACCTTATAACAACCGCTAGGTTGATAGACCTGTACAGCGTCCCTTGCTTTCCCTGTTCCGTTATTTTTAGCTGTGCATCAATCCTTAGGTGCTCCCTTTGAGCCTGTAAGCTAGATACCGTCATAGTTCGGAATAACGTTTTTCATAAGCCTCAGTCTTACTTAACGTCACTTACTCTAATATCCTATATGGTATTAGACTACGTCTTTCAACGTATTCACGGTTTAGACCCGTACATTCAGAAGTTCGTCAGATTGAGTTCATTCTCACCATAGATTGTTTTTAGCCACCCGACCTATCACGCACCGTATAACTCTGTTTTAGCCGTTACTTAGGTTTATTTCAGCCGACTTCACCTAACTTCATACCAGTTGAGCTATCACTCTCTAGGCATGTAGGAGTATCAGTGAGATAGTTTCAAGAAAACGTGACATCTATCATTCCTATCTTCAAAATAACAGTTAGACTGATATTCAGTCCTTACATTTCACACTTACGCATTTATAGTAAAACAGTTCGTACGAGGCTCCATATCAAGACATTCCAGATTTTCCAGAGTCAAAGTGACAAGTGACTCACATTTTTGTGATCGGAGTGGCTCAAAATGCAGTTATCAAAAACAACCTTTTTATTAATGCTTCTTGTTGAGCTAAACTGAGGGAGTTTAAGTGAAAATCCTCACAATTTTTTCGCCTTTTTCGATATCTTTACTGATTTTTTTAAATGTGTTATTCAAGAATATGGCCCCAAAATGAAAATAGGCGCTCATCCTTGTTTGAACTGCACCCCGATTGTTGAAGATTGAAAAACGCGAATGAGCTGCATTAGTGGGATCCTCAGTTAATTTACTAACGCACCCGTTAGAATAAGGAAACTAAAATATTTTTATTTAAAACATCAATAATAGATGATACGATAATTTATATAGAATCTTAAAACGATATCGGAGGATACATAACATGAAAATTGCTATGGCGAGCGATCATGCTGGTTTTGGCTTGAAGGAAGAAGTAAAGGAATTACTAGAACAACAAGGACATGAAGTGTTAGATTTCGGAACGAATAGCACAGAAGCCTGTGATTTACCGGATTATATTTATCCTGCATCATTAGCTGTTGCAAAAGGAGAGGCTGACCGTGGAATCTTCATCGATGGCGTTGGTTATGGTAGTGCTCTTATTGCAAATAGAATATATGGTGTAAACGCAGTTGTTTGTCAGGATCCATTTTGCGCGAGATTAGCACGCGAGCATACGGATAGTAATGTTCTATGTATTGGAGGAAAAATAATTGCTTCAGGAATAGCTATTGAAACTATAGATGTATGGATGAAAACAGATTTTCTTAGCGGGATTGAAAAATATGAAAGACGTGTAAAAAAGGTTAACGAAATAACGGAAAAGCATTTAAGAAAATTATCTGAAATATAAGCTGATGATTGAAAGGGAATCGGGAAATATTACGTACCTTTCAATCTTTTTTTTAGGAAAATCCTCTTATTTTTTCTGGCTCAATCTAAAAGTAAGTGCTGACTGCCTTTAGGCAGTCAGCACTTACTTATTACAATGCATAAGCAATCCTCTTACATAGTACTCACTGTTCCAATGAAAATACTTACTTCGCTGAAAGGTCTTGATTTGATTGTTTCTCCCTTCCACCGCGGCATTGAAGGAGCTTAAGTACGCTTCTTCACGATCTTCTCTATATATTTAATAGAAATGTTTAATTTTCTTATTAAGTGTAATTCCACAAAATGGCCCTAAAATGCAAAATGAGCGCTAATTCCTCAAGAATGGCGCCCTTTAGTGGTGAGTGGAGGGCTCGAAATAAAGCAGAACAATTAATAAATAGCGCACATTTCGATTGGTACAGACGTGTTTAAAATGCAAATTCACCTGTTCCTTGAACAGATCAGTTTGTTTGAAAAGCAGCTAACTGATATTGAGAAAGTCATGATTGAACTCTCCAATCGTCAAGAGCATTTTCTCACAACGATCTCGGGGATTAGTGATGTAACTGCTGCCGTTATATTAGGTGAAATAGGTTCAATTAGCCGTTTTGAACGACCTGGACAATTAGTTGCTTTTGCTGGTCTAGATGCTTCAGTTCATCAATCAGGTGACTTTAATGGATTTTATAGCTGGTCTTTAATGGAACAACTGAGTTGCTAAGCCGTTTTAGATCAGCAATGCCGATTCTATCTTACATCATTCATTTTCCATTGTTAATCTCACATTTGAAGCTCGACGTGACTGTTCATTTAAATTCGGTCTCTCATCAAGGTTAAACAGTACCTGTTGTCCAGATGAAAGTGATTTAAAAGCATCCATTTGAATAGAACTGAAGTGTACCCAAACGTCATCTTCACCTTCAACAGAAATCCATCCCCAACCTTCTTCTTCATAAAAAACTTTACAGACTCCTATTATGTCATACCTCATTTAGAATTCCCCATTGTACACAAATTCCAAACAATTACTTTCTAATTTAACTTAGCTGCAACCTTTAGTTTATTAAAATAAAGTTACTGGTAACCATTGTTAAACTATTGCGCCCGCTTGTTGAAGATCGATATTAAGAAAAGTAACACTTGTTAATTGATTAAGCTAAAAAGGCAATCGCAAGACCGCCTACTACTCATACATTCACAATATAACTCAGTTCTAATTCATCCACAGGTAATCATCTAAGTTCGCCATTTCACATAAACTAATTACGTAAAAATAGATTAATTTTTAAATTTGAATTTAATGTCAATTAGCACTTTTCCTTATTAGCAAAGCGCAGATTGTGAAAGGTTGTTAGTGATACAACGCTTTTGCAGAAAGAAAGTTATATTGTTAACTTACATATTTTTACAATATTTCAATAAATTTTAAAAATTAGAATGTATAATTTTTTAAAGCATGCTACAGTCAAAATGTACCAAACAAATATAAATGACGAAGGGAAGAAAGAATTTATGAAATTTAAAATTGAAACACTTCCAAAATATCGTGTAGCTTATGTCCGACGAGTTGGCCCATATGGTTCTGCAAATATTGAAGTTATGGAGAAATTAAAAAAATGGGCTAGGGAGAAAAACCTTCTTGAATCGGCAACCCTACTTGCAATTCCACAAGACAACCCAGAAACCACACTTCCTGAAAACTGCAGATTTGATGCTTGTATTGTGATTTCAAAGGATTATCAAATAGATGATACAATTAGTGAAAATGAATTTTCAGGTGGAAGATACCTTATTTACGAAGTCAAACATACAGCAGAAGATATTCAAAAAGCATATACAGACATTTTTTCATCTATACAAAGCAGTGGGTATCAAATTGATAACAAACCAATTATGGAGAGATACATTGGTGATATGATTACTAATCCTTATTGTGAAATATGTGTACCTGTAAAACAGCAGTAATAGTTAATTAGTTTTTTTCTTATTGTCAACAAGATAAAGAAGAACAAGTTGCTTATAAGTAACGCTAGCTTCTTGTTCTTCTTTTATAAATCTGCTCCGTTACTTCCCCACAAGTTCAATTAAATAATAAAGACCTATTCTTTTGAAGTGTTCTAAAACAATATGGCCCTAAAATGCAAAATGAGCACCAGCCCTTAAGAATGGCGCCCTTTTAGTGGAAAATGGGTGCAATAATCAGCATTAGTACTGAACAGAAAATCAGAAAAACACTGTTAGTCTCTTATATTGGCTTACTGCTATTCTAATCCTATAGATTAGGCACAAAATGACCAAAAAGACGAAGCTGTTTCCATTAAAAAATGCGATTTAGAAGTTTTATTTAAAGCTTTACTTCTACCTCAGTTCCATCCTTCAATTTCGTTTCAACAAGGATAACTCCACTGTGCTTAGAAAATCCCTGCAGCAACGGCTTCAAATCTTTTCTTTCAATTTCCGGGAAGATGAATTTGCTTCCATCCTTTTCAATTGCTTTATTTATTAAGCGATTAATCCTTTTTGATGTAATAATCAAAATAACCAAATTTAAAACCGCATAGGGAACGGGAATGGAGAATCGTTTATCCTTTACTTTCACCTTGACTTTTAACATAATCTACTCAATCACCACAAAAACTTTATCACCATTGGCCGAGGTTATGTCAACAATCTGTCCGTCCAATTCGTTTTCAATTGCTTCGATGAGCAGGTCAACGTTAATATCTTTTACATATTTTTCTGCCTCAGGTATTTTTTCAGCAATATTTGTACCTACTTTTAAAACAGCCTTTACCAGATTAATCGGTAAATTCACATTTACATTATCACCTTCTTCGGAGGTCACACGAATCTTTAACATTTTATTTCCATATGGGACTTCTTTTTTTATTGTCACTAGCTCTGACTGATCTTTACCTTGTAAAATATTAATTAATTCACTTGCTTTTTCCTTATCAATCTTTCCTTCCTCCACTAGCGTTAAGACTCTCGAAATTTCGTCCTTCATTATACTTCCCCCTCTTTTAATAACTGAATGGCTTCCTCTGCCGTAATTTCGCCTTTTTCCAATAACGATACAATTTTTTTCTTATCCACTTCCGGTTTCTTTTGAGAGGAATATCCCAGAGTAGAGATAATTTCATCTAATTTTCCTCTGACAGTCGGATAGGAAATTCCGAGCTCCTTCTCGACCTCTTTGATATTTCCACGGCATTTAAGAAAAATCTCAATAAAATGCAGCTGTTCCTGACCGAGAGCCGCCAGTCTTGAAACTTCAAATTCATTTTCTACCGTTGTCAGGCAATGGTTACACTGTAGCTTAGTTATTTTAAGCGCCTTCCTGCAAACAGGACAATTAGTGAGTAAAGGATACGCCATACTGTTCTCCTTTCTTTCATTTAATCATATCATACACCATATCTTTTAATTTTCAAATAAACATTTAAAATTATTGAATAAAAATTTATATTTTTATTCAATAATTTAACTTAAACATTAAATAAATTAATTTATTGATCATTTGAGTTGAAGTGAAAAACAGACTCATTGGAGAGTCTGTTTGATTGTCGAGAAAGAGATAAGAGCCTATTTGACACTTAAAGAAAAGTTCTTCGATAAGCTGATTCTTCAATTTAATGGCCCTAAAATGCAAAATGAGCGCCAGTCCTCAAGAATGGCGCCCGATTGCGGAATAACATGAAGGTGTTATATCGACAATAGTTACCTTGAGAACATGACCAATAATAAAAGCATGGAAAATTTTCTCGTGCTTTTCCAAACATATATTTTATTTCGGAAGATTTAGTTGCCACGAGACACCGAATCGATGGTGTACTTACCCTAACTGGCGTTTAAATGCTTTACTGGCGAAGAAGTAAGCGATGACCATGATGCCGACACACCAGGCAAGCGCGATCCAGATACCGTTGCCAACAGACCCTTCATACAAGAGGGCACGAATCGCATTCACGATTGAAGTCACGGGCTGGTTCTCAGCGAACGCACGGACAATTTTAGGCATGGTTTCGGTGGGGACAAAGGCTGAACTGATAAACGGCAGGAAAATCAGCGGGTACGAGTAGGCTGTCGCCCCTTCCATAGACCCCGCTGTCAATCCAGGAATGACCGCCAGCCATGTCAGCGCCAGCGTAAACAGCCCGAGTATCCCAGCTACCGCGAGCCAATCAAGGATTTCAGCGCTGGAACGGAAGCCCATCAAGAGCGCGACGAGGATAACCACCACGACAGTAAGCGCATTGGAAACAAGCGAGGTCAACACGTGAGCCCACAATACCGACGAGCGCTTGATGGGCATGGTAATGAAACGCGCCATCAGCCCGCTTTTTACATCCGTAAACAGCCGTACGGAAGTGTAAGCGACGCCGGATGCGATAGCCATCAGCAAGATTCCCGGCAATAAATAATTGACGTAGTTGTCCGTGCCTGTCTCTATGGCGCCGCCAAATACGTAGACAAACAGCAGTAGCATCATAATCGGCGTAATCGCCACCGTGATAATCGTATCCGGGCTGCGCATGATGTTGCGCATTAAACGCCCTAGTAATACCCCTGTTTTGCTTTTCATTTACATCTCCCCCTTTTTGCCGATGATCGCGAGGAAAATTTCCTCCAATGTCGGCTGCTTCTCGATGTACTCCACTTTCGCTGGCGGGAACATCTCTTTGAGTTCGGTAAGGGTACCGGTCGTGATGATTTTTCCGCCATGCAGAATGGCGATACGGTCCGCCAGTTGTTCGGCTTCCTCCAGGTACTGGGTCGTCAGCAAGATGGTCGTGCCGCCTCCGGCAAGCTCCTTGACGGTATCCCAGACTTCAATCCGCGCTTCGGGGTCAAGCCCTGTCGTCGGTTCATCGAGAAAAATGACTGCTGGCGTACCGATCAGGCTCATGGCGATGTCAAGCCGTCGCTTCATCCCGCCGGAATATTTGTCCGCCCGGTGGTTGGCCGCATCGGTCAGGCTGAATCTTGCAAGCAGATTGTCGGCGACTTGAGCGGGATTGGAAACTCCCCGCAACTTGGCGATCATCATCAGGTTTTCCCGCCCGGTGAGCATGCCATCTAAAGCTGCGAACTGCCCTGTCAGGCTGATGCTCTGGCGAACATGATCCGGTTGACGCTGGACGTCAAAGCCGCAAATACTTACTTCGCCGCCATCGGCCTTCATCAGCGTCGAGAGGATGTTGACCGTCGTCGTCTTACCCGCTCCATTTGATCCCAGCAGTGCGAAAATTTCGCCACGCCGCACCTCAAAATCCACCCCCTTTAAGACTTCCTTGTCTTTAAAGGATTTTTTTAACCCTTTTACAGAAATCGCTGCATTGCTCATACTTTTTTCCTCCTTATAAAAAGCGCAGCAAGGCCTCTTGCGAGATCCGGAAATTACGGAGCGTTGTCTGATAAGCGAGTGGGTTGCTCGCGTTCAGACAAAGCGGAGTAATTATCCTGTCGAGCGCCTTGCTGCGCTAGATTGTCTATACTCTACTATTTAGTCTGACTGATAATCTGTATAACTTATTACCTGGTTGAAAAATAACTGAATAGCGAAGGTAGCAATTCACATTTGTAACCAGCTATTCAGTCGGTATTATCTATTGAATTTATTTTTTCCCAATCGCTTCATGATACTCTGATTCAAATCTTCACGATACTTGGCGACATAGGTTTTAGCGTTTGCCACTAGTTCGTCGGCAAAGGACGCCACGTCGTCCCCAGTGATTTCCAGCACTTGTCTGCCTTCCGCCGCACCGGCTTCGAACAACTCGATTAATTCATACTGAATGTGAAGCATATCCATCCCGTTGCCCGCTGAGAAATTCCACATGTAGTTTTGAATTTTCTTAAATACAAACTGGTAGTCCTCTGGCAGGACTTCAACCCGTGCCATCATCAACTTGTACTCTTTTTTATCTCCAATCAATTTTTTGAACATTTCCATCATGTTATTTTTCCCCCTTTTTTATAAAGCTGAACAAGACACTCCAAAAATATCGGATAGAATATCTTATGAAGCTAGATTGACTTCAAGACGTTGATTTTTGATGATACAAAATCCCATTTTTTCCAAAACAATTCAAGTTCCTGGCGGCCAGCCTCATTAAGTGAGTAAAACTTGCGGGGCGGCCCCATATCTGACGGTTTCTTTTCTATGCTCACGAGTTTTTTCTTTTCTAATCGCACGAGGATGGTGTAGACCGTCCCTTCCACGACTTCGGTAAACCCAAGCTCGTTCAGGCGGCGGGTAATCTCGTAGCCATAGGTTTCATGGCGGCTGATGATTTCCAGTACGCAGCCCTCTAGCGAACCCTTCAGCATTTCAGTTAAATTTTCCATGTTCAGAGCCTCCTCTACCTCCTCTATTTTGTCTGACTTATATTCAGTATAACATAGTACTAAGAGGAATTTTTACTGAATAGCTTTTGGGAAATCACGCTATTAAGTATTACTTATTACATGTATATTGTAACACCGAGTAGCAGGGGTGTCAATTATTTCTCCAAAAAATATATTTTGCTACCTCACTATTCAGTGGTGTCGGTATCCAGTGTGACCTACTACAGGTATATCGTAACACGTAGTAGATGGACTGTCAACTGGATTTTCTAAATATTTTTAAAACCAGCTATCCCCATTGGATACAGCCGATTTTCTTTATGAAGCTTTTACTTCCTCCTATGCTTCTTTCACAATGATTACACCGCTGATCATTCCCAAAATGGCACCCGATAATGGAATAACTGAGTACACTCTATTACATGGTTATTGAAGAAGGTCCTTTTATAATGGTCTACTTAAAATAAATCTAGGTGGGGATCCATAAACCTGTTCTGCTTCAAAATAGGCAAGTTTTCCTGGAATGCATGATATTATTGATGGGAATCCCTCACCTACAGCTACCTCTAGAGCTGAAGATAAGGAAATATGTTTACCATCGATCTTATCATTCCACGACATTGCGTAACAATTTTCACTTGCACCTTGTTTTTTTAATAATTTCTCTATTTCTTCTGAATCGGAGTTTGGCTTTGATATTTCAATCATAAATTCCTTCCGTAGTGTAGTTGAGTAATTATGATTTAATCTATTCATTGCGTCCATACGTCTTTTTTCAGAAAAAAGCTCAAACAAAACTCTTTGTTGAATTCTTTTAGTAAAAAATGCTTTGACAATTAGTTCTTCAAGTTCTCTATCCATTAATATCCCCCATTAACGCGCCCTTTTGTGGAATAAGGTTGTATTTATTATAAAGGACAGTAATGATTAACAATATCCAAAAGACGCTCAGTTTCTTCTAATGTGACGTTTTCAGATAATCTTGCACCAGCTATGATCGCTGCCCAT
>NZ_VATK01000037.1 GCF_006546985.1 Bacillus sp. 03113
GTAGACTCCTGTGGGAATGCGAGAAAGGCGAGACCCCGCAGGAGCGTATGCGACGAGGAGGCTTGACGCTCGCCCACAGAAAGCGAAGTGTATGCAGGCTGCGCGTTTAAAAGCAACAATCTATACGAAAACAGCCTTCCTAAAAGTAAAAAAAACAGCTCCTAATTGAGCTGCCATTTTATAATACCCATGTTTGAATAGCCACTAGTGCAAAGAGCCCTGGAATTCCTAATATTCCCGAAACGGATGATGTTACTAAATTTATTGGAACATGGATCCCAAATTGATTCCCAAAAGTGTTTAAAAAAAATAGAAATAAAGCACCTATGACAATTTTTATGATTCCCATTCCAATAAAACGAACGGGTTTTATCGGTACACCAATTACAAGTAAAATGAAGATTAGTCCAACAATGATTGAAATAACGATAATTGGGCTCAATCGCTTAACACCCTCTCCCTTTCTTACACCTTGTACAATAAGCTTATGACTTAAAAGTATAAAAAAGACCTTAAGAGTAGTGTTTGATTATCTTTAGATAGCAAAAACACCATAACTATTTAACAGAAACTTTTCTTCGTTTTGCTTCTTTAAAAAGATAAAAATATTTAGCTTCTGCTAATTTTGCCTCACAAAGAATTTCATCAGATGGATCAAAGCTTTTCTCCACTAATGTTTTTTGATTAAACCAATTCTCTTTTAAAATATTTAGCTCATTCATTAATTTTTCATCAAATTCTTTTCTTAGCCACCCTTTTCTTCGCATAAACATTTCTTTTCCCCCGTCTTAAAGTTCTCTTCTTCCTTCCAAAGCTTTGGATAGAGTAACCTCATCGGCATATTCAAGATCCCCACCTACTGGTAAACCATGTGCGATTCGGGTAGTTTTAATTCCAGATGGCTTTAACAGACGAGAAATATACATGGCTGTCGCTTCACCTTCAATGTTAGGGTTTGTTGCTAAAATGACCTCTTTAATCTCATCATCTTGCAGTCTTTTTAATAAAGAAGGAATATTAATATCCTCAGGACCTATGCCATCCATCGGTGAGATCGCACCATGCAAAACGTGATAAAGACCATTGTAGTCCTTCATTTTCTCCATGGCAATAACATCCTTCGGTTCTTGAACGACACAAACAATGCTTCTATCTCTTCTTTGATCTTCACAAATATAGCAAGGATCCTGATCCGTTATATGACTACAAATAGAGCAGTAAAAAAGATTCCTTTTTGCATTTACAAGCGCCTTAGCGAAATCAAGCACTGTGTCTTCCTTCATGCTTAATACAAAAAAAGCCAGACGAGCGGCCGTTTTCGGACCGATACCTGGCAATTTCATAAAACTGTCAATTAGCTTAGATATTGGTTCTGGATAGTGCATATGAATATCCTCCTAGAACATCCCCGGAAGGTTCATTCCTTTTGTAAATTGCCCCATTGTTGAATTCGATAATTCATCCGCTTTTTTTAGAGCGTCATTTGTAGCTGCTAAAATTAAATCCTGCAGCATTTCTACATCTTCAGGATCTACAACCTCATCTTTAATATTAACTTCAACAATTTGTTTATGGCCTGTAACAACCACCGTTACCATGCCACCGCCAGCTGTTCCTTCTACTGTTTTTTCTCCAAGCTGTTCTTGTGCCTCCATCATTTTCTTTTGCATTTTTTGCATTTGCTTCATCATATTTTGCATATTTCCCATTCCACGCATATTATTTCCCTCCATCAATTAGTCTTTTACTTCTATTAAGTCAGCACCAAATAGTTTTTTTGCTTCTGCTATAATGGGCTCTTCGTTAGAGGACATTTCCTCATCCTCTGAATGATTTGATTGGCTATGAAGAAATTCTTCTCGTATTATTAACCACTGTTCTTCTGGTACACCTATCAAATTCATTCTAATCCCATTTAACTCAAATAATGTATTGGTCAGTGTCTCTATAAATTTACCATTTTCCATAGCCATTTGACAGTGTATCTCATATTTAAATTTTATGATGACTGCATCTGAAGCTGCAGCCACTGGCTCTGCTTCATTTAATAATGCAGCTTGAGACCTCATTTGTTGATGAACAAGACGTTTTAACATTTCTCCCCAGTTGGATTTAATGTTTTGTAAATTAGCTTTTGTTGCATGCTTTAATATCTGATTTATTTTGCCAACAGGAGCTTGAAATCCTCTTCTTGTATGTCTTTGCGTTTTAGTCTGCTTAGCTTGGGATGACTGAGTATTGTCATCTGCTGATGAAACACCATTTTGCTTTAGCGATTTTATTTCTTCTTCTAAATAATCTATTTTTTTTAACAGTAAATGAATTTCATTTGAATTTTGTTGTTCGACTTGTCTGTCAGACTGACAAAGCTTCACGATGGCAACTTCAAGAAAGATTCTTGGATGATTCGTCCATCTCATATCTTGTTGTGTTTTATTTAACACTTCTATTAGTTCATATATATGAGATGTATGAAAATGAGTTGCTAATAGCTCAAAAGGCTCATCGAGCAACACACGTTCAAATGATTCTTCTAAATTTGGAGCTGTTTTATACAGAAGCATATCTCGAAAATAGAGGATAAAATCCTCGATAAATCTTGAAGGGTCTTTGCCTTGAAAAAGCAGATCCTCTAGCGCTTCTAAGCCGCCGACCACATCTTTTTCGAAAACAGCTTTTGCTAATTTATTTAAATAGTCTTGAGATACCGCTCCTGTTACAGAAAGAGCATCCTCAACTGTCACTTTTTCCTGGCTATAGGATATAGCTTGGTCTAATAAGCTAAGAGCATCGCGCATTCCACCTTCAGCAGCTCTTGCAACTGCAAGAAGCGCTTTTTCTTCGCATTCAATTCCTAATTCATTCACGATTAATTTCATTCGATCAACAATGGCTTGTGCTGATATTCTTTTAAAATCAAAACGCTGGCATCTTGATATAATCGTTAATGGAATTTTATGCGGCTCTGTTGTAGCCAAAATAAAAATAACATGCTTCGGTGGTTCTTCAAGTGTTTTTAAAAGAGCATTGAAAGCTCCTATAGAAAGCATATGTACTTCATCGATGATATAAACTTTATATTTTACGGAACTGGGTGCATATTTCACTTTGTCACGAATGTCCCGGATTTCTTCTACACCATTATTTGAAGCAGCATCAATTTCGATCACATCTGGAATGGAACCATCTGTAATCCCAATACAGGAAGAGCATTTATTGCAAGGCTCACTTATTGGAGATTGTTCACAATTGACAGCCTTTGCTAAAATTTTTGCTGCACTCGTCTTTCCTGTTCCTCGAGGTCCAGAAAATAAATAAGCATGAGATATTTTTTGTTGAAGCAGGGCGTTTTGTAATGTTTTCGTCACATGTTCCTGTCCAACTACATCCAAAAATGCTTGTGGACGCCACACACGATATAAAGCTTGATAAGCCACAATTAACGCCCCTTCCTTTTTCGTTCACATAAAAAGTACATCGATTTTATTATCCCATCTATTATAACGTAACTAAATTCTTTTTTACAAAATGATTGTACATTTCTATCGAAATTAACCCATGCCAACTACTTTATAATTTCCAAAAACAATAAAAAACTCACCCCATATTAAGGATGAGTTTGTTATTAATATATAATAACTACCGTGCACCTTCCTTCGACTGACAACCATAAGCGTTACTTAAGTAGTTAGCTCGACCTAGGCAACCCCGCGGCACATGAGAGTGTCCACTTAATGCTGCTTCCTTCCGGACCTGACATGGTTCATGAATTCCCATTGCGCAGGACCCAGGCGTCAACACCACTTACTTAAGGCAGACCTTACAGAAAATCAGCCTCAGGAAAGGATTCGGCCTCGCTAGAGCGGATTGCGAGTACAGGGCACCGCTACCTCCCCGCTTAGCACGGCAAAATTGAAACCAATTTTTAATAGCGTCACAACCGACGCATTTTTAAGTATAACGACTTTTATAATAAAATGCAATGTTTAATCATTGTCAAATTTTGTATTATTTAATCATATAAGTGTGTTTTTCTTTTTTATTTCTTTTTTCCGTTTGCGAATTTCGCTAAAAAATTGAGAAAGCAGCTGTCCACACTCTTCCGCCTTTAATCCTGAAACAACCTCACATTGATGATTAAAGCGGCTATCTTGAAGGAGATTCATCAAGGTTCCACAGCATCCTGCTTTCGGGTCGCTAGCACCAAATATGACTTTTTGAATTCGAGCTAAAATAATAGCTCCTGTACACATTGGACATGGCTCTAAAGTTACATAAAGCTTAGCGCCC
This sequence comes from Bacillus sp. 03113, assembly GCF_006546985.1. Taxonomy (GTDB): domain Bacteria; phylum Bacillota; class Bacilli; order Bacillales; family Cytobacillaceae; genus VATK01. Next base: position 4,291 of record NZ_VATK01000037.1, read on the forward strand.
TCTAATCTCCATGACCCAATCTTTTCACAAGCCTTTTCAATGGCAAGCAATTCAGCATGTGCAACAGCACTTTGATTTGATTCCCTTAAATTATGGGCTCTGGCTATAATTTCGCCATTTAATACTATGATAGCACCTATTGGTACTTCACCTGCAAGCTCCGCCTTTTTTGCTTCCAAAATGGCTTCCATCATAAAATACTCATCTTGGTTTTCTTGCAGCATCTGTACACATCCCTCTGTCCTTTTTATATTGTTATTTCGTCTCAAATGACTGTGTTTATGTAAAAAAAAGCCCGTCACACTCAGCAACGGACTTTACTATATCTCCAATATTTATGCGCATTAGGTGAATCAATTTATCAAAAATGGCGGAGGAAGAGGGATTCGAACCCCCGCGCGGTTTAACCCGCCTGTCGGTTTTCAAGACCGATCCCTTCAGCCGGACTTGGGTATTCCTCCGTATTCGACAAGAAATAATATATCATTTGTATTATTTCTTGTCAACATTATTTCAAAAAAAATTCTGATCAATTTCTTAATACTGTCTTAAAAGACCGTAAATTCTTGATTTACCTCTTTAATCATTCAATACTAGTATTCATTTTCAGAAGAAGAATATGTGTAATATCTCTTCTATCACATCATTTTTCGAACATCAGGTGAAGCAGCTTTTCACCTGATGTTCTTCTATTTCAACTTAACAATAAAGATTAATTCGGTTTGATAACTTCTTTATTGCCCATATAAGGACGAAGAATTTCTGGAATAATGACGCTTCCATCTTCCTGCTGATAATTTTCTAAGATGGCTGCAACTGTTCTTCCAATAGCAAGACCAGAACCATTTAAAGTATGCACATGCTCAAGCTTTCCTTTTGCTTCTCTACGGAAACGTATATTAGCACGACGCGCTTGGAAAGCTTCAAAATTACTGCAAGAAGAAATTTCTCTATACGTTCCATTGCTTGGAATCCAAACTTCAATATCATACTTTTTCGCAGCAGTAAAACCAAGGTCACCTGTACACATACTTAAAACGCGATACGGCAGATTTAATAATTGTAATACCTTTTCAGCATGACCTGTTAATTTTTCCAACTCAGCATAAGAGTCCTCAGGCTTCACAAACTTCACTAGCTCTACTTTATTAAATTGATGCTGGCGAATAAGACCACGAGTGTCTCTGCCTGCAGATCCTGCTTCTGAACGGAAGCATGCACTAAAAGCTGCATAATTAATAGGGAGCTCGTCGCCAGTCAGGATCTCATCACGATGTAAATTCGTTACCGGCACCTCAGCAGTTGGAATTAAAAAATAATCCTCACTTTCGATTAAAAAAGCATCTTCTTCGAATTTAGGAAGCTGACCAGTTCCTGTCATACTTGCCCGATTGACCATATAAGGCGGTAATATTTCTTGATAGTCATGTTCTTCCGTATGAAGGTCTAACATAAAATTGAATAATGCTCGCTCTAAACGAGCACCAAGACCTTTGTAAAAAACAAACCGACTTCCTGTTACTTTACTTGCACGCTCGAAATCAAGAATTCCCAATTGATCTGCAACATCCCAATGAGGTTTTGCTTCAAATTCAAACACTGGAACTTCTCCCCATTTGCGTATTTCAATATTTTCATCTTCTGTTTCACCAATCGGAACACTCTCATGTGGAATATTAGGAATGCTCAACAGTAATAATTCTAACTCTTCTTCTACAGCTCTTAATTCCTCATCAAGTGCTTTAATCTGGTCTCCAACCTGTCTCATCTCTTGAATTAAAGCATCAGCATCTTTCTTTTCACGTTTTAATATAGCTACTTGCTGAGATGCTTCATTTCTTTTGCTTTTTAATTGTTCTGCTTCTACGATAAGCTCTCTTCTCTTCACATCTAAATCTTCAAATTTCCCTAAGTCTGTTAAATCTTCTCCTCTATGCTGCAAACGTTCCTTTACTTCGTCGAAATTCGCTCGCAAATACTTAATATCAAGCATATTATTTCCTCCTTAATATTTATCATGCTTAAACGACAAAAAACTCCCGTCCCTATAAAAGGGACGAGAGTTACCCGCGTTGCCACCCTAGTTGAAGGCATAACCTTCCACCTTAAAACTGATAACGGTTTTTACCCGAAAATATATACTCGCTTTTTACAGCTTTCCATATTTTACTCAAGGATGGATTCACAATCTATTTATCACCGATTTTCACCTACCACCGGCTCTCTATAGATAAAAATGATTGCTACTAGTTCCTCTCATTGCTTTTTTCATTCGTTAAATTTGTAAAATATAGTACTATAATCTGTACCTTTATGCAACTACTAATAGAAATTAACTTTCTTTCGTTTCTTTTACCATATTAATAAAATAGTTAGTTAAACGATTATCTTCTGTTAGTTCAGGATGAAAGGAGCATCCGAGAAATTGACCTTCACGAGCAGCTACAATTCTTCCTTCACACTCTGCTAGTACTTCAACATTTTTTCCTGCCTCTAGTATATGAGGGGCACGAATAAATACCGCTGTAAAGTCCTCAGCTACTCCAGATATATTTAAGTTAGCCTCAAAGCTATCGACTTGTCGTCCAAATGAATTTCTAGCTACTTTCACATCCATTACACCGATGTGTGGTGCTTCATAGCCTTCAATTTGATTGGCTAATAATATTAGTCCGGCACAAGTTCCAAACATAGGTTTTCCTAAAGAAGCAAATTCCTTTAAGCTATCCATAAAATCATATTTATCAATTAACCGTCGCATCGTTGTACTTTCTCCGCCTGGTAAAATAAGCCCGTCTACTTCGCTTAATTGTTCTTTTCTTTTTATAATGACACCATCTGCTCCACTTTCCTCGATGGCGCGAATATGCTCACGTACAGCTCCTTGCAAACCAAGTACACCGATCTTAATTTTATTTGCCATGGTTTTTCACCTTACCATCCGCGATCTTGCATACGAGCTTCAGGAGATAAAGAAGAAATTTCAATTCCCTTCATGGCTGTTCCAAGATCTTTTGATAATTCAGCAATAAGCTTATAGTCTTGATAATGAGTTGTTGCTTCTACAATCGCTCTTGCAAATTTAGCTGGATTCTCAGATTTAAAAATACCAGATCCAACAAATACACCATCTGCTCCAAGCTGCATCATTAAAGCAGCATCAGCTGGAGTTGCTACTCCACCAGCAGCAAAGTTTACAACTGGAAGGCGACCTAAGTTTTTAATCTCAAGAAGAACTTCATAAGGAGCACCTAGAAGCTTAGCTTCTGTCATTAACTCATCTTCATTCATATGTACGACTTTACGTACTTGAGCATTTACTTTACGAATATGTCTTACAGCTTCTACAATGTTACCTGTACCCGGCTCCCCTTTTGTACGAAGCATAGCTGAACCTTCACCAATTCGACGAGCTGCTTCACCAAGATCACGGCAACCACAAACAAATGGAACTGTAAATTCTTTTTTAAGCAAATGGTACTCTTCATCAGCAGGAGTTAATACTTCACTTTCATCAATGTAGTCTACTCCCATCGCTTCTAAAACGCGTGCTTCTACAATATGTCCGATTCTTGCTTTAGCCATAACAGGAATGGTTACAGCATTTAATACTTCTTCAACAATACGTGGATCAGCCATTCTTGCTACTCCGCCTGCAGCGCGAATATCGGATGGTACTCTTTCAAGTGCCATTACTGCAACTGCCCCTGCTTCTTCTGCAATTTTCGCTTGTTCAGCATTGATAACGTCCATGATGACGCCGCCCTTTTGCATTTCGGCCATTCCTCTTTTTACTCTATCTGTACCAGTTTTCATTTTATATCCTCCTTAAGTTGTGCCATCTCATCTGATGGATAAATTATTATCAATATAACATATATAAAGTAGAAATTAATCACTATTTCTAACTCTTTTTTCTACATATCAAATATCAAGCCAAACTTTTGAATATATCATTGACTTAAATTTAATAAATCTAGAATACTAAAACCAACCTTTTACAGTTGATGAAACACTTCCCCAAACATCGCCAAAAAATCCGCCAATTCCACGCATCATTAATACAAACCAATTTGCTTTCTCAACATCTTCAGCTGCAATGACATCAGCTTGAATTGTGGACTGACCAGAATTTGTTAAAAATTTAATGTCCTCATTATTTTTTGACTTAATGAGTAAATGACCAACCACATCTCCTTTTTTAATTGGAGCTGTTAATTCACCATCTTCATTTAGTTTTTTCTTATCAAGAACAAAAGATGTCTGGTAGTTTTCTTTTTCGCCATTTTTTATAACCATTGTAATAGGCGTTTTTGTATGGATTTTTACTTGATCCTTTTTACCTTTAATGACTTGAAGTGTTTTTTTATTTTTTATTTGATATTTAGCTGGCAGAATTTCTTCTTTTGAAAAATTGCTAAAAGCATAATCAAGCATTTTTCTCGTTTCATCGAATCGCGCTTTATAATTTCCTTGTCCATTCGCGCCCTTTGCGTTCATGACAACCGTAATATATCGATTCCCGTCTCGAATAGCTGTTGCTGTAAAACAATATCCTGCGAAATCAGTTGTTCCCGTTTTTAAACCGTCAACACCTTTGTATCCGAACACTAAGGTTGGGAGCATCCAATTCCAATTGTCCATTTTAATTTGATCATCCGTTCCTTCACGGAATATCTTTGAAGGAGTGCTAGCAGTTTTTAAAACATCTGGAAATTCATTTATTAAATGGAAAGATAGCTTTGCTGTTGCACGAGCAGACATTACATTTTCATCATTCGGGCCCCCAGCAGGCTGCATTCCCAGTAAATCACTATTGTTTAATCCACTTGCATTGACAAATTTATATTCTTTTAAACCTAATTCTTTTGCTTTGTCATTCATCATTTTAACAAAATTTGCTTCAGAGCCAGCAATAACTTCAGCTAAAGCAATCGTTGCTCCATTAGCCGAATAAATGGTCATTGCTTCATAAAGCTCTTTCACTTTATATTTTCCATCTTTTCTCAATGGTACATTTGATAAAGTTCTATTTTGTGATATTTGATAGACATAATCACTTACAGAATATTCTTGATCCCATTTTACTTTTCCATCTCGAATAGAATCGAGCAAAAGATATTCTGTCATCATTTTTGTCATACTTGCAATTCCAAGCACCTTATCTGCATCTTTTTCATAAAGCACTTTCCCTGAATTTGCTTCTACAATAATGGCAGCATCTGCATTAATATTAAGTGAGTCTTCCGCTTGCGCTGTAATCGTCCCTGGCAGCAAACTAAATAACATAAATACTGCAAGTACACTAGCTGCAATTTTACGATAATTATGTGAATTCAATGTAAAGCCCCTCCAACGTTTTTGTACACCTCCGTTATTTTATCACAACATATGATGAAATCATAGATAGTCTAGTTTCATTTCTAATTTTCCTTTTCAGCGAATCAATAGGAAAAAAACTTTCATTTCCTAAGCAATAAATTTATGAACAACCCAAGATTTAGACAATAAAAAAAACAGAGAAGATATTTCTCCTCTGCTCACCTTACTATTAAGACATTGAATAATTTGGCGCTTCTTTTGTAATTTGAATATCATGCGGATGACTTTCTCGTAAACCTGCTCCAGTCATTCGAATGAATTGTGCTTTCTCTCTTAATTCTTCTAAATCTTTTGTACCACAATATCCCATTCCAGAACGAATACCACCTACTAATTGATAAATGGTATCCGATAAAGGTCCTTTATAAGGCACACGACCTTCGATCCCCTCTGGAACAAACTTTTTATTCTCTTCTTGGAAATAGCGGTCTTTTGAGCCTTTTTCCATCGCACCAACAGAGCCCATTCCACGGTATACTTTAAACCTACGGCCTTGGAATATTTCTGTTTCTCCTGGACTTTCTGTCACTCCAGCTAACAAGCTGCCAAGCATAACAGCATGTCCCCCAGCAGCTAAAGCTTTAACCACATCACCAGAATACTTGATTCCACCGTCAGCAATAATCGCTTTTCCGTGTTTACGTGCTTCAGTAGCACAATCATAAACAGCTGTAATTTGAGGGACACCTACCCCTGCAACAACCCTTGTTGTACAAATTGAACCAGGTCCAATTCCAACTTTTACAATATCAGCTCCAGCTTCGATTAAATCTCTAGTAGCTTCAGCCGTTGCAACATTTCCAGCTATAATCGTAAGATCAGGGAAAGCATCTCTTATTTCACGAACTCCATCTAAAACACCTTTTGAATGTCCATGAGCTGTATCAATAACGATCACATCAACATTAGACTTTACTAGTAGCTCTACTCGTTTTAATGCATCATTTGTTACTCCTACTGCAGCGCCTACTAACAATCTTCCATGCTGATCTTTAGCGGAATTTGGAAATTCAATTACTTTTTCAATATCTTTAATGGTAATTAACCCTTTAAGGACACCGTTATCATCAATCAAAGGAAGTTTTTCAATTTTATATTTTTGTAAAATACTCTCAGCCTCTTCTAAAGTAGTTCCGACTGAAGCTGTGACTAAATTCTCTTTTGTCATAACATCTGAAATTTTCATGGAATATTCTTGAATAAATCTGAGGTCACGATTTGTTAAAATACCGACTAATTTTTGCTCTTCTTCGTTATTCACAATCGGCACACCAGAGATTCGATATTTTCCCATCAAATGCTCTGCATCAAATACTTGATGTTCAGGTGTAAGGAAAAATGGATCTGTAATAACTCCACTTTCGGAGCGTTTAACTTTATCTACTTGCTCAGCTTGCTGCTCAATAGTCATATTCTTATGAATAATTCCAAGACCACCTTGACGAGCGATCGAAATGGCCATATCTGCTTCCGTGACTGTATCCATACCTGCACTAATAATAGGGATATTTAACTTAATTTTTTCTGCTAATTCTACTTTTAGACTAACATCTCGTGGAAGCACCTCTGATTTTGCTGGAATCAATAATACATCGTCAAAAGTTAATCCTTCTTTTACAAATTTATTTTCCCACATTTTTTTGACCTCCTGTACTCAAAAATATTATATGTAGGTTATCAATTGGACAAAATACTGTCAAGATAAGATTAATATGTTGGAGTTTTCTAAAAATTCGGGGGTATCCATCGTGCTTTATTCCTTTCATCATTGGGATTCATTTTCACATTTCTTCTCTGCAAACTATACCCAAAACTACTTGAAAAAATGCTATCAAAAATTGGAACTAGACGATATTGAAAAAAAAAGCTATGAGAACTGTTATCCATTTATCTATTATCTTGAGCATGGGCAAATTTATTATAATCAAGCTGTACAATCACCGCTTTTAATACAACCTATATTACTTTTCTACGGATTCGTACACTTAATGAAAGCATGCATACTAACAATTGATCCAAATTATCCAGAAACTACATCAGTGCTAGCCCATGGTGTTTCAACTAGAAAAAGAAAAAAACAGCAATACCGGTTCTTTCAAGATGAAATTAAATTTCAAAAAAATGGTTTTTTTCCACACCTTTCTTTAAAACTATTTCAAATAAACCATCTAGAAGGAGAAAAAATAGGCATGGGGCATCTATTAAGACAAATTCCAGAATTAGATGATTTGTTTTTCCAGCTTACAAGAGAAAAAACATTCTTACCAATTAGTCAAAATGAAAAAAACTTACTAGCTTTTCCTAAAAAGTTGTTAGATTACTATCATATGACAGAAAATCGTTTTGTTGATTTTATTCAATCTAAATCAAAAATGTCTTTTTCATTATTGGACTCGTCCAATGATTTAATGATAAAAGTTGAACATACTTACCGTGATCTTTCACCATTAAAATATAATCTTACAAACCAGATATATTGCTTGCCTACTTCTATTGATTTATTGTTTACGTTTCCTGAATGCCTAATTCATTATCTTCTTCTTTACAACCTGAGCATGATTGCCAGATACGAAACCGAGTGGTGGAGTGAGCTCATTAAAACAATGCCCAACCACGATTATCCTTTTATCCTTTCTTTTTTAAAAATCACTTCAGAAAAAGGACCTTTTCTTGCTTATCAATATCTCATGTCAGAAAATAAACAAATGTAAATACAATGAAACCGGGTTGTGTGAGCGTGAAATGATCAATTCAATCAAGTTCTTTATGAAAGCGTCTACTTCTATCGTGAATGCGTCTACATTTTTTACGAAAGCGTCTACACTCTAAGTGAAAGCGCCCACTTGACTCATTTTATCATCGACTTCTCTTTCTCTAAACACAACAAAAAAGAGCACCTGATCCAGA
>NZ_VATK01000038.1 GCF_006546985.1 Bacillus sp. 03113
TTATTCTACCAAAAACAAATAAACTGTGAAGTAAAAGCCGTACGCACTTTTACTTACACAGTTTATATTACACTCCCCCCGTAAGAAAATCATCTAAAGATGTTCTTACGGTTTTTTGCTTGATCGAAGGTTCTAAAACAAATAAAACTTTATTCGTTTTGTATAAAAGGATGCACTAAAACATCCATTTTATTAGGATATTTTTTCTCAATATGATGCTCACCCCATACACAAAGCTGGTCTAAAACTTGTTGCAATGACCATCCATAGTCTGTTAAGGAATACTCTACTTTAGGTGGTACTTGTTGATAGATTTTTCTTAAGAGAATTCCATCTTGCTCTAATTCACGCAGCTGTTGAGTCAGCATTTTTTGAGTAATCCCAGGCACAAGTTTTTTTAGTTCACTCGTTCTCTTTGCTCCTTTAACTAAATGGCAAAGAATAACTACCTTCCATTTTCCGCCTATTACTTCTAATACGGCTTCAATAGGGATATTAAATTGTTTCATTGAAGCACTCCTCCTAAATGAATAGTAAAGTCACTATTGCACCTTAGGAAAAGCATTACTCTGCATGCGTACTTTTAATTGGTTTGTAATTCATATCGTAACACTATACATTTTAATTTTCCACCTATATACCATCTAAACATTATTCATTCTTAATTAATGTAGGGCTTAAACAAAGTTAGTGTAGGGAAAAAGACCAATCGTTTTAGGATGTTAACAAGAATATGAATGTTTTTTGAAAATCACTATTGAAAAGAAGAGCGATACGATTGCTCTAAATGTTACTAAAAAGTACCTATGATACTTAAAAGTACGTACTTTTCATAAAAGATAAAAGCGCTCATAATGACTTACAGATGCATAACGCATCAAAGGATACGTTACTAAAAAGTACCTATAGCACTTTTTGGTGCCTGCATTACTAAAAAGTGCGTACTTTTAATTTTGATTTGTATGATTCATACTAACTTCTTGTAAGAGGCAGATAGATGACTGTAATTCAGCCCAACGTTATTCAAAAATTATTTTAAGGAGGAATTATTCATGGATTCAGTTGCTCAACAAGCACAAACAAGTACGAAGAAGGGTGGAACACCTGCCCTTTTAGCACTAGCGATTAGTGCATTCGGAATTGGAACGACAGAATTTGTACCAGTTGGATTATTATCATCGATTGCTGATGATTTAAGTATTTCCATAACACTGGCAGGAATATTAATTTCAGGATATGCATTAGGGGTTGCTTTCGGGGCTCCAGTACTAACAGCTTTAACAAGTAAAATGAGCCGTAAATCATTATTAATGTTATTGATGGTGATCTTTATTGTTGGGAACTCAGTTGCAGCACTATCTACAAGTTTTAGTTTACTGTTAGTAGCTCGAATTGTTACAGCCTTTGCACACGGAATTTTCTTCTCAATCGGTTCAACGATTGCAGCGGACCTAGTCCCTGAAGATAAGCGTGCAAGTGCTATTTCGTTAATGTTTACAGGATTAACCATCGCTATCGTCACAGGGGTTCCGCTTGGAACATTTATTGGTCAGCATTTTGGATGGAGAGCTACCTTCTGGTGTGTCGCTTTACTAGGATTAATTGCTATTATTGCAAGTGCCATTTTAGTACCGAGAAACTTAAAACAAGCACCACCAGCCAAGTTCAGTGATCAACTAAAAATTATTACAAACGGCCCATTATTATTAGCCTTCGCTATCACCGCATTAGGTTATGGTGGAACATTTGTTGCATTCACATATTTAGGACCAATTTTAGAAAAAATCACCGGTTTTGCACCAGGTGCAGTTAGTATCTTGTTATTAGTATACGGAGTCGCAATCGCGATTGGAAACACAATTGGTGGAAAAGCAGCAAATAAAAATCCATTAAAAGCTTTATTATGGATGTTTATCATTCAAGCCATAGTCCTTATTATCTTTTCGTTTACTGCACCGTTTAAAGTAGTAGGTGTTATTACGATTTTCTTAATGGGACTGTTAGCATTCATGAATGTACCTGGACTTCAAGTACTTGTTGTGAATTTAGCTGAAAAATACGTTCCATCAGCGGTTGATGTAGCATCAGCTATCAACATTGCTGCATTTAATTTAGGAATTGCAATTGGGGCATTCGTTGGAGGATTGATTGTTGAATCAATCGGTCTTATTCATACACCATGGATCGGTGGTTTAATGGTAATAGGTGCGGTCTTATTAACACTGTGGAGCAGTTCTTTAGAACGTAAACCAAGTTAACAGTCAAGAGGAAAGGAAGATAGAAGTGGATGTAACGATTCAAAAAGAAAGAAGAAAGAAAAGAAATAAGAGTTATGTCTTAGTGACCACTACTTTGACAATATCAGGTCTTTCACTAGCGTTACTATCTCGAAAGTTCTTCAAAATTAGGAGGGGAGAATGGTGAGTATTTTCTCCAATCACAAAGCTTACAATCGAATGTATCAAGAAGGGGAGATGACACTAGGTCTTCATATCCCATTAGAAAATTATCAATTTTCCACTCCCACCTTAGATAAGCAAGTAGAGTTGTCACAGTTGGCAGAAAAATATGGTTTTACAAGTCTTTGGTTCCGTGATGTCATCCTGGATGATCCTAATTTTGGAGATCCTGCAGTAGGGCAAATCTATGACATGATGATTTATTTAACGTATTTAGCTAGTCAAACGAAGGAAATTGCTCTTGGAACATCAGCGATCGTTTTGCCTTTACGTCATCCGCTGCGTGTAGCAAAAGAAATTTCGACAATTGATCAGTTATTTCCAGAACGTGTCATTATGGGTGTATCTTCGGGTGACCGTCGGGCAGATTTTCAAGCATTAGGGATTTCTCATGCACAAAGAGGACAGCGTTTCGTAGAAGCGTACGACTATCTACAAGATGTACTTTATCAAGAATATCCCAGTATTCATTCGATGATGGGAATGATTGATGAAGCGAATCTTGTTCCAAAACCAACAAAGCGAATTCCTACAATGATAACTGGCTATTGCCAGCAAACAATGGAATGGTTTGCGGAGCACGGAGATGGCTGGATTTATTATCCACGGTCACCGCATCTGCAAGAAGAATCTATTAAACATTGGCGTGATTTAGTAGCACAGTATCATCCGGGTGTATTTAAACCATTTTCACAGCCCATGCACTTAGATTTAGCGGAAGATCCAAATGAAATGGTCACGCCAATTCGTCTTGGATTCCGTGCAGGGCGAAATGTTTTAATTGAAATATTGAATATTTATAAAGAGATTGGTGTCAATCATTTATTTTTTGCTCTATTTGATAGTCATCGACCAGCAGATGAAGTAATACATGAATTAGGAGAAGAGGTTGTTCCTCATTTTCCGGCTAATGTGGGGGTTCGAAATTGAAGGGTATAGGAATAAAGGAATATGGTGGGAAGGCAGTACTGGAAGAGGTTTCGTTTCCGACACCTCCCCTAGCTTCCGATGAAGTATTAATAGAAGTAAAAGCATCAGGAGTAAATCCAGTGGATTGGAAGATAAGAGAAGGGTATTTGAAAGATTCGCTACCATACGAACTTCCTCTTATTCTAGGATTAGACGTTTCTGGGATTGTCAAGGCAATAGGCGATCAAGTTCAAAACTTTCAAATAGGAGACGAAGTATACAGCAGGCCTGATATTCATCAGCATGGAAGCTATGCGGATGAAATCATTGTAAAAGAAAGGCTTGTGGCAAGGAAGCCTAAAAATATAAGCTTTGAAGAAGCTGCTTCACTGCCATTAGTTTTTTTAACTGCATGGCAGGCTCTTGTCGATGCTGCTAGAGTAAAAGAGGGTCAAAAGGTACTTATTCACGGAGGTTCAGGTGGAATTGGAACCATTGCTATTCAAATAGCAAAGGCACTTGGAGCAACCGTTGCAACGACTACAAGTAAGAAAAATACTTCTTTTGTGAGTTCATTAGGTGCAGATATTGCAATTGCCTATGATGAAGAAGATTTTTCACAAGTATTAAATAGTTATGATGTGGTATTTGATACGCTAGGTGGACAGATTTTACTAGATAGCTATAAGATTTTAAAAGTTGGTGGGAAATTAGTTAGTATTTTTGGTGGTCCAGATGACCCTCTTCCTCATTCAGACTTAGCTAATAAGAAACAAGTATCAAGTAAGTACGTCTTTACAGATCCGAATGGAAGACAACTTGATATCCTCACCCAATATATAGAAGCTAAGAAGCTGCATCCTGTTGTTTCTCATATTCTGCCACTAACAGTAGATGGGGTAAGGGAAGCTCATCGGCTAAGTATGACAGAAAGAGTAAAAGGGAAAATAGTATTAAGTACGATATGAAAAAATAACATTATTCTCTTAAACTAATGAGTTGCTTGTAGTTAATTAATTTTATTTAGAAATGGTCAACTTTATTAAAGGGGGATACAGGGTGGATTTAACAAATAAAAAAGTCCAAGTGCGTTTTGAAACAGGATACCAATTTGATCTTGTGTTTCTTGAAAAAAATGCAATGGAATGGACATCTCTTGCAAAGGAAACGAAGGGTCAACAAGCTCGTGAAAAGGTGACCATTTACTATCCTACCAATGAGTATGCAGTCATTAACTAGGTAGAAGGAGATGGAAAAGCAATTAGTTATTTTGTTAATTTTAATAAAGAATCCGTCTATGCTTTTTTAACCTGGTCCAATGAAAATGCATATGGAAAAAGAGAGACTTTTCATCATAAAGGGACATTTAAAGTGATCTAAGTAGATATTTAAAATGAATGAACTAACATTTCCAATACCTCATCCAACATGATGAGAAAAATATAATAATGATAATGAGGAGAGATTTTAAAATGAAAAGCTTAAAAGATACAGTAGCGTTATCAAATAATGTGCAAATGCCATGGTTCGGACTAGGAGTATTCCAAGTCGAAGATGGTCAAGATGTCATCAACTCTGTTAAAGCAGCGATAAAAAATGGCTATCGCAGCATTGATACAGCAGCTATTTATGGCAATGAAGAAGGAGTAGGTCAAGCGATTCGTGAATCGATCGAGGAATACGGTGTAACTAGAGAAGAACTATTTATCACATCAAAGGTGTGGAATGCGGATCTGGGTTATGAAGAAACGATTAAAGCCTATGAAACTTCTCTAGAAAAACTAGGTTTAGAATACTTGGATTTATACTTAATTCATTGGCCAGTGGAAGATAAAATTGTCGATGCTTGGAAAGCACTTGAATCATTATATGAAAATAAAAAAGTTCGTGCAATTGGTGTATGCAACTTCCAAATTCATCATTTAAAAACAATTATGGAGAATGCCAAGGTTGTTCCAATGCTGAACCAAGTGGAAATGCATCCTAAGTTATCACAAGAAGATTTACATGAATTCTGTAAAGAAAATGGAATCCAACTTGAAGCATGGGCACCATTAATGCAAGGCGGTATATTTGAAATGGAGCCGTTAAAAGTGCTAGCAGAGAAATACAATAAATCAATCTCTCAAATTGTTCTTAAATGGGACCTGCAACGCGGTATTGTAACGATTCCTAAAACAGTTAAAGAACATCGTATTATCGAAAATGCCAATGTATTTGATTTTGAACTTTCTACTGAAGACATGGAAACAATCAATCAATTAAATGAAAATCATCGTGTCGGTCCAGACCCGGATAACTTTGATTTCTAAGGATTTAGAATCTAAAACGTACAGGATTCAAGCAGTCATTTTATTGTGACTGCTTTTTTGATTGGCAAAATGAAAATTTTAAACGAAACAAAAAATTATATATAATAGATATTGACCGTGTTGTGCACCCCTTAGTTTATGATAGTGATGGGAGCGAAGAAATGTACAAAATTAGTGATTTTGCTGAAATGACAGGATTAAGCAAGGAAACTTTACGTTATTATGCAGAAGTTCAATTAAAAGCATCAACAAACGTATCGAGAAGGGAAACGCTTGGAAACCTATATTGTGGAAACATTAGCGTATGAAGATGTTGAGGACAAAAAACTGAAACAAATTAGCTTTGTATTAGGAAAGGCATTTGAAATTAATTTGACCTTTACTTTGATTAAAATTGATAATTCACACACGAAATTTATATATAAGGGACAAAATAAAGGTGTTAATTTTGTAGGACGAGCAATGTTGAAGCTTGGCAGTCAGAAAAGCAACGAAGATGTGGTAAAAAAATTTATGGAAAAGGTTGAAGAAGAAGCGTTGAAAATTTAGTTATTTTGAAAGTGGGCTACTAATTTATATAGAGTAATTATCATCTTATCAGAGGAAAACATTCAAAATAAGTTATCAGTTTTCAGGGAAGAAAGCTCTAATTTCATCTGATAAAATCGCTGTGTCCCATGGATGCCAATAATACGTTTGTCCATCAAATTGAACACCATATTTATAGGCAATTGGCTCATCCGTATACAAAACAATATCATACATAGTAGGGTCACTATTTTGGGTTTTAGATTGAAAATCTGAGCTTTCTTTACTGCTCCTTAATATATGTAAAAAGGGAGTTACTTCATCTGGATTATTCAATTCTGAGATCATTTTTACATCCGACATATTTTCATAAATTTCGATTCGTTTAACTTTTTCAATCGGCATATCTTTAAAATGCCATTGATATTCTGAATCATCTCTCGAATAATAGACTTCATAGCCATTAATAGCATGTGTAGACTTTACAGCGATTAAATTTGAATGCCCTTTAATTGCAAAAATTTCAGTTCCTTTCTCATGGAAAGCAGCATCCCCATCTTTTGTTTTATAGTTAGGATTATTTACATGATCAGCGACTTTAAACTTAACAGTACCTATCTTCTTGCCGATAAATTGTTCATCGGCTAAAACACCTGAATAAATCCCATTATATTCCTTTCCATTCCATTTAATAAAGTCAACCCAATCAATTGTTGTTTGACTGCCAAATGGCATCGAACTACAGCTTGTTAATGTAAATAATAGAATGATAATCATGCCTAATGTTCTCATTTCATCACCTCGCCAATAAATTAGACGAGTATTTTTGTTACTTTGTTCCATCTTACTTCATTTTTAATATATATAGCTCTTTATGAGTTATTATTTGAAAAAGTAATTATTTACCTTGGAAAAATGGTTTGTTATGCTGATTTAAACGATGATTGTAACTTAAGGAGGAAATACCAAAATGGCTGTTGTTCAATTTTACAGAGATAAAATACTACCTTTTTTCGAAATTAAAGTTTGTGATACTAAAGATCTATTTTATCAAAAACATTATCATGAAGAATATTCAATAGGTTTAGTTGAAAAAGGCACGACGAATTTTTGGTGTAACGGAAAAAATATTCCCATCCGTTCAAAAACAGTTGTTCTAATTCCATCAAAAATGTTGCATTCATGTACCCCTAATCTTTCAAAAGAATGGAAGTACAAGATGATATTCATACATCCTGAATGGCTTCATTCGGCATTAGATTTATATAGAGAGGGAAATAAGAAAGAATCGATGATTGATGTTCCATTTCTCTTGAACAATAGGATGTTTGAGCAGGTAAATCACCTTATTAAATGCTTAACGAGTAAAACAACTCCATTGGAAAAAGAATCTCAAATGATACATACCATACATCAGTTATTTGAATATGAGAAGTGTATAAAAATACCCCTAAAAAAGAAAATGTACGAAGGCAAGAATCTTAACGCTATTAAAGATTATTTACACGGCCATTATAAGGAAAATATTACATTAGATACCTTATCTAGACTATCTGGGTTGAGTAAATATTATTTTCTTCGTTTATTTAAGGCTAAATACCATGTTCCTCCGCATACGTATCAAATCATTTTAAGAGTGAATTTTGCTAAAAAAGAAATTAAAAAGGGGAGACCCTTTACTGAAATAGCACAGGAAGCAGGATTCTACGATCAAAGTCATTTTATAAAACAGTTTAAACGTTATGTAGGGACAACCCCAGAAAAATATTGTGAATCGGTAAACTACATTTAGGAGCAATTTTTTACAATCTTCTATCTTTAGTTACAGTTAATCTTTAAGAATAGAGACAATAAGAAATGAAAAGTTTGTATGAAGGAGAACATTAAAATATGAAAGTGGCATACTTGGGACCTAGAGGCAGTTTTTCTGAAGAGGCAGCTACAAATTATTTCTTATATGAGAATATAGAACATTGTGTGTGTGATTCTCTTTTAGAGGTACTTGAAGCTGTAAGCGAAGGTCAAGCTGAAAAAGGGATCGTTCCAATTGAAAATTCGATTGAAGGTACAATAAATGTTATCGCGGATGGGCTGCTACAGTATAAATTACATATTGAAGGGGACTTAATTTTTCCTGTTTCTCTCCATCTTTTAACGGTAAGGGGGGGAGATTTGGATAATATACAAGAAGTTTGGTCGATTCTACCGGCTCTTGCACAATGCAGGCAATACATCAAAAAAATAGGAGTAAGGAGTAAACAATTTGATAGTACTTCATTAGCGGCAGAAACGTTACAGCTCCAGCAAAGACAAGATGTTGCAGCGATTGCTTCTGAATCGGCTGCTCGAGTATTTGATTTGAAAATTGCAAAAAGAAATATTCAAGATAATCTAGAGAACCACACTCGATTTATTGTGGTAAACAATGATAATCATATCATAACGGATCCTCATAAAACGATGTTAGTCGTGACACCTTGCGATGATTATCCAGGCTTATTAACTAATATTTTAAATGCGTTTTCTTCCCTTTCAATTAACCTTTCTTGGATTGAATCTCGTCCAACTAAGAAAAAACTGGGAAACTATCATTTTTTTCTTGAAGCTGAAGCTGGTATATCTGATCCAAGAATAGAAAAAGCGTTAGCAATTCTACATATATATGGACACGAAGTACGAGTTTTAGGAAGTTACAATACGATAAAATTATAATTTTTTTTAAATACTTAATAAAACGATAGATAAGGTGAATGTAAATGCAAACGAATGTAAAAAAGAAAAAGTGTGTACTTGTAATTGATTCTGAGCTGCCTCTTGGATTAATAGCGAATACTGCAATGATTCTTGGATATTCTTTAGGTAATTATACAGATGATTTTATGGGTAGTGATATTCTTGATGGATCTGGACAATGGCATCTAGGAATAACAACCACTCCAATTCCTGTTCTGAAGGGCTCAAAGGAAAAAATTAAAGAGCTAAGAGATAAAACAACATGTGAAGATTTTACAGATTTGATGGTTGTGGATTTTTCAAATATTGCTCAACAATGTTTAACTTATGATGAATATATAAAAGAAGCTTCCAAGCGTTTCAAAGACGATTTTGAATATCTTGGAATTGCGATATATGGTGAAAGTAAAAAGGTAAACAAATTAACAGGAAGTATGCCTCTATTAAGATAGATTCATGTTTACTGTTCAGTGAGCCTAAGAAATTCTAAGAACATCGACCTTATGCTTGTGTTTTTTAAGTGAAATGAAAGAAGATAAAATTTTTCAAGAGAATAAAGAGAATATATTCTAACAAAACAAAATAGATTATAATATTCTTTTGGGATAGGATCCAACGTTCTCTCATCACTGAAACGCACCAATTTTTTTATTAAATCTTGTTAAATCAGTCCATTTTATTATTTTTCTCCTTCTTTTGAATAAAGTTAATAAAAATGGTTGACAAAGTTTTAAAGTAGAGTTAACATTTAAAACATAGTTAACCAATCGGAATAATAAGGGTGCGATCAGATCACTGAAGGCCTTGCAATGTTTGATTCATTTATTAAACGTTGCAAGGCCTTTTTGTTTACAGATCTTATTATTTAAATTGGTTGGGCCACTAGACGTTAGACCATTGAAAAATAGTAGTAAGAATTTGAAGGGAGAGGAAAACATTTTGGCTCATAATTTTTTAGTTCATCACATTGGAGATTCAGTAGGAGTCGCTATTAAGGATATTGAGGCTCAGCAAGAAGTTCAAGGGGTATACCTTGAGAATAATTCAACGATCTCGATCATAGCAAAAGATTTTATACCTTTAGGACATAAGATAGCCATAACTGACATCTTAGAAGAGGCTGAAGTAATTGAATACAGAGAAAGAATTGGTCTTGCAACTCAAAAAATTCAAAAAGGGAAATACGTTCATACACATAATGTAAAAACGGCGAGGTGGTAATGATGGAAAAAACAATTTGGGGTTATCGTAGAGAAAATGGACAAGTAGGAATTCGCAATCATGTAGTTATTATGCCAGTCGATGATATTTCAAATGCTGCAGTTGAAGCAGTGGGGAAAATAGTACCAGGTACTTTGCCAATTCCTCATGCTTATGGACGTTTACAATATGGTCCTGATTTAGAATTGTTTTTTAGAACAATTATTGGAAATTGCTCAAATCCGAATGTAGCTGCAGTCATTGTCATTGGAATTGAGCCTAAATGGACAGAAATCATTGTAGAAGGCATTAAAAAAACTGGAAAACCTGTAGCTGGTTTCTCAATTGAACGATACGGTGATTTTAAAACAATTGAAAAAGCCTCACGAGTTGCACAAGAATTTGTACAATATGCTTCTGAAATCCAACGTGAACAAGTAAACTTGTCTGAAATTTTAGTCAGTATAAAATGCGGAGAATCAGATACAACGACTGGATTGGGATCATGCCCAACTGTTGGGAATGTAGTTGATAGATTAATAGACGCAAAGGGTACTGTCATTTTTGGTGAAACATCTGAGCTCACCGGTGGAGAACATTTAATAGCAAATCGTTGCGCAACAACAGATGTAAGAAATAAATTCTATCATATTTATAATAATTATGTAGGTGAGATCGCTTCAAAAGGTGTGGATTTACTTGGCAGCCAGCCTACAGAGGGAAATATTAGAGGTGGACTAACAACGATTGAAGAAAAGGCTCTAGGAAATATTGAAAAAACGGGTACAAAACAAGTTGTAGATGTATTAGAACCAGCCGCTCGACCGACTAAACAAGGCTTGAATTTTATGGATTCCTCATCTGCAGCAGCAGAGTGCATTACTTTAATGGCTGCTGGTGGAGCAGTAGTACACTTTTTTCCAACTGGACAAGGAAATATTATTGGAAATCCGATTGTTCCAGTCATAAAAATATCTGCAAATCCGATTACTGTTAACACAATGAAAGAACACATTGATGTAGATGTAACAGGATTACTAAGCAGAGAATTTACGCTCACAGAATCCGGAGATTTGTTGTTAGATCTATTAATTAGAACAATTAATGGGCGTTTTACTGCCGCAGAAAGCCTTGGCCACAAGGAATTTGTATTAACTAAGCTTTATCGAAGCGCTTGATTGAGGTGAAAAGATGAAAATCATAATATCTGAAATGATGAATGCTTCGGGAATCACTTATTTACAATCTATAGGAGATGTAGAAGTAATTCCTGATCTATGGAAACGAAAAAAGGATTTACTACAGAAAATCGTTGATGCAGACGCTCTTATCATTAGAAATCAAACGATCGTTGATAAGGAGTTATTAAGCGCTGGAGTAAACTTAAAAGTAATCGGAAGACTTGGAGTAGGACTAGATAATATTGATTTACATACCTCAAAAGCACTTAATGTAAAAATCATTTCAGCTAAGCATGCAAACTCTGTGTCTGTGGCTGAGTATGTGATGACGGCAATTCTGACCGCTTCCCGTTCCATACTAAAAGCAAATGAGAGTGTGAATAAAGGTCAGTGGAATAGGTCTCTTTTTACGGGAAATGAAATCTATGGTAAAACATTAGGACTCATTGGGGCTGGTGACATTGGACATAGACTTGAAAAAAGAGCTGCTGCATTTGGAATGAAAGTTGTAGGATATGATCCATATATAATGGATACAGATTACCCATTTGTAGAAACAGGAATTGCTAAGGCTGATTTTGAAGAAGTCTTATCACTGGGAGATTTCATTAGTATTCACACTCCACTAACGAAAGAAACCAAATCTCTTATTAGCACAAGAGAATTTAGCTTGATGAAAAAAAGTGGAATTATTATTAAGTAGGGTAAGTACCCGGCGCCTTGCTTAGTTACCTAAGTAGGTTTCCAAGAACTCCCCTCCAAACCGTACGTACTC
>NZ_VATK01000039.1 GCF_006546985.1 Bacillus sp. 03113
AACTTTATTGTAATGGTTGGCATTTTTCATTTCACCTCCTTGTTTTTATAAGAATATTTTACCAAAATAGGAACATACGTTTCAATAGATTTACCTTTTTAAAACACAAAAAAGGGCGATTCATCACCCACCTAAATGCTAACGCATTTTGAGGAAGAAGTCTTCTCGCATAAAAATGATAAAATTTATGATCATATGCTGCGTCATTGTGGATAAATAGCTGACCACTCTTCATCCGAAATCCTCACTATGTGTTTATTTTTGAAAAATTCTACTGGTTTATGTTCAGGTATATTGCTCTTTTCATTTGTCATGAAATCATCTCCTAAAAAAAGTATAACCTGACTATTTAGTATTCGTACGATTTTACGAATAGAAAAGCAAGATAACAAAATCATTAACCTAAATATTTATGTTAAAACTAAAAATAAGGGATTGCCCTTTCTTAAAAGGAGGTTTTAAGGTGAATCTTAAGACGGATGACGATATTAATAGTTTATGGGATGTATCCTATTTTATTGGTAATAAAGAGACAGGCATCTATTGCTTCCCTTGGTGTATTTATCAAAGAGATACTAAAGACTTGATCTGTTTTGAAACAAGGCAAGAAGCAGAAAACACAGCGTATAGCCCTTGTAAAAACTGCTGTTCCATTACTCCTATAGGCTCTTGGGAAGAAGCTGAACAAGATATTTTCATTAACTTACCTGTAGAGTTTAATATGGAAGCGAATCTCAACTACATGCTTCGTGATAAAAATGAATGTTTGTTTGAGATAAATGATGGAACGATTACAAGAGCACTTGCATTTGATGAACATCGATCCATTGTTCAAATAATGGCAACAGAAAATAATCAATTACGAGTAAATTTTTTAGGTGATACAAGACCGAAGGAACGCTATCAACGTGCTGAAATTGTAAGATATATTCGCGAGTGGTTTGATCTCGACACCCATTTAAGCACCTTTTACGATTTAGCAAAAACCGATCCTTTCCTTATGAAGCCAGTTCAAGATTTTTATGGCTTGCGTATTATTGGTATACCTGATTTATTCGAAGCATTATGTTGGGGAATCTTAGGTCAGCAAATAAATTTAAGATTTGCTTATATTTTGAAAAAACAATTTGTAGAAAAATTTGGAGATTTTATAGAGTGGGATTGTAAGAAATATTGGATTTTTCCTTCATATAAAAAAATCGCTTCATTAACTCCAGATGATCTCTCAGATATAAAAATGACTATGAAAAAGAGTGAATATATCATTGGAATTGCACAATTAATGGCAAGTGGTGAGTTATCGAAAGCGAAATTAATGAAGCTAAATCATTTTAATGAGATAGAAAAGAGCTTAATAAAAATAAGAGGGATTGGTCCTTGGACCGCTAACTACGTTCTTATGCGCTGCTTGCGCTTTCCATCGGCGTTTCCTATCGAAGATGTTGGTCTCATTAATGCTATTAAATCATTAGCTCATATGGATCGAAAACCTACCAAAGAAGAAATCAGAACCATTGCTATTCCGTGGGAAAATTGGGAAGCTTATGCGACATTCTATTTATGGAGAGTTCTGTATTAAGAGTAACCGGTCAGCCTACTAAAAGGATTGAACTCTCCTCTCCTTTTAGAAAAATATTTTTAGTCTAATATAGTTGAGGCAATTAATTAGTGCATCAGTGAACCACTTAGTATTGCAATAAAATATTGTAGAGTTAAAAAATAGTTGATGTTATTGTTTATCTCTTCTTTTACTTGAATCAGCGTTACAAAAATCAAATATTGAGAAAGTGATATCTCTCTAAAACACACTTGACCGATCGGAATAATTATAATATAATTAAACACATTCTAGTATAAAAAAGTTATTAGTTTAACCGACCGCACAACCGGAGGTTTCTTTATTTCATGATTTCATGAAGTAAAGAAACCTCTTTTTTGTACGATAAGTATGGAATTAAAGGAGATAAAAAAAGATGAAAAGAAAATTAGTTTTTAAAGATCTAATACTGCAAAATAAAACGGAAATTTTAAGAGATAAGGAGAAATTAGAAATCATTGATATCAAAATTGATAAAAAACATACCCTTAATCTTTCAAAAAGTGCTTTGAAGGCATAAGTATTGAGAGTTCTACATATTGATCGAAAAGTTTGGTGATTAATCAGGAATATTCAGCTTCAGAAGGCTCATGATCGTTACTTTAAAAGCAATCTGCTAAAACGGAAAAGAAGCACCTTATTTTAGATAAGGTGCTCCCTGTGTACTAGCATTTTTCTTGCATGCTCTTCATGTTAGCCATCATATTCATCATAGATGTCATCATTTCATCGCACTCTTGCATTTTAGACATCATTTGATCCATGTTCATGTCCATCTCCATGTTGCACATCATGTCCATCATCATTTTCATGCCATTCATTTCGCACATCATTCTTTCCATACAATTCATCATCATCATGTTCATACACATTTTTTCCATTTTAAGTTCCTCCAATTTGTAGAATTATTTTGAGTAAAAAGGAAACAAAAAAAAGCGCATAAAAAGTTCCTCACCAGTATTTAATAATTGAGTTTTGCAGAAATACGGAATACCGAATCATGCAATTCAATTTTTATCATACTGAAGGATTCTTTTTAGCGCTTCTTGTAGTCAAGTCAGCTTTTCCTTTTTTATCCACTAGTAATTATATATCTAGGGCTTATCTCTTGCAATATATTATTATCTAAATTTATATACATTTAACAATTTTCACTCAAAAAATTAGGAGGTTTATACGACATTCTATTTATGAAGAGTTCTGTATTAAAAATAAAGCTGTCGATAAGCATCAACAGCTTTACCATTCTTTTTATTTGGCTGTTTTCGTATAGATTGTTGCTTTTAAACGCGCAGCCTGCATACACTTCGCTTTCCGTGGGCGAGCGTCAAGCCTCCTCGTCGCATACTCTCCTGCGGGGTCTCGCCTTTCTCGCATTCCCACAGGAGTCTACGTGTATGCAGGCTGCTCCGAAACGTTTCTCCCAATGTTTTTTATGTCAAAAGCAACAAACTTTGAGCCTTTTATTTAAATAAATCCTCCATTTACACGAATCGTTTGACCGGTAATCCACTGAGATTGTTTGCTTACAAGTAATTCGATTACGCTGGCGATATCTTCTGGCTCTCCAATTCGTTGAAAGGCGTTCATTTTTTTCATGCCCTCAATTTGCTCTTCTGTTTTGCCAACCTTGAAGAGTTCTGTATTAACAGGTCCAGGAGCAATCGCATTAATCGTAATCTTTTTCGGACCAAATTCCTTCGCTAATTGTCTTGTAAATTGCTCTACTGCTCCTTTTGTGCCTGCATACACGCTGTAAGCTGGGAACATCTGTCCATTTACAGAGGTGGAGAAATTTACAATACGACCTTCATCTTCCATATATTTTATTGCTTGCTGACAAGCAAAGAATGTCCCTTTTACATTAACGGAAAACGCTTTATCAAAATCCTCTTCTGTTACATCCTGCAATAATCGATTTTTCATTAATCCTGCGTTATTTACTAGAATATCAATTCTTCCAAACGCATTGAGTGTTTCTGTAAACAAGTTTTCGATCTCTTTGGTATTACCCATATTTGCTTTTACAGCAACTGCTTCTCCACCTATATCATGGATTTTTTTTACAACCTCTTCCGCTTTATCTGGACTGCTGGAATAGTTCACGACCACTTTTGCACCTAAATGAGCCAATTGCAAAGCGATCGCTTTTCCAATCCCTCTTGAAGAACCTGTAATAATCGCAACTTTTCCCATTAAATCAATACTCATTTTCGTTTCCTTCTTTCTTTGAATGTTATTTCTAATTCCTGTTTTACTGCCTACAATTGGTACCATGTCTTAACTGCATCTGAATCTCTTACTAAAAAGAAAATAACATAATAGCAAACAAATGACAAATAATTTATTTTGTCATTTGTTTGCTATTATGTTTATAAAAATAAAATAGCTGATATCACGAAAGATATCAGCTTGAGTATTTTTATGCAAGTTTTTCAATAACAGCTTTTGTGACAGCTAAAGTAGATTGAGGATTTTGTCCTGTAATAAGGTTTCCATCTACTTCAAAATGTGTGTTCCAATTTGGAGCGGCAACGAAAATAGCACCAAGCTCGCGTAGTTTGCTTTCTAGTAAGAATGGTAGATATGGTTCCAATGTTGTTTGCGCCTCTTCTGTGTCAGTAAAAGCATTCACACGTTTTCCAGCCACTAGAGGTTGACCATTTGATAAAGTCGCACCAACTAAACCAGCCGGGCCGTGGCAAACAGCAGCAACAATTTTATCTCCTTCATAAAAGTCACGCAGTAATTCTTGAAGCTTTTCGCTTTTTGGAAGGTCGAACATCGTACCATGACCACCTGGCAAGAAAATAGCATCATAATCCTCAGAAGCAACTTCATCAAGCTTAAGCGTATTTTCTAAATATTTTTTTGCATCTAAAATTTCTTGTGGTGTGTTTTCGTCTACACTACCAGGATCGACCGGTCCAACTCCTCCAAGAGGACTTGCAACTGTTACTTCGAACCCTTTATTCGTAAACTCTATATATGCTTCTGCGAACTCCGATAACCAAATCCCAGTCGTTTTTCCTTCAGCCATTTCTTTATGGTTTGTTACAACCATTAATACTTTTTTCCCCACTTTAAATACCTCCTTAATATGATTACAAGTCTTATTTTAAATCCTGAATAACTATAAAACAAATTACAAAAATATAGATTAACTATAAAAATATTTATAGTAAATAAAAGAATGACTCAATCTTAAGCAGGTACTTTCAAGTTCGTACTAGCCCTTGCACTACACTTGTTGAATAATAGTGGTAAGGAGGGAATTCAGTTTGAATATAAGTATTGATGAGAAAGCTTTCAAGTGGTTTAAAGAAGGACTAGAAGTAAATGAAGGTGAAGCCGTTCGCTTTTTAATTGGCTACGAGGAAGAAGCAATGAATCGCCCGTTTCATCCTGGGTTCTCTTTAAAGTTTTTGATAGATTCTCCTAACCTTCTCGGTCCACATATTATGAAAGAGGGTATACTCTTTTATATAGAGGTAGTTGATGAAGTTATATTTCAAGATAAAAACCTATTTGTACGATTCGATAAGGAAAAGAATGATATTTCCTTTGAATTAGTCGATAGAAAGCTGACCCAAATAGACATCAATAAGAGCTATTGAGTCAGCTTTTTTTCTTATGATGAACCATTGTTGAACGATAAACCCTTGGCTGCTAAAGCTTGATGGATTTGATCCATCGCTTTTGGTCCCATCCCATGCAGCTTCAATACCTCTTTCTCGCTAATCTTGGTGAACTGCTCTAGTTGTATAATTCCAGCCCCTTCAAGTGCCCGTTTTGCCGGCTTAGCTAAATTAGTTGGAAGATCGCTTTCCTTGGTAGGATCATTTTTTGTCATAATGATTGCTCCTTTCACAGGTCTTGGAATTCGATTAATGCCCTTGGATTTTATTTCTCCAATTCTTCAACTATAAAACTGACACAAAGAATGCCCTTCTTATTTCAGCTTCCTTATATTAGGTTCGGAAGCTGTTCAGTCTTTTAATTAAAAATCCTCCATTGAAGTGAGTAGGTTCATATGAAATCAGGAAAGCTCCTGGTGAAATGGATAAAATTAGGTCTTTCAGTTTCAGCTCATCACTTCTCTTAGCAAGAACCTTCATTACTAATCTTTTCCCATTTTTCCCGTCTGCTAACCAGGACGTAACACCATAGCCTTTTTCACGAATGTTTCCAGGCAAATGAACTTCTGCCGATTCAACAACCACTTCCATCACGATATATCCCAGAGCCAAACGAGATTCAATTTTACCGCCTAAAAATACCCCAATCCCCCAGCCAATACAGTATGCGGCAATATTTAAAGGCTCGTCGAGATTATCAAGGACAATCTTCAATCCCATTAAATATATAAACACTTCAGCCATGGATAACAAAGAAGCCAATACTTTGTAGCCTTTAATCACAAGGATTACTCTTAATGTAAATAAGGAAACATAAATGATATTAAACACTATGATGACAAAAAGAATAGATGACATCGCTCCACCTCAATAATTTGCTTTTATTTGATTTTAAGAAATTACTTGATTTGTTTTTCCTTTATAAACTCCTTAATAATATCATTTTTTTTCTGATATGAGAGCAGTGAAAAACCCCCTGAGAGACATGATTCTTAAAAAGAATTCATTCATCACAAGGGGAAAAATTTTTATCAATCATTTTATTGAATTTTTTATACAAAATCACGAGGAATCTGCGAAAAAAACAATGAATAATATTTCTGATATCATTCTTTCGAAAGTAATTGACATCCTCCCCCACCTAAAATTCTCACGAATTTTTGAGGATGGGGGATTCCAACAGATTTCACTGCGTATAGAACGGTCAGTGCTGTTGGTGTTACCGTTACCTCCTCGCAGTCCGTTCTCTGTTAAAAAACAGAAATCGGTAGCAAATCATCGGCTAGGTGTATAGCTCAGTCAGGAGCCTTACG
>NZ_VATK01000040.1 GCF_006546985.1 Bacillus sp. 03113
AGGTTAAGTTAGAAAGGGCGCACGGTGAATGCCTTGGCACTAGGAGCCGATGAAGGACGGTACTAACACCGATATGCTTCGGGGAGCTGTAAGTAAGCTTTGATCCGGAGATTTCCGAATGGGGGAACCCGCTATCCGTAATGGGATAGGATCCTTATCTGAATACATAGGGTAAGGAAGGCAGACCCGGGGAACTGAAACATCTAAGTACCCGGAGGAAGAGAAAGCAAACGCGATTCCCTGAGTAGCGGCGAGCGAAACGGGATTAGCCCAAACCAAGAGGCTTGCCTCTTGGGGTTGTAGGACACTCTATACGGAGTCAAAAAGGAACGGGGTAGGCGAACAGGTCTGGAAAGGCCGGTCATAGAAGGTAAAAACCCTGTAGTTGAAACTTCGTTCCCTCCAGAGTGGATCCTGAGTACGGCGGGACACGTGAAATCCCGTCGGAAGCAGGGAGGACCATCTCCCAAGGCTAAATACTCCCTAGTGACCGATAGTGAACCAGTACCGTGAGGGAAAGGTGAAAAGCACCCCGGAAGGGGAGTGAAAGAGATCCTGAAACCGTGTGCCTACAAGTAGTCAAAGCCCATTTATGGGTAATGGCGTGCCTTTTGTAGAATGAACCGGCGAGTTACGATTACATGCAAGGTTAAGTTGAATAGACGGAGCCGTAGCGAAAGCGAGTCTGAATAGGGCGATTTGAGTATGTGGTTGTAGACCCGAAACCAGGTGATCTACCCATGTCCAGGGTGAAGTCCAGGTAACACTGGATGGAGGCCCGAACCCACGCACGTTGAAAAGTGCGGGGATGAGGTGTGGGTAGCGGAGAAATTCCAATCGAACTTGGAGATAGCTGGTTCTCTCCGAAATAGCTTTAGGGCTAGCCTCAAGGAGAAGAGTCTTGGAGGTAGAGCACTGTTTGGACTAGGGGCCCCCATCGGGTTACCGAATTCAGACAAACTCCGAATGCCAATGACTTATCCTTGGGAGTCAGACTGCGAGTGATAAGATCCGTAGTCAAGAGGGAAACAGCCCAGACCACCAGCTAAGGTCCCAAAGTATCCGTTAAGTGGAAAAGGATGTGGAGTTGCTTAGACAACCAGGATGTTGGCTTAGAAGCAGCCACCATTTAAAGAGTGCGTAATAGCTCACTGGTCGAGTGACTCTGCGCCGAAAATGTACCGGGGCTAAACGGATCACCGAAGCTGTGGATTGACATCGTTGATGTCAGTGGTAGGAGAGCGTTCTAAGGGCGTTGAAGCTAGACCGTAAGGACTGGTGGAGCGCTTAGAAGTGAGAATGCCGGTATGAGTAGCGAAAGATGGGTGAGAATCCCATCCACCGAATGCCTAAGGTTTCCTGAGGAAGGCTCGTCCGCTCAGGGTAAGTCGGGACCTAAGCCGAGGCTGACAAGCGTAGGCGATGGACAACAGGTTGAAATTCCTGTACCACCAATTGATCGTTTGAACGATGGGGGGACGCAGGAGGATAGGGTAAGCGCGCGATTGGATGTGCGCGTCCAAGCAGTTAGGCTGATAACGAGGCAAATCCCGTTGTCATGAAGCTGAGCTGTGATGGCGAGGGAAATAAAGTACCGAAGTTCCTGATTCCACACTGCCAAGAAAAGCCTCTAGTGAGATCAAGGGTGCCCGTACCGCAAACCGACACAGGTAGGCGAGGAGAGAATCCTAAGGTGATCGAGAGAACTCTCGTTAAGGAACTCGGCAAAATGACCCCGTAACTTCGGGAGAAGGGGTGCTCATTTGGGTTTATAGCCTAGATGAGCCGCAGTGAATAGGCCCAGGCGACTGTTTAGCAAAAACACAGGTCTCTGCGAAGCCGCAAGGCGAAGTATAGGGGCTGACACCTGCCCGGTGCTGGAAGGTTAAGAGGAGGGGTTAGCGCAAGCGAAGCTCTGAATTGAAGCCCCAGTAAACGGCGGCCGTAACTATAACGGTCCTAAGGTAGCGAAATTCCTTGTCGGGTAAGTTCCGACCCGCACGAAAGGTGTAACGATCTGGGCACTGTCTCAACGAGAGACTCGGTGAAATTATAGTACCTGTGAAGATGCAGGTTACCCGCGACAGGACGGAAAGACCCCGTGGAGCTTTACTGTAGCCTGATATTGAATTTTGGTACAGCTTGTACAGGATAGGTAGGAGCCGTAGAAACCGGAGCGCTAGCTTCGGTGGAGGCGTCGGTGGGATACTACTCTGGCTGTATTGACATTCTAACCCGCGCCCCTGATCGGGGCGGGAGACAGTGTCAGGTGGGCAGTTTGACTGGGGCGGTCGCCTCCTAAAAAGTAACGGAGGCGCCCAAAGGTTCCCTCAGAATGGTTGGAAATCATTCGTAGAGTGTAAAGGCACAAGGGAGCTTGACTGCGAGACCTACAAGTCGAGCAGGGACGAAAGTCGGGCTTAGTGATCCGGTGGTTCCGCATGGAAGGGCCATCGCTCAACGGATAAAAGCTACCCCGGGGATAACAGGCTTATCTCCCCCAAGAGTCCACATCGACGGGGAGGTTTGGCACCTCGATGTCGGCTCATCGCATCCTGGGGCTGTAGTCGGTCCCAAGGGTTGGGCTGTTCGCCCATTAAAGCGGTACGCGAGCTGGGTTCAGAACGTCGTGAGACAGTTCGGTCCCTATCCGTCGTGGGCGTAGGAAATTTGAGAGGAGCTGTCCTTAGTACGAGAGGACCGGGATGGACGCACCGCTGGTGTACCAGTTGTCTTGCCAAAGGCATCGCTGGGTAGCTATGTGCGGAAGGGATAAGTGCTGAAAGCATCTAAGCATGAAGCCCCCCTCGAGATGAGATTTCCCATAGCGTTAAGCTAGTAAGATCCCTGAAAGATGATCAGGTAGATAGGTTTGAGGTGGAAGCGTGGCGACACGTGGAGCTGACAAATACTAATCGATCGAGGACTTAACCTAAT
>NZ_VATK01000041.1 GCF_006546985.1 Bacillus sp. 03113
TGTAGACGTCAAGTCGAATTTTACACTTTTTGCTCGTTTCCTTTTTACACTTCTGCTGAAAAAATGCTTTTCCGGTTTTTCATCCGATGACTTTCCTCATCCTCTCCACCATGTATGACTTCCACACGATGAAGTAAACGATCTAAAATAGCTGTCGTAATGCCTTGATCTCCAATTAAATTACCCCATTCATCTGGACTTTTATTTGAAGTCAGGATGATCGAACTTCGTTCGTATAAATGATTGATTAAATGAAAAAATAAGTTTGCTTCTCTCTGATCCATCGCCATGTACATCAAATCGTCGATAATCACAAGATCGGCATTTCTAATCCGTTTGAGTTGGACTTTAGATTTATTCAGGTATTCTTCTGTCTTTAAAAGCTGCACAAGCTCACCCATTGTAGCGAAGTAAACATTGAATCCTCTGTGAACGGCTTCGAGTCCCAGCCCAATTGCGATATACGTTTTTCCGATGCCAGGGGGACCTAGAAGAATTAAATTGTATTGTTGCTCTAACCAGCTCAATTCTCGAAGTTGAGAAAGCTGGCGGGCTGTTAGAACGTTTTGACCTTTAAGTTCAAACTCATCTAATGACTTCACGAAAGGGAAGCGTGCCCATTTCATTCTTTTTTCAAGGCTCTTCGCTTCACGTTTTGCTAATTCATATCTTGTGATAGATTCTAAGAATTCCAAGTAGGTCCATGATGCTTTTTCAGCTTCGCGAAGAAGCTGTGGCAGCTCCTCCGCAGTCTCTGATAAACGTAACTGACGAAATTGGTCTTGTAATTCATGCACTGTCTTGTTCATCATGCTCGACCTCCTAAAATGCTAGTATACGCATTTAAAGAACGGGTAGAGGCCTTAATATGAGGATGTTTTGCTGGATTGGCATAAAAGGATTGTACCTCTATAACTGGTTCATCACGCAATGTATCAAGGTGATGAGCGATATCCCGAAAATCATTCGCATTGTATAGTTTCTCTGTCATGCACTTAGTCATCACAGTATCAATTAATGCTGGATACTGTTGAATCACCTTGTAGATGATCGCAAACTGGTCTCGACGATACCTCGGGTATATTTGGCTGATCTCATCCAAATAAGCAGCTGCTTGTGTCTGATTTTCAAAGTAAGAGATTAGACATTGCTTAAGCTCTTCAACCCCTTTGGAGCGATCACGAGTATGATGACGGTTTTGAATGAGTTTTCCTTTTTCTGAGCTAATAAGATGCTCGGCAATTACCTCACCATTTGCTTCTCTGCGGATGACGAGCGTCTTTTGCTCTTCGTCTGTCGCTTCAATCCATACAAGATTCTCACTCATTGTTTGATAAGTCCCAAGTGGGACGGAATAACGGTTTGACTTATAACGGATCGTGTTGTCCTTGCTCACACTTCTTGTTATACTTTGGTTATTGGTACTTTCATATGAAAGTAACGAAGAGACTGGCTGTAAGTGTTGCTTTTCGAGGAGAAACACTTCTGCTGGTCTTTTTTTCGTGGTCTGGTGAACCTGATGGTTCCCAGTACGCTCGAGCCACTGTAGTGCTCGATCATTCCAATCTTCTATGTCACTAAACACCCGACTGTCAGCGAAATTGCCTTTTATGTATTTCACTACATTTTCAATCATGCCTTTAGATTCTGGATCAGCTCTTCTACACAAGTGAACTTTGAATTTACGCTCATTTACATAGCTTTGAAATTCAGCTGTTAAAAGCAGCTGGCCTGCATTTTCACTCACTGTGATTAAGTGGTCCTGATCATAGACGATTTCTTCTGTTCGTCCTCCGTAGAATTGAAATGCATTTTCATGACACCTGATCGCATCTCTTGTAGTAAATGGACGTGCCTGCCATTCCATATATTTATGTCTGGAGTGAGCGAGTACAAAGGCAATAAAGTACAGTTTGACTTCTTTGTTGTCTGTCGTCTTCTGTTTTGTTTCACCCCAGTCTACCTGAAGTTGTTTGCCCATTGGTTGTTCAGGAACTGCTTCGTATTGACGGACAATGACCTTTTTCTCAATCTGATAGACTTCACGAATATCTTTCACATAAGATCTCACAGTACTTCCACCGACCGATAGGTCGGGATATCTCTCCAAAAGCCAATCATGAATCTGAGCACTACTCAGGTGAGGATACTCTTCTAGCCAGGCAAGTATCCAGTCTTTATAGTGATTTAGTTTTTTCTTCTTCCCCAAAGGCTGTTCAGTGTAAGCTCTTGCCTCATCAAATGTCATTTCTAAATACTTATAGACAGTTGGTCTTGAGATCTTTAGCTCCTTAGCGATTTGTGCTACTTTAAATTTTCTTTTACGTAGTTCATGAATCTTTACATATAACACTAACTTCTCCTCCAAAACCCTAACCTCCAGTAAAATAACGTCAATATCTATTTTACTAAAGTAGTAGGTTGATTGAGCAAAAGTGTAAAATCTTATCAAGCGAAAACTGTCAACTTTATTCTAGCGTTTACAA
>NZ_VATK01000042.1 GCF_006546985.1 Bacillus sp. 03113
GAGGCCACTGAAAAACTTTCGTTTTTTTTTGTTTATATTTGAATGTAGACATATAAAAGGCAACTTGTCTCCAAAATTTAGACAGCAAGTTGCCTTTTTCCTTGTCTATTTTTCCTCTTTTTCTTGAAGGAGTTTTAGAATCCGCTTGAGGTTGACGGCGAATATCGCTGTAGCTCCTTGAATTTCCATCCCAAATAGACCCGAGGATGAGGCTGTTTCATAACCGTGTCTGTGTTTAAGTTCACTATTTTTCGCTTCAATTTTATAGCGAGTTTTCGCTAGTTCTTTAAATCTTTCTGTATTTTGAAATGCTTCTTGGTCCTTATGTTCCGTTGATTTGATGGTTACAGAATAGGATTTACTTTTCGCTCCTTCTTTATAACATCCTTCGCGGAAAGGACAAACTTTACATTTCTCAATATCAAAAAGATATTTGATTCTAGGGTTTTTATCTTGCCCCTTTCTTTCATCTATTTTCTTTTGAATGGCCATGTGACCTGCCTTACAAACATACATCCCTGCATCTTTATTAAATTCAAATTCTTCTTCTTTTGTCCGTCTCCCATTTGTAATAAGTGGATGTAATTTAGAAATAAGGTCTAGTTTCTCTTCCTTTGTATAGCGAATATTTTCTTTTTCCGAATAGGCAGTATCTCCAATGATTGAATCAATTTTCATTCCTGTCTTTTGGCTTTTTTTAATTAACTCTTGAAGATATTTCCCATCGCTTTTTTCCCCTGTTGTCACCACTGCAGCTGTTATAATTCGTTCATTACTCATCGCAATATGTGTTTTATATCCAAAGAAAGAAGAATCCGCTGATTTATGACCCACACGTGCATCTGGATCCGTTGAAAAGCTTAGTTGTTCGGTGTAGTCTTCTACCACTTCTTTTAAAACATTTAATTTTTCCTTAACAGCAGGAATAGCAGCGATTTGAGGCTCTGATTCGATAACAGAAATAAGGTCATTACAATAATTTAGTTCCTCCTCTACTTCATTAGTAGTAGTTTTCGGTGGAAGTTTTTCTTTCATCGATTCATCGATTTGATAAACGGCTTTTCGTACATTTTTTGATTTCTCTTGTAAAAATTCTTTCGGTGACTTTTGATTATAACGTGCTTTTGTATGGGTAGCATCTACAATAATGTTTTTACTTTTAATGATTTCTTTGTCCAGTGCAATCTCTACTGTCTTGCCAATGAGCATATCTAATAAACCCACATCTTGAAGACGGAGCTTGCGGAATTTGGTTAAAGAACTTGGGTCAATGACAGACTCTTCCGGTGCCATATCGAGGAAATATTTAAACGACATATCATATTTAGAACGTTCTACTACATCTACATCGGACAAATCAAAAATGGATTTAAGTAGTAGATATTTGAACATTCGAATCGGCGGCACTGCATTACGACCGTTATCCAGACAATATTTTGTTTTCAATTCTTCAAGAATGAAGGAAAAGTCCACTAAATCATTGATTTGGCGAAGCATATTATCTTTTGGGACAACGAAATCATAAATAGCTAGAAACGGACTAAGCGTGAAAGAGTCTTGATTGGAAATCATTTTTATACCACCTACATACTTTTTAATATCATAATTATAAAACAAAAAGGCAGTTGAAAGTTCGATTAAATCAAACTTTCAACTGCCTAATAAAAAATTGGACTTTTTCAGTGGCCTC
>NZ_VATK01000043.1 GCF_006546985.1 Bacillus sp. 03113
GGGAGTGTAATATAAACTGTGTAAGTAAAAGTGCGTACGGCTTTTACTTCACAGTTTATTTGTTTTTGGTAGAATAAGATTAATAAGAGTAGGAGGTTTTGTACGTGGCAAATACGAAACGTGATCCAAAGTCTGTAGAGTTAGCGAACCTCATCTTAGAAAAGTACCAACCAGAAACAGTTGAAGATATGCAAAATGCCTTAAAAGATATTTTCGGTCCTATGTTTGAATCGATGTTAAAAGGAGAAATGAATCATCATATAGGATATGAATCGAATAATAAAGATGAAAAAAAGACCGCCAATCGACGGAATGGCTATGGGAAAAAAATCATCAAAACTAGTTCTGGAGAAGTAAATATACAAGTACCTCGAGATCGAGATGGTTCTTTTGAACCGCAACTTGTTCCAAAAAGAAAAAAAGACGTATCCGCCATTGAAGATAAGGTCTTATCTATGTATGCACGTGGGATGTCCCAACGGGATATATCCTCTACCATTGAAGATATTTATGGATTCTCCGTATCACACGAGATGATATCTGATATGACAGATCAAATACTTGTCGATCTAGAAGAATGGCAATCTAGACCTTTAAGCAGCTGTTATGCTTTTTTATTTGTAGACTGTATGTTCACAACCATTCGAAATCAATATGAGACGAAGAAATATGCCGTATACACCATTTTAGGCTATACAATGGAAGGCAAGAAAGAGATTCTGGGTCTATGGTTAAACGAAACAGAAAGTAAGCATAAGTGGATGCAAATTTTTGATGAAATCAAAGCTCGTGGTGTAGAGGATGTGTTTTTCTTGTCGATGGATGGAGTGAATGGTCTAGAAGAAGGGGCTCGTGCTATTTTCCCTGACTTGGTTGTGCAGCGTTGTATCGTCCATTTGATTCGTAACTCCATCAAATATGTTCCAAGTAAAGAATACAAACCCTTTACAGCGTCACTAAAGAAGGTATATAGTGCTCCAAGCCTTAAGGCTTGTCATAGTGCCTTTGAGGCCTTTCAAAAACAGTGGTCTTCTTACCCTGGAGCTGTGGATATATGGATTCGAAACTTCAATCATATAGAACAACTTTTTGACTATGGGAGTGCCATTCGCAAAGTCATGTACACCACGAATGCCGTAGAAAGTATCCATTCTAGTTTTCGGAAAGTGACGAAAAAAGGAGCATTCCCAAATGAAAATGCCCTATTTAAACTACTCTATTTACGCACTCAAGAATTAGAAAAGAAATGGGATGGTGGGTTTATTCAAAACTGGTCCATGGTAATGAACCAACTTTTAGTTCATGAACATCTAAAAAATCGAGTCCTAAAATACCTTGAGTAAAGTAGGGCTTACACACTTTATTTGACAAGCCC